>NZ_BCTL01000009.1 GCF_001571265.1 Cedecea neteri NBRC 105707 = ATCC 33855 | reverse complement strand
CCTTAGATACTACCGCATAGAGAGTTTGTGTGAATATAAACACCACAAACCCTCCCATACCCTTATTTCTTCACACTCAGCGTCTCCTGCTCCTCAAGCAGTTCTACCACCTCTTGCGGATCGTCCTGCGGAGCCGGCGCTTCATGCATCCAGACCGAAATCAGGCGATAAGAAACCGCCAGCAGTACCGGGCCGATAAACAGGCCAATCATCCCAAACGCAATCAGCCCGCCGATAACGCCGGAGAGAATCAGGATCATCGGCAAGTCTGCGCCCATGCGAATCAGCACCGGGCGAATCACGTTATCCATCGTGCCCACGACACAGCTCCATACCAACAGCACCGTCCCCCAGGTGGTATCGCCGCTCCAGTACAGCCAG
This sequence comes from Cedecea neteri NBRC 105707 = ATCC 33855, assembly GCF_001571265.1. Classification (GTDB taxonomy): domain Bacteria; phylum Pseudomonadota; class Gammaproteobacteria; order Enterobacterales; family Enterobacteriaceae; genus Cedecea; species Cedecea neteri. The sequence continues at coordinate 122,476 of NZ_BCTL01000009.1, read as the reverse complement.
ATAATGGCGGGCACCAGAATTACCAGCGGGCCAAGCTGAATCAGGCAGCTAAGCACCATCAGCACCGTGAGCAGGGCTGCGTAAGGAATGCCGGATACCGCCAGGCCAATACCGCCCAGCACGCCCTGAACCAGCGCGGTGACGACGACGCCGAGCGCGACGGCGCGAATCGCCTGGCCTGCCAGCAGCACGGCGGCATCGCCTCGCTTGTCCGCTAAGCGGAAGGCGAAGTGGCGAATACCGTTCCCCAGCGTTTCACCCTTAGCGTAAAGCAGCACGCTGAACAGCAGCATCAGGCCGAGATGCATCAGCAGGGTGCCGATGTGCACGGCCTGGCCGAGGAACCAACTAGTGGTGGATCCGATATACGGCCGAACCTTTTCCATAATCGCGCTGCCGCCGCTGCTCACCAGCGTGTTCCAGCCGCTGTAGAGCTTGTCGCCGATGAGCGGAATGCTGTGCAGCCACTCAAAGGTCGGCAGCTCCATATGCCCCTTCGTCGCCCAATTAATGACCGGGCCGCTGTTGTCCACCAGGCTGTTCACCAGCATGGCAATCGGAATAACGAACAGCATCAGCAGGAGCAGAGTCATGACCAGCACCGCGAGCGAACGTTTTCCCCACAGCAGGTTTTGCAGTTTGATGAGCAGGGGCCAGGTCGCAATCACGATAGTCCCGGCCCAGGCAAAGCCTAAAACAAAGGGACGTACGATCCACAGACAGGCGATAATCATCACCGAAATAAACAGCACGGACAGCAGGATCTGCAGCAGATCCTTTGGCTGACTGACTTTAACCATAGGAAGAATCACCTCAATAAAATGCACCCGCGCTAAATTCGCATGGCGATAATTTAATGATGATGTATTTCCTTGATTTTTGACAGGCGCAATTCGCTTCGTGTTATCTGAAATAACAGCCGCAAATCGTGACGGAATATGATAAAAACATGACAGACACGCAAACGATAACTCTTACACGCAACACAGGGTCTACCCGTCAATGATCCCACAAATTTCTCAGGCACCTGGCGTCGTTCAGCTGGTGCTCAGCTATTTAGCATCACTGGAGCAACAGGGCTTTACCGGCGACACCGCCACCAGCTACGCAGACCGCCTGACCATGGCGACCGACAACAGTATTTATCAGTTGCTGCCGGATGCGGTGCTTTTTCCCCGGTCAACCGCCGACGTGACGCTTATCACCCGAGTGGCGTCCGAAGAGCGCTTTAAGTCCCTGGTGTTTACCCCGCGCGGCGGTGGCACCGGCACTAACGGGCAGTCGCTGAACGGCGGCATCGTGGTGGACATGTCCCGCTACATGAATCGCATCATCGAAATAAACCCTGAGCAAGGTTGGGTGCGGGTGGAAGCCGGTGTGATTAAAGACCAGCTCAACCAGTTCCTGAAGCCGCACGGCTACTTCTTTGCCCCGGAACTGTCGACCAGCAACCGCGCCACGCTGGGCGGGATGATCAATACCGATGCCTCCGGGCAGGGGTCGCTGGTGTACGGTAAAACCTCTGACCACGTGCTGGGTGTACGTGCCGTACTGATGGACGGCGAAATTCTGGACACGCACCAGATGGTAACCGGGCTTGCCGAAGAGCTGGGCCGCGAAGAGACATCAAGCGGGAAAATCTACCGCACCGTGCTTGAACGCTGCCGCGAGCAGCGCGAGCTGATTATCGATAAATTCCCTAAACTAAACCGCTTTCTCACCGGCTATGACCTGCGCCACGTCTTTAATGACGATCTGAGCAAGTTCGATTTAACCCGCATTCTTACCGGCTCCGAGGGGACGCTGGCGTTTATCACCGAGGCGAAGCTGGATATTACCCGTTTGCCGAACGTGCGCCGCCTGGTGAACGTGAAGTACGACTCGTTTGACTCGGCCCTGCGCAACGCGCCATTCATGGTGGATGCCCGAGCGTTGTCGGTGGAAACCGTCGATTCCAAAGTGCTGAATCTGGCGCGGGAAGATATCGTCTGGCACTCGGTCAGCGAGTTGATTACCGACGTGCCGGACAAAGAAATGCTTGGCCTGAACATCGTCGAGTTTGCCGGGGACGACCAGGCGCTTATTGACGGGCAGGTGACCGAATTATGCGCTCGTCTTGATGCTTTGATCGCCACAGGCGAGGGCGGGGTGATTGGCTGGCAGGTATGCGATGAACTTGCCGGTATCGAAAAAATCTACGGCATGCGTAAAAAAGCCGTTGGCTTGCTGGGGAATGCAAAGGGGCAGGCAAAACCGATTCCGTTTGCCGAAGATACCTGCGTGCCGCCGCAGCACCTCGCGGACTACATTGTTGAATTCCGCGCGCTGCTGGATAGCCACAACCTCAGCTATGGGATGTTTGGCCACGTTGATGCGGGCGTGCTTCACGTTCGCCCGGCGCTGGATATGTGCGATCCGCAGCAGGAAATGTTGATGAAAAGCATCTCCGACGACGTGGTGGCGCTGACGGCAAAATACGGCGGCCTGCTGTGGGGCGAACACGGCAAAGGATTCCGCGCCGAGTACAGCCCTGCCTTCTTCGGCGAAACGCTGTATGAAGAGCTGCGCCGCATTAAAGCCGCATTTGATCCGGAAAACCGCCTTAACCCCGGAAAAATCTGCCCGCCGCTCGGCGTAGATGACCCGATGATGCAGGTTGACGCGGTTAAGCGCGGGACGTTTGACCGCCAAATCCCCATCGCGGTTCGTACTTCCTGGCGCGGGGCGATGGAATGTAACGGCAACGGCCTGTGCTTTAATTTCGATGTGAAAAGCCCGATGTGCCCGTCGATGAAGATCTCTAGCAACCGTATTCACTCACCGAAAGGGAGAGCCACGCTAACCCGTGAATGGTTGCGTCTGCTGGCCGAGCGCGGCGTTGACCCGCTGCAGCTTGAGAAACAGCTGCCGGAACAGCGCGCCAGCCTGCGCGGTCTTATCGAGCGGACCCGTAACTCGTGGCACGCCAGCAAGGGGGAGTACGATTTTTCCCATGAAGTTAAAGAGGCGATGTCTGGCTGTCTGGCGTGTAAAGCCTGCTCCACCCAGTGCCCGATTAAAATCGACGTGCCGGAGTTCCGCTCTCGCTTCCTGCAGCTTTACCACACGCGCTATCTGCGCCCGCTGCGGGACCACGTGGTTGCTTCCGTCGAAAGCTATGCGCCGCTGATGGCGCGCGCGCCGAAAACCTTTAACTTCTTTATGAGCCAGCCCTGGGTGCAGAGTTTGTCCCGCAGGCATATCGGCATGGTTGACTTGCCTATGCTGTCTACGCCGACGCTGCAGCAGCAACTGGTCGGGCACCGCTCCGCCAACGTCACGCTGGAACAGCTGGAGCGTTATTCCGACGAGCAGCGGGCCAAAACTGTGCTGGTGGTGCAGGACCTGTTCACCAGCTATTACGATGCTCAGGTGGTGGCTGATTTCATTAAGCTTGCCGATAAGCTAGGCTTTGAACCTGTGGTGCTGCCGTTCTCGCCGAACGGTAAAGCACAGCACATTAAAGGCTTCCTGCAGCGTTTTGCACGCACGGCCAGCAAAACGTCTGAGTTTCTGAATCGCATTGCGAAACTGGGTATGCCAATGGTCGGCGTCGATCCGGCGCTGGTGTTGTGCTATCGCGATGAATATAAACAGACATTAGGCGAAGAACGCGGTGATTTTCAGGTTCAGCTGGTGCACGAGTGGCTCCAGACTGCGCTGAAAGAACGGGAAGTGCAGGGCGCGGGGGGAGAAGCATGGTACCTCTTTGGCCACTGTACCGAAGTGACGGCGTTGCCGGCGGCACCGAATCAGTGGGCCGGTATTTTTGCTCGTTTTGGTGCGAAGCTCGAGAGCGTGAGCGTTGGCTGTTGCGGCATGGCTGGCACTTACGGTCACGAGGTGAAGAATCTCGCCAATTCATTGGGCATTTATGAACTCTCCTGGCATCAGGCGATGCAGCGCCTGCCGCGCAACCGCTGTCTGGCAACTGGCTACTCTTGCCGTAGCCAGGTCAAGCGCGTTGAGGGCAACGGCGTGCGGCATCCATTACAGGCTCTTCTGGAGATTATCGGATGATTTGGCGACGTGAAGCCACGCTTGCCGCGCTCAACAAAATGGGCGCGAACAATATGGTCGGCCATGTAGGCATTGAATTTACCCGTTTTGACGACAACGAAATTGAGGCCACCATGCCGGTGGATGAACGCACCCGGCAGCCGTTTGGCCTGCTGCACGGCGGCGCGTCGGTGGTGCTGGCGGAAACGTTGGGCTCGGTGGCAGGTTACCTGTGCACCGAAGGCGACCAGAAAGTGGTTGGCCTGGAGGTGAACGCTAACCACATTCGCCCGGCGCGAGAAGGCGTGGTGCGTGGCGTTTGTCGCGCGGTTCACGCGGGGCGGCGTCATCAGGTATGGCAAATTGATATCTACGATCAGCAAGACCAGCTGTGCTGTACTTCCCGCCTGACCACGGCGGTGGTGTAAATCAATAGCTGAAATAAGCCCACGCCCGGCCATTAGGGGCGTGGGTTGTCTATTTGTAATTTCTTCATGTGATAATTTTCTTAAAAAGCTATATATCCGCAGCTAATTTTGCTACAAAGCCCGCCGCAGGATGTTTATAAATTTAAGGGCAAACTATGTGGATATTACTGGCTGCGGCCTTATTGGTTTTGCAATTTAATAAAAAGATTTCTCTCGGCTTATTATTGGCGACGGTGGTGTGGGGGGCCTTTGATGGTGTACTCGACTGGCGGGCGCTGTCTTCACTGGCGGTAATCACCGTGCTTGCCGTCGCTTATTTAAAAGTCGTAAACAGAAAACCCGTGCGCTACGCGCTTGAATTTTTGCTGGTTGTCGCCTCGGTAGCGCTGACCCTCCATGCTGTTCCCGGTTTCCATAATCCAAAGGTGCTGGACTCGGTTATTACCGGGCCGCAAAGCGCGCCGTTCTCAATGTATTACAACTTCGACAAAGCGCTGGTGCCCTTTATTCTGCTGGTGGGGATGAAATCGCTGTTTGTTAGCGAGCCGAAATATCAGCCTGCGAAGCCCTGGTGGATCCTGCTGGTTGCGTTGATCCCCGGTTTGCTGCTGCTGGCGGTGGCGCTGGGTGGATTGAAAATTGAGCCACATTCTCCGCAGTGGCTGCTGCCGTTCCTGTTTGCCAATATCTTCTTTGTTTCCCTGGCGGAAGAAGCGTTGTTCCGGGGCTATCTCCAGCAGCGTTTATCCGGCTTTATGCATCCGGTTATGGCGCTGATTCTTTCAGCCGCGATATTCGGTGGACTCCATTTTGCTGGGGGGCCACTGCTGATTATTTTCGCTGCGCTGGCCGGGCTTATTTATGGTCTGGCATGGATGTGGAGCGGGCGACTGTGGGTTGCCGTGGCGTTCCACGTCGGGCTGAATATCACCCATTTATTGCTGTTTACCTATCCGGTGCTGCAGCATACTGCGCGTTAATATTGTTACGACATCGGAGCCAGGTTCCGATGTCGTAACCTCTCACCGTCTTAACAGCCGAAATACCAGCCATGTGCTTCCCGCAACGGCGCACAATAAACCAAGCACAGGGAAAAATGGGATGCCAAACAGCGTCCAGTTCAGCCCGAATAGCCACGGCGCGATCGCTATCGTCAGAGCGGCTAAAACAATGGCAAGCGCTAACGTGGCTGCGGCACGTTCAAGCGACTTTCCTAGCTGGCTAATGTTCTCTACGTTGATGTCCGCGCGCATTTTGCCGTGACGCAGCCGTTGCATTACCAGGTGCAGGGTTTGTGGCAGCGAATCTCCGCTTTCCAGAAGCCGGTTGCCAAGTTTAAGCAGACGCCTGCGGCTTCCGAGGCGGGTATAGCGTTTTAACATCTCCCTTTTAATCACCGGGCGAAGAATGCGGATGATGTCGAACTGTGGGTCCATTCTAAGCAATACGCCGTCCGCGGTGATCAGCGCCTTAAACAACAAAACTAAATCCGGCGGCAGCGCCAGCTGAAATTCTCGGGCGGTAGAAAGCATGTCGGTCAGCGCTTTTCCCAACTGTAGCGGGCGGTTGCCCTGTTTTTGCAGGAAATAGCTGGCCGCCAGTTCCAGCTCACTAAGATCCAACGCATCCTGACCGCTCCACGTGATGAGGGCATCGACAATGCCGCCGGTGTCTCGCTCGCTGATGGCGTAAATCAGCGATAACAGCTCATCTCGCCGAGCCTGGCTCAGGCTTCCCACCATGCCGAAATCAATAAAGCCGACCCGGTTGCCTGCCAGGGCCATGACGTTGCCGGGATGCGGATCTGCGTGGTAAGTCCGCAGCTCAAAAAGCATATTGATGAACGCCATTGCGCCTTTACATGCAAGCAGCGGGCCGTCAAACCCGGCGGCAGCGAGCTGCTGACCGTCAACCGGTGCAACGCCGGGCAAAAATGCCTGCACCATCAGCGTGGGGTGGCACCAGTCCCAATAAATCTTCGGGATGACAACATCGTCGGTGTCGGCGAAAAACTGATAAATTTTTTCCCCGTTGGCCGCCTCATGGCGAAAATCCAGTTCCTGATTCAGGGCGTTTTCCAGATAACGCACCAGCATCACCGGCTGAAAGCGAGCGAGTGCCGCGCTCTGCTGGGCCAGGCTTTCCGCCAGGTAACGCAGTAAACGCAGGTCGGCCTTGAGGGGTGTTTCAATGCCGGGGCGCTGAATTTTGACGATAACCTCATCGCCGTTTTTTAGCGTGGCCCGGTGAATTTGGGCTATCGAGCCGCTGGCGAGCGGAGTTTCATCGAAGGTGGCGAAAACCTCCGCAGGCGGAGCCCCGAGCGTCGCCACAACCCACGGTTCAAGCTGCGGCCAGGGCAGAGGGCTGGCGCCGGAATTTAACTGGCTAAGCGCTTCCGTCCATGCGGGTTCGAGCAGGTCGCTGCGGGTCGAGAGAATTTGCCCGAGCTTAACGAATGTCGGGCCCAGTTCTTCAAGCGCCGCGCACAGGCGCTGCGGCATCGGCAAGGCATCGTGTTGGCCGCCGCCACGTATTTTGTCATGCAGCGAGGACAGGCCCAGCAAACGCACAATGTCCTGCAATCCATAGCGGAGAAAAACGCCGGTGATTTCCTGTAGCCTCACGCGATCGCGGGCGGTGACCATAATCATTTTCAGCATCAGGCTAAGCTCCCTTTTATCAAGCGGGTCATCGTGTTTACATTTGAGACGGAAATGAGAACTCTGTTGTCAGGTGGGAAATGGAACTACAGTATGGTTAAAAATACGCTTATTGGTAGTGCAAAAGGCCCTAACTTGAAGTCTGTAACGGGCAGAATTATTGGTGAAGGGGTAACGATCGCTGTAGTAACTGCTAGTCGTTCTTTAGTAACTAAAATTCGGCAACTGGTGTTGCTACTGAAAGAAGGGTAACCCTAAGCGGGGAAAGCAAAAGGATGTCCGGCGGATCCTTCTCACGGTTGATTTACACAGCAAAGGGCTGGTGTGAAATGTAAGCACATGGCACCCTGCGGTGCCATGATTTTCACTTTGATATGTTGTTATAAATTTTTACTATTGTGAAATAGGAAACAACAAAGCATATGGCTGTGTATAAAACTGCTTCAAGAGGATTGACAAGAGTAACCTTTAACCCAATTGATTCAAATATTGAAGACATCATTAGCTTTAGTATTTGTTCTGTGCCACACAGAACAAGCGTTGCTTTTCCTAGCGTTGATATGGGACCCCATTTAATAAGTGATGCCAGATAAATGTTTGGAATGAAAAGAATCGCCGTGATCAAAAATGATAACGCCAGCCGGACTTGTGGAGAAGAGAAGTTGGCGAAGTAAAAGTCAGCACCTTTAAAGTAACACATGGCTGCAAAATATAACGATAAAAACGATACGCAAAGGAAAATAATTTTATTGGCTTGATTGTAATTATTGGGGTCTTGTAACAAGATAGAAGATACACATCCTCCAAGAGAATAATAAACCAGATAACATAGTGCGCTGTCGGCATTAAAAAACCAGGACGGATTGCTGACTATTGAATACGATGAAGCAATCATGTAAATGATGAAAGAGACAAGTAGAACAACAAATCTATTACGCAATACGTAAGAAATAATTGAGTGATAAATGATTACCACAAAAAGACACGGCAAAAACCATAGAGACCCGGCGTAAATATGATTACGTATGCCGTAAATAGCCAGAACTCCATTTTCAATGGTCTTGTCCAGACTCCAATCTCCGTGGATAGCGATAATGATTAAAGCAATTACCGAGAATGCTATATATGGAATTATTATTTTTCTAAATGATTTTATCGCTACTTTGTATATGTCAGACGCTTCGCGAATTTGCTTTGCGAACAGACCTGATATAAAGAAAAATAACGGAACGTGAAATGAAAAAACAAAAGGATAAAGCTTCCCTGCGTTTGTTTCGAAATGACCAAGATAAATATAGAAAATCCCTAAGAATCTTAAGGAGTCAACCCAGTTAACACGCCCAGTGCTCATTTGTGTATCTCATTATTTATGTTATGAAAATAATACATCCTTAGTGCATAAATCTCAATTAGCAGGATTCCAATCATGTCACCGACTTACCCTCCAGGTAGAGCACTTAATAGCGTTCCTTCCAGGGGTAAGATAGGAGAATGAACCTGTGTAGCTGCTACAGGCCAAAAAAAGATTTTTTTGACCTTATTTGTCTTAAGGAGGTTTTTTATAACTTATTGTTCTGTATTTAAGTCCTTCTTTTTAGCCTTTTCGAGCTGCCAATCACATAAATAGATATTTTCTATACATCTTTTCCCTTGCCCGACTCAGGCGTTTTTCATCTTTGATATTTCCTTTTACACCAGTGGCTTAAACAGCTCTTTTCGCCATCTGCAAGAGTTCCGTGACGGTCTATCCTTAGTAAAGACGCCCAAAAAACCAGCGTTTCGCGAATACCCCTGTTTTCATAACGTTGTATTGATAATTGTTATCATTAACATAAGGGTATCGGCCTTCGGGCGCAGAGAGCAATGAGGTGAAGAATGGATGTGCAAACCGGTTCCTTTGATCCCAATGATTTTGCCTGGCAGGGGCTGACCCTGACCCCGGCCGCCAGTGCGCATATCCGCGACCTGGCCGCAAAACAACCTGAGCTACAGGGCATTCGCCTGAGCATTAAACAGACGGGCTGCGCAGGCTTTGGCTACGTGCTGGACACGGTCACCGAGCCGAAACCGGACGATCTGGTCTATGAGTTTGACGGCGCGCGCCTGTGGGTGCCGCTCTCCGCCATGCCTTTTATCGACGGCACGGAAGTGGACTACGTGCGTGAAGGCCTGAATCAGATCTTTAAATTTAATAACCCGAAAGCGCAGCACGAGTGCGGCTGCGGCGAAAGCTTTGGGGTATAGGCGGTACTATGTCTCGTAATACTGAAGCAACTGACGATGTCAAAACCTGGACCGGCAACCTCAATTATAAAGAGGGCTTTTTCACCGAGCTGCAAACCGAGCAGCTGGCGAAAGGCATAAACGAAGAGGTGGTTCGGGCAATTTCTGCCCGTCGTAACGAACCGGACTGGATGCTGGAGTTTCGCCTGAACGCCTTCCATGCATGGTTAAAAATGGAAGAGCCTCACTGGCTAAAAGCAAATTACGACAAACTGAATTATCAGGATTACAGTTACTACTCCGCGCCATCCTGCGGGAGCTGTGACGACACCTGCGCCTCACAGCCCGGAGCGGTGCAGCAGCCACCGAATGCTTTCCTGACTAATGAAGTCGAAGACGCGTTTAAGCAACTGGGCGTGCCGGTACGGGAAGGTAGTGAAGTAGCGGTCGACGCCATTTTTGACTCCGTTTCTGTCGCAACCACTTACCGCGAAAAACTCTCCGAGCAGGGCATTATCTTCTGTTCCTTCGGCGAGGCCATTCACGATTACCCGGAGCTGGTGAAAAAATACCTGGGTACCGTGGTGCCGTCGAACGATAACTTTTTCGCCGCGCTTAACGCCGCAGTGGCCTCCGACGGCACCTTTATCTACATCCCGAAAGGCGTGCGCTGCCCGATGGAACTGTCCACTTATTTCCGCATCAACGCGGAAAAAACCGGCCAGTTCGAACGCACGATTTTAGTGGCGGATGAAGGCAGCTACGTGAGCTACATCGAAGGCTGTTCCGCGCCGGTGCGCGACAGCTATCAGCTGCACGCTGCTGTAGTGGAGGTCATTATTCATCGCGATGCGGAAGTGAAGTACTCCACGGTGCAAAACTGGTTCCCGGGGGATAACAACACCGGCGGCATCCTGAACTTCGTCACCAAACGCGCCCTGTGCGAAGGCGAAAACAGCAAGATGTCCTGGACGCAGTCGGAAACCGGCTCCGCCATCACCTGGAAATACCCGAGCGTGATCCTGCGTGGCGATAACTCCATCGGCGAGTTCTTCTCCGTGGCGTTGACTTCCGGCCATCAGCAGGCGGACACCGGCACAAAAATGATCCACATCGGTAAGAACACCAAATCGACGATCATTTCGAAAGGGATCTCCGCCGGTCATAGCCAGAACAGCTACCGTGGCCTGGTGAAGATCATGCCAACCGCGACCAACGCCCGTAACTTCACCCAGTGCGACTCGATGTTGATCGGGCCGGACAGCGGGGCGCACACCTTCCCGTACGTGGAGTGCCGCAACAACACGGCGCAGCTGGAGCACGAAGCCACCACGTCGCGTATCGGTGAAGATCAGCTGTTCTACTGCCTGCAGCGCGGGATCAGCGAAGATGACGCCATCTCAATGATCGTCAATGGGTTCTGCAAAGACGTGTTCTCAGAGTTACCGCTCGAATTCGCGGTGGAAGCACAAAAATTATTAGCCATCAGCCTCGAACACAGCGTCGGTTAAGGATTAAGGGAAAACTATGTTAAGCATTAAAGATTTACAGGTCAGCGTTGAGGATAAAGAGATCCTGCGTGGCTTAAACCTCGAAGTGAAGCCGGGCGAAGTCCACGCCATCATGGGGCCAAACGGCTCCGGTAAAAGTACCTTATCCGCCACGCTTGCCGGACGTGAAGACTATGAAGTGACCGGCGGCTCGGTGCAGTTCAAGGGCAAAGATTTGCTGGAACTGTCGCCGGAAGACCGCTCCGGCGAAGGTATTTTTATGGCCTTCCAGTACCCGGTAGAAATTCCCGGCGTCAGCAACCAGTTCTTCCTGCAAACCGCGCTGAATGCGGTGCGTGAATACCGTGGCCTTGAGTCGTTGGATCGCTTCGACTTTCAGGATCTGATGGAAGAGAAAATCAAGCTGCTGCAAATGCCGGAAGATTTGCTCACCCGCTCGGTGAACGTGGGCTTCTCCGGCGGTGAGAAAAAGCGTAACGACATTCTGCAAATGGCGGTGCTGGAGCCGGAGCTGTGCATCCTCGATGAGACCGACTCCGGGCTGGATATCGATGCCCTGAAGATTGTCGCCGAGGGCGTTAACTCTCTGCGCGACGGCAAACGCTCATTCATTGTGGTCACCCACTACCAGCGTATCCTGGACTACATCAAGCCGGACTTTGTTCACGTGCTGTATCAGGGGCGCATCGTTAAATCTGGCGATTTTAGCCTGGTGAAACAACTGGAGGAGCAGGGTTATGGCTGGCTTACCGAACAGCAGTAACGGCAACGCGCTCCAGCAGTGGCATCACCTGTTTGAGGCTCAGGGAACCGGGCGCTCACAGGTGGCCCAGCAGCATATGCAACAGCTGCTACGTCTTGGGCTGCCGACGCGCAAGCATGAAAACTGGAAGTACACGCCGCTCGACGGGTTGCTGAACAATCAGTTTGTATTTGCGCCGCAGTCACCTTTAAGTGCGCAACAGCGTGACGAGCTCGCCCTGCCGGTAGACGCGCTGCGGCTGGTGTTTGTGGACGGGCGTTTCAGCGCCGAACTGAGTGATGACATCACCGATAGCGGTTTTGTGATTAGCATTGACGATAACCGCCAGACGCTGCCCGCGCCGATTCAGGGCGAAGTTTTCCTGCACCTCACTGAAAGCCTGGCGGAGACCGTGACGCATATCCGCGTGGTGCGAAATACGCAGCCTGAGAAAACGCTGCTGCTGATGCACGTCACTCGTGGTAGCGCAGGGCAGGAGATGGCGACGGCCCATTACCGTCATCACCTGATTCTCGAGCAGGGCGCTCAGGCCACGGTGATTGAGCACTTCGTCAGCCTTGACGATGCGACACATTTTACCGGTTCGCGGTTTACCGCTGAAGTGGCCGCCAACGCGCAGCTCAGCCACTACAAACTGGCGTTTGAAAATGCGGCCAGCTATCACTTTGCGCACAACGATCTGCTGATTGAGCAGGACTCGACGGTTCACAGCAACAGCTTCTTGCTGGGGGCGGCGGTACTGCGTCACAACACCAGCACGCAGCTTAACGGCGAGAACAACCAGCTGCACATCAACAGCCTGGCGCTGCCGGTGAATAACGAAGTGTGCGATACCCGAACCTGGCTTGAGCACAACAAGGGCTACTGTAACAGCCGTCAGCTGCATAAAACTATCGTGCGTGACAAAGGCCGCGCGGTGTTTAACGGTATGATCAAAGTGGCTCAGCACGCGATTAAAACCGACGGGCAGATGACCAACAACAACCTGCTGCTTGGCCGTCTTGCGGAAGTGGATACCAAGCCGCAGCTGGAAATCTACGCCGATGACGTGAAGTGCAGCCACGGCGCGACTATCGGACGTATTGACGATGAGCAGATGTTCTACCTGCGCTCGCGTGGCATCAGCGAACAGGCCGCGCAGCAGATGATAATCTTCGCCTTTGCCGCAGAGCTTACCGAAAGTATTCGCGACGAGGCCTTAAAACAGCAGGTGCTGGCGCGTATCGCCCGGCGCTTTGCAGGGGGCGAGGCATGAGTTTTTCAATTGAGCAGGTCAGGGCGGATTTCCCGATACTGAGCCGTGAGGTCAACGGGCAGCCGCTGGCCTATCTGGATAGCGCCGCCAGCGCGCAGAAACCGCAGCAGGTCATCAACGCCGAGCTTGAGTTTTATCATCATGGTTATGCCGCAGTGCACCGGGGCATTCACACGCTGAGCGCGGAAGCGACCACGTTGATGGAAAACGTGCGTAACCAGGCGGCACGGTTTATCAACGCGGCAAAACCGGAAGAAATTGTTTTTGTCCGTGGCACCACCGAGGGGATAAACCTCGTGGCCAACAGCTGGGGCAACGCCAACGTGCAGGCCGGGGATAACATCATCATTAGCGCCATGGAGCATCACGCTAACATCGTGCCGTGGCAGATGTTGTGTGAACGTACCGGGGCAGAACTGCGCGTTATCCCGCTGAACCAGGACGGCACGCTGCAGCTTGAGGTCTTCCCGACGCTTATCGACGAGCGCACAAAGTTACTGGCCATTACGCACGTTTCTAACGTGCTCGGCACCGAGAATCCGGTCAAAGAGATGATTGCTACGGCGCATCATGCCGGCGTCAAAGTGCTGGTGGATGGTGCTCAGGCGGTGATGCACCACGTCACGGATGTCGCGGCGCTGGACTGTGATTTTTATCTTTTCTCCGGGCACAAGATCTACGGGCCAACGGGGATTGGCGTGTTATATGTGAAAGAAAGCATTCTGCAGGATATGCCGCCGTGGGAAGGCGGGGGCTCGATGATTGCTACCGTCAGCCTGACCGCGGGGACGACATACGCTGCGGCCCCGTGGCGCTTTGAAGCAGGGACGCCAAACACGGCCGGCATTATTGGCCTTGGGGCGGCGCTGAGCTACGTTGAAGGGCTGGGTATGGGCGCAATTGGCGAGTATGAACGCAACCTGATGCGCTACGCTCAACATGCGCTGCAGGCCGTGCCCGAACTTACCGTATACGGCCCGGAAGAGCGCCGTGGCGTGCTGGCGTTTAATCTCGGTAAACACCATGCCTATGACGTCGGCAGCTTCCTCGACAACTACGGCATTGCGGTGCGTACCGGGCACCATTGTGCCATGCCGCTGATGGCGTTCTATAGCGTGCCGGCCATGTGCCGCGCCTCCTTTGCCATGTACAATACCGAGCAAGAAGTGGATCGCCTGGTCGCTGGCCTGCAGCGTATTCACAGCCTGTTAGGATAACGGAGACGGTCATGGCCACGCTGCCGGATAAAGACAAACTGCTAAAAAACTTCAGCCGCTGTGCGAACTGGGAAGAGAAGTATCTCTACATTATTGAACTGGGTAGCCGCCTGCCGGAACTGGCGGCGAACCAGCATAAGCCGGAGCATATTATTCAGGGCTGCCAGAGCCAGGTATGGATAGTCATGCACCAGCAGCCCGACGGCGTGATTACGCTTGAGGGCGACAGCGATGCCGCTATTGTTAAGGGACTGATCGCTATCGTGTTTATTCTCTATCAGCAGATGACGCCGCAGGATATCGTGGCGTTTGACGTGCGCCCGTGGTTTGAAAAAATGGCGCTCGCTCAGCATCTGACGCCGTCCCGCTCTCAGGGGCTGGAAGCGATGATTCGCGCAATTCGCAACCAAGCCTCCAATCTTATTTAAGTTAGCTAAACTTAATCATACCTATGGTCCTGTTTTGCGAGGCGGTTTTCTGCCTCGCTTGTCTTTCAGCCTGCTGGTGCCCGCCAGCGCGACTACAGGAATAAAAAGTATGAAATACGCGTCTCTACTCACACTAGCTATTATCGGCGCACTGAGCGCCATTCGGCCCGCTTTAGCCCTTGATTATCCCTTACCGCCGGAAGGCAGCCGCCTGATTGGTCAAAACCAGACTTACACGGTTCAGGAAGGGGATCGTAACCTGCAGGCCATTGCCCGACGTTTTGACACCGGGGCGATGCTGCTGTTGGAAGCCAATAACACCATTGCGCCGGTGCCAAAACCAGGAACAGTGCTGACTATCCCCAGCCAGCTTCTGCTGCCGGACGTGCCGCGCGAGGGTATTGTGGTGAATCTTGCGGAACTGCGGCTGTATTACTTCCCGCCGGGCCAAAACATCGTGCAGGTCTACCCGATTGGCATTGGCCTGCAAGGGCTGGAAACGCCGCTGATGACAACAAAGATTGGGCAAAAGATCCCGAACCCCACCTGGACACCTACCGCCGGTATTCGCCAGCGATCCCTGGAGAGAGGGATCAAGCTGCCGCCTGTCGTGCCTGCCGGGCCTAATAATCCGCTGGGGCGTTTTGCCATGCGGTTGGCTTATGGCAACGGGGAATATCTGATCCACGGCACCAGCGCGCCGGACAGCGTAGGGCTGCGCGTTAGCTCGGGTTGTATCAGAATGAATGCCCCCGACATTAAAGCGCTGTTTGAGCAAACACGAAGCGGCACGCCGGTGAGGGTGATTAACGATCCGGTGAAATACTCCGTTGAGCCTAACGGCGTTCGCTATGTCGAAGTTCATCGGCCGCTTTCTCAGGATGAGCAGCAGAATACGCAAACCATGCCGTATGTCCTTCCCGCTGGGTTTAGCGAGTTCCGGGCCGGTAGCGGCGTGGAGAAAGCGTTAGTCGAGAAAGCGCTTTACAGACGTGCGGGTTATCCCGTCGTGGTCTCTGCGGGGCAAAGACCTGCGGCAACGGCGGCAGTGCAGTCGGCCAGAAATGGTGTGGTCAATGCTGAAGAGGCTACGAGCGCGACACAGTAGCAGGCGGGGATAAATAACAGGCAAAAAAAATGGCGCACATTGTGCGCCATTTTATACCAGTGACTCTTACTTACGGTAAGAGTGAGCCTGGTTGTCCAGACGCTGGTTAGCGCGAGCGGCGTCGTCTTTAGCAGCCTGAACGTCAGAACGCACTGCGTTCACGTCGTTGCTCAGCTGATCAACTTTAGCGTTCAGAGTCTGAACGTCAGAAGACAGTTGATCGATTTTAGCGTTAGAAGAACAACCTGCCAGCATAGTAGAAGCCAGGATTACCGCGCCCAGTACCAGTTTAGTACGATTCATTATTAATACCCTCTAGATTGAGTTAATCTCCATGTAGCGTTACAAGTATTACACAAACTTTTTTGTGATGAGAATAATTTTTTGTCGGGAATACCCCTAAATTTGATCGTTCGCTCAAAGAAGCACCGAACGGAGCCGGGAAGTTAAAAAAAAGAGAGAAAACAGGGGAATTTCATCGGATTCATCTTAATTAAGAGTAAGCTTAAATAGTAAAATTCGATTTGCTTTTTTATTAAGATCTGCCAGCAAGTGATATAAAAAAAGCGCCCTGAGGCGCTTTTTTGGTAATTAAACTTGTTAACAAGTCAATTACAGAACATGAACTGAAGCGGTGTTAGTGGTGCCGCTTGGAACCAGTGCACCGGAAACCATCACCACGATGTCGCCTTTACGAGCCAGGCCGCTTTCCAGAGCAACTTCTTTACCCAGGCGGTAGAAGTCGTCGGTGGAGGCGATTTCTTTCACCATCTGCGGTACAACGCCTTTGCTCAGCACCAGCTGACGCGCGGTCACTTCGTTGGTGGTCAGCGCCAGAATGGTCGCGTTCGGGAAGTATTTACGCACGGCTTTAGCGGATTTCCCGCCCTGGGTCGCAACCACGATCAGCGGTGCTTCCAGTTTTTCTGCGGTTTCAACAGCGCCACGGCAAACGGCTTCGGTGATGCGCAGTTTGCGGCTGTCGTTGTTGTTGTCCAGACGGCTGGTCATCACGCGGTCGGTACGTTCGCAGATGGTTGCCATGATGGTCACAGCTTCCAGCGGGTATTTACCTTTTGCAGACTCACCGGACAGCATAACTGCGTCGGTGCCGTCGATGATGGCGTTTGCCACGTCACCGGCTTCCGCACGGGTAGGGCGCGGGTTTTTGATCATCGAGTCGAGCATCTGGGTCGCGGTGATAACCACTTTACGCGCACGAACGCATTTCTCGATCATCATCTTCTGCGCGAAGATAACTTCTTCAACCGGGATTTCAACGCCCAGGTCACCACGAGCAACCATGATGCCGTCAGAGGCTTCAAGAATTTCGTCGAAGTTGTTCAGGCCTTCCTGGTTTTCAATTTTGGAGATGATCTGGATCTTCTCACCGCCGTGAGCCTTCAGGTGCTCACGAATTTCAACCACGTCAGAACGCTTACGGATAAAGGATGCTGCCACGAAGTCAACGCCCTGTTCGCAGCCGAAGATCAGATCCTGTTTGTCTTTCTCAGCCAGCGCTGGCAGTGCGATGGACACGCCCGGCAGGTTAACGCCTTTGTTCTCACCCAGGTCGCCGTTGTTCAGCACTTTACAGATTACTTTGTTACCTTCGATAGAGGTAACTTCCATGCCGATCAGACCATCGTCCACCAGAACGGTGTTGCCAACGGTCAGATCGTTGGTGAAACCTTCGTAGGTGACCGCAACGGTTTCGCTGTTGCCGACCACGGATTTGTCGGTGGTGAAGGTAAAGGTCTGGCCTGCTTTCAGGGAAACGTCGTTACCGCCTTCCAGCTTGATGGTACGGATTTCTGGGCCTTTGGTGTCCAGCAGAATAGCGGCTTTTTTACCGGTTTTCGCGACGACATTGCGCAGGTTCTTGATACGCTGACCGTGTTCTTCATAGTCACCGTGGGAGAAGTTCAGACGCATAACGTTCATGCCCGCGTCGAGCATTTTAGTCAGCATCTCTTCGGATTCGGTTTTTGGACCGATGGTGCAAACGATTTTAGTCTTTTTCATGACAGTCTTATCTATAAGTTGAGGAGGATTGTTGAAACTCGGTTCCGGGAGGCAGGGCTGCCGGAGCTTAAAAGAATACTGTGGTGTTGAAAGTGGCACCTGGTAAGGATAGGTGACAGAAATAAAGCGTGCAGAGGAAAGTGTGCTTGTGGTTCAGCAGGGGAAAGCGTTAGACAATGTTGTTGTATAAAAAAGGAGTCCAATGAGCTGAAACCATTCAAGTTAAGAACGGGCGTAGTATAGATAAATCTGGCTGAAAAAGGAATCAAAACCGTTGATTCAGCGACGGAGTGCACAGTTTTACAGCGAGTTGTTATCGGGGCGTTGCCAGATGTTTGAGAGTTTTAAGAGATGATGAAAAGAAGAAGGAATGGTGCGTTCAATTGGACTCGAACCAACGACCCCCACCATGTCAAGGTGGTGCTCTAACCAACTGAGCTATGAACGCACTGAATACGAATAATAAAACGATAACCGGCTGAATTGATTATTGTTTTAACTTCCTGAATGAGAAGTGACAACATTATGACGGGCGATCCGGACATTGACAAGCCCTGTTGATACTGTCTGGTGAATGTTTGAGCTTTTTATTGTCCGTTCTGGCTGGCTTTATTCGCGCCGGGGCCGCAAAACGTGTATCAGGTAAACGTAGAAGGCCATTTCATGGCGAAACATTTTCTGTCTGTCAGCGTGGGGCTAAATTGACAGATGCTCCACCAGGCTGTCGATAAACAGCCTGACTTTGGCTGCCAGATGTTTTCGATTAGGATACACCACGTTCACGCTCAGAGGCGCGCCGCCTAATTCAGGTAGCACAGGCACCAGCGTACCCTCTGCGACATACCGGGCCACTAGAAAAGCAGGCAGAAAAGCGACGCCTAAGCCTGCAACAGCGGCGGCGCAAATAGCTTCCCCACTGTCGAAGCGGATCCTGCTATGCCCTGCAACCACCACGCTTTCATTACTGGTCGTGAACAGCGTCCAGTCTGCCGTTTGCGGGCTCAGGCCGTAAATCAGCCGCTGGTGCAGGCGAAGATCTTCCGGCACGCCTGGCACGCCAGAGCTGGCCAAATAGTCCGGAGAAGCAAAAAGATGAGGGCGAATGCGCTGCACGGTTCGTGCAATAAGCTGCGAATCTTCCGGCAAATTACCCAGTCGTAGGCTGAGATCGAACCCCTCTGCGACGAGATCCACTACGCGGTCGGTGAAATTAACCTCAATATCCAGCCGGGGCCACGTTGCCAGGGTGTGCTTCAGGAAGGGCAGTAGCACAACTTTGCCCCACGTTTCCGGGACGCTGAGCCGAAGCACTCCGCTGGGGCTGGAAAAATTCTGCCGGACGCTGGCTTCTGCCTCTTCAATATCCTGCAAAATCTGCGCACAGCGTTCATAAAAACCGTAGCCATCGCGGGTCAGAGCGACGCTTCGCGTTGTGCGGTTAAATAGCCGTGTTTCCAGCTGTGCTTCAAGGCGTGCAATCGCTTTACCCGCGGCGGAACGGGTTAATCCCAGCGCCTTTCCTCCGGCGACAAAGCTCCCGCTTTCCGCGATGGCCACGAAAACAAGCAGGCTGCCGAGATCGAGATCTGAATGGTTTTTAGCGCCTGAGCGGATCGGCATTGGCGAACCCTTTTCGTCAAATCATTAAGCATAATCTTTTTTGTTTAATCACAGTAGACAATGGAGAAAGAAATGCTTCCTGATAACGCACAGGCAGCCCTTAAGGGCTGGATAAAAGCCGCCGGGCCGGTTGTGAAGAAGGTATATGGCCAGTCTGATGCCGACTGGAAAGAGGTTCGGGCTGACTATGTGAAGCAGCTTGATAAGTTGTTCCCTGCCGTGGAGGGCGTAACCTTTGCTCACGTCAGCCTTGGCGGCGTTGGGGCAATGTTGGTCTCGCCTGCGGAGGTGATTGATGGCCGGGTGATGCTTTATATTCATGGCGGTGGCTACGTTCACGGTGGGGTAGATGCCTATCGGGGATTAACCGGGCGTTATGCTCGTGCCCTGAAGGCTAAAGTGTATGCGGTTGATTATCGTCAGGCGCCTGAGTTTCCTTTCCCGACGCCAATTGATGATGTATTTCAGGCCTACCGAACCTTGCTTGAACAGGGTACAAGCCCGTGCTCGTTGATGATCTCGGGGGATTCCGCCGGCGGTGCGATGGTTGTCACGCTGATGCGTAAAGCGCGCGATGCGGGCCTTGCATTACCCGCCGCCGCAGTGGCGATTTCACCGTGGGCTAACTTAACGCATAGCGGCGCATCTGCAACGGCTCGGGATGGGCTGGATCCTTTATGCAGCGTAGCTTTTCTGAACCAACTGGCCCGAAGTTTTCTTGCCGGAGAACTGCCCACACATCCGGATGCCTCTCCGGTCTTTGCCGATGTACAAGGGCTTTCTCCCACGCTGATACAGGTTGGTGAAAACGAGGTGATGCTGAGCGACGCCATTCGCCTTGCATCCCACATGAGCGAAAGCCGGGTTCGCACCACTCTGGAAGTTTGGCCGGAAATGTTTCACGTCTGGCATTTGTTTGCCGGGATATTGCCGGAGGCAGACCAGGCGCTGAGAAACGCGATAAGATTCCTGGAAGATGCGCTAAACCCGGGCAATATCGGGTGAGCGCAAAACGATTCATCTGCAGGCGTGCGGACGACGCGCCTTTGAATAATGGGGAGAGAAAGACGTGTCAGACAGAGAAATTATCATGCCACCGGCCATGCAAGTGCTTGCTGAGCGGGCGGGTTATGCGCCCGCGGTGGTGGCAGGCAACACGGTTTATTGCGCGGGTCAGGTGGGGCGCACGCCTGATTTACAGGTAATCACTGACCCAAGGGCGCAATTTATGGCCTGTTGGGAAAACCTGCGTCTGGTCCTGCAGGCAGCGGGCTGCAGCTTTGAAGATGTCGTGGAGATGACGACTTACCACGTAGACATGAAGGAACATATGGATGTTTTTCGGGAGGTGAAAGATGCCCTATTCCCGAGAGGACACTGTGCCTGGACTTGCGTCGGCGTGTCCGAACTGGCCCGGCCGGGGTTGTTGGTAGAAGTGAAATGTATTGCGGTGAGAAGATTGGCGTAACATAAAAAATCCGGCTGGATAAGCCGGTTTTTTTATCAGATCTTGCAAGCGTCGCCGCAGTCGTCATCGGCCACAACGGCCTGAGCTTTTTTGTCTGCGTCTTCCTGGCGCTCGGCGTTGCGCGCTTCGGCTTCATCTAACCCGGAAAACACCAGATTATCGAGATCGATTTCCATAAGTCACCTGTCGTGGTTTAGTGAATAACTCGCTTTATGATATGCAACCTTTCGGGCTTTCGCATCCCAAAACACCGCCGGACGCTCAAAACGCTAAAATTGACGTTTTCATGCACTACAGGCTTGCGTGTAAAAATGAATTTTGGGGTTTATCAGGTTGAAGAAAAACGAATGAAGAAGGGAACTGCTTTAGCAAATATGGTGCGTCCGAGTGGACTCGAACCACCGACCCCCACCATGTCAAGGTGGTGCTCTAACCAACTGAGCTACGGACGCACTGATATATTTGAAATGGTGCGTTCAATTGGACTCGAACCAACGACCCCCACCATGTCAAGGTGGTGCTCTAACCAACTGAGCTATGAACGCATTGTTGTCTTGGCGACAGCGGGGACGAATATTAGCGATACACCTCGGGGCTTGCAAGGGGAAACTCGCAATTTTATTCCAGATTTCACGCGATTGCCGAGCATCTGCGCAGAATGGGGGGAAAGTAGCCGCTGGTGCGGCTACACTGTTTAATTAACGTGCTGCGCGCTGCAGGATAGTGACCGAAGGCTGACGCTGCAGCCAGCGCATGCGCAACATCATCATAATCGCGGCGGAGGTCAGGCCGATAATAAAGCCGATCCAGAACCCGGCCGGGCCCATCGGTTCGACAACCCAGTCGGTTAATCCCAGAATATAGCCGCCTGGCAGGCCCAGCACCCAGTACGCGATGAACGTAATAAAGAAGATCGAGCGTGTATCTTTGTAGCCACGCAGTACGCCGCTACCAATGACCTGTATTGAGTCGGAGATCTGATAAATCGCCGCCAGTAGCATCAGATGTGCCGCCAGCGCGACAACGGCCGGGTTGTCGTTATACAGCAGCGCAATGTGCTCCCGGAAAATGACGGTAAACAGCGCGGTGCATACCGCCAGGCAAATGGCCACGCCAACGCCGGTGCGGGCGGCAATTTGTGCATCCAGAGTCGAGCCCTGACCAAGACGGAAGCCGACGCGAATGGTCACCGCGGCCCCCAAAGAGAGCGGCAGCACAAACATCAGCGAGCTGAAGTTGAGGGCAATCTGATGCCCGGCCACGTCGGTGATACCCAGCGGAGAAACCAGCAGGGCGACAACGGCAAACAGCGTGACTTCGAAGAACAGCGCCAGGGCAATCGGCAGCCCAAGCTGGCTCAGACGCTTGATTACCGCCCAGTCCGGCTTGCTGAAACCTTCCGGGTTTTTGATGTCGCGCATCGAGCGAGCTCTTCTGGTATAGGAAAGCATGCTGAAACACATCACCCAGTACACCGCTGCCGTCGCTACGCCACAGCCCACGCCGCCCAGCTCTGGCATACCAAGATGGCCATAAATAAAGACGTAGTTAACCGGAATATTCACCATCAGGCCAATAAACCCCATCATCATGCCCGGTGTTGTTCTGGCCAGGCCCTCGCACTGGTTACGGCCCACCTGGAAGAACAGGTAACCTGGCGCGCCCCACAGCAGCGCACGGAGATAGCGGACGGCTTTATCCGCCAGTTCAGGATCGATATTGTGCATTGCGTGAATGATATGACCGGCGTTCCACAGCACCACCATCACCAGCACGGAGACCATGCCCGCCAGCCAGTATCCCTGGCGCACCTGGTGCGCAATGCGCTCGCGCCGGGCCGAGCCGTTAAGTTGCGCAACGGTTGGCGTTAAGGCTAATAGCAGCCCGTGGCCGAACAGAATTGCGGGCAGCCAGATGGAGGTGCCGATAGCCACGGCGGCCATGTCGGTGGCGCTATAGCCGCCGGCCATCACGGTATCGACGAATCCCATTGCAGTTTGAGCGACCTGCGCGATGATGACAGGTATCGCCAGGGCAAGGAGCTGGCGAGCTTCGGTGAGGTACTTCTGCATGATTACACCTGATTATTTTTATATGTATGAGAGACTAAAAAAGCCGCCAAAACAGGCAGCAAGAAGATGAACTGGGGAAATAACCAGTCTATTGTAGCGGGAGTTTATTTATACGCCAGTCAAAAATAGAGTCAGCGCACGCCCCGCACTGGCAAGCTGATTTTCCAACTGCTAAAGTGCGAAAATGTCTGTTAATGGCGGTAGCGTTACCGTCTGCGAATTGCCAGGAGTTTTTAGATGTTTACAGGTATTGTGCAGGGCACGGCGACCCTGGTTTCCATCGATGAGAAACCGAATTTCCGCACGCACGTTATTGATATGCCAACTGAAATGCTGCCGGATCTCGAAACAGGGGCCTCGGTGGCGCACAACGGCTGCTGCCTGACGGTAACCGAAATCGACGGCAATCGCGTCAGCTTTGATTTGATGAAAGAGACGTTACGCATCACCAACCTCGGCGAGCTAATCGTAGGCGACAGCGTGAACGTTGAGCGCGCAGCTAAATTTAACGACGAAATCGGCGGGCATTTAATGTCGGGCCATATTATGACCACGGCTGAAATTTCTAAAATTCTGACCTCAGAAAATAACCGCCAAATCTGGTTTAAGATTCAGGATAAAGCCCTGATGAAATACATCCTTTATAAAGGATATGTGGGCATCGACGGGATTAGCCTGACGGTGGGCGAGGTGACGGCCACGCGTTTTTGCGTACACCTGATCCCTGAAACGCTGGAGCGCACGACGCTTGGTGCGAAAAAACTGGGCCAGCGCGTGAACATTGAAATCGACCCACAAACCCAGGCGATTGTCGACACCGTTGAACGCGTGTTGGCCAGCCGCGAAGCCGCGCTGGTAGCGGCAATTCCTGCCGGTGAATAAACGTTTTTAAGCCATAAAAAATGGGGCCAACTAGCCCCATTTTTGTTTTCTAGTCCTGTTCGTTAAACCCGTTTTCGGCGGCGGTTTTCATAAACCACTCGCCGCTTTTCTTAATTGTGCGCTGTTGGGTATTAAGATCCAACGACACAAAGCCATAGCGGTTTTTATAGGCGTTACACCAGGACCAGTTATCAATAAAGGTCCACATGTGGTAACCAAGGCAGTTGCTGCCTTCGCTGATGCCCTTATGCAGCCACTTTAGGTGATCGCGAACGAAATCAATCCTGTAATCATCGTTGATTTGGCCTTTGTCGATAAAGCGCTGTTCGTTTTCCACGCCCATGCCATTTTCTGAAATATAACAGGCCGGGTTGCCGTAATTCTCACGCAGGTTGGTGAGGATATCGTAGATACCGCGCTCGTAAATTTCCCAGCCACGATAAGGGTTCATTTTGCGCCCCGGCATTTCGTAGGACTCGAAGAACCACTCCGGCATAAACGGGCTTTCAGGGTTAACCAGCGTGTCGCGGCACTTAATGCGGCGTGGTTGGTAGTAGTTGATACCCAGCAGGTCTACGACACCTGCGGCGAGCAGGGCTTTGTCTTCGGGCTGGCACGCAGGAAGTTTATCGTGCTCTTTCAGGAACGCGACCAGTTCCGCGGGATATTCACCGCGCAGGGCCGGGTCGAGGAAGCTCCGGTTAAACATCAGGTCGGCGAGGTTAGCCGCTTTGACGTCAGCCGGGTTTTGCGAGCGAGGATAAGATGGCGTCAGGTTAAGAATGATGCCAATCTGCCCGTCATCGTTGCGGGCATGGTAAGCCTTGACCGCTTTAGCATGGGCAAGCATGGTGTGGTAAGCGACGGTCACCGCGCGGTTGAAATCCACCACGTTAGGGTAGTGGTAATCATAGAGATAGCCGCACTCAACCGGCACAACCGGCTCGTTAAAGGTAAACCAGTGCTTCACGCGGTCGCCGAACAACTCAAAACAGGTATTGGCGTAGGCGGCGTAAGCGTCAACCACTTCACGGCTTTCCCAGCCGCCTTTTTCCTGCATCACCATCGGCATATCAAAATGGTACAGATTAATAAACGGCTTAATGCCCTGAGCTAACAGCTCGTCTATCACCTTGTTATAGAACTCAACCGCCAGCGGGTTGACTTCGCCTGTGCCGTCGGGAATCAAACGGGCCCAGGAAATGGAGGTGCGGAAAGTATTGTGGTTGAGCTTTTTCAGCAGGGCGATGTCCTGCTTCCAGCGCTGATAAAAGGTTGAGGTATTTTGCGGCCCAACGCCGTGGTGGAAACGGTTAGGTTGCTCGGCGAACCATCGGTCCCAGATGGTTTCAGATTTGCCAAAGTTCAGCGCTTCACCCTCAGTTTGTGGGCCAGAGGCTGCGCTGCCCCACCAGAAATGCTCAGGAAATGCGTATTTCATCGTTGTCCTCACGGTCTGACCTGTCATCTCCGACAGGCAATCATTGATACGGCTAATGTGATGATTGTCTGTGATTGATGAAACCGGTTTCTATCATGGGAAATGATATCTGTTAAGCAGATCAAGCCGCTACGCGCAGACAGGGCTAAACCTGTGAGGTTAATCACATCGGTGCGCAAGGAGAGACAATTGAAAATAAGAAAACCCGGCATTCACCGGGTTTATTTTAGCGAGGAACTCGCAGACCGTGCTCAATGCCCCGGCTGAAAACAACCTGCCAGAGTTGAATATCACGCGCCCGGAAAGCCCCGGCGCAGGCATTCAGATAGTAACTGAACATCCTTTTGAAACGCTCAGAATAGTTGCCTTCGATTTCAGGCCAGGCCGCCAGAAAACGTTCGTACCAGGCCATCAGCGTTTTATCATAGTCGGCGCCGAAGTTGTGCCAGTCTTCCATCACAAAATGCGGCTCGCTGGCGTCGGCTATCTGCCGCACCGACGGCAGGCAACCGTTAGGGAAAATGTACTTGTTAATCCACGGATCGACGTTATTGTCGGTCTTTTTAGAACCTATTGTGTGCAGCAGGAAAATGCCGTCCGGCTTGAGATTGCGATCGGCAACCTCAAAGTAGGTGGCATAATTTTTTGGCCCGACGTGCTCAAACATTCCGACGGAAACAATGCGGTCAAACTGTTCGTTCAGGTCACGGTAGTCCTGCAAAAGGATGGTGACATCCAGGCCTTCGCAGCGCGCCTGCGCCATTCTTTGTTGTTCCGCGGAGATAGTCACGCCAAAAACGGATACGCCATAGTGACGTGCAGCAAACTCGGCCAGACCGCCCCAGCCGCAGCCGATATCCAGCAGCTTCATGCCGGGTTTTAGCTGCAGTTTTTCGCAGATCATTTTGAGCTTGGCATCCTGCGCGTCGCTGAGATTTGTCGCGTCTTTCCAGTAACCGCAGGAATATTGCATGTGCTTATCCAGCATCCGGCTGAACAGATCGTTGCCAAGATCGTAATGCTCTTTGCCTACTATCCATGCGCGTTTTTTAGACTGCAGGTTAACCAGCCTTGCCGCCGCAATGCGCAGGGTATCTTTGAAATGATGGGGCAGTTGATTTTCCAGCCCGGCGCGCAGGACTTTGGTGAAAAAGATATCCAGTCGTTCGCATTCCCACCAGCCGTCCATATAGCTTTCGCCAAGGCCGAGAGAACCTTCCTGCAGAACCCGTTTAAAAAAGTCCGGGTTTTTGACCTGAATATCAAAGGGGTTTGGGCCGTTGAGGGTGATACCTGCCCGGCTCAGCATTTCATTTGCGATACGATACCATTCGTTATCTCGTACGCTCACTTCTTCTATACACGATGAACTCATAGCTTCTCCATCACCTTGTTGTGATCAGAACCTTAAAACAGCGTAGACGCTATTCACGGCTTGTGAGAACTCTCACGGAAAATTCCGCGTGCCTGATATCCGACGTAGAACAGAGAAAGGAAGGATTCTCCCTTACTGAAAGGCCATCCATGGAAAAACGGAAGCGCTCCGGCTCCCGCAAAAATAAAATTGATAAGGCTTATAGTAGAACCGCAATTACTATAAGCCCGTTTAATTGATGGTTCAATGGAATATTGTTAGCAAGCTAATCACACAACATTCACATTATCATGCAGGTTACTGTGCGCGGGACAACTCGCTGTGGCCCTTGTTTTGTGCTTCACGATGGGCCGTGTGCTGCAGGGCATAACCCAGACCAGCCAGCAGAATTGTCGACAGCATCACGCTGGTGGTGGTCAGCAACGGGGTCGTGACCAGCCAGGAA
This sequence comes from Cedecea neteri NBRC 105707 = ATCC 33855, assembly GCF_001571265.1. Classification (GTDB taxonomy): domain Bacteria; phylum Pseudomonadota; class Gammaproteobacteria; order Enterobacterales; family Enterobacteriaceae; genus Cedecea; species Cedecea neteri. The sequence continues at coordinate 95,514 of NZ_BCTL01000009.1, read as the reverse complement.
ACCATCAGGCTTGCCAGGAAGCAAAGCCCAAGCTGCAGGGTGTTTTGCAGCGCTGCGGCTTTCCCGGTTGCCTGCGGAAAAGGCAGCAGAGCTGAGGCAACCACAATAGGGTAGATGGCGCCGTTCGCCGCGGCCATGATGCAAAACGGGATCAGCAGCAGCGTCAGGTCAGCATAGCCACTGACCGCGACTCCCCACGTCGCCACTACGCTTAGGGCATAAAGCACTAACAGCCACGGCAGCAGCTGTTTGCCGCTCCACTTTTGCAGCGCGCTGCGGCAGCCATAGCCGCCGACCAGGAAAGCGACAGTTTGCGGCATGTAGCTCAGGCCAATCGCCGCCGGGCTGTAGCCCATCTCGTTAAGGATAAACGGCGAGCCGGTGAGCCATGCGAAAAAGCTGGCGGAACAGGCGGCGTAAATCAGCACATTGCCGCCGTATACGCGGGAACGTAATAAAGAGAAGAAGCTGACCTTATTGTCTTCGGTTTGCTCGTGGTGCTGGGTTCGGGGCTTGAGGCGCAGCGTGGGGATCATCAGTAGCAAAGCGATGGCGAACAGCACGGCGAAAATGGCCTGCCATTCAAAATGGTTTAGCAGCCAGCTGCCAAGCAGCGGGGCCAGCGCCGGGGAAAGCCCGACCAGCGGCATGATGGTGGCAAAAATGCGGCCAGCGCGGTTGGCGGGGTAATAATCAGTCACCAACGCTTGCCAGCTAACCGCGGCGGAACAGACGCCCACGGCCTGAATAAAGCGCAGCACCAGCAGCGTGGTGGCATCCTGTACCCAAAGCATTCCGATACAGCCGACGGCAAACATGGCCAGGCCAATCAGCAGCACAGGTTTACGCCCGAAGCGGTCGGAAAGCGGGCCCCACATCAACTGGGCAAAAGCAAAGCCGGCGAGGAACAGACTCAGGCTGGCGCTAACCGCAGAGGCGGTGGTGCCCAGATCTTGTTGAATGGCGGCGAAGGCGGGCAGGTACATGTCGGTGGCCAGGAAGCCCAGCACGCTCAACCCCGCGAGCCAGATAAGAAATCCCTTTGATGGTTGCATATTTCACTCTTGATTTTGATAGCAGGTTAACGGGGCTGGAGTCTACGGAGTGCAAAACCGCTTGTGAAACGCTAATATTTGCGAGTTGCATTCAAATTTTTTGCAGGCAAAAACATGTGGTCTGAATATTCACTTGAAGTGGTTGATGCCGTGGCGCGAAACGGCAGTTTTAGCGGCGCGGCCCAGGAGCTGCACCGCGTGCCTTCTGCCATCAGCTACACGGTGCGGCAGCTTGAAGCGTGGCTGGCCGTGCCGCTGTTTGAACGGCGTCACCGGGACGTTGAACTGACCGCGGCCGGGGCGTTTTTTCTCAAAGAAGGGCGGTCTGTTATCAAAAAAATGATGGCAGCGCGCCAGCAATGTCAGCAGATAGCCAACGGCTGGCGCGGTCACCTGTCCATTGCGGTAGACAATATCGTTAAACCCGAGCGGACCCGCCAGCTGGTGCTGGATTTTTATCGTCATTTCCCGGATATCGAATTACGCATCTCCCAGGAGGTGTTCAACGGCGTGTGGGACGCGCTGGCGGACGGGCGGGTTGAGGCGGCGATTGGCGCAACGCAGGCGATCCCGGTCGGGGGGCGCTACGCGTTTCGGGACATGGGCGCGCTTAGCTGGCGCTGCGTGGTGTCTGCCGCTCATCCGCTTGCGCAACGGGAAGGTATCATTCTGGATGACGACATTCGCCCCTGGCCGTCTTTGGTGCTGGAAGATACCTCCCGTTCGCTGCCCAAGCGTATTACCTGGCTGCTGGACAACCAGCGTCGGGTGGTGGTGCCGGACTGGGCGTCGGGGGCAGATTGTCTGATGGCAGGATTATGCATTGGCATGGTGCCGACGCATATTGCGCAGCCGTGGCTCGAACGTGGTGACTGGAAAGAGCTGAGGCTGGAGAACCCGTTCCCGGACGCGGCCTGTTGCCTGACGTGGCGGCAGGATGACGCCTCGCCTGCGCTGAGCTGGCTGCTGGAATATTTAGGTGACAGTGAAACGATGAATCAGGAGTGGCTGCAGGAGCCGGGTAACGTATTCCCGGCCCCTGAAGAGGCTTAGCGGCGGTAATCGCGGAATGGGCCGTCGGCCACCGAGCGGCGCTCAATCAGACGAGGATGGACTTCAATCGTCTGCGACTCTTCGCGCTTATTAATGATTCGGTCGAGTAGCATGTTAAAGGCCGTTTCACCTAGGCGCTCTTTTGGCTGGTGGATTGTGGTCAGCGCCGGAGAGAAATAGCGGGCGTTGCGCACGTTGTCGTAGCCGATGATGGAAATGTCTTGCGGCACGCGCAGCCCCATCTCATCCGCGGCGCAAATCGCGCCCATCGCCATAATATCGCCGCCGCAGAAGACCGCAGTAGGGCGATGGGGTTGATTAAGCAACTGCTGCATGGCGCGGTAACCGGATTCGGGTTCGAAGTCGCCCTGAACTACCCAGTTATCCGGCACTTTAATATTGGCTTCTTCAAGCGCTTTCAGGAAACCCGCATGGCGGCCGCCGCCGGTGTTACGCTCCAGCTGGCCAGGGATAGCACCGATGTCGCGATGGCCGCGCTCAATCAGGTAACGGCCAGCGAGATAACCGCCGTGGAAGGCGTTATCGACCACGGAGTCGGTAAAGTCAGCACGAGCTTCGCCCCAGTCCATCACCACCATCGGAATATGGCGGTACTCTTCTAGCGTAGAAAGCAGGGTATCCGGATATTCGGAGCACATGACCAGCAGCCCATCCACGCGCTTTTGCGCCATCATCGACAGATAGGCTTGCTGTTTTTCAAAGTTATTGTGCGCGTTGCCCAGAATCAGGGTGTAACCCTTGGCGAAACAGCTGTTCTCAACGGATTCAATAATTTCCGCAAAATAAGGGGCTTCGCTTGAGGTAGCAAGCAGGCCGATAGATTTGGTGTGGTTGACCTTCAGGCTGCGCGCCACGGCGCTTGGCGAATAGTGCAGCTCTTTAATGGCCGCCCAGACGGCGTTGCGCGTCTCTTCCGCCACAAAACGGGTCTTGTTAATGACATGTGACACAGTGGTAGTGGAAACGTTTGCGCGCTTCGCTACGTCCTTAATCGTTGCCATTAGATGTCACTCCAGACCATATCGTAAACTCCTGATAACTCATGTGTTAAACGTTTGCCTTCGCTAACTCCTGGGGCAACACGTTGGTTGCAGGCCTGTCGGGGATGCGACATACAGCGGGAGGAGGGCGTTGCCGGGCGATACGCGGTAAATTAGCGAAGGATTTTGGCTTATCCCGGGGCAAAGTGGAAGAGGGAAAACCGATATCTGTGCAAATCCAGCAGGATTTTTATCGCTTATTGTGGGAAAATCACCCCACATACACTTTGTAGGGAAATAAAAGGAGCTTACGATGAGTACCGATCTGAAATTTTCCGTGGTGACGACGGTTATCGTCCTGAGTCTGATTGTTGCCGGGGCGCTAACCGCTGTTCTGCACTGATTTATTAAGGGCCGCGAAAAGCGGCCCTTCTCTTATCATATTGAAGAAGAAAAACCCAATTCTCTCCTCCGTGGCTCACCGCTAAAAATTATCCCGCAAGGTTTTGCGCAACAAAGTTCCAGTTAACCAGCGCCCAGAAATGGTCGAGATAAACCGGGCGCGCGTTGCGGTAGTCGATATAGTAAGCGTGTTCCCAGACGTCCACGGTCAGCAGCGGTTTTGCCCCGGTTGTGAGCGGAGTTCCTGCATTAGAGGTAGAGACGATAGCCAGGCTGCCGTCACTGTTCTTCACAAGCCAGGTCCAGCCGGAGCCAAAGTTTTTGATGGCCGCTTCGGTGAACTGCTTTTTAAAGGCTTCAACGCTGCCAAAAGCATGATTGATGGCGGCCAGCACGTCACCGGTCGGCTCCCCGCCGGCATTCGGCGCCAGGCAGTGCCAGTAGAAGGTATGGTTCCAGACCTGGGCCGCGTTGTTGAAAATCCCGCCGTCAGATCCTTGCACGATCTCTTCCAGCGTTTTCCCTTCAAACGGGCTGCCTTTGACGAGGTTGTTCAGGTTAGTGACGTAGGTCTGGTGGTGTTTACCGTAGTGGTATTCGAGGGTTTCGGCTGAAATATGCGGGGCCAGCGCGTCTTTGGCATAGGGCAGGGCGGGTAGTTCGAACGACATTGCTTCACTCCTTGTTATTTTGTTTCACAATATAACTACAATTTGTGTGGTTATAAGGTTAGCAAATTACAGGTGAGTGAAAAAGCGAAATGAAACAACAAAATAAAACAGCCCGTTACCGGGCTGTTAACGTTTAAATCAATTTGATTGCCCCGAAAGGGCGCGGATAAGATTAACGAATGGTTTTTGGCGTCATCACCCGGCGGGCGCCCACATAGTGACGCTGCCAGTAATCTTCGCTCAGAGAGGTTATCTGAATATCGCGTCCGCTGCGTGGGGACTGAATAAACTTCCCGTTGCCAACGTAAACCCCGACGTGATCGGCGGTACCGCGCCCTTGAGTGCGGAAGAAGACCAGATCGCCGCTTTCCAGTTCGCCGCGGTCAACGGAGGAGGCATCGCGCAGGTGATACATTTCATTGGCGGTGCGTGGAATACGGATATTCACCAAATCTTTATAAGCGTAGTAAATCAGCCCGCTGCAGTCGAAACCGGTGCGAGGTGAAGTGCCGCCCCAGCGATACGGTTTACCAATTTGCCCCATCAGCTTGTTCATGGCCGTTTTTTGCGCTTTCTGTACCCGGACTTTATGGGCCTGCGCAATGGTCAGATTCTTTTCAGACTTCACCTTAACGCACTGCTTTTTATGCCCTTTACGATGGGTGCATTTTTCAGTGTAGGCGAGGGTAGAAACGGTTGGTTGTATGGCTATTTTCTGAGAAGTTTTTTTGCTGATGGTTTTAGCGAGGGTACTGCTTTTGCCTGAGGTGGTGTGTTTTGCCACTTTGGCTTTTGCCGGGGAGGCATTTTTTTTACCGGACTTCTTTTTTGTGGAGGCTGTGCTGACCTTAGGTTTTGCTTTCTCTTTGCCTTTGTTGCTTTTACCCGTTGTGGTTTTCGCCGTCTGGCCTTTTTGTACAACAGGATGGCGGACGTGCTCAGACGCCTGCGCCAAAGGTGTATAGGGCAAAGCAAATAGCAGAGCACATAGCGTGATAGAGATTTTAGTTATCCGCGCCACTCGTCAATCCCCTGATAAATGAAGGCATGATGCTAACCATCATGCCTGCGTATGATTTTTGCGAAACCCGACGATTCTAATGCATAAAAGCCGATAATGTTAATAGGCAAATACTATTTAACGGCCAAAAGTGGAAGCTATAGCTAAAAAATTAACCATTCCCGGACGTTATCTGCTGTTTAATTGATCTCAAATGGAGCAAATTGCTCATTTTCGCGAGCCGTAAAAGTGTTATTCTTAAAGCATGTTTGCACGTCTGGGACGGAAGAAAAACCCTGGTAAAAATGGTGTTTTCTGCCCGGGGTGCAACTGGCTACAATGGCAGGCTATTGCCGTATCAAGGTTTGAGGAAGCAAGACAATGAGCACTATTGAAAAAATCCAACGCCAGATCGCTGAGAACCCTATCCTTCTTTATATGAAAGGTTCCCCGAAGCTGCCAAGCTGTGGCTTCTCCGCTCAGGCCGTTCAGGCACTTTCCGCCTGCGGCGAGCGTTTCGCCTACGTGGATATTCTGCAGAACCCGGACATCCGCGCCGAGTTGCCAAAATACGCTAACTGGCCAACGTTCCCGCAGCTGTGGGTGGACGGTGAGCTGGTCGGCGGCTGCGACATCATCATCGAGATGTACCAGCGCGGCGAACTACAGACTCTGATTAAAGAAACTGCAGAAAAGCACAAATCTGAAGAGCCTGGCGCAGAGTAATCTCGCCGGCCAGGCCTGAACAGGCTGGCACTTTTCAATTTTGTTAACGCCCGGTGAATGTTTTCATCGGGCGTTTTGTTTTTAATGCCCCAGGTCGCGAACCTGCTTTACCTGCGTCGCGGTCAGGCAGCTTATTTTTTCATGCTGATGTCATTCGTATCTCTTCGTTAAGCCAAAGCCCATTTTTATTCCCCGAGAAATTATCGATACCCTACGTTTAACTACGTTGTAACAAGAATGCGGGATCGTCAGGCAGGCTGATGTCTCAATAGCGTATGGCTTGCATAATCTGAATTAATTAAATCAAATGATATATCTCTCGAGCGACATTCTACGTTTAATGTGGCGGAAACGTTCATTCTGAAGTTATGGGTTCTATGTTTTTTTTGCAAAAATCTTCAGCGTTTAACATTTCACCATATGGATATTGAGATAATTATTGAGGATATAAAGATGAAAAAAGAAATTACTTGCGCTTAGTTTTTTGATGGGCGCTGCAGTTTCTGCCCCTGCTTTTGCCATTGACTGGAACGGGGATACTGTAACGGCTGCTGCGTCCGTAAAGGTAGTGCAGCAAACTGGTATAGCCCTTACTGTAGATAACGAGCAAGAATTGAGCGGTGATATTCCGGCTGGAACACTACTGTTTACGTTAATGTTGCACGGAGATTCAAAGAATAGTGCATCAACAACCGTAATTCTTGGTGCCAAGAATCAATTGAGCTCTGAAGGAACTCTCCAGAATAACGCCAAAAACCCTGACGGTACCACTCGCAACGGGATATTAACTGCAAGACTAGAAGGTGAGACCACGAGTAATTATGAGCTAACTAATGATAAAACTTATCAGCTTGAAGGTGCTAACACTGGTGCTGAAGCATATGTTTTTAAAATGACAGGAAGCGGTGAAGGTCTCTATAGATTAAAAGCAACGGCAGCTAAGGATATTCTTGCAAGTGAGTTAGCGGGAGGCATCTATACATATGTTTTTGTGGCAAACTCATACACTGAATAATTAAATCGTCCCCCTCGGTTTATTGCGCGCGCAGGATGTACTTCCCTGCGCGCCATATTTTATATAAGCAAAACCACGCGTTAAGCGGGTGGTTTTTTTACGCTTCAGGTTCGTCGGCTGATGGCAGCGGCCAGCCGCCAAGGCGCTTCCAGCGGTTGACGATTTCGCAGAACAGCAGGGCGGTTTGCTCGGTGTCGTACAGGGCGGAGTGGGCCTGCGAGCTGTCAAACTTTTGGCCGGCGGCAATGCAGGCTTTTGCCAGCACGGTTTGCCCCAGCACCAGGCCGCTCAGGGCCGCTGTGTCAAACGTCACAAACGGATGGAACGGATTGCGTTTCAAAGAGGCTCGCTCTGCCGCCGCCATCATAAAGCTATGATCGAACGTGGCGTTGTGCGCCACCATAATCGCCCGGCTACAGCCGCTGTCTTTAATGCCTTTGCGCACGGCTTTGAAAATCGCGTGAAGGGCATCGTATTCGCTGACGGCACCACGCAGGGGGTTATGCGGATCGATTCCGTTGAACGCCAGGGCTTCTGGCTGAAGGTTCGCGCCCTCAAACGGATCGACATGGAAGTGCAGCGTTTCGTCGGGGGATAACCAGCCGTCTTCATCCATCTTCAGGGTAACGGCGGCGATTTCCAGTAACGCATCGGTTTTGGCGTTAAAACCTGCGGTTTCAACATCGATCACTACCGGATAAAAACCACGAAAACGGTCGCACAGGCCATGCAATTGCGTGTTGTCTGACATCAGCTTCTCTTAATACGGGGAAAATGCAGCGCGCATTATGGCAAATTTCGGGGAGTGTTGCAGTAAGGGGCGCACAACACGCCCCTTGTTTGACGCTAATCGCCTGAAAATCAGTTACCCAGGCCTTTGCCCGCGTGCTTCTCTTCGATCAGCTCGATTTTATAACCGTCCGGATCTTCAACAAAAGCGATAACGGTGGTGCCGCCTTTTACCGGGCCGGCTTCGCGAGTCACGTTGCCGCCGTTGTGGCGAATACGCTCGCAGGCGTCTGCCGCGTTATCCACGCTTAGCGCAATGTGGCCGTAAGCGGTACCCAGCTCGTAGCTATCCACGCCCCAGTTGTAGGTCAGCTCGATAACCGCCGTGTCGCTTTCATCGCCATAGCCAACAAACGCCAGAGAGTATTTGTACTCCGTGTTTTCGCTGGTACGCAGCAGTTTCATGCCCAGGACTTTGGTGTAGAACTCGATAGAGCGTTGCAGATCGCCAACGCGCAGCATGGTATGAAGTAGACGCATAAAATCCTCGTCGAATGAGACAGTTATTTCTGGAGTCGTTGAGTATAGCGGCGTTTGCGCGCCGCTATCAATGAAAGGTACTGCGGAGTTACAGGCTTGGGTAGTCGGTATAACCTTCCGCGCCGCCGCCGTAGAAGGATTCAGGGCGCTGCGGGTTCAGCTCTGCATTTTTGTGCAGACGAGCCACCAGGTCAGGGTTAGCGATGAATGAACGACCAAAAGCAACCGCGTCAATCAGGCCTTTGCCGATCAGATCTTCCGCTTTCTCCGGGGTATAAGCGCCTGCGCCAACGATAACGCCGCTGAAACGCTCGCGAACTTTTTCACGGAACGCTTCGGTGTACGGTTCGCCACCGGCCCAGTCCGGCTCGGACATGTGCAGATAGGCAATGCCACGTTTACCCAGTTCTTCAATCAGGTACAGCGCGTCAGCTTCTTCGTTCAGGCCATTGTCCACGTTCTGGAACGAGCCAATTGGGGACACGCGGATCCCGATGCGATCGGCACCCCATTCTTTGATCCCGGCATCAACCACTTCCAGCACCAGGCGAGCACGGTTTTCGCGGCTGCCGCCGTATTCATCGGTACGGTGGTTAGAAGAAGGAGACAGGAACTGGTGCAGCAGGTAGCCGTGGGCGGAGTGCAGCTCAACCAGGTCAAAACCTGCATCGCGAGCGTTACCAATCGCCTTGCGGAAGTCGTCCACAATGCCTGGGATCTCGCTCAGTTCCAGCGCACGCGGCATAGAGGTATCTTCGCGAACGGCGTGCCCGTTTTCGTCGCGCAGCGAGGTACGAGTCCCGGCGCTCAGCGCGGAAGGCGCGACCGGAGCCTGCTGGCCTGGCTGAAGCGTGAAGTGGGAGATTCGGCCGGTATGCCACAGCTGAACGGCCATATGGCCTTTTTCTGCATGAACGCCTGCGGTGATTTTTTTCCACGCGGCGATTTGCTCTTCGCTGTGCAGGCCAGGTGCGCCAGCATAGCCTTTGGCCTGGGCGGAAATCTGAGTTGCTTCGCTGATGATAAGCCCGGCGCTGGCGCGCTGACGGTAATATTCACCCATCAGCTGTGTTGGAATATCGCCCGGCTCAATACTGCGCAGGCGCGTCAGCGGAGCCATAAAGATACGGTTTGGAACGGTAATTGCGCCAACTTTGAGCGGCGTAAACAGTTTATCTGCTGACATGGTATTTCCTCAAGTAGACCGGTCGTCTAGTAATTTGATAAATAAAAAAACCTGTCAGGCGACAGGTTCTGCCAATAGGGTTTGTACGTGTGCCAGGGCGCTTTCAAGCGGCAGCGCGCTGCGGGAAATTTTTGCCTGCAGGCTGGCGCCTAACCACAGTGAATACAGCACCATGGCATGCGCCAACGCTTCGCCTTCAAAACGCAGGCTTTTCTCGCTGCGGCCTTTCTCCAGCGCATCGGCTAACAGGGAAATTATCTGTGAGCCGCCGTTATTCAGCGCGCCGCGCATATCTTCCGAAAGGTCGCAAACTTCTGCTGAGAGCTTCACTATCAGGCAGTTGCTCAGGTTCCCGCTCTGGCAGAAGTAGCTCAGCATATCCTGGTACCATTTCAACAGGCGTTGGCGATAAGTGCCTTCGCCGTGCGAGAAATGATCCGCCACCCGCAAATTAGACGCCTCGTAGTAGCGCTCAAGCATCGCCACGCCAAACGCTTCTTTAGAGCGGAAGTAGTGGTAGAAAGAGCCTTTTGGCACTTCTGCGGTGCGTAACAATTCGCTCAAGCCCATGCCGGTAAAGCCCCGGGCAAGGCACAACCGCTCACCAATGGCGAGGAGATGTTCGCGAGTGTCGTGTTCAGGATGTCGATTCATGGGCTCCAATGTAGTAGACCAGTCGGTCTAATGCAAGAGGGGCGGCCACTTTTTTTTGACTGAAGTTGCATTAGTCTTTATGGGCTTCGGCAAACCAGCGTTTTTTGCCGTAGCGGCTAATGGCGCTGATGTAGTTTGCGGGCGTTACCATTTTCACCACGCTTTTATTGCTGCGGAACAGCGAAGTGTAGTCTTTGTAAAACACGGAGGCGACGAGGATTATCACCAGCAGTCCGGCCAGAATACTGACCAGGCGAGTCAGCACGGTATGCCACCAGCGCGCCGGCTGCACTTTCACCAGGGACAGCAAAAGGGCGGGGATAATCCCCAGCAGGGCCAGCCAGCTAACCAGTTGAGGCGTAACGAGCGCCGTGGCTTTCTGAGAATTTGTTTCAAACACGTTGACCATCATGTTTTTATCGATGACGGCGTCATAGGTAAACATAAAATAGTTGCTGACAGCGCAGCCGATGACCAGCAGCACCAGCACGGGTTTACGCAGCCAGGGCAAATTCACCACGCTGAAAATCGTCAGCCAGGCGCAGAACAGCACCACCGGCACCGAAGCGGCAAATAACCAGCTACGAAGCGAGTCCGGGGCAATTAACTGCCAGCTGCGGTGGATAAAAAGAGCATTGATCAACGTGAAGAAAAAGGCGCAGCAAAGGTTAAATTGCGAATCGTTGCACTGTAACTTTTTCAAAAAGTTCATATAAGCCGTGAAGACAAAACAGAATATTCGCCAGAGTAGAGAGAGAAGATTAGCTGAACCTTAATTTTCAGCTGCTTTCCGGTGAAGGGTGATTTTTTAGCCGTCACGCTTGCATCCGGGGCAGAGTCAGGCTTCAATTGATGCAAAGTCATTAATGAGGCGGGTTAGTGTCTGAGCAGCTAGAGTTCTTCCCCATTCAAAGCCCCTGCCGCGGGATCTGTCAGTCGGATGAACGCGGATTTTGCCGTGGCTGCATGCGCAGCCGGGATGAACGTTTCCAGTGGCAACAAATGAGCGACGCCCAAAAGCAGGACGTACTGCGCCTCTGCCGCCAGCGCTTATTGCGCAAGTTACGAGCAAACAAGCCCAATTCACCTGAAGAACCTGAGCAGCCCTCACTGTTTTAATCATTCAGCGCCGTTATACTCGGGGCAGTTTCTTTCCTTTTGAGGTTATTTTTTATGGTACAGCGTATTACGATTGCCCCGCAGGGTCCGGAGTTTTCACGCCTGGTGATGGGCTACTGGCGTTTGATGGAATGGAATATGTCCCCGCGCGAACTGGCGAGCTTTATTGAAGAGCACGTTGAGTTGGGCATTACCACGGCGGATCACGCCGATATTTATGGTGGTTACGCTTGTGAAGAAGCTTTCGGCGAAGCTATGCGCCTGGTGCCGCATCTGCGCAGCAAAATGGAGATTGTCACCAAGTGCGGCATCGCCACCACCGCTAAGCCAGAAAATGCCCTTGGTCACTATATTACCGATCGCGATTACATCATCAGCAGTGCAGAAAGCTCGCTGAAAAAGCTGGCCACCGATTACCTGGATCTGCTGCTGATCCATCGCCCGGATCCGCTGATGGACGCCGACGAAGTTGCAGAAGCCTTCACCGCGCTGCATCACAGCGGCAAGGTTCGTCATTTTGGCGTCTCTAACTTTACCCCGGCGCAGTTCTCGCTGCTGCAGTCTCGCCTGCCGTTCACCCTGGCGACAAACCAGGTTGAGCTTTCGCCGGTGCACCAGCCTCTGCTGCTGGACGGCACGCTGGACCAGCTCCAGCAGCTGCGCATTCGTCCGATGGCGTGGTCCTGCCTTGGCGGCGGCCGTCTGTTTAACGACGATGAATTCCAGCCGCTGCGCGCCGAACTGCAGAAAGTGGCGGAAGAGCTTGGGGCCGACACCATCGAACAGGTGGTTTACGCCTGGGTGATGCGCCTGCCGTCCTCGCCGTTGCCGATCATCGGTTCCGGCAAAATCGAACGTGTGCGCTCTGCCATCCACTCGCTGTCTCTGGAAATGACTCGCCAGCAGTGGTTCCGCATTCGTAAGGCCGCGCTCGGCTACGACGTGCCTTAATCGTTCTGACCGCCTGCCAGGGTTCCGGCAGGCGGTGCCTGTTCCAGCTGGGACAGCGAGCAATAAAGTCGCCAGATAATCCCCGCCAGTTCCCGCGCCGCCGGGTCGTGATGATGCGCCAGCGTGTCGCACATTCTTTGCAGTTCTTTCAGTGATTCCGCCAGCGGCCTTTGCAGCACGCCCCGTTCACTCATCACGTCCCGCAGCGTGTGCAGGCAAACGTCCCTGACCATCGACAGCGGGTCGGAGCGCGTTTCCCAGCCGCGCAGCTGCCAGACCACGTGCGAACAGTTGAGCAACACCACGCCCCAGCGCAGAAGCCAGCGGCGGGCCGCTTCTTCTTTGCTGCTGCTAAGCTGGCTGATGTGATGGTAAACCAACGACTCAAACTGGCTCTCGCTGTGCTGCGGTTTGCGGCTGAGCTGGTCGATAAACCCACGCCGAAGCGCCCGGATATGCCGACGGCTTCGCCGGGTGTCCGAGCTTGGCCGCAGGACCGAAAAGGCCAGCCATGAAATGCCCACGCCGAGCACTTTGGCGAGGTTGTCATTCATAAACCCGGCAAAGTCGTAAACCGGTGGATTGCTGACCGACAGAAACGATCCCATAAAGACAATGAGCTGCCCCCAAAGCGCTGCGCGCTTTGCCTGCTGGAGCTTGAGCAACTGCATGGTGAGCAGCAGTGGCAGCAGGAAAACAAGGAACTGCCACAGCTGGGTGACCTGAATCATCAGGCCAAATTTCACCAGGAAACTGAACAGCGACAGCCAAAGCAGGGTGCGCATCAGCAGCGTGAGCGAGCCGAGCGGCGAGGCCACCGAAGAGTAGAGCACACAGCTAATGGCGGCCAGGGACAGCGCGCCGCCGCCGGACTCCCACTGGGTGCCGATGCACCATGCGCCGGTCAGGACGATCGTTGCGAAAGTGCGCACGGCGCTCCACAGCGCTTCGGCATTGTCGGTATGACGCGCCAGCGGCGGGGCTTCTGGCGGTGTGATCACCGACACCGGCGTGGCGTTTTCCAGCTCCCTTAGCCAGCGGCTGCTGTTGAGATAGAGCCAGCAGAAATAACGCAGGCGGTGCCAGAATGCCTGATGGCGATAATCGTCCTGTGAATGAGGGGCAATCTGTTGCAGTAGCCTGGCGACGGTGTATTTATCGGCGTTTGGCTTTGCCAGCTCCCGCAGCAGGCTGTCCAGCACCGACCAGATATTGGCTGGCGCCTCCGGCCAGTTGAGCAGCATCCGGCGCAGGCTGGAAATGACGCTGGTCAGGCGGAGCTGTTGGTGGAGCAAATAGTTCAGCAGGTTGTTCTGGCGGCGGAAGCGGTAGTGGCTCCAGAATGCCTGAATGCGCAGCAGATTCATGGTCAGGATCTGGCCGATAATCCCTTCGTGCGCGGTGCGGATGGCGTCGGTGGTTTCCGGCTGCCAGAGCAGGCTGGCGTGTTCGAGCAGCCGGGCGTGCATGTTCTTCAGGGCGCTAACCAGGGCGCTGCCGTCTGAAGTGCTGGGCAGCACCATCATCATAAAGCCGCCGCACAAAATCCCGACCACCACCTCGCACACGCGGGCCTGGGCGATATCCCATAGCTCCGTCGATTCTACGGTATTGATCATCGGGAAGGCGATGATCGCGGCGGTGTACCCGGCGAGCATGAACGCGTACGCCACGTTATTCTGAAAATGGCTGGAGGCCCAGGTACAAAGTGCCAGCCAGCTTGCCATGGCGAAGGTGAACAGCCAGGGATCGTTCAGCGCGTTGCCGGCGATGATTAACGAAGCCGCAGCCCCGATAAAACTTCCCGCAATACGCCCCAGACTTTTGCTTATCACGCCGCCAACGGTGGGGAAGCTCACCACGGCAGCGGAGGTCATGGCCCAATAGGGTTCGTCCAGATTCAGGCCATAGGCGATAGCCAGCGCCATGCCCATGGCAATGGCGTTACGCAGCGCATAGCGCCATTGCCCACCGGTGGCTTTTCCCCACGGCGTGTTATGCCATGCCAGAAAACTGAGATTCATCAGGGCTGAACGCTAACGGTACAGGTGGTGCCCGACACCAGCGTCACGCCGTCAGGAATGGTATCCAGACTGATGCGTACCGGCACGCGCTGCGCCAGGCGAACCCACGGCACGTTCGGCTTAATGTCCGGGACCAGGTCGCTGTCGCTTTCGATGCTTTGGTCGTAGATCGCGCGGCCAATACTTTCGACTTTGCCGCTCAGCTTTTGGTTGCCGTTGTACAACACGATCTGAACCGCGCTGCCCGGCTGAATGCGGCGCAGCTTGGTCTCTTCGAAATAGCCCACCACGTAAAACGAGTGGCTGTCTACCAGCGCGAAGACCGGTTTGCCTTCGCTGGCGTAGTTCCCGACGCGGGAGGTCAGGTTGGTGACCCAGCCGTCCACCGGCGCGGTGACCGTGGTTTGCGAAAGCTGCCATTGCGCCTGTTCAAGCGTGGCCTGGGCGACTTTCACCGCCGCCTGCATCGCTTTAACGTTGATGTTGGCGGTGTCCATGTCTTCGGCAGAAATGTAATTGCGGGGCAGATTCTGGCGGCGGTTCGCCTCGTTGCTGGCTTTGGCCAGATCGGACTGGGCCTTCGCCAGCTGCGCCTCTGCGTTCAGCACCGCAATGTGGTAAGGCGTAGTGTCGAGGGTGAACAGCGTGGTGCCTTTACTCACGAACTGATTGTCTTTCACGTTCAGGGTGACGATGGTGCCGGACACCTGCGGCGTAATGCTGACCTGTTCGGCGCGCACTTTACCGTCCCGCGTCCAGGGCGACTGCATGTAATAGTTCCATAACAGCCAGCCTGCCAGCAGCGCCGCAGCAAAAACGATGAGGGTGGAAAAGTATTTTATTGTTTTGATATTCATTGTGTTACCACATCACCAAAAGAGCCATGCCGGCGCTGACGGACAGCGCGAAAAGGGATAAATCCATCAACGTGGGGTGCCAGATTTCACCGGAGTAAATCCAGTCGCGCAGCAAACGGTGGACGATCAGCCAGATAAAAAAGCCGACAAACACGGCCTTGAACAGCGGGGGAAAGTAGACCGATGCCCCGACCACAAGATCCTGAAGCGGGAAGCCGGACGGGCTAAAAGTGAGACTCACGTAGTGATAATCCTTTAAAAAACGGGGGTAGCTGCCGTTTCCCCTCACTTAGATGTAGAATAAAAGTATAGCTGGTTGCATAACTTCAGTGAAAGTAAGGGATTTGTTTTTAACAATTAATGCCTGCACAATAGTCTAAAATCAGTATAATAAGTTAGCAAGCTAATTATAAGGAGATGAAATTGGAATCGCCATCGCCATTAGGTTCGGATCTGGCCCGCCTGGTACGCATCTGGCGTGCGCTAATTGACCATCGCCTGAAACCTCTGGAATTGACACAGACACACTGGGTAACGCTGCATAATATTCATCAGCTGCCGCCAGATCAGTCACAGATTCAGTTGGCTAAAGCGATCGGCATTGAGCAGCCATCACTGGTTCGTACGCTCGATCAACTCGAAGAAAAAGGGTTAATCTCGCGCAAAACCTGTGCAAACGACCGTCGGGCAAAACGGATTAAATTGACCGAACAGGCCGCGCCTATCATTGAAAAGATGGAAGGCGTTATAAACGAAACGCGGGGAGAAATCCTGTCGGGCATTACTCGCGAAGAGCAGGCGCTGTTAAGCAGCCTTATCAACCGGCTTGAGCAAAATATTATTGAACTACAGAGCCGGGATTAATCTCCCCGGTTGAACCAAAGCCTCGCTGCTTATCCAGCGGGGCTTTTTTTTACCTGACGATCCGCGGATGGGGGAAATGTGTACCCGGTAGCAAATAGTTGAGCAGGCGTGTGAGTTTGTTTATCTCTATTTCAGAAGTCTAAATGTAAATTAATTGTTTCTCACCGCCGTCTCCCGCTTTTAATAATGCAGGCATGTTTATCACAATGAGCCTGCATTATGTCTTATCGCATCAGTATCCTGGATAAAAGCCCGCTTGCGCCCAACGACAGCGCGACGGATGCCCTGGCACGTACGCTGCGTCTCGCTCAGCAGGCAGAAACCTGGGGCTATCACCGATTCTGGCTGGCCGAGCACCACAACACGCCTCAGCTTGCCAGCCCTTCTCCGGAAGTGCTGATTGCCTGGATTGTCGGCCAGACCCGCCGTATTCGCGTGGGCTCAGGCGGCGTGATGCTCCAGCATTACAGTCCTTACAAAGTGGCCGAAAACTTCAACCTGCTGTCTTCCCTTGCGCCTGGCCGCATCGATCTCGGAGTCGGTAAAGCGCCGGGGGGCCTGCCGCTCTCTACGCAGGCGCTGCAGCACGGGCTCTCGCAGGCGGCAAAAGGCAGCTTTGATGAACAGCTCGCTCAGCTTGATGACTGGCTCTCGCGACGTGACCCCGCGGCAGGCGAAAGCGTTCGAGCTACGCCGCTTCCTGCCCAGCGCCCGGAAGGTTTTTTGCTGGGCGCAAGCCTGCAAAGCGCCCGTTTAGCCGCCAGTCTGGACTGGAACTTTGTTTTTGCCGCCCATCTGAACGGCGATAAAACGCTATTGCGCGACGTCGTGACCGACTGGAAAAAGAACAGTCGTCGCGACGTGCTGGTGGCAGTGCAGGCTATTGTGGCGCGGGATGCAGGGCGTGCGGAGGAGCTTGCCGGGCAGGTTGAAATCTGGGGCGTGGAGCTGGAAAACGGCCAGCGCGTGAGCGTGGCAAGCGAAGAGCAGGCCCACAGTTTTGCCCGTCAGTCCGGCAGCGCGCTGCGTAGCCTGACGCGCCGTGAACCTTCACTATTAAAAGGCACGCCTGAAACGGTGCAAAAAGCGCTTCAGGCGCTGCACGAAGAGTATGGCATTGATGAATTTATTATTGATACGCCGGTAGCCGAAGGGGCTGAACGTCTGGCCTCGCTGCAGCTGCTGGCAGAAGCCCACGCGATTGTGGAGGCGGCAGTATGACGTTTGCTCAGCAACTGACCGACTGGCGCCGTGAGCTGCACCGGTTCCCGGAATTATCTCTTGAAGAAGTGGAAACCACTTCGCGCATCCGCGACTGGTTGCAAAGCGCGGGTATTCGCCTGCTTCCGTATTCGCTTCAAACCGGCGTCGTGGCGGAGATTGGCGAAGGTGAGAACGCCATTGCGCTGCGGGCCGATATCGATGCGCTGCCCATTGAAGAAGCCAGCGGCGTGGCCTTTAGTTCGCAGAATCCGGGCGTGATGCATGCCTGCGGGCATGACGTTCACAGCAGCGTGATGCTGGGTGCGGCACTGCTGCTTAAGCAGAACGAAGCGCGGCTTAACGGGCGAGTTCGCATTCTGTTTCAGCCCGCAGAGGAGCGTTTTGGTGGGGCAACCACGCTGGTCAAGGCCGGCGTGCTGGAGGGGATCTCCGCCATTTTTGGTATGCACAATGAGCCATGCCTGCCGGTCGGGGCCTTTGCCACTCGCGGCGGCCCGTTTTATGCCAACGTTGACCGGCTGGTCATTCAGGTGCGGGGCAAAGGGGCGCACGCGGCACGCCCGCATGAAGGCAAAGACGCCATATTGCTCGCCAGCCAGCTGGTGGCTCTGCTGCAAAGTATCACCAGCCGGGAGGTAAACACCCTGGATTCGGCAGTGCTGAGCATTACCCGCATTGCAGGCGGTAATACCTGGAACGTGCTGCCGGAAAGCGTTGAGCTGGAAGGGACGCTGCGCACCCACAGCGCTAGCGTGAGGGCAACGGTAAAAGCGCGCGTCATTGAGATTGCCGCCGGTCTTGCCAGCGCTTTTGGGGCGGAAATCGACGTCACCTGGCATCTGGGGCCAGATGCATTAGTTAACGATGAGCGCTGGGCGACGTTTGCCAGCGATGTTGCGGCCGCCGAAGGTTACGACACGCTTTATGCCGATCTGCATTTGGGCGGTGAGGATTTTGCCGTTTATCTCCAACATATACCTGGCGCATTTGTCAGCATTGGCAGCGACAGCCGTTACGGGCTTCATCATCCGGCCTTCGATCCCGATGAAAGACTGATTGAACCTGCGGCGCGTTATTTCGCTCGGTTAGCACAATCGGCACTACAACAACTTTAACGCCCATCAGCGATGGCGGATTTTAACGTTCCGCATAAGGATAAAGCATGTCTGCAAAACGACAGTTAAGACTGGGTACGATATTACATGGCGCTTCGGGAAATATGTCGGCCTGGCGCCATCCTGCTGCGGTTGCCGATGCCAGTATTAATTTTGAGTTCGTCAAACAAACGGCATTCAAAGCGGAAGAGGGGAAGCTGGATTTTATCTTTGTGGCGGACGGACTTTATATTAACGAAAAATCTATCCCGCATTTTTTAAATCGCTTTGAGCCGCTGACGGTATTATCCGCCCTGGCGAGCGTGACCCGGCATCTGGGCCTGGTGGGAACATTGTCGACGTCGTACAGCGACCCTTTTACCACGGCGCGCCAGTTTGCGAGTCTCGATCACCTGAGCAACGGCCGCGCGGGCTGGAACGTGGTCACGTCGCCACTGGAAGGCTCGGCTAAAAATTTCTCCAGAACCCAGCATCCTGAACATGCGCTGCGCTATCGCATCGCCGACGAATACCTGGATGTTGTGAAAGGACTTTGGGATTCATGGGAAGAAGATGCTTTTGTGCGTAATAAAGAAAGCGGGCAGTTTTTTGCCCCTGAAAAGCTGCACGCGCTCAATCATCAGGGGGATTTCTTCCAGGTCGCGGGGCCGCTGAACATTGGCCGCACGCCGCAGGGCAGGCCGATTCTGTTCCAGGCCGGGGCATCGGAAGACGGCAAAAAACTGGCGGCAAAACATGCCGATGCCATCTTTACTCACCATGAATCGCTCGCTGAGGCAAAAGCCTTTTACCGGGATGTGAAAAACCAGCTGGAAGGGCAAGGCCGCGAGGGGGATTCGCTGCACATCTTCCAGGGCGTGAGCGTCATCGTAGGTACAGATGCCGCGGACGCCGAGCGGCAGTACCAGACCACCGCCGCGCTGGTCTCTGTCACCGATGCCCTGAACTACCTGGGCCGCTATTTTGAGCACCATGACTTTAGTCAGTACCCGCTGGACGAGCCTTTCCCCGATATCGGTGACCTGGGCCAGAACAGCTTCCGCAGCACCACCGATGAGATCAAACGCAACGCCCGCGAGCGTGGATTAACCCTGCGCCAGGTCGCGCTTGAAGCCGCCAGCCCAAGGCCGCGTTTTTCCGGTTCGCCGGAACAGGTGGCGGACGGCCTGCAGCAGTGGTTTGACGAGCGGGCAGCTGACGGATTCATCATCCAGGGCGGTACGCCGGACACCTTCCCACGTTTTGTGGAGCAGGTTGTGCCGGTACTTCAGGCTCGTGGTCTTTTCCGCACCGAATACCCCGGCACGACGCTGCGCGAGAGTTTTGATCTCGCGCCGCCCGAAAATCGCTACGGCAAATAAAACAAATAAAGAGAAAAACTATGCAGAAAACTTCCCTGTTGCTGGCTATTGCGCTTGCGTGGACGCCGCTTGCCTGGGCGAATGACGTCACCATCAACGGCACCGGCGTGAGCCTTGAGGCCAACAAAGCGCCGATCAATACCGCTAAAAATCCACAGGCCATCGCGCAGTTACCTAAAGATTATCGATTTGCCGTTCCCGGTAAGTTTACCGTGGCAGTGGCGGCGCTCAATTCGCCGCCGCTGACGGTTTTTTCTGATGACAATAAAACCCTGCTTGGCAGTGAGGTGGACATTGCCCGCCTGGTTGCCGACAGCCTTGGGCTGGAGCTGAACGTGGTCCCGACGTCCTGGGAAGACTGGCCGCTCGGGGTGGCTTCCGGGAAATATGATGCCGCGATCAGCAATATTACCGTCACCAAAGATCGCAAAGAGAAATTCGATTTTGCCACCTACCGCAAAGACTCGCTGGGCTTTTATGTGAAGGCCAACAGCCCGATCAAATCGCTCACCCACGCGGAAGATATCGCCGGGTTACGCATCGTCGTCGGTTCCGGCACCAATCAGGAAGCTATCCTGCTGGCGTGGAATGCTGAAAACGAGAAGAAAGGGCTGAAGCCGTTCACTCCGGTCTACACCAAAGATGATGCGGCGCTGACGCTGGCGCTACAGTCCGGGCGAGCCGACGCCTGGTTTGGGCCGAACGTCACCGGGGCCTGGAAAGCGGCGCTGACCGGTAAAACGAAGCTGGTGGGCAGCGTCGACGGCGGCTGGCCGAAAGCGGCTCACATTGCGGTGACGCTAAAAAAAGGCAGCGGCCTGGTTGAACCTGTTCAGACGGCGCTCAACGGCGCGATCCAGCAGGGCGACTACGACAAAGTTTTAAAGCGCTGGGGCGAGGACGTGGAGCGTATTCCTGCCTCGGAAGTTAACCCCGCCGGTTTAGGTGATTGAGGAGGCGTATATGAGCGAACATTTTCGCGTTTTGTCCCCGGAAGCGCCGGAGCTGCAGCCGATCATTAGCGGCCTGTTTGGCGAATATGCCGCCCGCTATGGCGATTTTTTCTCGCGTGATGCCGAAGTGGAGCTGACCGAATGGTATCTGCCACCGCAGGGCATTTTTATTGTGCTGGAGCGTGAGGGCGAAATTATTGCCACCGGCGCCTATAAGCCCTACGACCAGCAAACCGCCGAGATCAAACGTATCTGGACGAAAAGTACGCTGCGTAAGCAGGGCCTGGCCGGGCGAGTGGTTCGTGAACTGGAACGCCTTGCCCTCCAGGCGGGCTACAGCCGAATCTATCTCACCACCGGCTTTCGTCAGCCGGAGGCCGTCAGGCTTTATCTGAGTGAAGGTTACGACCCTCAGTTCAGCCTTGAGGTTGACCCCGAAACGTTCAGCCAGCCGCCCCACGACGGGCGGCTGCGGTTCACTAAAATCTTAGCGCTGGAAAGCCTGAGTAAAACGGCCTGAGGAGTGACGATGAAAACGTCTGAAACCATTAAAGTGGTGCCTGCGCGTTATCCGCTGCGCACCGTGGGTGCGGTGATTGCGCTGTTTGTGCTGGCGGTGGTGGTGCAATCCGTCGCGTTTAACCCCCGCTGGGAATGGGGCGTTTTTGCCCACTGGTTTTTTGACCCGGTCATTCTGGAGGGGTTAGGACAAACGCTGTTGTTAACGCTGTTGGGCACGGCGCTGAGCGTAGTATTTGGCGGTTTGCTCGCGCTGGCCAGGCTTTCTTCCTCCTGGCTGCTGAGCAGTCTCGCCTGGAGTTACATCTGGCTGTTTCGCTCCCTGCCGCTGATTGTCGTGCTGATCGTGCTCTACAACTTCTCTTACCTGTACGACACGCTGTCGATTGGGGTGCCGTTCACCAGTATTGTCTGGGGGAGTTACGACACGATTAACGTGCTGGGGCAGTTTTCGACGGCGGTGGTGGGGCTGACGCTGGTGCAGAGCGCCTACACGGCAGAGATTGTCCGCGGTGGTTTTCTGGGCGTGGATCACGGGCAATATGAAGCCGCCGCCGCGTTAGGTTTGCCCGCGTGGCGACGTACCGTGCGCATTATTCTGCCGCAGGCGCTGCGCACTATTCTGCCCTCCGGGTTCAACGAAATTATCAGCCTCGCCAAAGGTACGGCGATGGTTTACGTGCTGGCGATGCCGGAGCTGTTTTACACCATCCAGATGATCTACAACCGCACGCAGCAGGTGATCCCGCTGCTGATGGTGGCGGCCGTCTGGTATTTGGTTATTACCAGCGTGCTCTCACTGATCCAGTACCTCGTTGAACGTTCATTGGCCCGCAGTGAACGCCGCTCGGCCATCAATCAAACGCGTACTGCCCGCAGCGCAGTGCCGTCCACAGCCCCCGTTGCCCAGGAGCCGGTCCATGCCAACCTCTCATAACGGCCATATTTCAATTACCGGCGTCAGCAAATATTTTGGTCGCCATAAGGCGCTGGATGATGTCTCGCTCGAGATCCCACCGGGCACGGTGACGGTGATCCTCGGGCCATCCGGCTCCGGTAAATCTACGCTGCTGCGCACCATCAACCACCTTGAGCGGGTGGACGAAGGTTATATCCAGATTGACGGAGATTACATCGGTTACCGGCTGAAAGGGGACAAACTGTACGAGCTGAAAGAAAAGGAGATCCTGCGCCAGCGAGCCAACGTGGGCTATGTCTTTCAGAACTTCAATCTGTTTCCCCACATGACGGTGCTGGAAAATCTGATTGAAGCGCCGGTGGCCCATAAACAGCTGAGCCGCAAAGAGGCGGTTGAGCGCGCGTATGAGCTGCTCGATGTGGTTGGGCTGCGCAGTAAAGCGGATGCCTGGTCGCGGCACTTATCCGGCGGGCAGCAGCAGCGCATTGCCATTGCTCGCGCGCTGGCGCTGAGCCCACGGGTGATGCTGTTCGATGAGCCAACGTCCGCGCTCGACCCTGAGCTGGTCGGCGAAGTGCTGGACGTGATTAAAAGACTGGCCCGGTCGGGCACCACGCTGGTGGTCGTCACACATGAAATCGGCTTTGCGCGGGAAGTGGCCGATCAGGTGGTGTTTATGGTGGACGGTAAAATTGTCGAGCAGGGAAGCAGTGATGAGGTTTTGAATCGTCCGCAGCACCCGCGTACCCGCCAGTTCTTATCCAGGGTGCTTTGATATGAAATATGGATTTATTGCGCTGTTAGTTTCTTTTTCTACTTTATCCGCGCAGGCGAATATCGACCTTGCTGCCAATGAAAAACCTCTGAGCGTGGCTAGGGATGAAAAAGCTATTGCCAAAATCCCCGCAGGCTATCGGTTCGTCGAACCCGGCACGCTAACGGTGGCGATCTCCGCGCTTAACTCACCCCCGCTGGCGCTGCTGGCCAGCGATAATCGCACGCGCATAGGCAGCGACCCGGACATTGCCCGGCTGCTGGCCGGCAGCCTGGGCCTGAAACTGAAGCTGGTGCTGACCGCGTGGGAAGACTGGCCGCTGGGTATCACGTCCGGGCGCTATGATGTGGCGCTGGTGAATATTGCCGTGACGGAGCAGCGGAAAGAGAAATTTGATTTTGCCACCTACCGCGTGGACTCGCTCTCTTTTGCCGTGAAGGCCAGCAGCCCGATTCAGTCTATCGCTAAGGCAGAAGATCTTGCCGGGCGGAAGGTCATCGTTGGGGCAGGGACCAATCAGGAGCGCATTCTGCTGGGCTGGAATGCAGAAAACGAAGGTGCCGGGCGTGAGCCAGCCTTGCCGATTTATGTCACCGACGATGCCTCCGCGAACCTTTATATTCAGTCTGGCCGGGCCGACGTGTTCTTTGGGCCACAGTCCATTACGGCTTATAAAGCCGCGTTAACCGGCACAACGCGCGTGGTGGGGCTCGGGCCGAAAAAGGCCTATGTAGCAACGACAACGAAAAAAGGAAATGGGCTGGTTTATGCCCTGCAGGCGGCGCTGGATGGCGCTATTCAGCGGGGTGAATATCAGCAGGTGCTTACGCGGTGGGGGGAACAGGGAGAGGAAGTTGCTCAGTCGGAGGTGAACCCGCCGGGTATTACCTACTAAAACAAAAGGCCCGTAATACGGGCCTTAAATCATTTCGCGTTGTCTTAGCGAGGAGCAACGGTGATGTTGTTGCCGCTGCCGGAGATGGCTACACGCTGACCAACGGAGTAACGGGTGTCACCCTGTTTCTGCACGGCGATGATGGTTTGGCCGTCATCTTTACGGATTTCCAGCTCAACGCCTTTGCTGTTGCCCATTGCGCCGCCGACTGCGTCACCCGCCAGGCCACCGGCTACAGCGCCGCCTGCGGTTGCCAGAGTACGCCCGGTGCCACCGCCAACGGTGTTACCCAGCAGGCCACCCAGTACCGCACCGCCGATAGCCCCGATAGTGCTATTGCTGTCGCTGCCTTTGATGGTGACCGCGCGAACGTGGGTAATAGTCCCGTAGGTCACGGTTCTTACCTGTTTAGCTTCAGACGCGTTGTAAACATCGCCGGACAGCCCTTCGTTGGCGCAGCCAGCAAGGGTGAAAGCAACCAGTGAAACTGCCAAAATACGTGAAATCATTTGTACCTCTCCTGTGAACCCATCAACGCTCAGTGAGCATCCGTTATGGCTAAATTATATGGCAATTCCTGGCCATAGTTCATGTTTGTTCTACAACAATCCTGTAAAAATAGTAAATCAAATGTCTTTAACAACAATTAAACCGCTGTGCTGTGCGAGTTTTGCTTAAATGCCTGACCGCCCGATGCCGCAGCTGACACAGATTATTAATTAAAATTATTAATAAATCATAATATTGCGTGCTAGTTTAACCAAATTAATTTACCGCCCCGGCGAGAATAAGGAGTGACGGATGAAGTCAGGTCGTTATATAGGCGTGATGTCAGGCACCAGTCTGGATGGTATCGATGTGGTGCTGGCTGCTATCGACGAACATCTGGTCGTTCAGCAGGCGAGCTACAGCCACCCGATGCCGCTGGCCATCAAAAACGCGGTTCTTGCCGTTTGCCAGGGCCAGCAACTCACGCTGTCCCAGCTAGGCCAGTTGGACAACCGGCTTGGAAAATTGTTCGCCGAGGCGGTGCAAATCCTTATTAAGCGCGAGGGGCTGCGGCCTGAAGACGTCACTGCGATAGGCTGCCACGGGCAAACCGTGTGGCATGAGCCACAGGGCGAGGCCGCCCACACCATGCAAATTGGCGACAATAACCAAATCGCCGCGCTGACCGGTATTACCGTGGTCGGCGATTTTCGCCGCCGTGATATGGCGCTTGGCGGGCAGGGAGCACCGCTGGTGCCGGCGTTTCACCAGGCGCTGCTCGCGCATCCGGTGGAACGCCGAATGGTGCTGAACATCGGCGGCATTGCCAACCTCTCTTTGCTGATCCCAGACCAGCCGGTCAGAGGCTACGACACCGGGCCTGGCAATATGCTGATGGATGCGTGGATCTGGCGGCAGCGTGGGAAAGGCTATGATAAAGACGCCGAATGGGCGAGCCGGGGCAAAGTCGTTATTCCTTTATTACAGCAAATGCTTAGCGACCCTTACTTTGCTGCACCCGCGCCCAAAAGTACGGGCCGTGAATACTTCAACTATGGCTGGCTTGAGCGTCAGCTTGCGATGTTCCCGGCGCTTGCCGGAGAGGACGTGCAGGCCACGCTCACCGAGTTGACCGCGACAACCATCGCCGAGCAGGTACTCCTGAGCGGCGGCTGTGAACGTCTCATGGTGTGCGGCGGAGGCAGCCGCAACCCGCTGCTGATGGCGCGCCTCGCTGCGCTGCTGCCGGGCACAGAAGTGACGACGACCGATGAAGCCGGGATCAGCGGTGACGATATGGAAGCCCTGGCGTTTGCCTGGCTGGCTTATAGGACAATGTCCGGCCTGCCGGGGAACCTGCCTTCGGTAACCGGTGCCTCTGAGCCAACAATCCTCGGCGCTATTTATCCGGCAAATCCTCGCCATAATCAGAGTTAACTGAAATTATCTTCATCCCGCAGCCGCTAAACTGAAGGCGAAAAGGAGGGCGCAGGCCCTCCAGGGATAAGAAGATATTCAGGATACTCAGATGAAAAAACTGCTCGTTGCCACCCTGCCAATGCTGCTTGCCGGCTGTAGTTACTACAACACTTTTCTTGAAAGAATGCATACCGATACGCTGGCGTACCAGTGCGATGAAAAGCCGCTCACCGTGAAGCTGAATAACGACAAACAGCAGGTCAGTTTTGTCTACGACAACCAGATGCTGAACCTGACGCAGGGGCTTTCCGCCTCCGGCGCACGGTATACCGACGGCGTTTACGTCTTCTGGTCGAAGGGCGACAGCGCAACCGTCTATCGTAAAGACACCATCGTGCTGAATAATTGCCAGCTTCAGACGGCCAAACGTTGAGATTTCTCAGGGTGGAGAGCACAATAGCTTCACCCGAGGATAGCCTGACGTAACGCCATGTCTGATAACGACTCTCTGCAACAGATTGCGCATTTGCGCCGCGAATACACCAAAGGTGGCCTGCGCCGCCACGATCTCACCGACACACCGCTGCCGCTGTTTGAGCGCTGGCTGGCTCAGGCCTGCGAAGCCAAACTTGCCGACCCGACCGCTATGGTCGTGGCGACGGTTGACGAAAACGGCCAGCCGTATCAACGTATTGTCCTGCTGAAGCATTTTGATGAAAAAGGGCTGGTGTTTTACACCAACCTGGGGTCCCGCAAGGCGCACCACATCGAACATAATCCCCGCGTCAGCCTGCATTTCCCGTGGCATATGCTGGAGCGCCAGGTGATGGTACAGGGTACCGCCGAGCGCCTCTCCACCCTTGAAGTGCTGAAATATTTCCACAGCCGCCCAAAGGACAGCCAGATAGGTGCCTGGGTATCGAAGCAATCGAGCCGCATATCCGCGCGCGGCGTGCTGGAAAGCAAATTCCTCGAGCTGAAACAGAAGTTCCAGCAGGGCGAAGTGCCGCTGCCGAGTTTTTGGGGCGGTTACCGCGTCAGCATCAACCAAATGGAGTTCTGGCAGGGGGGAGAACATCGTCTGCACGACCGCTTCCTCTACCAGCGTGACGGAACTGCCTGGAAAATAGACCGCCTCGCGCCGTAAAGTCAGGATTTTCAGCTTAAGGGCTGGTGCTAACTGCGCCAGCCCTTTATTCTATGTGCCCCGTCATACTTCAAGCTGCAGATGCGTTAACTGCACTCGCTTACCCCAGTCACTTACTTAAGTAAGCTCCCGGGGATAACCGAGCTTGTCGCCTTTCTGCAACTCGAATTATTTAGGGGCGGACACTCAAAATGAATTCTTTCGCCAGTGGGCGAAAAGCCGTGTACCGGCAAAGGTGCAGTCGTATTAGAGATGGAGAATTTGATGTCGAACATCAATTTGATCAAACAATTGCAAGAGCGGGGCCTGGTGGCCCAGGTGACGGATGAGGATGCGTTAGCAGAGCGACTGGCGCAAGGGCCAATTGCACTCTATTGCGGCTTCGATCCGACCGCCGACAGCTTGCATTTGGGCCATCTGGTTCCGCTGCTGTGCCTGAAACGCTTTCAGGAAGCAGGCCATAAGCCGGTTGCCCTCGTGGGCGGCGCGACCGGTCTTATCGGCGACCCAAGCTTCAAAGCCGTTGAGCGTAAGCTGAACACCGAAGATACCGTGCAGGAATGGGTGGAAAAAATCCGCCGTCAGGTTGCACCGTTCCTCGACTTTGACTGCGGAGATAATTCTGCCGTTGCCGCTAACAACTATGACTGGTTCGGCAGTATGAACGTGCTGACCTTCCTGCGTGATATCGGCAAGCACTTCTCTGTTAACCAGATGATTAACAAAGAAGCCGTCAAACAGCGTCTGAACCGTGACGACGTGGGGATCTCTTTCACCGAGTTCTCTTACAACCTGCTGCAGGGTTACGACTTCGCCTGCCTGAACAAACTGCACGGCGTGGTGCTGCAGATTGGTGGTTCTGACCAGTGGGGCAACATCACTTCAGGTATCGACCTAACCCGTCGTCTGCATCAGCAGCAGGCTTTCGGTCTGACCGTACCGCTTATCACTAAATCTGATGGCACCAAATTCGGTAAAACCGAAGGCGGCGCGGTCTGGCTCGATCCGAAGAAAACCAGCCCGTACAAGTTCTACCAGTTCTGGATCAATACTGCGGATGCCGATGTGTATCGCTTCCTGAAGTTCTTCACCTTTATGGACATTGCAGAGATCAATGCCCTGGAAGAAGAAGACAAAAACAGCGGGGCTGCCCCTCGTGCCCAGTACGTGCTGGCCGAGCAGGTCACCCGACTGGTGCACGGTGAAGAAGGTCTGACCGCGGCTAAGCGTATTACCGCCAGCCTGTTTAACGGCAACCTGAGCGAACTGAGCGAAGCGGACTTCGAGCAGCT
The DNA here is from genome assembly GCF_001571265.1 of Cedecea neteri NBRC 105707 = ATCC 33855. GTDB lineage: Bacteria > Pseudomonadota > Gammaproteobacteria > Enterobacterales > Enterobacteriaceae > Cedecea > Cedecea neteri. Next base: position 67,559 of record NZ_BCTL01000009.1, on the reverse strand, counting down.
GGCTCAGGACGGCGTGCCGATGGTTGAAATGGATCGTGGTGCCGACCTGCAACAGGCGCTGGTGGATTCCGAGCTGCAGCCGTCCCGTGGTCAGGCGCGTAAAACCATTTCTCAGAACGCGATCACCATCAACGGTGAAAAACAGTCTGACCCGGAATACACCTTTACCGAAGGCGATATCCTGTTTAACCGTTACACCCTGCTGCGTCGCGGTAAAAAGAACTACTGCCTCGTCTGCTGGAAATAAGTCATAAGATCGGAAAAACACGGCTCAGGCCGTGTTTTTTTTAGCAAGCACAACACCTGGCGATACCCGAGTCGATAATGAAAAACATTCTTGCCATCCAGTCCCATGTGGTATTTGGTCACGCCGGCAACAGCGCCGCCGAATTTCCGATGCGCCGTCTGGGCGCCAACGTCTGGCCGCTGAACACGGTGCAGTTTTCTAACCACACGCAGTACGGGCAATGGACCGGCACGGTGATGCCTGCCAGTCACTTGAGCGAGATTGTGCAGGGGATTGCAAATATCGGCCAACTGGAGCGCTGTGATGCGGTCCTGAGCGGATATCTGGGCTCGGCGGAGCAGGGCGAACATATTCTCTCCATCGTGCGTCAGGTAAAAGCGGCTAATCCGAAGGCAAAATACTTCTGTGATCCGGTGATGGGCCACCCGGAAAAAGGCTGTATCGTGGCACCCGGCGTGGCGGAATACCACACGCGCTACGCCATGCCAGCGAGCGATATCATCGCCCCAAACCTGATTGAACTGGAAATTCTCAGCGGGCACAGCGTAAATAACGTGGAAGAAGCCGTGGCAACAGCCCGGGAGCTGATTGCTCAAGGGCCGGAAATTGTGCTGGTGAAGCATCTGGCTCGCGCGGGCTACCAGCAGGACCGCTTTGAAATGCTGCTGGTGACGGCCGAAGAAGCCTGGCATATTCACCGTCCACTGGTGGACTTTGGCGAGCGTCAGCCGGTAGGCGTGGGTGACGTAACCAGCGGCCTGCTGCTGGTTAAGCTGTTACAGGGCGCGACGCTGCGTGAAGCGCTGGAGCACGTCACGGCGGCGGTGTACGACATTATGGTCGTGACTAAACGTATGGCCGAGTACGAACTGCAGCTGGTCGCGGCTCAGGACGGGATTGCCAAACCCGAACACTATTTCACCGCGGTGAAGCTCTGAAACAGAAACGCCCTCATTTGAGGGCGTTTTTCTGTCCAGGTCTGATTTAAATCCCTTCGGCGCTCAGGGCCGCAGACACCGCCGGACGCGCTTTCATGCGTTCAACATACGCTTCGATATTCGTCAGGCCAGCCAGATCCAGCTTCAGGCCGTACGCCCAACGCAATACGGTGAACAGGTAAGCATCTACCACCGTAAAACGGGTGCCCATCAGCCACTGCTTGTCCTTCAGCTCTTCGTTCACGTAATGGAATTTTTTCTCCATTTGCTGGCGAACCACGGCCTTGAACTCTTCTGGCGTTGCCGGGTTGAACAGCGGAGAGAAGCCTTTATGCAGCTCGGTTGCCACATAGTTCAGCCACTCCAGAGTGTGGTAGCGAGTCATGCTGCCCGCCGGGGCCAGAAGCTGGCGGTCAGGCACTTTATCCGCCAGGTATTGCACGATAGCCACGCCTTCGGTCAGCAGGGAGCCGTCATCCAGCACCAGCGCGGGCACCTGCCCTTTAGGGTTAATGGCGAGAAAATCGTCACCGGTTTCGGTGCGTTTGGTCGCCAGGTCAACTTTCACCAGCGAAAAGTCCAGGCCAGATTCACGCAGGATAATGTGCGGGGAGAGGGAACAGGCACCGGGCTTGAAATACAGTTTCATGACGAACTCCTTTAGGGCGCTAAGATAACTTATGTTAGTGCGGACGCGGCGAAAAAAAAAGCCGCCAGCTGTGAGGCCGGCGGCTAAATAATCATTTTTCCTGAAGAAATTACGCGGTAGCGGTTTCGTTAGCCTTTTCCGCTTTGTCTTCACTCAGCGTCATGCGGTTCAGCTTAGGCGCTGTCAGCAGCATCAGCACGGCAATCACGCCGGTGACGATACCGATCTGCATGAAGACACGACCGTACACTTCCAGAGACTGCAGCGGGTCAGTCACGTTTTCCGGCACCGCCATCAGGCCCGCAACTTTACCGGCGATGATCGCCGCACCCGCGGTCGTCAGGAACCAGCTACCCATGATGAAGCCCATCAGGCGCTGTGGCACCAGCTGAGCAACCATGGCAAGGCCCAGGCCGGAAATCATCAGCTCACCGATACTCTGCAGCGCGTAGCTCAGAATCAGCCAGTTCACGGAAACCATACCCGCGTCGCTGGCAAACTTCGTGCCGACCGGCAGCACCAGGAAGGCGAAGGAGCACAGCACCATACCGATAGCAAACTTGTGCGGCATCGGCAGGCGGTCACCCATCTTGTTGTAGATAGCGGCCAGAATCGGGCTACCAATCATGATCCAGAACGGGTTCAGCGCCTGGAACTGTTCTGCTTCGAAGGTGATGCCTAGAATTTCATGGCCCACGTTACGAATGGCGAAGAAGTTCAGGGAAGTCGGCATCTGGCTGTACAGCACGAAGAAGACGATAGCTTCAACCATCAGGATGAAGGCCACGATCATCTTACGGCGAGCTGCGCCTTTCATCGCAAAGGCTTCTTTAGCAAAGATAATGACGATACCCAGGGCAACAACGCCCAGTACGGCACGAGCAATGCCCTGGTTGTGCAGCAGCCAGGTAGCAATCGCAACCAGCACCACGACGCCGGCGATGGTCGCCATCAGCTTACCGAAGTGCACCGGCGCGAAGTCTGGTTTAGAGCCATAGTTCTTCACCCACTTCTTACAGAAGATGAAGTTCACCAGCGTAATCAGCATGCCCACGAAGCTCAGGGAGAACGCGGTGCTCCAGCCGTACTGCGCAGCCAGCCACGGGGTGGCAAGCATAGAGAAGAAGGAACCGATGTTGATGGACATGTAGTACATGGTGAATGCACCGTCCAGACGCGGGTCGTCTTTCTCATAGCAGGTAGACAGCAGCGCTGAAGGGTTAGCCTTGAACAGGCCGTTACCTACCGCGATGGTCGCCATACCGATATACACCACGCTCACGTCGTGGCCGGAGTAGGCCACAAGGGCGTAACCGATAGCCAGTACGACGGTACCAAGCATGATAACGCGTTTGGTGCCGAGAACTTTATCGCCCAGCCAGCCGCCAATCGCGACCAGGCCGTAAACAAGGGCACTAAAGGAGGAGAACAGCGTGATGGAGTCCGCTTCGGACATGCCCAGCATTTTGACCAGATAAACGGCCATGATGCCTTGCAGGCCGTAATAGCCGAAACGCTCCCAGAGTTCGATGGAGAAAATCAGGTAGAACGATTTAGGTTGCTTAAAGGCGTTTAGACTCACGCTTTCTGCTGGTTCTTTGTTTGCAGTCGACACATATACCTCTTTTTTTACATCCCGCTTTAATAAGGGGCTTTCTCATGCCTTACCGCATCGGTAAGCATTTTTTTTGTTATAAGGAAGGAAAAACGGGAGGTAATGTTCACTATCCAGGGGGCTCAGGCAAGGGGTTTGTAATAATCTGTTACATATATCCGAGGCAAGATAATACGCCATCAGGTGAATTGTTATTCAGCGTTAAATTTTACTAATTCATTTATTAACGATTTTTTGTCTTTTTTCAAAGCGATTTTTTAACATTGCAGATGTATGTTCTGCTTTTAAAGCATAATTGCAGTGATAATGACCGGTATATTCAATATGCATGGCCTATTGTATTGCCTGAGATCCATTATTGCTAACGATAGCAAGGCGTTACTGGTGTTTTCGTTACCTTTTTGCAACCTCGAGTTATCAAAGTGATGCAGATCACAAATTTATAGAAATTTCTTATCGCAAAAAAACGATTAACCTGGTGAGTCGATTATTGAGCGGACAATATAAAATCATCCTGGGTTATTTATGGGATAAAAGTGTGCAAATGGCGTGTTTTAAAGGCAGGGGCGTGAAGGTAAAGCCCGGTGCTGGCCCGGGCGAGGCAATCAGACGTCAACCTTCTCTTTGAATTCGCAGAGATCTTCGATAATGCATGAGCCACAGCGCGGCTTGCGTGCGATACAGGTGTAGCGGCCGTGGAGGATAAGCCAGTGATGGCAGTCGACCTTAAATTCTGCCGGAACCACCTTCAGCAGTTTTTCCTCTACCTGCTCGACATTTTTTCCGGCGGCAAACTGAGTGCGGTTACACACCCGGAAGATATGGGTATCTACGGCAATCGTTGGCCAGCCAAAAGCCGTGTTTAGCACCACGTTTGCCGTTTTACGACCGACGCCCGGCAGGGCCTCAAGCGCCGCCCGATCTTCAGGAACTTCGCCACCGTGTAGGTCAAGCAGCATGCGGCAGGTTTTGATCACATTCTCCGCTTTGCTGTTAAACAAACCGATGGTTTTGATGTACTCCTTGACGCCATCTACACCAAGCGCCAGCATCGCCGCCGGGGTATTGGCCACCGGGTAGAGTTTTGCCGTCGCTTTGTTCACGCTGACGTCGGTGGCCTGAGCGGAAAGCAGAACCGCAATTAGCAGCTCAAAAGGGCTGCTGAAGTTGAGTTCGGTTGTTGGATGAGGATTGTTGTCTCTCAGGCGGGTGAGGATCTCAACGCGCTTGCTGTTATTCATTAAGCCTTCTCTGCATTACCTGCGACGGTGGCGCTTTCGCGGGCGCGGCGCGCCTTCATTTTTTCATCGATGAGGTATTTTATCGCCAACAGCATACCAAGGCCAATAAAGGCACCCGGCGGCAGCATGGCGAGCAGGAATGGCGTGTCGGTATGGAAGACTTCAATGCGCAGCACTTTTGCCCAGTTGCCAAGCAGGCCGTCTGCGCCGTCAAACAGGGTGCCGTTACCAATAATCTCGCGAATGGAGCCTAAAACAAACATCGCGCTGGTGGCGCCCAGCCCGGTAGCAAAGCCGTCCAGTGCGGCATAAGGCACGCTGGCTTTTGCCGCATAGGCTTCGGCTCGTCCGACGACGATACAGTTGGTCACGATAAGCGGAATAAAAATCCCCAGCGACTGATAGAGCCCAAACGCGTAAGCGTTGATCAGCATCTGCACGATACTGACCACCGAGGCGATAATCAGCACGTACACCGGAATACGGATCTCAGCGGGTACCCAACGGCGCAGGGCGGAGATTGTCCCGTTGGTCAGCGTCAGTACCAGCGTGGTCGCCAGCCCAAGCCCAAGGGCGTTGGTGGCGGTGGAGGTGACGGCCAGCAGCGGGCAAAGGCCCAGCAGTTGAACCAGCGCCGAGTTATTTTTCCACAGCCCATTTACGAGGACGCGTTTTGTTTCGCTCATTGTTGTTCTCCACAGGCCGGCAATTCGTTGAGCTGCGCAGGCAGGGTTTCTGCGAACAGGCCAGCGCGCTTAACGGCGTTGACGACCGCGCGCGGGGTTATGGTTGCCCCGGTAAATTGCGTGAACTGCCCGCCATCTTTTTGGACCGCCCAGCTCGGGTCATTGCTCCCTTGAATGCGTTTGTTAGCAAAGTGGGTGATCCAGTCGCTGAGACGGAGTTCTATTTTATCCCCAAGCCCCGGCGTTTCGTGATGTTCCGTCACGCGGGTGCCGAGTATGGTGCCGTTAAAATCGGCGGCAACCAGAATCTGTATAGCACCAGAATAGCCGTCCGGAGCGGTGGCTTCCATTACCACGGCAACCGGCTTATCGCCTTTACGCGCCACGTAAATATGCCGGGCGCCTTTACCGAGAGGGGAATCCTTGACCAGCAGGCAGCTGTCCTGAATAGGGTTATCGTAGACATCATCCGCAATGACCTGGTCAAACAACATTTTTTGCTGCAGCGCCGATTGCTGCGCAATAGTCGGTTTAGTGAGTTCGTTGACTAACGCCGTGAGTCCGGTAAACAGGGCGGCGAACAGCGCCAGGGCTACGCCATGCTTTTGCATTGTTTTAAACATAGCGTCTCCTTAACGGTGGCCGTACGCGCGAGGGCGGGTGTAATAGTCAATCAACGGCACGGTAATGTTGCCCAGCAATACGGCGAACGCCACGCCGTCCGGATAGCCGCCGTAGGTACGAATCAGCCAGACCAGCAGGCCAACCAGCGCCCCGAAAATCAGTCTGCCACGGTTGGTGGTAGAGGCGGTGACCGGGTCGGTCAGAATAAAGAATGCGCCAAGCATGGTCGCGCCGGAGAACAGGTGCACCATCGGCGACAGGCATTTTTCCGGGGAGATAAGCCAGCCGAGCGTGGAGCAGACGGCCAAAGCCACCAGGAAGCCCGCCGGGATATGCCAGCGAATAGTGCCGCGCCACAGCAGGAACAGGCCGCCCGCCAGATAGGCCAGGTTAACCCACTGCCAGCCGAGGCCTGCAAGCGCGCCGCCATAGATTGGCGCGCTCAGCAGTTGCTCAGCGGAGTGGCCCGCGTGCAGACCGGTTTTGAAGATGTCCAGCGGCGTGGCCTGGCTGATACCGTCCACGCCCATGCGCAGCGTATCCATGGTGCCGCCCGTAGCGGTTGCGCCGTGGAAAATCACCTGCAGGCTGTCAACAAAACCGGGCACGGTGGCGGCGATGGACTGCGGCGGCAGCCAGGAGGTCATCTGCACCGGGAAAGCGATCAGCAGTACAACGTAGCCAATCATTGCCGGGTTAAACGGGTTATTGCCGAGGCCGCCATAAAGCTGCTTGGCAATGATTATCGCAAACACCATCCCGACCACTACCATCCACCACGGCGCGAGAGGCGGAATGCTAATACCCAGCAACAGGCCGGTCAGCAGCGCGGAGTTATCTCCCAGATGGCTTTGTACGGATTTTTTGCGCAGGCGCAGCACCAGCGCTTCGGCGGCCATAGCGCTGACGATCCCCAGCACAACCTGAATCAGCGTTCCCCAGCCAAACCAGTACCACTGCATCGCGATGCCGGGCAGGGCTGCGAGACAAACCAGCATCATAATCCGCGCGGTGCTGCGCTGATTATGGGTAAACGGGGAGCTTGCGATTTTAAAAACCATTTATTCCTCTGGAGACATCTGAGCGGCTTTACGTGCCTGAACGCGGGCAATTGCCGCAGCCACTGCAGCTTTGCGTGGATCTTGTTCTTCTTGTGGGGCCGATTGTTCGGTTTCCGCTTTTTGCGCAGCTTTACGCGCTTTAGCACGGGCAATAGCGGCTTCAACGGCCGCCTTGCGCGGGTCAATGGCTTCAGGCTCAGCGCCAGTTGGCTCAGTGCTTTCTGCGTTTTGCGCAGCTTTGCGCGCTTTGGCCCGGGCAATGGCAGCTTCAACGGCGGCCTTACGTGGATCGGTTTCGGTGCCGGTAGCAGTTTCTGCCTGTTGCGCTTTCTCTGCCTGGCGTGCACGCGCTTCAGCTTTCCGGGCTTCGCGGGCGGCGATCGCTTCGCTGTTATCCGGCGTACTGCCAGCTTTCACCACGATAGGCTCATCGTTGGCCTGCGTTTTTTTGCTTTTTACGCGGGCAAGTGCGGCCTGAATAGCGTCATTGTCCTTCGCCGTTGGCTGAACCGCGGCATTTTTATGGCGCTCAAGGCGGGCGGCTTTCTCACGCTCCAGCCTTTCCTGACGGGCCTCAAAGCGAGCCTTAGCTTCAACGGTGCGCCGGGCCTCCAGCTCGATCTCACGGATTTCAGCCTTTTCCTGACGGAAATACTGCACCAGCGGGATATTGCTTGGGCAAACGTAGGCGCAGGCCCCGCACTCGATGCAGTCCGAGAGGTTATACGCGGTGGCTTTATCGTGCTGCTGGCCTTTGCTGAACCAGTAAAGCTGCTGCGGCAGTAGATCTGCCGGGCAAGAATCCGCGCAGGCGCTGCAGCGAATACAGCCTTGCTCTTCTTCCTGCTCGCCCATTTCTGCCGGAGACGGGGCCAACAGACAGTTGGTAATTTTCACTACCGGGACATCAAGCCACGGCAGGGTGAAGCCCATCAGTGGGCCGCCCATGATGACTTTCTGATCCTGCCCCGGGCGGAAGCTGGCAAAGTTAAGCAGGTGGCTGACCGGTGTCCCCAGACGCGCCCAGACGTTACCCGGCTGCGTTATCGACTCGCCGGTTAAGGTGACGACGCGCTCGGTCAGCGGTTCTCCGTCAATCACCGCACGTTTAATGGCGTACGCGGTACCGACGTTTTGCATCAGAATGCCAATGTCGGATGAACGACCGCCGTGAGGAACCTGCTTGCCGGTTAAAATTTGCGTCAGCTGCTTCGCGCCGCCGGACGGGTATTTTGTCGGGATGACCCGAAGCTGCATATCGTGGCTATTAGCCAATACCGCCCGCATCATTGAAATGGCCTGCGGCTTGTTGTCTTCGATGCCGATAAGAATGCGCTGCGGTTTAAGAATATGGGCCAGAATGCGCACGCCTTCGATGATTTGCGCTGCACAGTCCTGCATCAGGCGGTCGTCGGCGGTAATGTACGGCTCGCACTCTGCAGCGTTAATGATAAGCGTGTCTATTTTGTCGCCGCCGCCCTGCAGTTTACTGCCAGTAGGGAAGCCTGCGCCGCCCAACCCGGCCACGCCGAACTGGTGAATTCGTTCAATAAGCGCTTCACGCGTCTGGCAGCGATAGTCGCTCCAGCCGTCTCGTTCTAGCCAGCGGTCTTCACCGTCGGCATCAAGAATGACGCTAAGTTCGGCGAGGGCAGAAGGGTGTGCGGTGGAATGCGGCTCAATAGCCTTAATGGTGCCGGACGTTGGAGCATGTACCGGCAGCATACGCCCGCGTCCACGGGTCAGCGGCTGGCCGCGCAGCACATAATCACCGGGCTTCACGCACAGTTCGCCTTCCGCGCCGATGTGCTGCTTAAGCGGAATCACGAGCTGGGATGGCAGCGGAACCTGGCGCAGTGGCGTACCGTTGGACTGGGTTTTCATCTCCGGCGGATGAATACCGCCGTCAAAGTCCCAAATTCTGTCTTTTTTAAAGCGATTGAAAATATTAAGCATGGTTGTCCGCCGGGATCATACGCACCGGGATGGTCTGCAAATCCCATTTCCAGCTTTCGGTCGTCGGGCTGACTGGAATCAGGTCGATGCAGCGGGTAGGGCAAGGATCGACGCAAAGATTACAGCCTGTGCACTGGTCACTAATCACGGTGTGCATGGCGCGGGTCGCACCGACAATAGCGTCAACGGGGCAAGCCTGAATGCATTTCGTGCAGCCGATGCAGTTCGCTTCGTCAATTACGGCCAGCATTCGCACGGGCTCTGCGGCGGTGGCGTCGCCGTCAATCGGCTGAGGTTCCACGTTCAGGGCGCTGGCAATTTTCAGCATGACGGCTTCGCCGCCAGGCGCGCAAAGGTTGATTTTCGCGCCCTGATTGCCAACGGCCTCTGCGTAAGGGCGGCAGCCTGGGTAACCGCACTGCCCGCACTGGCTTTGGGGCAGCAGTTCGTCAATGCGGTCAACAATCGGGTCTTCTTCTACTTCAAAGCGGCGAGAGGCGTACCCCAGGATCAGGCCAAACAGCAACCCCATCAACGTGACCGAAATAATGGCCATCCACAACGTTGTCATCAGAACTTCACCAGCCCGCTAAAGCCCATAAAGGCGAGGGCCATCAGCCCTGCGGTGACCAGCGCGATTGCGTTGCCACGAAACGGGGCAGGAATGTCCGCGACAACCATACGCTCGCGAATTGCCGCGAACAGCACCATCACCAGCGAGAAGCCCAGCGCGGCGGAAAAACCATACACCGCAGACTGCAGGAAGTTATGGCCCAGGTTAATGTTGAGCAATGCCACGCCGAGTACGGCACAGTTGGTTGTGATCAACGGCAGGAAAATCCCCAGCAGGCGATAAAGCGCGGGACTGGTTTTACGCACCACCATTTCGGTGAACTGCACGACAACCGCGATAACCAGGATGAACGCCAGGGTGCGAAGATAAATCAGGTCCAGCGGTACCAGGATAAGTTCGTCAATAATCCACGCAAAAATAGAGGCGAGCGTCATCACGAAGGTCGTCGCCAGCCCCATGCCGATGGCGCTTTCCAGTTTTTTGGAAACCCCCATAAACGGACACAGACCAAGGAACTTCACCAACACGAAGTTATTGACCAGCACGGTACCCACAAAGAGCAGCAAATAATCTGACATGATTCGACCTGAAACAAAAAAAGCCGCCTATTATCGACTAATCGGCGGACGGCGACAACGGGCTATCTATAGGGTTATTACGAGTTGATGAAGGTCTGCTTCACTCGCTTCGAACGCTTCAAATAAGGCACCAGTAACGCAGCCGCAAGCAGGGAAGGCAGCAGCAACTGAACCGCAATCTTGTCGCTGACCGGCGAAAACGCGAAGGATTTAATCGCCAGCAGCACGGTGAGCAAGAGCCACAAAATATAATGGCGAACGACATTCTGGCGGCGCTTAAAGAACGCGATGGTCAGCCAGAGGGTATAAGCCCACATCGCCATTGCGCAGCCAACGGACAGGCTGAACAACAGCGTTGTTTTTGCGTCCGCACTGCCCAGCGCCTGGCGGGCTTCCGGGGAAAGAATCATCATCAGGAAACTTAACAGCGCCACCGAGCTGCTGAGCAACGACATCAGTAGCCAGGCCAAAGGGGCAAGAAGCCAGCCGGCAATGCGCGGGGGTTGGGGCGTCGTCATGTGTCCTCCCGATTTTAAATAAGGTGAATAAAGCGGGGGGATTATAAGGGTTTTTACCGCTAATGCTACCGGCAGCGGCTAGAGAACGTAACGCCAGACCGTTTTCGGCACGCAACCGAGGTCAAACAGGCGCCCGCCTGAGGCCAGTTCGGCCCTGCGGTGATCGGCCGCGCGGTACATATTCATGATTTCCTGGCTGTCGGTCAGGGTGTAATTCAGGTGGTCAAAGAGCTTTTCCAGATTTTCCTGCGAGCTTATTTTGCGGAATTTCATCAGATAATCCAGGGCACTGAGAGGTGTTGCATTTTCCATGGTGTCTATCAATTAATCACGGTCGGCGGATTGAGAGGCGATGATAATCGCAAACGCGGTCACGGCTTAGCGCTATCATTAGTCGACCGAACAATTAGGAGTTTTCTTTGCAACGGCCAGGAATATCGCCCCCAGGAATACATAAAATCTCCTTAATTTTACTTTACCCTGGCCGTTCGGACTCAATGAATACTGTTATTTAAAGTCATAATAATGGTCAGGTTTATTAGCAATAATGGCGGTCTTATGTCTGCGAAATGCGCAATCCAGAGACTTGCGGTTGCCGCCCGCCGGGCGATAAGGTGAAATGCCGGAGTTCATTAAAGAGAGGAAAACACATGAGTGATACCATCCGCGTCGGGCTTATCGGTTACGGTTATGCCAGTAAGACTTTTCATGCGCCGCTGATTTCCGGTACGCCAGGAATGATCCTCGCCGCAGTTTCCAGTAGCGATGCTGAAAAAGTGCACGCTGACTGGCCGGGAATGACTGTCGTGTCCGATCCTCAACACCTGTTTAAAGATCCCGCTATCGATCTCATTGTCATTCCTACCCCGAATGATACCCACTTCCCGCTTGCCAAAGCGGCGCTTGAAGCGGGAAAACACGTCGTCGTTGATAAGCCTTTTACCGTCACGCTGTCCCAGGCGCGGGAATTGGATGCGTTGGCTAAAAAGCTCGGTCTGCTGCTGTCCGTGTTCCACAACCGTCGTTGGGATAGCGATTTCCTGACGGTGAAAAATTTGCTGGCGGAAGGGACGCTTGGCGAAGTGGCTTATTTTGAATCCCACTTTGACCGCTACCGCCCGCAAGTGCGTAACCGCTGGCGTGAACAGGCGGGCGTAGGCAGCGGTATTTGGTACGATCTTGGGCCGCATCTGCTTGACCAGGCCATTAACCTGTTTGGGCTGCCGGTCAGCCTGACCGTCGATCTCGCTCAGCTTCGCGCAGGCGCGCAGGCGACCGACTATTTCCACGCCGTGCTCGCTTACCCTCAGCGCCGTGTGGTACTGCACGGAACGTTGCTGGCGGCGGCAGAAACTGCACGCTACATCGTGCATGGCACGCGTGGCAGCTACATTAAATACGGCCTGGATCCACAGGAAGATCGCCTCAAAGCTGGCGAACGACTGCCGCAGGAAGACTGGGGTTACGATATGCGCGACGGCGTGTTGACCCTGGCACAGGGTGAGCTTATGGAGGAGCAAACGCTGCTGACCGTGCCGGGTAACTATCCGGCTTATTATGCGGTGATCCGTGATGCGCTGGCCGGTAAAGGTGAGAACCCTGTCCCGGCAGCCCAGGCGATTCAGGTCATGGAGTTGATTGAGTTGGGCATCGAGTCTGCTAAAAAACGCTCGACGCTCAATCTTGCCTGAGAATAGCCCTCACCGCGAACGGTGAGGGTTTTATCTTTAATGCAGATTATTGAAGTTGTAGGTAAAGGTCAGGCTGAAACGTACGTCCCGACGGCTGCTGTCGCTGGGTAAATCAGCCAACGGCCTGGCCGCCTCAACGGAAACAGAATAGTGCCGGCTGTCGCCCACCGTTACCCCGGTTGCAATAGAGGCCAGGCGCTGGTGGCGAAAGCCCTGCTGATTGAACCAGGTCTGGGCGGTGTCGGCCACGACGTAGGGCTGTACCGTATTAATCCAGGCGCCTTTATCGAGGCTATGGAGATAACGCATTTCAACTTGTCCTCCGTAGCCGTAATCCCCGCTGGCTTCGCCGTCAGGGTATCCACGGCCATAGCGTTGAGCACCAAAGCTTACGCGTTCGGCTTCAGGCAAATTATTGTTCGACCAGTCCCCCTCTATCGACGTACTCAGCCGCCATTTCGGCGCAACCAGCCAGGCGGCATCGACGTTGCCCTTCCAGCGCGTAAAGTTGAGAGAAGTATTTGATCCCGGCGAGGTGCTGGCACCAAAGGCATCAATGCCTTTTCGCAGGGTCAGGCGGGTACTCCAGTTGGCGGTGTCGTACTCGCGGTAGCCCCAGGCCGAAAACTCTGCGGCCGGGTAACGGGTGCGTTGACTCACGCCGGGTAAATCAATGGTATTGCCGAAGCCCCTGGCACGCAGCGCATAATCGTCGCGCTTATCGATATAATCCAGCCCTCCGCTGACCGAAAATTGCTTCTTGCGCTCAAGCAGCAGCGGGTAGCTGAAGGCTATCCCTCCGGTGTACTGGGTGGTTTTTTCCTTCGCATCGATAGCAATGTTCTGCGGCAGATAAAGCAGCGGTGTGTAATCGCTGGGATTTTCACGATAGAAGCTGCCTTTCAGCTGCATCAGCAGCCCATTGTCGGTGAGGTATTGCTGATAGTTGGCCCCGAAGTAGGTTTTTTTCGTGCTGCTATCCAGCGGAACAAGCGTGGCAAGCCCCAGTTGATCGCCGTGGCTGGTGAGGTTGCTGAGCGTGCCGTTAATCAGCGCCAGATTTGAGCCTTTGCGCATGTCTATCGTGGAGGAAATGTCCCAGATATGAGGCTGCGTGGCGTCAACTTTCATGTCGGCTGCACCGTAAATGTTATTGGGTAGCGCGGCGTTGGCTTCCACTTTGGTGGCCGGTGTGCGCTGCATCAGCAGGCTATAGCGGTCAAACGTAGCCTGACTAAGGGGTTTTTCATTCATCATCAACGCCGACAGACGACTCAAACGTTCGCTTGTATTGGCATTGTCGCTATGGATGTTGCTGTGCGCGATATACCCCTCAACCAGCACAATACGCACCGTGCCATCATGGAAATTGTCGCTTGGCAGGTAAGCGTAGGACAGCGGCAGGCCATCCTGCTGGTAGCGCTGGGTAATGCCGTTGGTTAACGTTATTAACTGTGCCAGCGGCACGGTTTTTCCCACCAGCGGCATAAATGGTTGGGCCAGCGAGTCAAGTTTATAGCGCGTGCCGCCAATAAACTGCAGATGTTTTACCGTAATCGGCGTCTGTGGCGTGAGCTGCGGCACCGGCAGCGTGGTTTTGGCCTCCTGTTTTTTTTGTGGCGCAGCCACCGGAATGGCAAGAGAACGAGCGGCTTTAGCGGGGTTATTGGGATCGATAAGCGTGGGTGACATATCGGCGTAGCTGATGCTCAGTGTTGCACCATACAGCAGCAGTATACCCAGACGATTGTCCATAATGAGCTCCCTTAACTGCGCAGCGAAGAAAATGCTGTGAAAAAAGTGCTCCCGCCGTTACCACGGGAGCACATGTGCTATAGCGTGCACTATTTGGTTTTCAAAAGACCGCCGACCGCGCCGGTAAGCCCGACTTGCTGGCCTGAGCTTGTGTTACTTCCTGAAGCACTCGCGCTAACGTTGGTGGTTAACGAAGACGTCAGGCCGTTAACGGTGGTGCCAAGGTTGGTCACCAGGCCATTACCGCCGACGCCGAGCGAGCCGGATGCGCCAGCCGAAACGGAGCCTGAGCTGCCTGAGCTGCCGGTTTGCACCGGTTTCACCAGCGCGCCGCTATCCGTTACCACCTGGCCGGTATTCTGGACTACCTGACCGAGGCCGCCGAGAGAAGGGTTACTGCTGCTGATGTTAGTGCCCAGGCCGCTGACTGCTCCCCCGGTTGACGTCAACAGGTTGCTGACCGGCGTGCCTAAACCCGTTGCGCCACCGACGGCCTGAGTCGCTTTCTGGGTGTCGGCAAGCGTGGTATTAACCAGCCCCGTCGCGCCGGTCGTCAGGTTAGAGACGCCCGGACTTTGCACCGTTTGTGTCAAAGCATTCCCTGTACCTGTCACGACTTGCCCTGCAGTATTGACCAGCCCACCTGCTGCGCCAGTTAACCCGCTGGCTGGTGTATTGGATGTTGAACTTGCAAGGTTGGTCCCTACCGCTGAAACCGTTGTTCCGAGGCCTGATACGGCATTGGTGGCGCCGCTCACAGTGGTGCCCAGCCCGTTAGGGTTGTTAGCATTGCCAAGCCCGTTGACGACGCCATTGCCGACGGTTGATATGGCGCTGCCGGTGCCGCCCACGGCCACGGCAACCGTTGAAGTGACTGGATTATTCACCGGTAGCTGAGACGCTACGCCGCTGACCGTGCTGCCTACGCCGCCCACGGCACCGCCCACGTCTTTAACGACGTTATTCCCGGCGCTGTTAGAAACGGTTGTGCCGCCGCCAGTTCCTCCGCCACCGGTACCACCACCGCCAGTACCGCCGCCAGAGCCTCCACCGCCAGTGCCAGTGCCAGTGCTGGTTCCGGTGCCTGTTCCGGTTCCGGTTCCTCCACCGGAACCTGTGCCTGAACCCGAACCTGAGCCGTCACCGCCAGAACCCGAGCCGCTGCCGCCGTTGCTTGCGGTGTCTGTGCCCGTAGTACCGGCAGACCCGGCCGTTTTCGCGGTATTGTGAGAACTCCCGCCGCCGCCGCTACAGGCAGACAGGGAGAAGGCAAGAAGTACCGCCATCGCAATAGCGCTGAGGCGGCCAATGTTATTTGAGCGCATAGCAATACTCCACTATTAGCACGCCGGACGGCGTATTAATAAGTGTATGGCGTATTTTAATCACTGCCACATCACGGCTCATATAATATGAATTTAAATTTCTAAATGAGATTTTTGTCTTATTTTTGCACTTCATTGCTGAGTGATTTTTTCATTAAGGTGTTTTTTATCATGTGGTTATGTTTTTACCAAAAGGTAAAAATATTTTCATGGGAATTGGCTTGATTTACACTGGGATCTCTCCGCTAAATAATTTTAAATTAAGCCGGGCTGTATCCATATTTTAGTTTTAGTTACGCTAAATACCTCGCGTTCCGCTTCAGGATAAAAATATGACATTACTGGCGAGTATTTTTTTGGAAGTTTGCAAAATTGTTAACTCGCCAGCGCGGCCAATTTGTAGCAAAGTAACAGCCAAAATGATGTCTGGCAGGTAGAGGAACAGGATGGGTTGGTTACAAAAACTAAAAATTGATAACTTTTTACTGATCATGATTGGTGTGGTGATCGTCGCGTCGCTGTTCCCCTGTGAGGGAATAGTGAAAACCGGGTTTGAATACCTGACGACCTTTGCCATCGCGCTTCTCTTCTTTATGCATGGGGCAAAGCTCTCCCGCGATGCCATTGTGGCGGGGATGGGGCACTGGAAACTTCACCTGGTGGTGTTCCTCAGTACCTTTGCGCTATTCCCGCTGCTGGGGCTGGCGATGGGCTTTCTCTCACCGGCTATTTTGAGCCAGCCGCTTTATATGGGCTTCCTCTATCTTTGTGCGCTGCCCGCGACGGTGCAGTCGGCCATTGCCTTTACCTCGGTTGCCGGGGGCAACGTGGCGGCGGCGGTGTGTAGCGCTTCTGCATCCAGTATTCTGGGGATCTTCCTCTCGCCTGTTCTGGTTGGGGCGCTGATGCAGACTCAGGAAGGGTCTACCGATACGCTGCACGCCATTGGCAAAATTATCATGCAGCTGATGGTGCCGTTTGTTATCGGCCACCTTTCCCGGCCGCTGATTGGCAAATGGGTCGATCGCCATAAAAAGCTGATTGGTCTGACCGACAGATCGTCCATTTTGCTTGTCGTCTATGTCGCGTTCAGCGAGGCGGTAGTCGAAGGGATTTGGCATCAGGTTAACGGCTTCTCGCTGCTGATGGTGCTGGTCTGCTCGCTGGTGCTGCTGGCGATTGTGCTGGTGGTGAATACCCTGGCGGCGAGGCTGTTAGGGTTTAATACGGCCGATGAGATTACCATCGTGTTCTGCGGGTCGAAGAAAAGTCTGGCCAACGGCGTGCCGATGGCAAATGTGCTGTTTCCCGCCAGTGCGGTGGGGATGATGGTACTGCCGCTGATGATTTTCCACCAAATCCAGCTGATGGTTTGCGCCGTCCTGGCTCAGCGTTATGCCCGCAAAACGGCCGAACAAAAACGGCAGCTGGAATCCGCGTCCTGACGCCAGCTGCCGGGATTGATTACGCCGCCTTAACCTTAGCGATAAGCGCCTGTTTTTCGGCGTCGCTCAGGAAGGCAATCTTCAGGCCATTTTCCTGCGCGGTGCGAATGTGCGCCGCGCTGAGGCCGGCCTGAGGTGCCGCGACGTTATACTCGTGAATAATATCGATGCCCTGAACCGCCGGGTCATCGGTATTGATCGTGGCCAGCACGCCGTGATCGAGGAAGGCGATCAGCGGGTGTTTGTCCAGAGCCGCAACGGTGCTGGTCTGAATATTCGAAGTCAGGCAGGACTCAATCCCGATTTTATGCTCGGCCAGGAAATCCATCAGCGCCGGGTCTTCAACCGCTTTTACGCCGTGGCCGATACGCTCAGCGCCCAGCTCACGAATCGCCTGCCAGATACTTTCTGGCCCGGCTGCTTCCCCTGCGTGGACGGTAATGCGCCAGCCCGCATCACGCGCGCGGTTAAAGTGATTCAGGAACAGGCTTCCTGGGAAGCCGAGTTCGTCGCCGGCTAAGTCCAGCGCGGTAATGCTGTCGCGGTGAGCGAGCAGGGCGTTCAGCTCGGCTTCACAGGCGGCTTCACCAAAGGTACGGCTCATAATGCCGATCAGGCGGGCTTCAACGCCAAAGTCGCGGCAGCCCTGGCGAACGCCTTCGATAACCGCTTCAACTACGCCGGCGACCGGCAGGTTATGGCTCATCGCCATATAGCCCGGAGAGAAGCGCAGCTCTACATAGTGCAGGCCGTTGCGGGCGGCATCTTCAATATTTTCCCAGGCGACGCGGCGGCAGGCCTCGAGATCGCCCAGAACTTTCACGCCCCAGTCCAGCTTTTGCAGGAAGCTGACCAGGTCTGGCGCAGTTTCAACGACCTGAACGTGTGGGCGCAGGGTTTCGAGGGTATTGGCAGGCAAAGATAAATTAAACTGGCGGCCGAGATCGAGGATGGTTTGCGCACGAATATTGCCATCAAGGTGGCGGTGCAAATCGGTTAACGGCAGGGTGGTATCAATCATGGTCGCACTCTTTTTTTGATTAAAGTGCGGCGTATTATAAAAAGAAACTGGGGTGAAATGCTATGGAGATAAGTATTTTGTTGCGCAAACGTCCCTGTCGCGCCGTTTACTGAGAAAAATTATTGCAGCGTCAGCTTGTAGCCAAGATGGCTGGCCTCCAAGCCAAGATTGTCATAAAAGCGGTGCGCATCCGTCCGTGTTTTATCGGTCGTGAGCTGTACGAGGTGGCACCCTCGTTCTTTGCACTGTTCGATAGCCCAGGCAAACATCTGTTTGCCAAATCCTGTCCCTCTCTGCGAACGCGCAATGCGTACCGCTTCGATCTGGCCGCGCCACGCGCCTTTGCGTGCTAAACCCTGGATAAAAGTCAGTTGTAATGTCCCGATGACCTCATCACCGCAAATGGCCACGGCAAGTAGCTGATTCGGGTCGGCATCGATGGCATGAAAAGCCTCAATATAACGCTGATCTAAGGGGAGACCAGGGTCTTCTCTCAGGCGGCCCAAAATATCGTCGGCTAACAGAGTGATGATGGCGGGGACATCGGCAAGCTGTGCTTTACGAAACAGTATTTCGGTCATTGACGGGCTTCCATAGGCTGTTTGTAGGAACGGTTGTGGACTTAAAATCCTATCACATGCCTTTGCGATGCGTATTTTTCTTTATGATGAAATGTAAACCTGACTATAAATTAAGCCAGTGGGCTCGCTTGATTTCATATTAAAGAAAGCAAGCGAGCTTTAGTTATAATTTGAATATCATTCCAGAGATATATGTAAGTGCAGTTTTAGAGCCGCAGCGGGTTAATTGATTATTGGTTTTAAATATTGATGCAGTAATATTAATACCCCCCCGGCCTTGCTTCAGCCGATCTGGCCCCACATGAGGAACCGTCGGCCGCAGTATTACTTGAAAACTCACAGTTGCCTTTATAAGTCGCTGGTGGTGGAGACGTGTTATTTGAGCCGGCAAGAGCAGCCGCGACAACCACGGCAGCCACGGCAGCAACACCTAACACTTTGCCACCGATGTCACCCCAGTCTGTATCAGAGCCGGCTTGAGTGCCGGATGAAGAGTTGTATGCGTCAGCCCGTGCCTTGCATTCTGAGATTGAAGTCCCGCCATCCCTGCAGTATTTGTACATCAGGTCGCTACTTGGTGAAGAAGATGCACAGCCGGTTAATAGCGTCATCACCAGTATCCCAGAAATAATTCTCATTTTAATGCCTTGCCAGTTTTTGTTATTAATCTCATTCGATGGACATTCTACAAGCGAGATAAATGAATTTCTTTGATTCAGGCAGATATTTTCAGGAAAAGCCAGGGTTGAATAAATTATCATCCTCTGAAGGCGATTGGTCTTAGCTGTGTAAGAAAGGCGGGAATCATGACAACCATCTCAGAACAATAAAAAGGCGGCTCGTGCCGCCTTTTCTATTAATAGCAGGTTCCGCCTTTATGATGCGACCCTGTACCACCATGTGGATGTGTACCCGCAGGGCAGGCCATTGCTGTGGAGGACATCATGCCAAAGGCTGCGACAAGCAGCAGTGCAATTATTTTTTTCATATTTTAACCTTACCGGAATGTATTAATGCGGTATGTATCATCCGCCCTAATGCGGAAATGATTATTTTAGATGGTTATTTTTTGTTGATGACAACCAATCATTTTCGCCCGCATATTGTATGCCTGCATCAGATAATTGGAAGGCGATTTTCTATATTTACGCATTAAAATGAAAAAGCGAATCTGTATCAAATTCCTGCAGTATTGAATGAACATGGATTGATGAAATGGAGGGCGCGAGTCTCCCCGCGCCCTGTGAATCAGGCCTGAGCCGTGTTTTTTTGCTCTATCAGGCGGCGCAGCAGAGGGATCAGCAGCAATAAAATAACGCCGGTCGCGACGGAGCCCCAGCCCAGTTGGCTAAAGACCTTGCTGTAACCCGGATCGGTCAATACCGGCGTGCTGCCGTTATTTTGCGGCATACGGCCTGAAACATAGCCCGCCAGCACGGAGGCTACGCCGGTCACCATCATCCAGCAGCCCATCATCAACCCTTGCAGGTTAGCGGGAGCCAGTTTACCGATCATCGAGTAGCCGACCGGGGAAATCAGCAGCTCGCCGATGCTCTGCAGAATGTAGCTCAGCACAATCCATTTCAGCGCCACCATCCCGTCCGCGCCGGCCAGGGAAATACCCAGCGGCAGCACCAGCATGCCAACGCCCATGCAAAACAGCGAGGAGGCAAACTGGGCGGGAATGTCGATGCGCACGCCGCGATCGCGCAGGCGTTTGAACAGCCAGGCCATCAGTGGGCCGCCGATCACGATGACGATAGTGTTAATGTTTTGCAGCCACTGCGGAGAGACCTGCCAGCCGAAAGCGCTCAGGGTGACGTTATGCTCTGCGAACAGCGTCAGCCCCATCGGCGCCAGCTGGTATAGCGACCAGAAGACCAGCGAACCTGCGGCCAACAACAGGTAGGCAGTCATGCGGCGGCGTTCGTGCTTGCGAGGGTGGCGGGCGGTCATTACGCACAGCGACAGGAACACCAGCGCGCCCAGCACGATGACGAACGTACTGCTAAATTCGGTATGGCCGAGCAGCAGACGCAGAACGGGAACCAGAAGAATCAGGATCAGCAGGCCAAAAGCCATACGCAGATAAAACCCTTTCCCTTTGATGTGCTGTAGCGGCGTGCTGATATCTGCCAGCACCGGCCAGCGGAGCAGGGTAATCACCACTGCAGCCACGTTGCCGAGGGTGGCAAACAGGAATAGCGCCCGGTAGCTTTCGGTCAGTTGATAGTAGCCCGCCACGGTAAAGCCGATAAAGAAGCCCAGATTCATCCCGGCGTAGTTCCACAGGAAAGCGGCCTCGCGGCGGTCGTCATCCGGGGCAAAACGCTGGGTCAGCATCATATTCAGGCAGGTAACGTTCAGCCCGCTGCCGCTCAGGAACATGGCTAACCCCCACCACAGGCCTGTCAGCCCCGCATCGGCAATCAGATAGCAGCCCGCGACCTGCAGCAGCATCCCCAGCACAAACAGATTACGGTTGCTAAGATAGCGGCCCCCGAGGCAGCCACCAAATAAGTGCAGCCCGTAGTTGAAAGCCCCGAAGATCCCCATCATGGCATCGGCCTGACCTTCGCTAAAGCCCAGTCGCTTGGTGACGTAAAGCACCAGCGTGGAGTAAAGGACCGCAAAGCCCAGGGTGGCGAACATCTGAATAAAAAACAGTGCGCCCGAGCCGGGAGGAATGGCCTGATGTGAGGCGTGACCGGAAGATAAACTCATATTGTCTCTCTCAACAACAAAAAGACCCGGGAAGCAGGGCGTCACCGGGTCTTAATTTCTATGACTATGATGAGGGAGCATTTTCGTCGTTTTTAGCGGATTTATGCAAAGCAGAACGACTAAATATTCACATTAAATAATTTCAAAATTTTACAAACCAAAAAGATAACCAGACGAAAGTGCTTAAAAATCACTCCGTGTCGGGGCTGCGAGGAAAGTCAAGGTGGCCGGTCACCTCGCCCCAGGTGGTACCGACAGGCGAGAGAAACAGCGGATGCCGGGCGCAGTAAACCGGGTTGATCATCCCTTCCAGCGAGCCGTTCTCACGGCGAATATCCCAGCGAATCCAGGCATGTTTTGTCATATCGGCGTGAATATCTTGCGGAGCATTATCCAGGGAATATTCAGCCAGAATGCCCGCGTCCGACACGACCTGGAGCGTGTAACGCTGTTCGCTATCTTTTACCGCCACGGTCAATGCGATCTGTTTGCCGTCGGCGGCGTCACCCGGCAGCAGCGCGCCGTCGTTCAGGCTGAAAGTCAGGCCGCAGCGGCGTTCGAAATAACAATGGCCGCTTTTGATGGCGGCGAGAATGGCCTCTCCGCTGAGCGCCTCTGCATAAACCCAGGTTGCCGGGTCGCCGTAAATGGACGGTTCGGTAGCCTGCGGATAGCGCTCGTGGGGTTGCATATGGCAGTCGCTTCCACCGACGGCATAAACCCTGTGCCCGGCGTTCCACAGCGTGGTGAAGATCTCGACCACCTGCTCGTTCGCGGTGGTGGCGTTTTTCCAGGTCGGATCGTTGAGGACTTCCAGCACGTCAATATCCGCCATCGGCATATCGTTATATAGCCAGCTCCACGGATGCAGCATGGCATGGTTCACGCTCAGCACGCTTTCCGGGCGCTTGAGCGCAATACCCTGAGTGAGCAAACCGTGGCTGCTGTAATCCGCATTGAACATATTCAGCGTGGCGGCCGGGCCATGAACGTTCAGGTGGCCTTTGTCGGCGGTGACTTCAATGCTGGGCAGCATTAGCACGCTGTCGTGGCGCGGCAGGCAGGCGTGGGACAGGTTGTGCTCGGTCAGGAAGAAGAAATCCAGCCCCTGCGAAGCCATGATATCCAGCGCCTCAGGCAGCGTGTTGTTGCCGTCGGACAGCGTAGTATGGCCGTGCAGGTCGCCGCGATACCAGCCGGGACGGTCGCTGAGCGAGCTCTGGTAGTCAAAAATGACCTGATGATCCGGGCGCAGCACGTCTTGCTTTTCAAAATCGACGGGGGCAGCCAGCGCGTTAAAGCTGATGTCCAGTCGGTAACTCATGGGCTGCGGCGAGCGGCTTTCACCGATGACGTTATAGATATGCAGCTGCCACTCTCCTGAGGGCAGTTCGCCGGGCAGGGCACCCACCGAAGCCCAGTCTGCGCAGACTGTCAGCACCTTCTCCGGTTTTTGCAGCATCACCGAGGCCCGCAGCTGCTGCCGACTGTCGTAAAGGTAGCAGTAAAGGTGCCCGGTACGCAGCGTTGTGCCCGTCAGGCTAATCGCCGGAGTGTTTGGGGCAACATCGAAGGAATGGACAGCATGACCGAAGGGAATTTCACCGGAAAAAACGTGCATGAGTTGCTCCTGTTCTTAATTGTCACGAGCTTAAGGGGAGCGGGTGAAGATTGTATGTCGATTGGGTGTCGGAAAGATGACGAAGCGATGAACGAACAGGGAGAAGAAGGGGAGCTGGCTCCCCTTAATGGTTATAGCAGTGACTGGATCCCGGCGATAAGCCGCTCAACACCGGCCTCAAGCTTGAGGCGCGGGCACCCGGCGTTCAGGCGTATAAAGCCGTTACCTTCAACGCCATAGGTGTAGCCCGGCATGATGGCAACTTTCTGCTGCTCAATAAGCACCTTCTGCAATGCTCTGTCGTCCAGCCCTAGCGGGCGTAAATCAATCCAGGCCAGGTAAGTTGACTGCGGCGGTTGCCAGTTCAGTTCAGGGAACGCCTGGTTTAGCCTGTCGGCGACGAACTGCAAATTGCTTTGCAGGTAATCGCGCAGTGCGTCAAGCCACGAGGCGCCTTCACGGTAGGCGGCGATATGGGCCACAATTGCCAGCACCGCCGGAGAAGAAAGGCCATCCTGCCCTTTGAGCACGTTCAGGTACTTCTGGCGGTCGTCCGCATCATTAATCAGACCGTAAGCGCCGGTAAGCGCCGGGATGTTGAAGCTTTTAGAGCCTGAAGTGAACAGCGCCCAGCCGCCGCGCCCGATGTCGCACCACGGAATATGCTGATTTTCGCCCCACACCATATCCATATGGATTTCGTCGCTGATAACGCACACGCCGTGGCGTTCGCACAGTTTAGCCATCAGCTCCAGTTCTGCGCGAGTCCAGACTTTACCCGTCGGGTTATGCGGGCTGCAAAGCAGCATGATTTTACATTCAGGCCGGGCGAGCAGGGCTTCCAGCTCGGCCATATCACAGTGCCAGCCTTCCGCTGTTTTTTGCAGCGGCGCGCTCAGAACCTGACGCTGGTTGCCTTCAATTGCTTTGTAGAATGCATCGTAAGCGGGGGTGTGAATCAGTACGCCGTCGCCCGGCTGTGACCACTGGCGTATGAGCTGTGAAACCATGTAAATCACCGAAGGGCCATAAACTACGCTTTCCGGGTCGATGGCGCTGCTAAAGCGTTGCTGATACCAATGGGCGATAGCGGAGAGAAAATCGTCGTTCTTCCAGCGGCTATAGCCGAGTACGCCGTGGGTTAGCCGTTTTTGCAGGGCATCAAGGATGCAGGGCGCAGTAGGGAAATCCATGTCGGAGATGGTGAAGGGCAGCAGGTCAGCGGCGCCAAAGCGATCGGCCACGTAGTCCCACTGGGTGCACCAGGTGCCGTGGCGGTCTACCGGAACAGAAAAATCAAACATAAAGCCTCACAGCGAAAAGAGCGCCGAAGCGCTCTTTGATAAATTAAGCCTCGACGGTGCGCATCAGGCCGACCATCTCATCTTTTACCGACTGAACCTGCGGCCCGATAACCACCTGCAGGTTGTGCTCGTTAAGCTTCACCACGCCGATTGCGCGGTTGGCCTTCAGGGCTGCGGTATCGACCAGCGCCATGTCTTTAACCGACAGACGCAAGCGGGTGATACAGTTATCCAGCGTCGAAATGTTATCGCTGCCGCCCAGCGCTGCCAGAATAGCAGGCACGTTATAGCCGGATTTGCCCGTGTGGCCGCCAACCGGTTTTTCTGCGGTGGTGGTTTCAATATCGCGCCCTGGGGTTTTGATATTGAAGCGGGTAATGGCGAAGCGGAAGATAGCATAGTACCCAGCGAACCATACCGCGGCCACAACCGGCACCATATACCATTTGGTGGACAGGCCGTGCAGCACGCCGAAGACGAAGAAGTCAATAATGTTGCCGTCGGTGTTGCCGATAGTCACGCCCAGCACGGACATCATGGTGAAGCCAATCCCGGTCAGCACGGCGTGAATGAGGTACAGCACCGGAGCGACGAACAGGAACAGGAACTCGATAGGCTCTGTGGTGCCGCCCACCACGCAGGCAATCACGCCGGAAATTAACAGGCCTTTAATTTTATGACGGTTTTCCGGGCGGGCACAGTGGTACATCGCCAGCGCTGCACCCGGCAGGCCGCCGAGGAACGCCGGCATTTTACCCTGTGACAGGAACTGCGTTGCGCTTTCAGAGAAGCCGTGGGTGGTCGGGCAGCTCAGCTGCGCCTGGAAGATAGTCAGCGCGCCGCTCACGGTATGGCCGCAAACGTCCATGGTGCCGCCCGCCTCGGTGAAGCGAATCAGGGCCACCAGAATGTGCTGCAGGCCAAACGGCAGCAGCAGACGTTCGCCGGTACCGAAGATCATCGGGCCAAATACGCCTGCGCTTTGGATCATGTAGCCCAGGGCGTTGATCCCGGCGGCAAAAATCGGCCAAATCAGCGGGATAACCAGGCCAACCAGCCCCATCACCACGGTGGTAATGATCGGCACAAAGCGTGTGCCACCGAAGAAAGCTAACGCGTCCGGCAGGCGAATGTTGTGGAAACGCTCGTGCAGCAGATAAACGATGATCCCGGCAATGACCGCGCCGAGAATACCGGTATCAATCGACTGAACGCCGAGCACGCTTTGAATGTTGTTGGCTTTGAGGATAGCCGCATCGGTCGTCGGCAGGATGCCTTTGGCGGTCAGCCAGAAGTTAACCGCCAGGTTCATCACCATATAACCGACAAAACCTGCGAAAGCAGCCACGCCTTTGTTTTCACGCGCCAGGCCCAGCGGGATGGCAATACAGAACATCACCGGCAGGAAGCTGAACGCGAATGAGCCCATTTTGCTCATCCAGTTAAAGATCAGCTGTAAAACCGGGTTCCCCAGCCAGGGGATCTCGGTAATAACGTCATGGCTGCTCAGCGAGCTGCCGATCCCCAGCATGATGCCGCAGAATGACAGCAGCGCCACCGGCAACATAAAAGTTTTGCCGAGGTTCTGGAAAAACTCCCAAAGCGATTTTTTTTGTGGTGTATTAGCCGCCATCACGACTCCTTGACCCGGTTAAAATGAAGTGTTGTGTAAGTAAAGTTTGAAAATGATAAAACGTTTTACCCAATTTTATCGTGAGGACGATCGCAGAATTACCGCGCATAATGAAGTTGAATATGCCAGCATAAGTAAAACGTTTTATCTTTATATTTATCGATTCACGGAGGATCTGACTTAACGATGTCGACGCTGACCAAAAGAATCACTATCAACGAGGTTGCCGAGGCCGCAGGTGTCTCGGTGACCACGGTATCGCTGGTGCTTAGCGGTAAGGGCAGGATCTCCACCGCCACCGGTCAGCGGGTGAATGAGGCTATCGAAAAGTTGGGCTTCGTGCGTAATCGCCAGGCCGTGTCGCTTCGTGGCGGGCAGAGTGGGGTGATTGGCCTGATTGTCCGCGACCTCTGTAATCCTTTTTATGCGGAGTTGACCGCCGGGCTGACGGAAGCCCTGGAGCAGCAGGGGCAGCTTTTATTTCTGACCCAAAGCGGAAGCAACGGTCAGCATATGCAGCGCTGTTTTGACACGCTGGTGGCGCAGGGCGTAGACGGCATTATTATCGCCGGCGCGGCAGGCCAGGGTGCCGACCTGCGGGATATGGCGATGCAGAATAAAGTACCGCTGGTTTTTGCCTCGCGAGCAAGCTATCTCGACGAGGTTGATATTATCCGGCCGGATAATATGCAGGCGGCGCAAATGGTGACCGAACATCTGATTAAGCGCGGGCACCAGCGGATTGCGTGGCTGGGCGGAAGAAGCTCCTCTCTTACTCGTGCTGAACGGCTGGGCGGCTTTTGCGCCACCCTAATGCAGCATGGGCTGCCTTTTCACAGCGACTGGATCCTCGAATGCGAGCCCAGCCAGAAGCAGGCGGCGGATGCCATCACGGAACTGCTGCACAACTTCCCGACCATCAGCGCGGTAGTTTGCCATAACAGCACCGTGGCGATGGGGGCGTGGTTCGGTCTGACCAGGGCGGGCTGGCAGATGGGCGGAGGCAGCGTAGATAGCTACTACGATCGGCACATCGCGCTGGCGGCCTTTGCTGAAGTCACTGAAGAAGAGTTAGACGATGTGCCGATGACCTGGGTGACAACGCCTGCGAGAGAAATTGGCCGCAGCGCGGCGCAGCGTATTCTGCAGCGTGTCCAGGAAAGTGACATCGTTTTCAGCAACCAGATTATGCCCGCGCGCCTGATAACCATTAAAAACTAACTTTTTCAGGAACAACATGAGCGAATTCCCTACGCTTATCGGCCAGCGTATCAAACTGAGGCCGCTAGAACTGAGCGATGCGTCGCTGCTGGTGGAGGCTGCCGCAGACGGTGAACTGTGGAATTTGCCGTTCACCGTTGTCCCGTCGGCGCAGACGGTCAACGACTATATTCAGCATGCATTGAACGGGCGACAGGCGGGCACGATTCTGCCGTTCGTGACGGTGGATATTGAGTCTGGAGAGGTCATTGGCTGCACGCGGTTTTGGAAAATAGATATGAAAAACCGCAAGCTTGAAATCGGCAGCACCTGGCTTGCCGCCCGCTGGCAGAGAACCTGGGCCAATACCGAAGCCAAATTTCTGATGCTGCAATACGCTTTCGAGACGCTGGATTGCGTTCGGGTACAATTCACCACGGATGTGATTAACGAAAAGTCTCGCCGCGCCATTCTAAGATTAGGCGCGAAGCAGGAAGGGATAGTCAGGCACGAACGAATTATGCTGGATGGCCGCAAGCGTGACTCGGTGAGATTTAGCATTATTGACGATGAGTGGCCGGAGATTCGGGCAACGCTTGCGGCGCTACTGGCAGGCAGAAGATAAAATCACGGGTGCGCTCGGGGTGTTACCCACAGAAGGCTGCATCTGATTGAGGTGCAGCCTTCTGTGATTATTGCCTGGTTACTCGGTATAGGCCTGGGCGACAAAATTAAACGTATACTGACCGGGCATTACGTTTTGTGAGACGTCAGCACCATTAATATCCAGAAGATACACTGTACCTCCAGGGATTAGCACCGCGCTGGCTCCGGTAGTCTTATTTGCCGTAGCGGGTAAGTAAAGCGGGTCAGTTTCGATATTTCCCAGATATTTATCTTCCACCACTCCAATAAGCTTCGTCCCGTCCTCCTGACGGGGAGCACTGTATACGGTTCCGTCCCCCTGAATTAGGGTTTCACCGCCGCCAGCGAGGGATACTTTGACGTTAGAATCCAGGGAGCTAATCTCAAGCCGAAAGAACTTCTTGCCCTTTAGCTCACCCCCATTTTCCGGAAGTTTTCTACTAATATTCGAGGCTCGAATCATGACTTGACTGTCCTGTTTCACCGTCACCTTCGCCTGCGCCTCTGCCCGGAGATTATCAATAAATGTGACGGCCGAAGCATTACCGGCGAAGACGAGCCCTAAAGTACCTAATGCGATGAGAGATTTATTCAACATAATATCACCTAAAATTTAAATTCTGACGAATGTCGGAGGAGGTTATTCTGTATATGCTTGTGCAATAAAATTAAAAATGTACTCTCCTGGGGGGTTGTGTTTACCATCCGTTCCATATGTTGAGTCAGTCGTCACATCAATAGTGTAGGACTCCGTTCCCTTTAAGAGTATCGCTGCTGAATTTCCGGGGACATTTAATGCATTTTCCGGGAAATATTCCGGTGAGGTAGTCAGTTTGCCTTTATATTCGTCAGAAATATAGCCAGAAATACCCGAGCCACCTCCATTCAAATTCTTACTAGCTACCCATCCGTCAGGTCTCAATTGGGTTCCCCTATAGTCATTGGTGGGATTCTCAGCTGCTACAACAACGCTGGTTTCCGGGGTTGTGCTAACGTTGAGCGTAAATAAGCGTTGATTAGGCCCGATATCCCCGTCTGAGGTAAATTCATTAGTGACGTTCATCGCCAGCGTGCTGGTTTTGATTACCGTAGGTGTAACATCAATTGAAAAAACATCCTCGTCAATAAATTTTGGTTCGGCAAAAACTCCTGACGTAAATGCTGCCCCTGCGGCAAGCAGGCAAAATGTGGCAATTTTTTTATTCATCGTAAAACCCCTATGGTTCGTTATGTATAGCGTAATGGTGCGCGGTAGATTTTGAGTGCAAGCGTCAAACATGAAAGCTTGATTTCGCTGGCACATTATTCGCGAATCCTCAGCAAAAACTGATTAAAATATGTTTAATTAAAATTTTGAAAAAGGAATTAAGATTAATTGCATTGTTAAAGAAGTGTTTATTTGCAGATGTGTTGATCGCTGTCAATGCAGTGCTTCTGGGTGGGGTATTTATATTTTATAAGAGGGTGGTTTTTCTTGGCTTATAAATCGTTATTTTAATGGTTGCTGTATTTTTCACGGCGGGGTTATGAATAAATGCGTTTTTACTCAGCCTATTTTACTGGTCGCTGCATCAGTCATTCACCGTTGTATTGAAAATAAATCATCATTGATAGGCTGCCGGGAAATAATGTGTCGATTTAACCGGGGAAGAAATAAAGGCATAAAAAAGCCTCATCTGCGTATTGATGAGGCTAATGTTTTACGCCGACCCTTTAACTGAAGGGTATTAAGTGGCTATTTGGCTTACTGCTGAGGTGCCGGGTCGGCGTCCGGAGAAACATCATCTCCCGGCGCTTCGTCCTGTGGCTGCGGTACGGCATCGCTGTCGTTATCCTGCAGCGCCGGGCCGCCCATGCCTGCCGGCAGGGCGAACATGCTGAACAGCTCACCCAGCGACATCTGCTCGCCGTTCAGAGAGGCTTTCCCGCTGCCGTACTGCAGGCTGGTGGTGATGTTATCGCCGTCGACCTTGGTGACGCGGAACATCTGGCCCATCGCGGCCAGGCCTTTGATCTGCTGGCTGGCGAGTTTGTCTGACTCTTCCGGGCTGTAGCCTTCCAGCTGCGCCACCTGGGACATCAGCCCTGTGGCCATCGGCATCGGGATAACCAGCTTCGCGTCGAGAGATTTCACATAGCGATCCAGCTGTTCTTCCGGCGTGTTGGCCGGGCCGGTGGCGCCCTGCGGATCTTTCATGAACAGCGACAGGTTAAAGGTTGATTCACCTTTCGCGTTCTTCCAGCTTAGCGGCGCGACGGTAATGGTTGGATTACCCTTCAGCAGCAGCGGCAGGTTAGCGCTAATCAACTCCACGGATTTTTGCTGGTAGAGTTCAGGGTTTTGCTGCAGCGCCGGGTCGGCCATCAGCTGCTGTACGCCAGCGTTGTATTTCTGAGTAAACTCGCGCAGCGCGGCGGCATCAATATTGCCAAGCTTAAGCGTCAGCTTGCCGCTGCCCATATTCTGGTTCTGTACTTTCAGCGCGTCCAGGCTGTAGTCGAACTGGCCGGTAAAGTGCTTTTTATCGTCCTGTACGTCAGATTTTGCGTTCAGGTTAAAGCCTTCCACAACGGCAATTTCTTTGCCGTCCACGACCATGGACAGCTTATCGATGGTCGCCTTCTGCGAGCCTACGCGCTGGTCAAACAGGCTGCGTTTGCTGTCGCCGTCGGTTTTGATCCCGTTGAAAGAGAGCTGTACGCGCTGGCCGTATTCGTTCACGGTGTTCACAAGGCCGCTGTCGGCCGAGCCGGAAAGGGCGATTTCATTGCCCGCGCCGTCAACATCGGCGGTAAACTTGCCGCCGCTGAAGCTGAACTTGTCTTCACCCTCGGTGGCGTCAATGGCCGCCAGCGCAATGTCGGAAGAGGTTGCGCCACTGTAGCCGACGCGG
This sequence comes from Cedecea neteri NBRC 105707 = ATCC 33855, assembly GCF_001571265.1. GTDB lineage: Bacteria > Pseudomonadota > Gammaproteobacteria > Enterobacterales > Enterobacteriaceae > Cedecea > Cedecea neteri. Next base: position 37,033 of record NZ_BCTL01000009.1, on the reverse strand, counting down.
GTTTCGACGCCGATGAGGGGCTTATCTTTGGTCAGCGTGAAAAGATGTTTGGTCACATCGTTATTCACCAGTTCGGTGTGGATCGACGCCATGCTCGGGATCAGGTTGAATTTCTTCAACTGGGCGAACGGGAAAGGACCATGATCGATGGTTTCGTTGAACAACACGCTTTGTTCCGGTGTGAGCAGGGCATTTTTCGTTCCGGCTACCTGCTTAATAACCAGCTGTACCGTACTGTGGAAAAGCCCACGTTTGTAGTCCTGATAGCTGAGGACCAGGCCTGATTCCGGCGCTGAGCTTTTGATTTCAGCATTGGCGTTATCAATCATTTCGGCCATACGGCCTTCGAGCTGTTTACCTGTAAACCAGGCTCCGCCGGTCCATACCACGCCCAGCGCAACAATTACCCCAACCGCAACCAGAGATTTTTTCATCGTGTCATTTCCATGTATAGAAGCCGGCAGCCGTCCCCCACCGGGCGAAAGAAAAACGCCTGATAACAGGCGTCTTAGATTGCTGACAAAGAGGGAAAAAGCGTGGTTTTTCCCTCTTTGTGGTTATCAGCCGAAAATCAATGAATTGATTTTCCAGTTTTTTAACGAACCGTCTGGTCTCTCTTCTCTCGCCAGAGGTTTGTTAGTCGTTTGAAACGCCTGATAACAGGCGTTTTCGTCAACATGCTTACTAGCTTAGCAATACGCGCTAAAAAGATCAGTAAGTTAAAGTTTATTAAACACTCGTGCTACCCGGCCAACGCCGCTGACGGCAATCGGCGACTCGGCGGCGCTAATAAACGCAGACTCACCCGGCTTCAACACCAGACGCTGGGCGTCTTTGGTTAGCACGGCTTCACCTTCAACGCAGAACACAATGGCCGCGCTTTGCTGCGCCAGCGTGGCTTCTTGCGTGCTCAGGTCGTGCAGGGAAAAGGCAAAGTCATCGACAGGAATCGGGAAGTCCAGTTCGCTGCCGTTTTTCTGCGGCTGCGTCAGCAGCTGGTTAGCGGGTTTTGGCTCAAATTTAACGTTGGCGACCAGTTCCGGAATATCAATGTATTTCGGCGTTAATCCGGCGCGCAGGACGTTGTCAGAGTTGGCCATGACTTCCAGCGCTACGCCGTTCAGATAGGCATGTGGTGTTTCGGCGAACAGGAACATCGCTTCACCGGGCTCAAGCTTAACCACGTTCAGCAGCAGCGGGGAGAAGAGGCCGCTGTCGTCCGGGTAGAACTCGGAAATCACGCGAATGGTTTCCCACGGCTCGCCCTGCTGGTTATTCAGGGCCGCTTTCAGTACGCCAAGCGCCAGGGATTTTTCCTCGCCCTGCATGTTAAGCAGACCGGCAAACAGCTGCGCCAGGCTTTCTGCCCCAGGTTTCTGCAGGAAATGAGCAATCAGCGGGTGCGCGCCGGAAACCGGCTGCAGCAACGACACAATGTCAGAGAACTCGCGGAAGGCATTCATTGCGAGGAACGGCGTTAGGGCAAAGACCAGTTCAGGTTTGTGGTTAGGATCTTTGTAGTTACGTTCTGCGGCATCTAACGGAATACCAGCGGCGTTTTCTTTAGCAAAGCCGATTTCAGAGGCTTTTTTATTAGGGTGAACCTGAATCGAGAGCGGCTGGGCGGCGCAAAGCACTTTGAACAGGAAAGGCAGCTCGCCAAAACGCTCGGCAACCGCTTTCCCCAGCAGCGCAGGCTGGTCTGCGTCAATCACATCACGCAATGTGTGCTGTTGCCCGTTAGCATCGAGCACTTTTGAGCTACTCTTTGGGTGAGCGCCCATCCACAGTTCGGCCATGGGCTTATGCTGCGGGTTGGCGATGCCGTACAGTTCTGTTAACGCCGTTTCACTTCCCCAGGCATAATTTTGTACCGCATTGATCAATTTTTGCATCTCAGGTCCCTGTCATCATTGAGTCGAAGTTTCAGTTATTAAACCAATTATCCGCCGTGAAGTAACCAGGGCAACAAAAAGTCGTATTAGTCTCAGTTTCTGTTAAAAAATTGTGTAGCATGTTATGACTTGTTTTTGGAACGCAGCGTAAGATCCTGCGCTGAAATAAAAAAATTAACGTTACTGTTGTCGCAAGTGAGAGAAATATGTCGAATAAACCCTTCCATTACCAGGAGCCTTTCCCGCTCCAGAAAGACCCGACCGAATATTACCTCCTGAGCTCCGACTATGTTTCCGTCGCCGAGTTTGACGGCCAGCAAATCCTCAAGGTTGACCCTCAGGCCCTGACGCTGCTGGCCCAGCATGCCTTCCACGACGCTTCGTTTATGCTGCGCCCGGCGCATCAACAGCAGGTGGCGGACATTCTGAGCGACCCGGAAGCCAGCGAGAACGATAAATACGTTGCGCTGCAGTTCCTGCGTAACTCAGACATTGCCGCCAAGGGCATTCTGCCGACCTGCCAGGACACCGGCACAGCCATCATCATGGGTAAAAAAGGCCAGCGCGTCTGGACCGGTGGCGGCGACGAAGAAGCGCTGTCTCGCGGCGTCTACAACACCTTTATTGAAGATAACCTGCGCTACTCCCAGAACGCCGCGCTGGATATGTACAAAGAGGTGAACACCGGCACCAACCTGCCAGCGCAAATTGATCTCTACAGCGTGGACGGCGACGAATATAAGTTCCTGTGCATCGCCAAAGGCGGCGGCTCTGCCAACAAAACTTATCTCTACCAGGAAACCAAAGCGCTGATCACCCCGGCGAAGCTGAAAGATTACCTGGTTGAAAAAATGCGCACGCTCGGCACTGCGGCCTGCCCGCCGTATCACGTGGCGTTTGTTATTGGCGGGACGTCTGCCGAGGCCACGCTGAAAACCGTGAAGCTGGCGTCAACCAAGTACTACGACGGCCTGCCGACCGAAGGTAACGAATACGGCCAGGCGTTCCGCGACGTGCAGCTGGAAGAAGAACTGCTCAAAGAAGCGCAGAATCTTGGCCTGGGCGCGCAGTTCGGCGGCAAATACTTCGCCCATGACATCCGCGTCGTTCGTCTGCCGCGCCACGGTGCATCCTGCCCGGTCGGGATGGGCGTGTCCTGCTCTGCGGACCGCAACATCAAGGCAAAAATCAACAAAGACGGCATCTGGCTTGAGAAGCTGGAGCACAACCCGGGCAAGTACATCCCGGAAGAACTGCGTCAGGCGGGTGAGGGGGAAGCCGTGAAGGTGAACCTGAACCGCCCGATGAAAGAGATCCTCGCCCAGCTGTCTGACTTCCCTGTGTCCACCCGTCTGTCGTTAACCGGCACCATTATTGTGGCGCGTGATATCGCTCACGCTAAACTCAAAGAACGTCTCGATAACGGCGAAGATCTGCCGCAGTACGTGAAAGACCACCCGATTTATTACGCAGGCCCGGCCAAAACGCCGGACGGTTACGCTTCCGGCTCCTTAGGGCCGACGACTGCGGGCCGTATGGATTCCTACGTGGATCAGCTGCAGGCCAACGGCGGCAGCATGATCATGTTGGCAAAAGGTAACCGCAGCCAGCAGGTGACGGACGCCTGCCACAAACACGGTGGGTTCTACCTCGGCAGCATCGGCGGCCCGGCTGCCGTGCTGGCGCAAAACAGCATCAAGAGCCTGGAGTGTGTGGAGTACCCTGAACTGGGTATGGAAGCCATCTGGAAAATTGAAGTGGAAGATTTCCCGGCGTTCATCCTGGTGGATGACAAAGGCAACGACTTCTTCCAGAAAATTCAGGCCTCACAGTGCTCTCGATGCGTTAAGTAATACTCAAGCCGCCGCCCATAGTGGCGGCTTTTTTTATCGCAAAGGAGAAAGGCATGACATCCAGTCGCAGTGAAAAAGACTCAATGGGCCCGATCGACGTACCTGCAGATAAACTGTGGGGCGCGCAGACCCAGCGTTCACTTGAGCACTTCCGCATCTCTACCGAGAAAATGCCGACCGAGCTGATTCGGGCGCTGGCGCTCACCAAGCGCGCGGCGGCGAAAGTCAACGTTGATCTTGGCCTGTTGCCCGCAGAGCGCGGCACGGCCATTATCGCCGCCGCAGATGAAGTGCTGGCCGGGAAGCATCCCGGTGAGTTCCCGCTGGCTATCTGGCAGACCGGCTCAGGCACCCAAAGCAACATGAACATGAATGAAGTGCTGGCGAACCGTGCCAGTGAAATTCTGGGTGGCGTGCGTGGGATGGAGCGACTGGTACACCCGAACGACGATGTTAACAAAAGTCAGAGTTCGAACGACGTTTTCCCGACCGCCATGCACGTGGCGGCCATTATCGCGGTACGTGAGCATCTGCTGCCGCAGCTAAATGTGCTTAAGCAAACGCTGGCACAAAAGGCGGATGCCTTTAAAGATATCGTCAAAATCGGCCGTACTCACCTGCAGGATGCCACCCCGCTGACGCTTGGCCAGGAGATCTCCGGCTGGGTGGCGATGCTTGAGCATAACCTGAAGCATATCGACCATAGCCTGCCGCACCTGGCGGAATTGGCGCTGGGCGGTACGGCGGTGGGGACCGGGCTGAACACCCATCCTGAGTATGCCGTTCGGGTGGCAAAAGAGCTGGCTGACTTCACGAAGCAGCCGTTCGTCACGGCGCCAAACAAATTTGAGGCACTGGCTACGTGCGATGCCCTGGTCCACGCGCATGGCGCGCTGAAGGGCCTGGCTTCGTCGATGATGAAAATTGCCAATGACGTTCGCTGGCTGGCTTCCGGCCCGCGCTGCGGCATTGGCGAGCTGTCCATTCCCGAGAACGAGCCGGGCAGCTCCATCATGCCGGGCAAAGTGAACCCGACCCAGTGCGAAGCCGTCACCATGCTGTGCTGCCAGGTGCTGGGGAACGACGTGGCGGTGAACATCGGCGGCGCGTCCGGTAACTTCGAGCTGAACGTTTATCGCCCGATGGTTATCCATAACTTCCTGCAGTCCGTTCGCCTGCTTGCTGACGGCATGGAAAGTTTCAACGAGCATTGCGCGGTGGGCATCGAGCCTAATCGCGACCGCATCAGCCAGCTGCTGAACGAGTCTCTGATGCTGGTGACCGCGCTCAACACCCATATCGGCTATGACAAAGCGGCAGAGATTGCCAAAAAAGCCCACAAAGAGGGACTGACCCTCAAGGCATCGGCGCTCAAGCTCGGTTACCTGACCGAAGAAGAGTTCGACGCCTGGGTTCGTCCTGAGGATATGGTCGGCAGCATGAAGTCGTAATTTTTACGCTTCGCAGTAAAGGTGCAGCCGCGGGATGACCAGTCTCAGCGGCTGCGCTTTAGGCTTATGGCGGTGCTGGATGTTTTCGGCATCGTAGTTCAGCAGTTCTCCCGTGTCGGGTGGCGTTTCGCCGCTTTCCTGCTTACACAAAACTATCAGCGGAGAAGGGCAGGCATATTGCACTTGTTTCTGCTGTGCCTGATACCACACCCGCGCTACGGGCTGGACCTTGACCGGCCGCTTGATCTTCAGCCGTATGCTTTCAGGCAGCCGTTGAACATCATCGATTTCCTGCGCGACGCGTTCAGCCCACTGTTCTTTGGTCCACGGCGGCACGGCCCGCCCGGCCTTCAGACTTTTTTCTAACATCTCGAGCACTTGCTGGCGGCTAAGATTTTTAACAATCTGTTTATTAGCCCAGCCAAAACGTACCGTGTCCGGCGTTTCAAGCAGGGTGATGGCGCGGTAGGCATTCAGGGTGAGCAGGCCGGGGATATGGTGGTGAACCCATTCAAAACGCTGGGCGGAGGGGAGTTCTGACTCAACGCTGATGATATGCTCCAGCGAGTGCTTCAGCCGGTTGATGCGTGCCAGGAGCTCGAAAATTTGTTGGTGTTGCTCTTCGTTAACCGAATAACAGAGCACGCCCGGCAAACGCACGGCGGCCTTGGTGCTGGTTTTTTCCGACTGTTGCTGAATAAACAGCCGGGTAAAGTGGGCGACCGCAGCCAGATGCGCTTCCTGCCCGACGCGCTGGGTGACTTCGATAGCAGAGAGCGGATCGTGCTCTTTATTTTTTTCTATCTCCGGCAGCGTAAAGACGCGCCCGCTGAGCAGCCGGAGCTGGCCGAGCTGTGCCCTGAGCACCGCCAGCTGCTGTTCCAGTTCCCGGCAGGTGGACGTTAAGCGTTCAATAAGATCGTAGCGCGGCATAGCATCTCACTTTAGTTACAACATACTAATTAACTTTAGCAACAGGAGATCACATCAGCAATAGCGTTGTTTGTGTTCAATAGGGGGAAAAAGGCCCGACAGAACGTTCGGGCCTGCTGTTCAGGAGAGGTACGTGGTGTTTACCGGCCACGAAAAACGGAAGCTGGCGCCGCCCAGCGGGCTGCTTTCAATGGTAACGTGTCCACCCATCGCTACGGCAATCGAGTGAACTATCGCCAGGCCAAGACCGCAGCCACCGGTTGCTCGATCGCGACTGGGATCAAGGCGAACGAAGGGTTCGAATACTCGGGCTCGCTCTTCCTCGGGAATGCCGGGGCCGTCATCTTCAACCTGTAGATGGGCAATATCGTCTTCTCGCCACAGGCTGATGCGCAACTGCTGCTGGCTGTAGCGCAGGGCGTTATTGATCAGGTTATCCGTGACGCGTTCCATGAGACGTAGATCCAGCGCGCCATAGTCAATGGCGGTGATGGTGTCCGTCTCCAGCGTAATCCTGCGCTGGCGGTGAATAAGCTGAACGTCGGCAATATGCGTTTCCATCCAGCTGGCAAATTTGACGTGCGCCAGATGAAGCTCAGTCTGCGGCCGGTCGAGGCGGGCGTAGGTCAGCAGCTCGTCAATCAGCGCTTCTAACTGGCCAATATCCCGATTGAGCGCCAGAGACTCCTCTTCGCTAAGATTGTCGCTCATTTCAAGGCGATAACGCAGACGAACGAGCGGGGTGCGAAGCTCGTGCGCAATCCCGTCAATCAGCTGTTTCTTACTGGCAATCAGGGCGTTGATGTTATCGGCCATTTGGTTAAAAGCAATGCCAAGTCGTTCAAAGCTTGAGGCGTTATCAAAATGAATGTGCTCATCAAGATGCCCTTTACCAAACCGCTGGGCGGCACTTTCAAGTTTGAGCATGTCCTGCCAGTGCGGCCGCATCCAGATAAAAACCGGGAAAGCGAGCGAGATGGCAATAAATGCTATCAGACCAATATCCAGCAGACGCATCTGGTGCAGATAAAACAGATACGGAATCGGGCCGACGGCCAACACGTAGTGGCTGCGCGGAATGCGCTGTATAAACGTATATTCTTCGTCCAGCGCCACAATCTCGCCTTCACGCAGATGGCGAGCGGCAACGTCATCGAGTTTGAACTTGCTCATCGGCTCAATATTGAGCTTGAAAGAGAGGTTCAGGTCGAGATCGTTGATGGTTTTATTCCAGTCCCGGGGCGGGATTTCGCGGAGTTCACTGCGCATCAGGTACAGAGAACTTTTCATTAAATCATCCAGCGACTGGCGGCCTGCACGCTCGGCGGTGAATTTATACACCAGCCCGACCAGCATGGTCATCACCAGGAAGCAGACAAACAGCAGAAGATAAAACTGTACAAACAGCTTTTTCATTAAGTTTTACCATAAAATCAATTGGTTGATTGTGTCGCCTTCATCCTTGCAGGCGCTATGGGGCATTATATCTCCCTCGCCGCTGATTGCATTATTCAACGTGATTTTATGTTCAAGCGCTTTGCCAGCGAGGTGGATAAGGCACAAATACATTTAATGCTAGTTTTTAAGCACTTTATTGAAATAAATTCATCCTTATCTAAAATCAATGCGGTTTACCATAAGTTATTTCTTATAAATTTATTTTGAGTGTTGGATCACCAGGATCATGAAAATGACAAAAAAATGGGGTTTCGCTGTTGTAGCGGTTCTGGCTGCTGCCGGCGTGGTTATGCTTTCTGGGTTTACTGCTTCCGTTCCTTCTTATGTTTCTGCTGCACAAGACCGGGTCGAATCCTATCTTTCCTACAGTTTCGGGCCACAGCATTGCACAAGTAACAAACAGCAGAGTGGGGTGTGGAATATTAGCTGTGCCGCCCAGGATGGTTCGAGTCAGTTTGTTTACAGCGTCAATGATGCGAGTGATAAAGCCTATGGCTTCACGCTCACCGCGCTGAATGACAGAGCCAGGGAAACACAGAACGTCGATCTGCTGACTTACCTGGAAATAAAATCCAGCTAAACCAAATAGTTATCTAAAAAAACCGCGAAAGCGGGTTTTTTTATCTCTAACGCGATTATTAAGCTTCGCTTTCCCAGGCATGGGGGGCAAATAAATAGCCTTTGTTGCGAACGGTTTTTATACGGAAAGGCTCAGTCGCATTATCAAGCAACTTTTTACGCAGGCGAGAAATGGCCACATCAACGCTGCGATCCATTCCATCGTAGGTTACGCCGCGCAGGTTTTTTAACAACGCATCGCGATCCATTATCTGGCCAGCATGCGTCGCCAGCTCCCACAGCAGATCGAAATCCGCGGTAGACAGCACGACATTGTCATCCCCCAGCGTCACCTGGCGGTTAAGCGGGTCAATGCACAGCGTGCCAAATCGGATAGCTTTATGCGGCTTGAGATTACTGGCGGTTGTCTCAACGGTTTGTTGCGCTGAAACGCGCTGGCGCAGATGCAGACGAAGTCGTGCCAGGAGCACAGCAGGCGGCGTCGTTTTCAAAATATAGTCATTAGCACCCATCTCAAGTGAGAGGATGTGGTTCATATCACTGTCTAATGACGTCAGCAGCACAATCGGGCCATCCCACTGCGGGCGAAGATCGCGACATAGCGTCATCCCATCTTTTCCAGGGAGCATGATATCCAGTAGCACCAGGTCCGGCTGCTGTTGCTGGATAACGGCTTCGGCGCAATCGCCGCGGGTTTCGACAATAACGTCAATGTCATGTTTCCCAAGATAGGCGGCTATCAGGCCACCGACTTCAGGATCGTCTTCCACGTAAACTATTTTGCTCATAATCCGCCGCGTCGGCTTTTAAAATTTGAACATACAATGATGCAATAGATTACACCATTAATGGTTGGTAAACAGCGTTAGCGTAGGTGTCGCCCGCCGTCTACAGCGTGGCTTCTGCCGGTGACATAGCGACTGGTCAACAGATACTCAACCAGACTCACAATTTCCTGTTCGCCGGGGGCGATTTTCATCAGTGATTTGTTCAGCGAGCGTTGGCGATAGTCGGCATCATCCTCGTCGTTAAACATAATTAGCGCAGGCGCGATGGCGTTGACTTTAACTTCCGGCGCCAGTTTTAGCGCAAACGAGAGCGTCATATTTTCTAGCGCCGCTTTACTGGCGGCGTAGGCGATGTGTTTATCGCTGCCGCGTTCTGCGACGTAGTCTGTCAGATGGATAATGTCGCTGCCGGCCTGTCCGTGCCCGCGAAGTAAGTTTTCCAGTTCATGATTAAGTAAGTAGGGCGCAGCAACATGAATCTGCATCATTGCCTGCAGTGTGTCGCCGAGCGCAGTATCGCGGGTTTCCGGCTTCCATTCACTGGCATTATGGATGATAGCGCGCAGGCCAGGCGTGTGCGACTTCACCCGTTGAGCGAATTCAAGGATGCCTTCGTTCGTTGAAAAGTCGGCATACAGGCAAGTGGCGCCCGCCTGTTCGAGTTTATCGACAGCAGGGTGGCGCTTGCGGTAACTGACAATTAACGGCTGAGATTTAGCCAGAAAATGCTGAGCCAGTGCCAGGCCGATTCGCTGGCCTGCACCGGTGATAAGAATGGGTCGGTTAATAGCTTGGCTCCCCTAATCCAGAATAGCTGCCGGGGAAAGGAAGGCTTACCCCACCAGCATCCACGTTGCCGGAAATGCTGCCAGCAGCATCAGGCAAATCATCGTTCGTTCCTTTAAATTTAGCGACTTTTCGTGCGTATGGGTACGGCGCGCGTAAATAAAGACCAGTAATCCAGGCGCATACAATACGACCGAAAGCAGCAGATGCATCGGGCCTGACGCGTAAAGCAGCCACAGGCCATAAAGACAGGCGCCAAAACCAATCGCCCTGTGCAGAGGACGAGTAGCGATTTTCAGCAGGTAGGCGCCGACCAGGAAATAAGGCACCAGAATCATTTCTGAGGCAATGGTCAGCAGCGTGTTGTAGTCTGACCCGGTCAGCCAGATCAGCACGAGGCACACCTGTACGCTGATGTTCGTCAGCCAAAGCGAAGCCGACGGTGCGTTGTTTTTATTTTGCCGGGCAAACATTTTTGGGAAAGCTTTATGGGTCGCTGCCAGCAACGGCACCTCTGCAGCCATAATCGTCCAGCTCAGATATGCGCCGCACACGGAAACAATCAATCCGGCCGCAATAATCACTTCCCCCCAGGGGCCCATCATTTCGACCATCAGACCCGCCATAGACGGATTGCGCATTGCGGCAAGTTCAGGGCGTGCTACGACGCCGAGAGAAAGTAAGGTGACCAGCAAATAGACGCTGAGTGCGGCAATAACGGCTAGCAGTGTTGCTCTCCCGACGTCCCTTTTATTTCTTGCTCGCGCAGACACCACCACGGCACCTTCCACGCCGATAAATACCCAAAGGGTAATCAGCATGGTGTTTTTCACCTGTTCCCAGACGGGAACGCCGAGCTCAAGCCCGGTAAAATCGAGAGAGAAAGTGGATAGCTTAAAGGCAATTATTGCCAGTACCACAAACATCCCTAAAGGCAGTAGCTTTGCAAGCGTTGCAACCAGGTTAATGCTGGCCGCAGTTTGTACGCCTCGCAGCACCAGCCAATGCACCATCCATAACAATACGGAAGCACCGACGATGGATTGCCAGGTATTGCCGTCACCGAACAGGCGTAACTCAGGGGTGTCAGTAAAGAAGCTAAGTGCAGAGAAAACAATGACAAGGTAAGAAACGTTGGCGATCACCGCGCACAGCCAGTAACCCCAGGCCGAGAAAAAGCCGATAAGCTCACCGAAACCTTCGCGCGCGTAAGTGAATATTCCGCCGTCTAAATCGGGACGTAGCCGGGTGAGTACCAGCATAGCCAAAGCCAGCAGGAGAATACCTACGCCAGTGATCGTCCAACCGATCAGCAACGCAGCCGGACTCGCAACGCTCGCCATATTCTGCGGCAGGCTAAACACACCCGCGCCGAGCATGGAGCTTAATACCAGCGCGGTTAGCGCTGCGAGGCCAAGTTTCTTTTCCATAGGTATCCTGTTGAGGTTTGAAGTGAACCAGCATAATTATTTTGCTTTTACGCATATAAATGGAGGATCACGCTAAGGCGCGGGATTTTACGGAGTGTGTACACTGCTTGCAATGAGTGTGGTGCGATAAAATGATTTGTGCATAAAAAAAGGCAGCTTTCGCCGCCTTTCTCGATGTGGTGTATCTTATTTAAACAGGTCTGCGCTAATGGTGATGTTGCCACCACGTTCCTGCCACTGGCGCGTAATGTGGTAGAACTTAGCCCCTTTCTTAGCGGCGCGTTTCGCAACCTGATAAGAGATCTCAGTCATGTTGCCGTAGTTACCGGTGAACTGAACGTTGTCGAACGGTACCATCTGCGCGGCAGTGATTTTATTCACTTCTTCAATTTTGGTGCCGTCCGGCAGCGTAACGGTGTAACGGCCACCTTTAGACGATTGGGTTTCAAAGAAGCGGCCAACATCACTGGACGGCGCTTCAGAAGAGGCAACACCCGGAATTTCTACCTGCTTAGCGGTAGCACCACCGGCGGCCAGCGCCGCTTTACCTGCTTCAGAGTTAGCCGGCAGTAAATCCGGGCTCTGCACCACGCGCTGTTTGGCATCCGCTTTATAAATGAATGCCGTTACGCGCTGGTTGCCGCCCTGGTTCGCGTCGACCTGGCGAACGATAAAGAACGAAGCTGCCCCTTTGTCACGCGCGGCTTTGGTGATGGCGTCATTTACTTCCGGCTGGCTGCGATAGAAGCCCTGGACGGTGACGGTATCAAAAGGTTCGAGTTTGAACGCCTGATCTTTTGGCAATTCAACAACACCATTAATGACGCGATTTTTTACCGCATCGGCTTTTGGTGCATCGGCTTTGTAGACATCTGCAACCACACGGGCATTGCCACTTTCGCCGATGAAGTTTGTGTCCAGAACATAGAATGATGCTGCTCCCATGTCATCTGCACGGCGAGAAACGGCAGCCACGGCATCACCGATGGCGTTGAAGCGTCCCGTGACGGTAATACGCTCGTACGGCTTGAAAGCAGCAGCTTGCTCTGGCGTCAATTCGGTAGCCGCCTGAGCGGACAGTGAGGTGACAGAAATAAGAGCTGACGCCAGAAGGGTGTTCTTGAGATTCATAAAAATAATCCTTCGCCTTGCGCAAAATGAATACAGGTACTTCTCTGATAAAGACCGATTAGTCGCCGATTATGGCTGGAAATAACGTCCTTGTCTGCGCCATTTTTCACGCCTTGTGCCTTCGCGGTGCGGAATAAGAGTGGCAAACGTTATTAAGTTAAAAAAAGAGACGTTCACCGGTAAAACTGATAAAGCTTATGACTTATTTAGTTAATATGTTGTTAAAAATGAGTTTTATGGTGGCGCAGAATCATGTCATACCGTCTCGCTTAAGCGTATTATCAGGCCTCTGAGTGTAAATAGAGTTTAAAATGACTGCCTGGGCCTGTGATGGCTGAATTTTTGCGATAAAAATACAAATACCCGGATGCGGATGTAGATCACAGTCGTTATTTTCAGTAGGTTATAAAAAGTTTGTTACAGATGTATTTTTTGTTGAAGTGGTAATGGAACAGATATCTGCCTGCATATGCTGGCGGATGCTTGCGTCTGGCCATGGCAAGGTCTGGCAAACCATCATCAAAAACAGATGGAAGGGAATACTATGCGTATTGGTGTACCAAGAGAGCGGTTGGCCAATGAAACCCGTGTAGCAGCCACGCCGAAAACGGTAGAGCAGCTGATTAAACTGGGGTTCAGTGTCGCCGTTGAAAGCGATGCGGGAAAGCTGGCAAGTTTTGACGACGAGGCATTTGAGCGCGCGGGGGCGATTGTTGCCAGCAGCGCTGATGTCTGGCAGTCGGACATTATTCTTAAAGTGAATGCGCCGCTGGATAACGAAATTGAGCTGGCTCGTGCAGGTTCGACGCTTGTCAGCTTTATCTGGCCGGCACAGAACCCTGAGCTGCTTGAAAAGCTGGCGGCGCGTAACATCACCGTCATGGCGATGGATTCCGTGCCGCGTATATCACGCGCACAGTCGCTGGATGCGCTTAGCTCCATGGCTAACATCGCCGGCTATCGTGCCATCGTAGAAGCCGCGCATGAGTTTGGCCGCTTTTTCACCGGCCAAATCACCGCTGCAGGTAAAGTTCCTCCGGCCAAAGTGATGGTTATCGGTGCAGGTGTTGCGGGGCTGGCAGCCATTGGCGCGGCCAATAGCCTCGGGGCAATTGTTCGCGCATTTGATACCCGCCCGGAAGTGAAAGAGCAGGTGCAAAGTATGGGCGCCGAATTCCTGGAGCTGGACTTCAAAGAAGAAGCCGGCAGCGGGGATGGCTACGCGAAGGTGATGTCCGAAGCCTTTATTAAAGCCGAGATGGCGCTGTTTGCCGCTCAGGCGAAAGAGGTGGATATCATCGTCACTACGGCGCTGATCCCGGGCAAACCAGCACCAAAGCTGATCACCCGTGAAATGGTGGATTCCATGCAGCCGGGCAGCGTGATTGTCGATCTTGCGGCACAAAACGGCGGCAACTGTGAATACACGGTGGCGAACCAGGTTACCGTGACGCCTAACGGCGTGAAGATCATTGGTTATACCGATCTGCCGGGCCGTTTGCCGACCCAGTCCTCCCAACTTTACGGCACTAACCTCGTTAACCTGCTCAAACTGCTGTGCAAAGAAAAAGACGGCAACATTACCGTCGATTTTGATGACGTGGTGGTGCGCGGTGTGACGGTTATTCGCGAAGGTGAAGTCACCTGGCCTGCACCGCCGATTCAGGTTTCCGCCCAGCCTCAGGCGAAGGCAAAACCTGCTGCAGAACCGGTGCCAGAGAAAAAACCAACCTCGCCGTGGTTTAAATTCGGCCTGATGGCGCTGGCCATTATCCTCTTTGGCTGGTTCGCAAGCGTGGCGCCAAAAGAGTTCCTTGGTCACTTTACCGTCTTTGCGCTGGCCTGCGTGGTGGGCTACTACGTGGTGTGGAACGTTTCCCATGCGTTGCACACGCCGCTGATGTCGGTGACTAACGCTATTTCGGGGATAATCGTGGTGGGTGCGCTGCTGCAGATTGGTCACGGCGGCTGGGTCAGCTTCCTGAGCTTTATTGCGGTACTGATCGCCAGTATCAATATTTTTGGTGGTTTCACCGTCACTCAGCGCATGCTGAAAATGTTCCGGAAGAACTAAGGGGTAACAAATGTCTGGAGGATTAGTTACAGCTGCATACATTGTTGCCGCGATCCTGTTTATTTTTAGCCTGGCTGGCCTGTCCAAACACGAAACCTCAAAGCAGGGCAACCTGTTCGGTATCGCGGGGATGGCGATTGCGCTGGTGGCGACCATTTTTGGCCCGGAGACCGGCAACGTGGTGTGGATTATCATCGCCATGGTTATCGGCGGGGCGATTGGTATTCACCTGGCGAAAAAGGTCGAAATGACCGAAATGCCTGAGCTGGTTGCCGTGCTGCACAGCTTTGTTGGCCTTGCGGCGGTGCTGGTGGGCTTTAACAGCTACCTGGATCACGGCCCGGGCCTTGAGCCGATCATGGAGAATATTCACCTAACGGAAGTTTTCATCGGGATCTTCATCGGGGCGGTCACCTTCACCGGGTCCATTGTCGCCTTCGGCAAGCTGCGCGGCAAAATTTCGTCTAAACCGCTGATGCTGCCAAATCGCCACAAACTGAACCTGGCTGCGCTGGTGGTTTCGTTTGCGCTGCTGCTGGTGTTTGTACGTACCGAAAGCGTTGGCATGCAGGTTCTTGCCGTGCTGGTGATGACGATCATTGCGCTGGCCTTTGGCTGGCACCTGGTCGCTTCCATTGGTGGGGCAGACATGCCGGTTGTGGTGTCGATGCTTAACTCGTATTCCGGCTGGGCCGCAGCGGCTGCGGGCTTCATGCTCAGTAACGATCTGCTGATCGTCACTGGCGCGCTGGTAGGTTCTTCCGGTGCCATCCTGTCCTACATCATGTGTAAGGCGATGAACCGTTCTTTTATCAGCGTCATTGCCGGTGGTTTTGGTACCGACGGTTCCTCTACCGGTGAAACGGAAGAAGCGGGTGAACACCGTGAAATCAGCGCGGAAGAAACGGCTGAAATGCTGAAGAATTCCACGTCGGTGATCATCACCCCAGGCTACGGCATGGCGGTGGCTCAGGCACAGTATCCGGTGGCGGAAATTACCGAGAAGCTGCGTGCGCGTGGGATTAAAGTTCGTTTTGGGATCCACCCCGTCGCGGGGCGTTTGCCAGGACATATGAACGTGCTGCTGGCTGAAGCCCGTGTGCCGTACGATGTCGTGCTGGAAATGGACGAAATCAACGACGACTTTGCCGATACCGACACCGTGCTGGTTATCGGCGCGAACGACACCGTTAACCCTGCCGCCCAGGACGATCCGCGCAGCCCAATCGCCGGTATGCCGGTGCTGGAAGTGTGGAAAGCGCAGAACGTCATTGTGTTTAAACGTTCGATGAACACCGGCTACGCGGGCGTGCAGAACCCGCTGTTCTTCAAAGAGAACACCCAGATGCTGTTTGGCGATGCCAAAGCCAGCGTCGAAGCAATTCTGAAAGCGCTGTAAGCGTCAGCTATCTGGTGAAAGCCGTCCGAAAGGGCGGCTTTTTTTTGCCTGCGTCGAGCAAAGGGCTATCCCGGCCGCAATCAACAGTGCGCTTATCAAATGAAAAGCGTGCAGCGGGACATTCAAAAACAGAATGCTGAACGCGCCGCCGCTGAGCGGGATCAGATGCGAATAAATCTCTCCGCGTGTCGCGCCAATCGCCAAAATCCCTTTGTTCCAGAGCAGGTAAGCCAGCCACGAAGGAAAAATAACCAGCCAGGCCAGTCCAGCTAAAAAACCGGTGTTCAGGTAATGGCTACCAGGCGGCTGCGGCTGATGCATAAGCGTAAAAACAAGCAGCGGAATGAGCACCAGCGCGCCAATCACCGCGCTGACGGCGACAAAGGCATTGCCGCCGATGGTTTTGGGCTTAAGCCGTAAAAATGAACAATAGAGCGCCCAGCTTGCCGCCGACCCCATTGTCCATGCATCGCCCCGGTTCAGGTTTTTCAGTGTGTCGAGATGCAGTAAATCGCCCTGCATCACCAGATAAAGCACGCCTGCGGAGCTCAGTAAAACCCCCGCAATGTTGCGGCGCGAGATGATCTCTTTGAATACCAGCTTATTGATAAGCAGCACCAGCGCTGGCGTGGTCGACAGATAAATGGCGGCGTTGAGCGAGGAGGTGTACTGCAGTCCCACATACAACGTCACCGGAAACAGCACCTGGCCACACAGCGCCAGAAAAAAAACCGTGCCTCTGGCCTGCATCATCTCTGGCCACTGCTTTTTAACCTGCGCGCCGTAAAGCGCCATTAACAGCAGCGCGGTCAGTAACCAGCGGGCTTCAGAGAGAACAATCGGATCGGCCTGGGCCACCAGCAAATGTCCGACAACATAGTTACCACCCCAGAACAGGGCGGCGAGGCTGAGTAATAAATACGGCATAGATTGATTTCCATCGTATGATGCTGGCAGGATCCGTATAGGTATCGCTTTTATCTATAATTACGATGAGGCATGCGGCCAGCGCGGTAAATTAACGTGGGCTCAGGCGCCTGATGGCTTGAGTTTAAAGGCATGTAACGCTTTTTAAGTCGACAGGAAAAGGATAAACACCAGCGTCGTGCAAAGCGAATTCATCTTTTTCATTTCAAGGTATCGTTTTTATCTATGAAGTTTACTTTGCGGCAACTTGAGTTTTTCATCGCTTTAGCACAGACGAAACAGATCTCTAAGGCGGCCACCCGCTGCCATATTTCGCAGTCATCAATGACGGTGGCCATGCGCAATCTGGAAGAGGCGCTTAACAGCCAGCTTTTTCTGCGTCAGCCTAAGGGCGTGCAGCTCACGCCGTCCGGCGAGCGCTTTTTACTTCATGCCCGCAAAATCATCAGCGACAGCCAGCATGCCATAGAAGATCTGCAGTACCAGCCTGAGCTGGCCAGCGGAGAGCTAACCATCGGCATTGCGAAGACGCTTTCCGCCTATCTGCTGCCGGCAATTATCAGCGAGGTCGAACAGCACTTCCCGCTGATGACCATCCACTTTGTTGAAGACGATCCCGCTGAGCTTATCGAACAGCTTCGGGACCAAATGTTGGCGTTTGCCCTGGTGCTTACGTCGAATATCAGCCACGACGCAGGGCTGAACGTTGAGACATTTATTCGCTCGCAGCGCCGCCTGTGGGTTGCGCAGGGGCATCCGCTTTTGAACCAGCCCACGATAAAACTGGCCGATATCGCAGGCGTGCCGTTTATCATGCTGGATACAGACAAATACCCGGACGTGATTTGCCAGCACTGGCAGGAGAAAGGCGGGCAGCCAAACGTTACTTTTACCACCACGTCTTTTGAAACCGTGCGCAGCCTGGTGGCCAAGGGAAGGGGTGTCACCATTCTGTCCGATCTGGTTTATCGTCCCTGGTCGCTTGAGGGGCTGCGGGTGATGAGAAAAACGATAGAGGATAGCGCAACCTATATGGATGTCGGCGCCGTGGCGGTAAAGGGGAAAATGCTGGCGGAGAGTGAGCGAATGGTGCTCGATTATCTGCGGGGCATCATCATTCGCCTCGATGATAACGCCTGAGCGACAAATAAAAATCCCGCCGGTATTCAGCGGGATTTCTGTTTAAGATCCTGGCGACATCAGTCGTCTTCCGGGTCATCCATCTCAACCGGCGTCTGGTAATCGTCCGGTTTTATAACCAGTAAATCACAGCGTAAATGGTCGATCACCTGTTCGGCGGTATTGCCCAGAAAAGCTGCAGAAAGGCCCGTGCGACCCACTGTGCCAAGTACCACAATCCCGGCCTGTAGATGCTCGGCCATGTCTGGGATCACTTCTTCAGGCAGCCCTTTCTCGACGTGGGTCATCTTCTCATCAATGGAATATTTCTGGCGCAGCGCTTTCATGGCAACAAGGTGCTGGCCGCGAATCGCGTCGTTATACACGCTCGGGTCGAAATCAGGCAGCTCGATAGCAATATTGATTGGCGTGACCGGATAGGCACCGATCAGGTGAACTTCGGTGTGGTTGACATCATCCGCCAGCTTCAGCGTTTCCTTCACCAGTTTTTCATTCAACGCGTTGTGGTAAAGCTCTTCGCTGGCAAGATTTACCGCCACCAGCGCTTTACCGCCTTCAGGCCACGGCTGATCTTTTACCATCCAGACCGGGCAGGGGCATTTACGCAGCAAATGCCAGTCGGTTGGGGTGAAGATCACGGCTTCCAGTTTGTCATGCTGGTGGGCCATTTTTAGCAGCAGATCGTGCCCGCCGGCGATCACTTCCTGGATGATGGCTTCGAACGGGCGATTATGCCACACCACCTTAATATCAATAGGGATCCCGGCTTCGATGTAGTAATGCGCCTGTTGTTTAATCCAGGCCGTTCGCTGGCTGATAACCCCTTTGCGCATGGCGGTGCGTTCATCGGGTGACAGAAGCGTGGTCATTTCGTAGGAAAAATCATAGATAGGCAGGAAGGCTTTGATCCTGCCGCCAATCCGTTGATGCAAATAAACAGCACGCCGCAGGGCAGGTTGATCGTCCTGGTTAGGATCAATCGCGACTAGCATGTTTTGGTAGTTTGCCATACAGGTCTCCTTACAACTGCTTAACCACAGTCTGTGAAGTAAGATTAACCCATAAGGAAGGAATGAAACAGGTGGAGAGCCCTTGCCGGATCAATAAAAGGGATAAAAGGCGATCCGGCAAAGGAGAAGGTTATCAGGCAACGTTCCGTGACTGGCCCGCGAGATCTGATAACAGATCGATATTCTCGATGGTGATGTACTTGCCTTTCACCGCCAGCATACCGTTTTTCTGGAAACGTCCCAGCAGGCGGCTGATGGTTTCTACCGTCAGACCCAGATAGTTACCGATGTCGCCGCGGGTCATGGTCAGGCGGAACTCACGCGGTGAGAAGCCACGCTGCGCAAAACGGCGAGAAAGGTTGTAGATAAAGGCCGCCAGGCGTTCTTCGGCATTCTTTTTCGATAACAGCAAAATCATGTCCTGGTCGCCTTTAATTTCGCCGCTCATCAGGCGCATCATCTGCTGACGCAGGCTTGGCATTTTACCGGACAGGTCGTCGAGCGTTTCAAACGGGATTTCACACACCATCGAGGTTTCGAGCGCCTGAGCGAAGCTCGGGTGATGGCCGGTGCCGATTGCGTCAAAGCCGACCAGGTCACCCGCGAGGTGGAACCCGGTGATTTGCTCATCGCCCTGCTCGGTAATGGTGTAGCTTTTGATGGTGCCGGAGCGAATAGCGTACAGCGATTTCAGTTCATCTCCTGCTTTAAACAGGGTTTGTCCCTTTTGAATCGGCTTTTTACGCTCGATGATATTATCAAGCTGATCGAGTTCATGCTCATTAAGCGTGAAGGGGATGCATAATTGACTGATGCTGCAATCCTGGCAATGGATAGCACAACCGCCAGACTGAATTCGTCGAATAATACGCTTTTCAGGGATCATAGATATGCTCGGACCGTAATTGATATTGGTCAATTTTAACATCTTTTTCGCGATCAGGTAAGTCTGGCAGAACGTTATTCGGACAATAATAAAGGTAGGAGGTTAAAAAAGGGCCTTCATCTTGTTGAATTCCCTAAAACATTAAAATGCAGCTACTCTTTTTTGGAATAAATAGCCGCACTTTTGGCACCATTACAGTAATAAATAACCTTCATGGCGCAGCAGCCACTCTTTTCTCGCCACGCCGCCTGCGTAGCCGGTCATTGTCCCGTTTCGACCAATGACGCGATGGCACGGCACCACAATACTCACCGGGTTCGAGCCGTTTGCAGCGCCGACCGCGCGTGCCGCCCCAGCACGACCTAGCTGTTCCGCCAGTTCGCCATAATGCATCACCCGCCCGCAGGGAATATCACGCAGGGACTGCCAAACCTGGCGCTGGAAATCCGTGCCTGCGGTCGCCGTGGGCAGCGTATCAATCACTGCCAGATCTCCGGCAAAATAGTCACGCAGCTTGTCGCTAAGGTTACCCGGGTTACGGCTGCTAACGCGTTGAAATCCTTGCTTCCCATAGTGAATGTTCAGCAGCTGTTCCATGCGCGTGCTGTGTTCCTCCCATTCCACGGCCCGAAGCCGGAACTGTTCATCACACAGGATCCACAGCGGCCCAAGCGGGGTGTCAATCTTATCTTCCAGTATTGTCAGCACGGTATTACTCCGTTTTTTGTCGGGCCTGAGCGAATGTGCGGCCCATTTTGAGGCTGAAAAGATAACATGCCGCCAACGGCACCAGCCAGACCTCAAAAGGATTATCACCGGATGTAAATAGACGGCCGAAGACTAAAGAAAGCGAAAATAACAACCGGAAGAGGAGAAAAAAGATTGATAATTTCCCTGACGCATCGCCAGAAATAGTTGGCCTCTGGTCGTCTGATTGCGGCGGTGATTATTTCCCCGGTGAAGAGAATAATCATTTCCTACGCGGCCGTTTGATTTACCTTTCTTTAACGTAAATGCAAACTATTAAATTTCCTTTTAAAGAAATGATGACACAAATACTTCGTTATTATTTCCAAAATAAGCCCACTGCTGCCTCGTTGAGCCTCAGGCGGGGCGAGGTTATAGTAGCCGCAGTTAACTCAGGAGGATTGACCGTGAACCTTGACGACAAATCGCTGTTTCTTGACGCCATGGAGGATGTCAAACCGCTGAAAAACTGTGCGGACAGCCTGTGGATCAAACCTCAGAAAGAGAACATTGCCGTAAAGCCAGACACCACCCAGCTCGACAACTTTCTCACCACCGATTTTCTGGACATCATTCCCCTCGGCACGCCGCTGGAGTACAAGCGGGAGGGGCTGCAGAACGGCGTGCTGGACAAGCTCCGACTCGGAAAATACAGCCAGCAGGCAAGCCTGAATCTGCTCCGTCAGCCCGTTGAGCGCTGCCGGCAGATGCTGTTTGCCTACATTATGCAGGCAAAGCAGGATGGTTTGCGCAATCTGCTGATCGTGCACGGCAAAGGGCGAGAATATAACTCTCATGCCAACGTGGTGCGCAGTTTCCTTGGGCGCTGGCTGGCTGAGTTTGAGGAAGTGCAGGCTTTTTGCGTGGCTATGCCGCACCACGGTGGCAGCGGGGCCTGCTATGTCGCTTTAAAAAAATCAGAGCAGGCCAAACTGGATACGTGGGAAAAACATGCCAAACGAAGCCGTTAAGCGTGAGGCCGCAGGATGGCGGCCCCTCTCAGGACGGCATTGATTTACGAATTGAAGACAGCAAAATTCGCGCGGCCGTTGAGAGCTGAGTGTCCACCCGCGTAAGAATACCGATAGGTTCCCCGACGCCCGGGATCGGGATCGGAAGCGCGGTAAGCGTGCCCTGGCGCAGATCGTCCTTCACCGCACCTGAAGGCACAAACCAGACATAGTTGTACTCTACGGTCAGCTGGCGTGAGAGCGAGGCCGAAAGCGTTTCGATGCAGGTTGAAGGCAACTTACAGCCCTGTGACGCGAGCAATGTCTCTGCGTTGTCGCGCGGCACCGTGCCCTGAGGGGAGACCACTGCGGGCCATTCCATCACCCGGCTAAGGGTAATATTTTCATGCAGTAACGGGTGATTAGGGCGGACAACCAGTTTGAGAGACTCAAGAAACAGCAGCTCATAGTTCAGGCCCGTCATCAGCTCAGGATCGGACATACGCCCAATCCCTAAATCCAGTTCCCCGGACTTCAGCCCCGCCAGCAGCATGGTGTTATTCATGGTGCCCACCTGCAGGGTGACATCGCTCTGCTGCTTATGAAACTCGCCGATCACCGCCGGTAAAATACCCAGCGCGGCGGTAGGCAGGGCGCCAATCCGTATCACATCAGAAGGCTGGTCTTCCCGGCGAACAAACGACTGCCCGGCATGATTCAGGGCATCAAGCACTTTCACCGCATGGGTTAAAAACTGCTCGCCGGTGAGCGTCAGCTGGGCGCCTAACCGCCCGCGTTCAAACAGGCGTGTGCCGGTAAGCTGCTCTAGCTCATTGAGGGTTTTGGAGAGCGCCGGTTGGCTCAGATTAAGGGTTTCAGCCGCGCGACCCAGTGTTCCCTGCTGAGCGACGGCCACGAAAGTATGTAAATGGCGCAAGCGAATGCGCTGACTGAAGAGACCATTTTTTTCCATAAGCGATGTTAAAAACAGTCCGGCTTCGCTGACAAGCCCTGTTGTTGAATTTTGATAACTTGATTGCAAAATATTATTAACATTTCGCTATGGCCAGGCACATAACCGATTTAAATCAGAGAAGATTTTTCGGCAATGGTGATGCTAATTTGCTGAAAAGTGACGCCGCTCAGCAGATTTTAACGCGGCCTGTTTTAGTTAATTTTTTGTTAATTTATAATGCGGGGGATAGCCATTCTTCATAACGCAGTGTTATGTAATGTGCTGAAAAAATTACTTTTTAGGCGCTGCAAAGCAGATCACAAAATGGAAATTCTTCCTGATAAGTGATCCACCAGGTTCTACGCTTTCAGCACTATCCACTGGAGGCATGACATCATGGCGAACACCCTCACGGCTGATGAGATTCGGGACAAATTTTCGCAAGCTATGTCGGCGATGTACCAGCAAGAAGTTCCGCATTATGGCACGTTATTAGAGCTTGTGGCCGATGTGAACCTGGCGGTGCTGGAACACGATCCTGAACTGCATCAGCAGTTGGAGAACGCCGACGAGCTGGCCAGGCTTAGCGTGGAACGTCACGGTGCCATTCGCGTTGGCAAAGCCGAAGAGCTGGCGGTTTTAAAGCGGATTTTTGCAGTCATGGGCATGCATCCGGTGGGCTACTATGACCTGTCCCAGGCCGGAGTGCCGGTGCATTCCACCGCCTTTCGCCCGATTGATGACCAGGCGCTGGCCCGCAACCCCTTCCGCGTGTTTACCTCTCTGCTGCGCCTGGAGCTGATTGATAACCTGGAGCTCAGGGCGCGTGCCGCCGCGATTCTGGCTCAACGTGACATTTTTACTCCACGCTGCCGCGAGATGCTGGATCTTCATGATAAGCAGGGCAGTTTTAGCGAAGATGAGGCCAACATGTTCGTGGCCGAAGCGCTGGAAACCTTCCGGTGGCATCAGCATGCTACCGTGGACGCTGAGACTTACCGTGCTCTACACGACGAACATCGCCTGATTGCTGACGTGGTTTGCTTCCGTGGCTGCCACATCAACCATCTTACGCCTCGCACGCTGGATATCGACCGCGTTCAGGCGCTAATGCCGGAGCGTGGCATCTCGCCCAAAGCCATTATTGAAGGCCCGCCTCGCCGTGAGCGGCCGATCTTGCTGCGTCAGACCAGTTTTAAAGCGCTGGAAGAACCTATTTTGTTTGCCGGCGAGCATCACGGTACGCACACCGCACGTTTTGGCGAAATCGAGCAGCGTGGCGTCGCGCTGACGCCTAAAGGCCGGGCTCTGTACGACGAGCTGCTGCTGGAAGCAGGCAACGGCACCGACAACCTTAGCCACCAGCAGCATTTGCAGGAAGTCTTTAGCCGCTTCCCGGACAGCGACGCGCTGCTGCGCCGTCAGGGGCTGGCCTATTTTCGCTACCGTCTGACGCCGGTGGGCGACATGCATCGCCAGTCCATCAAACCGGGCGACGACCCGCAGTTGCTGATTGAGCGCGGCTGGCTTGTCGCGCAGCCGATAGTTTATGAAGACTTCCTGCCGGTCAGCGCTGCAGGTATTTTCCAGTCAAATTTAGGCAGCGACGGTGGGCAACGGCAGCACGGTCACTCCAGCCGCAGCGAATTCGAAACGGCGCTTGGCGCGGCGGTGGCCGATGAATTCAGCCTTTATCAACAGGCGGAGGATCGCAGCAAACGCCGTTGCGGTTTACTGTAAACACGTTACCCTGCTGGGATGTCAGTTACAAGGAACAGCAGATGGAACACGTTGTTAACGTCGCTCAGGGTCAACTGAGCGGCGTCCTCCAGGGGGATATTGCGGTGTATCGCGGTATTCCCTTTGCCATGCCCCCCATTGGAAACCTGCGCTGGCGAGCGCCTCAGCCACCAGAAAACTGGCAAGATATTCGCGTCGCCGATACTTTCGCCCCGGCCTGCTGGCAAAGCCTTGAATACTGTAAAGCCGTCGGCGGCGGCGATCCGGGCCAGTTCTCAGAAGACTGCCTCTACCTCAATATCTGGACACCGGCCAGGCGCGCAGACAAACTGCTGCCGGTGATGGTCTGGCTGCACGGCGGCGGTTATACCATCGGCGCTGGTTCGCTGCCGCCTTACGATGGCGCGGCGCTGGCTTCGCGCGGCGTGGTGCTGGTGACTGTCAACTATCGTCTCGGGCATCTGGGCTTTTTTGCTCACCCTGCGCTGGATGAAGAAAACCTGGATGGCCCAATCCATAATTTTGCCTTACTCGATCAGATAGCCGCGCTGAAATGGGTGAAAGATAATATCGCTGCTTTTGGCGGAGATGCGGCCAACGTTACGCTATTTGGTGAGTCAGCAGGCGCTCGCAGCGTGCTTTCACTGCTGGCGTCGCCTTTAGCCAACGGCCTGTTCCACAAAGGCATTATACAAAGCGCCTACACACTGCCTGATGTCGAACGCCGTAAAGCGCTGAAGCGTGGGGTGGCGGTGGCTGAACATTTTGGGCTGCAAAACGCCAGCGCCGAAGCGCTGCGTTCGCTTCCCGCGAGCGAGCTATGGGCTCTGGAGGCGCCGCTAAACATCGGCCCGACGCCCGTTAGCGGCGATATCGTCCTGCCCGAACCGATGCTGGATACTTTCTTTGCCGGACGGCAGCACCGCATGCCGCTGATGGTCGGCAGCAACAGCGACGAAGCGAGCGTGCTGAGCTACTTCGGCATAGATCCCGCCGGGCAGGTTGAGCTGCTGCGCCGGGAAAAGCGTCTTGGCCTGGAGCTTATCAAACTGCTGTATCCTGGCGTTAAAGGCGATGCTGCGCTGGGGCGTCAGGTTTGTCGGGATATGGCGTTTACCACGCTGGGGTTTGTGGTGATGCAGGCGCAGCAGCGAGCAGGCCAGCCCTGCTGGCGTTATTATTTTGACTACGTGGCGGAGGCCGAACGTGAAACTTACGCCAACGGGACATGGCACGGCAACGAAGTGGCGTATGTCTTTAACACGCTGCAGCTTTCCCCGCCGGCCAGCGAATATGTCAATGAACGGGATCTGCAGTTTGCTGACCATATCGGCGACTACTGGGTAAGTTTTGCCCGCGGCGCCGGAGCGCACGGCAAATCGCTACCTGGGCCAGTGAGCTGGCCCGCCAGCACCAAAGGGCGGGACCGCACGCTGCGGCTGGGCGTTCATCTGCGGGCGCAGTTTAAGGTAGAGAATCGTTTTATGCGGCTGAGAATGCAGTTATTTAAGCGGGTGATGAAACACCATGTCAGCCTGGACTGAGTAACTCATTGCAAAATGCCTCCAGCCCGGCGGCACCTTCGCTGCCGGGTTTGACTGCCAGCCGGTAAGCAGCGCCGGTTTTTACGCTACCGGCAAAAGGCCGTATCAGCCGTCCGGTACGCAGATCCTCGGCCACCAGCGTTTCGTCTGCTATCGCAATGCCAAATCCCTGAATGGCGGCGCTGATCGCCAAATCCATCGTGTCAAAATGCTGATTTTTAGTCATGGCCTGCCACGGAGCCGTGTTAGCGGACAGCCACAATGACCAGTCGGTACGATCGCGAGTGGGGTGCAAAAAGGTTAGCCGCTCCCAGTTGCTCGCCTCCGGCGGCAGCAGCGCCTGACTGATAACCGGCGTCAGCCTTTCTTCAAACAGCAGCGTGCCGCTTTTGGCCTGCTGACCAAACACAATGGCGGCATCAAACGGCTCGTTTTTGAAATTGACGCCGTGCTCCACGGTCGTGGTCAACGCGACCTGAATATCCGGCATACTCTGCTCAAGCTGTATCAGTTTCGGCACCAGCCAGCGCATGGCGCAGGTGGGGGCCTTGAGACGGATAATTTCAGGCTTATGGCAGGCGCGGTCGGCCACGTCCAGCAGCGTGTGGAAGGCGCTCTGGAGATCGGGCAGCAAAGCGCTGCCCTGGGGCGTGAGGCGTAGTCCGCGCGCATGGCGTTCAAAAAGCGCGAACCCCAGCCACTGTTCAAGTGCGGCGATTTTACGGCTGACGGCGCCCTGAGTCAGGCACAGCTCTTTCGCCGCTCTGGTGAGGTTCAGGTGCCTGGCCGTCACCAGGAAAGCATCGAGGGTATTGAGGGGGAAATTACGCCGGGTCATAACGCTCTCCGCTGAGCTATGCATTTTTTGCATGGCTATTATGACAACAATTCGATTGTCGTGGCAATCGCATCCGGATTGAATAGTTATGCAAATCGCATAATGTTCAGGAGCGGCTATGGCCATGCAAACCCCGGTACAACATCGTTCAAAATTACCGGACGTAGGAACCACGATTTTCACGGTGATCGGCCAGCTTTCCGCGCAGCACCAGGCGATAAATCTTTCTCAGGGCGCGCCCAACTTTCCGTGCGACCCGAAATTAATTGCCGGCGTCACCAAAGCCATGCAGGAAGGGCATAACCAGTACGCCCCGATGACCGGTCTGGCATCCCTTAAGCAGCTTATTGCGGAGAAAGTGACGAGCCTTTACGGCGCCGTGTACGACCCTGCAGACGAGGTGCTGGTTACCGCCAGCGCCAGCGAAGGGCTTTATTCCGCTATCAGCGGGCTGGTGCATCCCGGCGATGAAGTTATCTATTTCGAGCCTTCTTTCGACAGCTACGCACCGATTGTCCGCCTGCAGGGGGCCAAACCTGTGGCACTCAAGCTCAGCCTGCCGGATTTCACCGTTAACTGGGACGAAGTGCAGGCGGCTATTACGCCACGCACGCGGATGATTATCGTTAATACGCCGCATAACCCAAGCGGGCAGGTGTTCAGCGCCCATGATCTGGAAATGCTGGCGGCGCTGACTCGTAATACCGACATCGTTATCCTGTCTGATGAAGTGTACGAACACATCGTGTTTGACGGCAAAAAGCACCACGGCATGGCGACGCATCCGCAGCTTGCCGAGCGCAGCGTGATTGTGTCGTCCTTCGGTAAAACCTTCCATGTCACAGGCTGGCGTGTCGGCTATTGTCTGGCGCCGGCGGCGCTGATGGATGAAATCTGCAAGGTGCACCAGTTCCTGATGTTCTCCGCCGACACGCCGATGCAGTATGCGTTTGCCGATTATATGAGCGATCCGCAAACTTATCTTTCACTGGCGGCGTTTTATCAGCGCAAGCGTGATTTAATGCAGTCTCTGCTGGCCGAATCACCGTTTGAACTGTTGCCGAGCGGCGGATCATTCTTCCTGCTGGCCCGCTTCGGGCACTTCAGCGCTGAGTCCGACAGCGAAATGGTGAAGCGATTGATCACCGACTATGGTGTGGCGACGATTCCGCTTTCCGCGTTTTATACCGACGGTACCGACAACAACATTATCCGGCTTTCATTTGCCAAAGATGAAGCCACATTACGGGCGGGCGCTGAGGCGCTGTGCCGGGTTAAGCCACGCTGAAAAGGGGTCATGATGAAAAAAATTTATGCGCTAAGTTTGCTGATTGGGCTGTGTTCTTCGTTTTCTGCGCTGGCCGCCGGCGAGCTGCGCTATGGCCTCGAAGCGGAGTATCCCCCGTTTGAAAGCCGCAACAGCGCGGGCGAACTGGAAGGGTTTGATGTCGAGCTGGGGAAAGCCATTTGCCAGGCGGCCAGCCTCAAATGTACCTGGGTTGAAACGTCGTTTGATTCGCTGATCCCGGGGCTGGTAGCCAAGAAGTTTGATGCGATTAACTCGGCGATGAATATCACCGAACAGCGCCGTAAAAGCATTGATTTTACTCAGCCAATTTACCGTATTCCGTCTCAGCTGGTGGGCAAAGAAGGCAGCGGTCTTGAGGCCACGGCGGAAGGGCTGAAAGGCAAAACCATCGGCGTGCTTCAGGGCTCTATTCAGGAAACCTATGCCAAAGAGCATTGGGAAAAGCAGGGCGTGAACGTTGTCTCCTACAAAGACCAGAATATGGCCTGGGCTGACTTGCTGAATGGCCGCATTGACGCCTCGCTGGTGATGTCCGCTGCGGGCCAGGCGGGCTTCCTCAGCACGCCGCAGGGCAAAGGCTTTGGCTTTATCGGCAAACCGGTGAGCGATGACACCATCCTTGGCAGCGGGATTGGCTTTGGTTTGCGTAAAGGTGACACTGTCACGAAAAAAGAGCTTGATGCGGCCATCGATAAGGTGAAAGCTGACGGCACCGTGACTAAACTTGCGCAGAAGTTCTTTCCTGGCATCGACGTCAGCGTGAAGTAACGCTTAACAGGGCTCGTCGGCATATTGTCTGACGGGCCTTTAGCGCTTTTTTCATCAGGTCATGACGAATTTTTCGGTGATATCTGGTTTCCTGAAAAAAAACCTTCGTTCCTCCCCCAAACGCCTTCTCCGCCCATTGGATTCAATGTGAATTTTGTCTAGAGTGTGCGGTCGTACAGGTAGCAGTCTCTTGCCGCTGTTCTTCCCGTTGGGAGGAACGAAACACATCGACACATAAGGACGATTTCTCAGGCATGAATCGCAGACGTTTTATCCAGGCCTCTATGGCTCTCGCCGCTGCCTGCGGCACGCCAACCCTTGCCACGCTGTTCTCCCGAAGCGCCTTCGCAGCCGAGTCCGGCATTGCGGACGGGCACTCCACCGCCTTTGATTTTGCGGTGCTTCAGGGCATGGCACACGACCTGTCGAAAAAACCGTGGGGAGGCGCGCCGCGAGCGCTGCCGAACACGCTGGCTAACCTGACGCCTCAGGCTTATAACGCCATCCAGTACGACGCCGATCATTCGCTGTGGAACAACATCGAAAACCGCCAGCTTGACGTGCAGTTCTTCCACGTCGGCATGGGGTTCCGCCGCCGCGTCAGAATGTTCTCGCTGGATTCCGCCACCCATCAGGCGCGCGAAATTCACTTCCGCCCGGAATTGTTTAACTACAACAATGCCGGCGTAGACA
Organism: Cedecea neteri NBRC 105707 = ATCC 33855; assembly: GCF_001571265.1. Taxonomy (GTDB): domain Bacteria; phylum Pseudomonadota; class Gammaproteobacteria; order Enterobacterales; family Enterobacteriaceae; genus Cedecea; species Cedecea neteri. The sequence continues at coordinate 7,749 of NZ_BCTL01000009.1, read as the reverse complement.
CCAAACAGCTCGAAGGCCAGACGGACCTCGGCTTTGCCGGCCTGAAAGTCTTCAAGGCACCGGAACTGGCGCGCCGTGACGTCGTGTCCTTCCTTGGCGCGAGCTACTTCCGTGCCGTAGACAGCACATATCAGTACGGCCTTTCCGCCCGTGGCCTCGCGGTAGATACCTTCACCGATACGCCGGAAGAGTTCCCGGACTTCACCTCGTTCTGGTTTGAAACGCCGAAGGCCTCCGACACCACTTTTGTGGTCTACGCGCTGCTGGACAGCCCAAGCGTGACCGGGGCGTACAAATTTATTATCAGCTGCGAAGCCGAGCGAGTGGTGATGGAGGTGGACAACCACCTTTATGCCCGTAAAGACGTCAAGCAGTTGGGCATCGCGCCGATGACCAGCATGTTCGCCTGTGGCACCAACGAACGCCGGACCTGCGACACCATTCACCCGCAAATTCACGACTCCGACCGCCTGGCCATGTGGCGCGGTAACGGCGAGTGGATTTGCCGCCCGCTGAATAACCCGCAAAAGCTGCAGTTCAACGCCTTTATGGACGAGAACCCGAAAGGTTTTGGCCTGCTGCAGCTGGATCACGACTTTGCCAGCTACCAGGACATCATGGGCTGGTACAACAAGCGTCCGAGCCTGTGGGTTGAGCCGCGTAACAAGTGGGGCAAAGGCACCGTTGGCCTGATGGAAATCCCGACCACCGGCGAAACGCTCGATAACATCGTCTGCTTCTGGCAGCCGGAAAAACCGGTTAAAGCCGGGGATGAGTTCGAGTTTAAATACCGTCTCTACTGGAGCGGCCTCCCGCCGGTCACCACGGACCTGGCCCGCGTTTACGCCACCCGCACCGGTATGGGCAGCTTCCCGGAAGGCTGGGCGCCGGGCGAGCACTTCCCGGACAAATGGTCCCGCCGCTTTGCCATTGACTTTATCGGGGGCGATTTGAAAGCCGCCGCGCCGAAGGGCATTGAGCCGGTTATTACGCTCTCCAACGGCGAAGCGAAGCAGGTAGAGATCCTCTATGTCGAACCGTTTGACGGCTACCGCATTCTGTTTGACTGGTACCCGACCAACGACTCCACCGACCCGGTCGAGATGCGTATGTTCCTTCGCTGCCAGGGCAAAGCCATCAGTGAAACCTGGCTCTACCAGTACTTCCCGCCGCCGCCGGATAAACGTAAATACGTCGACGACCGCGAAATGCGTTAATCATCCAGCCCCGCCGCCTAAAAGCTGCGGGGCTTTTTTATGCCCGTTTCACCATCTCATTCTCTTATTGCATAAATACTCTTTCATAATGAATTTCTATATATTCACTTTTGGCGCTGTTTTAAATCTCGTGCGTTGATCCAAAAAAGTGACATAAGATGGCTGTCACCTCTAAGCAAAAACGGGAGTCACGAGTGGAACAACAGCAGGCCTGGCAGGATGAAGTGATTGCGGTTAATGATGAAATCGAGCTGCATTCGGTGAACGAGCGGTTTGTTAAGAATGTTTTTGCCCTGGTGCAGCGCAACAAAAGCTGGCTGCAAAAAGCCATGAACTGGCCGCAGTATGTTGTTTCCGAGGACGACACCCGCAAAACGCTGCAGGGGAACTATGTTCTCCATCATAAGGGCTACGCGAAGATGTTTATGATCTTTTATCGCGGCGAGCTGGTGGGCGTCTTTTCCTTCAACCAGATAGAACCGACCAACAAAACGGCCTACATCGGCTACTGGCTAAGCGAAGATATGCAGGGGCAGGGAATAATTTCTGCCGTGATCGAAGCCGCGATTAGCACGTACGCGCGGGAAGGGACGGTGCGCCGGTTTGTTATCAAATGCATTGTCACTAACCAGGCCAGCAACCGGGTGGCACAGCGCAACGGTTTCACCCTTGAAGGCTGCCTGAAGCAGGCCGAATTCCTGAACGACGAGTTCCACGATCAAAATATTTACGGGCGCATCGTCGATTAAAATATCCCGTAAAACGGCGTGCGGGTGATTCGCTGCACGCCGTTAATATCTTTCATGCCGCGCAGATGGATCGGTTCGCCGCCAACACCTTCCACCGCCGCCTCGTCATAAATTTGCACGTTGTTTTCGATTAGCACGTTACCCATCACTTTCGCCTGGCCGTAGATCTGCACGTTGTTGTCCAGTAGAACAGGGCCACCGATGAGTACCGCATCACCGTATACCTGAACCCGATGCTTTAGCACGCAGTCGCCCTCGATAATGGCGTTGCCGTAAACCCGCGAAGAGTAGCGAATCGTGGGGATCTGGCTGTCGCCGCTGCCGGCAATAATACGTGCGTTACCGGACACCTGCGCACAGTCGCAGATCCAGACGTTGTTCTCTGCATTACCTTCAATAATGGCGTTATCGAAAATGGCCGAACGATGCTCGACAAAGGCATTGTTCACGTGGGCGTGGCCGTAGATTTGCGCCTGGTGAACGATGCGCGAGGCCAGAACCGTGGCGCTCCCGTAGATTTGCAGCCGCATTTCTGTATCTTCGGTCAACCCCAGGACGGCAATCACCTGGCTCTGCTGCAACACGCGGGCCGAGCCGGAGACAGAGCATTCGCCGCTAATGTGGGAATCCTCGACCTGTGCGTTGCCTCCCACTTTTGCACGATGGCAAATTTCAGACTCACCGAGAATTTTCGCGTCATCTTCAACCCGCGCACCGTTCCAGACCAGGGCGTCAGGCTCAAGCCAGCAGGTTCCCGCGTGACTCAGGTTCGCCTCTTCTTCAATCCAGCCGCCGCATTGCCCGGTCTCGACGTTGCCAAAAGCGTAAAGCGCCTCAATTTGCCAGAGCCGAACTTGCCGCTGTTCGCCGTCGTGCGGATAATCATGAAGCCGTGAGTTTTCCGTTAGCCGGTATTTTTTCATCGCCGTTTCTCGCTGTGTCCTGCTGATAAACGTAGCAGGTAATTCACCGGCATAGCGTTCGGCGGCGTAATCGCATAAAATGCATTTAAAATGCATTTTAAAAAATAAACAAAATGAATAAACCGACCGCCGGCAGCTTTATCAATCTTCCCGCAGGCTACTTTGGCATGGTGCTGGGCACCATCGGCATGGGGTTCGCGTGGCGCTATGCCGCTACGATTTGGCCGGTGCCGTCGGCCGTGGGCGAGACACTGGTGGCGCTTGCGGCAGGCATCTGGCTGCTGCTAGCAATAGCGTTTCTGGCGCGTCTGATGCGCTACCCGCACAGCGTGATTGCAGAAATTCATCATCCTTTAATGAGCAGCTTTGTCAGCCTGTTCCCGGCGACAACCATGCTGGTAGCCATCGGCGTGTCGCCTTATCTGCGCCCACTTGCGGTGGTGATGTTTGGTTTTGGAGCCGTGGTGCAGCTTTGTTATGCCGCCTGGCAATCGGCGGGATTGTGGCGGGGCACGCACCCGCAGGATGCCACGACGCCGGGGCTTTATTTGCCTACCGTTGCCAATAATTTTATCAGCGCGATGGCCTGCGGTGCGTTGGGTTATCACGACCTGGGGATCTTGTTCCTTGGGGCGGGCGTTTTTTCCTGGCTCAGCCTGGAACCGGCGATTTTGCACCGTATGCGCAGCGCCGGAGAGATGCCCACGCCCGTGCGCACCTCGCTGGGCATTCAGCTTGCACCCGCGTTGGTGGCCTGCAGTGCTTATCTGGCGGTGAACGGCGGCGTGACGGATTTCTTTGCCAAAATGCTGTTCGGCTACGGCCTGCTGCAGTTGATCTTCATGCTGCGCTTAATGCCCTGGTACCTGGCGCAGCCGTTCAATGCCTCCTTCTGGAGTTTCTCATTCGGTATCTCTGCGCTCGCTACCACGGCGCTCCACCTGAGCGTGGGCAGCGAAGATGGCCTGTTTCACCTCATTGCCGTACCGCTTTTTATTTTTACTAATGTGATTATTGGCCTGCTGCTGGCTCGTACTTTTGTCCTGCTCATGCAGGGAAAATTGATTCTGCGTACCGCACGGCCTGAAAAAAAGGATCTGTTATGACCGAGAAGTCTGAAAGCTACTACAGTGAAAAATACGGCCTGACCGCCACGCATTCTGACGTGCTGAACGCCGTGAAGTACGTTGCGCCGGGCAAAACGCTGGATCTTGGCTGCGGCGGCGGGCGCAACAGCCTGTACCTGAACCAGAAAGGGTTCGACGTCACAGCGTGGGATAAAAACCCGATGAGCATCGCGCGGTTGAACGAAATCATTGAGGCCGAAGGGCTGAAAAACATCGTGACCGCCCAGGTCGATCTTAACCAACTGAGCTTTGACGGCGAGTACGACTTCATTCTCTCCACCGTGGTGATGATGTTCCTGGAGCGCAGCACGATCCCAGGGCTTATCACCAATATGCAGCGCTGCACCAAACCCGGTGGCTACAACCTGATTGTAGCGGCGATGGATACCGAGGATTTCCCGTGCACGGTGGGTTTCCCGTTCGCCTTTAAAGAGGGGGAACTGCGGAACTACTACGAAGGGTGGGAACTGGTGAAGTACAACGAGGACGTTGGTCAGCTGCATAAGACCGATGAGAACGGCAACCGTATTAAGCTGCGTTTTGCCACGATGCTGGCGCGGAAGAAGTAAAGGTTAACCCTCACCCCGGCCTCTCCCTGGAAGGGAGAGGGGGAAATATAGCGTTTTCTGTATGAATTCCCTCGCCCCATTGGGGAGAGGGTTAGGGTGAGGGGAAATTACTTCGCCGCCAGCAGGCAAAGCTTCAGCGCCACATTGTAAGAAGCCTCAAACGCCCGCAGCGGTAAAAACTCAAATCGCGAATGGAAATTGTGCGCGCCGGTAAAGAAATTCGGCGTTAGCAGCCCTTTAGCCGAAAGCGCCGCACCATCCGTGCCCCCGCGCATTGGAATCACCTTCGGCTCAATGCCCAGTTCATCCAGGGCGGCAAAAATCAAATCAATCGCCCGGCGGTCATCGGTAATCGCGTTACTGATGTTGCTGTAGGTATCGCTGAGGCTGAACTCCACGCGCGCGGTCGGATATTGAGCGGCAATCTTCTGCGCCACTTCGCCAATTTGTCGTTTGCGGCGCTCAAAGCTTGCCAGGTCAAAATCACGGATATTCGCTTTCAGCAGCGCTTCGCTTTGTGTAGCCTGAATTCCGTTAAACCAGACGTAGCCTTCACGGCCTTCGGTGTGCTCTGGCGTCTGCTTGCGGTCGAAGTGGCTGATGTAATCCATCGCCATCAGCAGCGGGTTCACCAGCACGCCTTTGGAGGACATCGGATGGCTCGTCACGCCGGTGAACTTCAACTCCGCGTGGGCAGCGTTGAAGTTTTCATACACCACTTCGCCCAGTTCGCAGCAGTCGATGGTCCAGGCGAAGTCCACGTCAAAACGCGCCAGATCCAGCGCTTTTGCGCCACACAGGCCAATTTCTTCATCCGGGACGAAGGCCACCACGATGTCGCCGTGCTGGTGCTGTGGGGTCAGGTTTTCCAGCAGCGTCATCACCACCGTGACGGCGGCTTTATTATCCGCGCCCAGCACGCTGGTGCCGTCGCTGAAGATAATTTCCTCGCCAGGCCAGGCGTTGATTTCAGGGTGTTCCACTGTGCGCAGCCAGATGTCCTCTTTGGCGTTCAGGCATAAATCTTCGCCGGTGAAGCGCAGGATCTGCGGATGAATATCCGGGGAAAGGCCAACGTCGACGGTATCTATATGCGTAATAAAGCCCACGCGCGGCGCGCCAGCCACGTTGCCTTTCTTCACGGCGGTGACCGTGGCGTGCTCATCAATCACAATATTTTCCAGGCCCAGCGTACGCAGTTCTTCCGCCAGCATGCGGGCCATTTCATGTTGTCCGGGGGTGCTGGGCAGGCTGCTGACGCGCGGATCGCTTTGGCTGGTCACCGCCAGATAACGGAAGAAACGTTGGGTCAGCTGCTCGCTGAGCGACGAAGGCATAGTGTTTCCTTATTGTTCGATGTTGTTTGTTGGCAATGTAAATTTAATGTTATTTATTAAGACGCTTTGCACAAGCTTTATTCATTCAGGGTCAGGACAAACACCACAGGAAGACAGCGATGAAAACAAAGATTACAACGCTTGCACTTGCCGTAGCGGCGCTTTCCCTCAGTACCAGCGTGGCGGCCAGCACGTTGGTTTATTGTTCCGAAGGTTCGCCGGAAAACTTCAACCCCCAGCTTTACACCTCGGGCACTAGCGTGGATGCCAGCGCGGTGCCGGTCTACAACCGGCTAGTGGATTTTAAAGTCGGCACCACCGAGCTTCAGCCCAGCCTGGCGGAAAGCTGGGACGTCAGCGAAGACGGCAAAGTCTATACCTTCCATCTGCGCAAAGGCGTTAAGTTCCAGAGTAACAAGTACTTTAAGCCCACCAGAGATTTCAACGCGGACGACGTGATTTTCTCGTTTATGCGCCAGAAAGATCCTAAGCATCCGTACCACAACGTCTCCAACGGCAATTACTCCAACTTTGAAAGCCTGGAGTTCGGCAAACTGATTACCGCTATCGACAAAGTAGATGACCACACCGTGCGCTTCACGCTGGCGCACCCGGAAGCGCCGTTTGTCGCCGATTTGGGCTGGTATTTCGCCTCGATCCTTTCTTCAGAATATGCGGATGTCATGATGAAGGCGGGCACGCCGGAGCGCGTTGATTCCGACCCCATCGGCACCGGGCCGTTTGAGCTGAAGCAGTATCAGAAAGATTCCCGCATTCTGTATACCGCTTTCCCTGATTACTGGCAGGGCAAATCGAAGATTGACCGCCTGGTCTTCTCCATCACGCCGGATGCGTCGATTCGCTACGCCAAACTTGAGAAAAATGAGTGCCAGGTGATGCCGTTCCCGAACCCGGCAGACCTGCCACGGATGAAGGAAAACAAAGACATCAACCTGATGCAAAAAGCGGGGCTGAATACTGGCTTCCTCGCGTTTAACACCCAGAAACCGCCGCTGGATAACGTGAAAGTGCGCCAGGCGCTGGCTATGGCAATTAACAAACCGGCCATTATCGAAGCGGTGTTCCACGGCACGGGCATTGAGGCGAAAAATCTGCTGCCGCCGGGCGTGTGGAGCGCGGACGACAAGCTCAAAGATTACGATTACGATCCTGAAAAAGCCAAGGCGTTGCTCAAAGAGGCCGGGTTTGCCAACGGCATGAGTATCGACCTGTGGGCGATGCCGGTGCAGCGTCCTTATAACCCGAATGCTAAGCGTATGGCGGAAATGATTCAGGCCGACTGGGCGAAAGTTGGCGTCACGGCGAAAATTGTCACCTACGAGTGGGGCGAATACCTCAAGCGGGTGAAGGGCGGTGAGCACCAGGCGGCGCTGATGGGCTGGACGACGGCAACCGGCGACCCGGACAACTTCTTCGGGCCATTGTTTACTTGTACCTCGGCCAACGGTGGCTCTAACTCATCCAAATGGTGCTACCAGCCGTTTGATAAGCTGATTCTTGAAGCCCGCGCGGAAGGCAACCACGATAAGCGCGTGGAGCTATATAAAGAAGCGCAGCAGATGATGCACGACCAGATGCCGGCGGTGATGATAGCCCACTCCACGATTTTCGAGCCGGTACGCAAAGAGGTGACCGGGTATGAGATTGACCCGTTCGGGAAGCATATTTTTTATCAGGTAGAGGTGAAGAAGTAGCTGGCGCAGGGGGAACAGGTGACCGGAACATACCTTCTCTGTAAATTTGGGGATTTTCCGTTCACCCGTAAATCTGTTTTCCATACAAGTTTCCAGCACGGTGAACGTGTCC
>NZ_BCTL01000008.1 GCF_001571265.1 Cedecea neteri NBRC 105707 = ATCC 33855 | reverse complement strand
CCCCAAAGGGGCGAGGGAGAAAACAAAAGCTATGGGGAACATTGTTTATTCCCTCTCCCTTCCAGGGAGAGGGTGAGGGTAGGAAGCGACTGTGACTTCCCCGAGTCGTTCACCGGTTCGGTGGCTAAGGGTGAGGCTGTACTTGAGGTGAACGGAACTTCCTGGACACAATTAAATCGCTACACCGTACTCCTCTCACTCACCGCCTCAGCCGGAGCGCTGACCGTCGCCTGATTTGCCTGCTGCTCTTCACGGAACTTCAGGTTATCCCAGACCCGGAAAAACGGGTAATACATCACCAGCGAGATAGCCAGGTTCACAATCTGCAGAATTGAACCCGAAACATGGCCGCCCGTCGCTAAATAACCGCTGACGATAATCGGCGTGGTGAACGGCAGTGCAATCCCTGCAGGCGGCGCCACCAGGCCGGTTGCCATAGCCGTGTAGGAGACAATGACCAACACCACCGGCGTCAGGATAAACGGCACCACCAGGTACGGGTTCATTACCAGCGGAATACCAAACACCATTGGCTCGCTGATGTTAAACAGGCTGCCCGGCGCGGCAATTTTACCCAGCTGTTTCATCTGCACGCTGCGGCTGCGAATCAGCATGAAGATAACCAAACCTAACAGAGCCCCGGTGCCGCCAGGGGCGATCCACAGATCGTAAAACTGCTGGGTAATGATGTGCGGAATAGGCAGGCCGTTCTGGAATGCCGCCAGGTTCTCGGACATGTTGGTCAGCCAGACCGGGCGGATAAACACCAGCACGATGGTGTCGCCGTGCAGGCCAAGCGTCCACAAAATACCAATCAGGATCACCGACACAATCATCCCCGGCAACGAACCGCCGATATGGCTCATCGGAATGCCGACCAGATCCGTGATCATGGTGTTGATATCGCCAAACGGCGTGGCTTCCACCAGCAGGCGAAGCGCCAGCACTACCGCCAGCACGCAGAAGCCCGGCACCAGCGCGAGGAACGATTTTGCTACCGCCGGCGGCACGCCCTCAGGCATGCGAATCACCAAATTACGGTTGCTGATAAAACGGTAAATTTCGGTAGAAAGCAGGGCGATAAGAATGGCGACGAACAGCCCCTGGCTGCCGATTTGCCCCATCGGCAGCACGCCTTTCACGAATTCGGCAGGCCCGCCGGACGTCGGCGTAAACATAATGTTCTGCGGGATAGTCATGATAAAGGCCACCAGCGACACCGCCCCGGCGGTGAGCGGGTCGATGGTGCGGTATTTCTCGGCCAGGCGATAGGCGATGCCGAAGCTGGAGATAATCGCCATGATGTCATAGGTCGCTTTGACCGGATAAAGCAGCTTGCTTTGCCACGTCGCGCCGAATAAATCGGTCATTAGCTGGGGGTAACCCGGCACCGGCAAATAGGCGAAAATCAGGAAGAACGAGCCGATCAGCATAAACGGCATGTTCAGAATGATCCCGTCGCGGACGGAGAGCACGTGCTTTTGCCCGGCGATTTTCAGCGCGACGGGCAGCACATATTTTTCAAGAAACGATTTCTTTACGGACACGGTTACCCCTGTCCCGGCGCATGGCCGGGCATTATTGTTATTGATTTCTGTCATGGGGTGGGCGTGAAGCATCGCCCACCGATAAGCGGCATTAATTAAACTGCGGCAGCCACGCCTTGTTGCTTTCAAGCACTTCATCAAGCAGCGCCTGAGCGATATTCACGTCGGCCACCAGCGGGTTGGCTATCAGCGCCAGGAGCGCCTGCTGCTTATCGCCGTGGACCGCCGCTTCAATCGTCAGCCGCTCAAAGTCTTTCACCTGCTGAGTCAGGCCGTTCATCAGGGGAGGCAGTTTCCCGAAGGCCAGTGGATGGGCGCCCAGCGCGTCGATCACGCAGTTGGTTTCGATCACCGCGTCGTCCGGCAGCCCCTGAATGGCACCGTTGTTGGCGGTATTCACCACCATCTGTTTGCCGAGGTTGTTGTGCAGGGCGTCGATAAGCTCCAGGGCCACTTCCGAATAGAATGAGCCGCCGCGCTGGCTTAACTGCTCCGGCTTTTTGTCGAGCTGCGGGTTGGCGTACAGCTCAAACAGCTCGGCCTCTACTTTCATCACCTGCTCGGCGCGGGTGCCTTTCCCGTTCGCGGCATCCGTCAGTTCATCTTTTAGCATGGTGCGGGTTTGCCAGAAGTAACGATGGTACGGGCAAGGGATCGCTTTCAGGGCGCGCAGCAGGGCGGGCGGCCACGGAATCGCTTTGATGTTGTTCATCGACAACTGCTCGCCGTCGCACAACATCTCAATCACCTCGGCGGTCGCGTCACGACCATCGGCAATCACTTCGTGCACCCACACCATGTGGTTGAGCCCGGCGAAGCGCAGCGTGACTTTGTCGTAAGGCAGTTTGAGCATGTCGGCGATGGTGTGGTGCATGGTCACCGGCACGTTGCACAGGCCAACAATGTTGGAGGAGCTGTAGCGGGACACAGCCTCGGTGACAATGCCTGCCGGGTTGGTGAAATTAATAATCCACGCATCCGGGGCCAGGTGTTCAACGCGTTTAGCGATATCCAGCATCACCGGAATAGTGCGCAGGGCTTTGGCAAAACCGCCGACGCCGGTGGTCTCCTGGCCCAGCAGTTCGTGGCTGAGACCCAGACGTTCGTCGGCGGCGCGAGCGGGCAGTTGCCCTACGCGAAGCTGGGTCAACACAAAGCTGGAACCGGCAATCGCGGCGTCTGGCTCGTAATGCACCGTCACTTTTACCTGTTCCAGCCCTTTGCTGTCGAACATACGGCGAGCCAGCGCGGCGATAATCTCAACTTTCTGGCGCCCGGCTTCCACGTCCACCAGCGCCAGCTCCGTCATCGGCAGGGCGGCATGGCGCAGAATCAGGCCTTCAATCAGTTCCGGGGTGTAGCTGCTGCCTCCGCCCACAACGGTAATTTTCATTGTTTTCTCCCGCTCATCAGGCCATCAGGGTAAGAGCTTTATCCAGCACGCGGTCGCCGCGCATGGTGCCGTAATCCATCATGTCGATAACCGCCACGGGTTTGCCGAGTGGAGCTGAAAGCTCGGAAAGGCGAGCCAGTTCAAACTGCACCTGAGGGCCAAGCAGCACCACGTCGGCGCTCTGGAGATGGCTTTCAATTTCGGCGACAGAGACGGCGTCAATTTGCACGTCTAGCGCACGTTTAGTGGCCTCGGTGCGCATTTTCTGTACCAGCATGCTGGTGGACATTCCCGCGGCACAACACAACATGATCTTTTTCATTACCTTCATCCTTCAAATTGAAAACATGTTTCAAACAACAGTGTGTTTATTCAGCATGTATGAAAATTATTTTCATGACCGTGATCTGCGTTGGATTATTGGTTTCCCGAATGTTAAGAGGATAACAAGACTTTTACCGAGGAGGACGAAACGGCGGCAAGGCATCGCGGCAAAGTTAATTGAAAAATAATTTCAACGCATTATGATGATTTAACCGCCTGCGATGCAGACACAAGGAACCTTTCAGCGATGGATATTGTTTATCACCTGGTCCATGGGTTAGCCGATTCTTCTCCCCAGGAAACGCGGCTGGCCCGCTTTTTTCTGGAGAATTTCTTCCAACTGCCGGAGGCGAGCATGGAGCAGCTGGCGGCGCGCGCGGGTGTCAGTCAGGCTACGCTCCAGCAATTTGCAAGAACCATTGGCTGCAGCGACATGAATGATTTTCTCGGCCAGGTTCGCCATCAGCAGCACGACAGCCGGGTACAGGATTTGCTGGCTGCACCGTCTCAAGTGCTGGGCGATGCGGCATGGGTGGACAACGACACGCTGCAGTTTCTGGCTAACCGTGGCGGCGTGGCTAAAGATGTGCTGGCGCGCTTTTCCCATTCCATCGGGCGTGATACTGAGGGTGACATTATCAGCCGGATCCGTCAGCGGCTGGCGGAGTTCAGCCAGCAGGAAGCCAGAGTCGCGCAGGCTATTCTGCACGATCCTGGCTTTGCGTCGTCGGCAACAATCGATCAGCTTGCCCAGGCGGCGGGCGTCAGTCCGGCCACCATCACGCGCTTTGCCAGAGCCGCAGGCTGTGACGATATTCGTGATTTACGCATGAAGCTGGCGCAGGCCAACACCGCGATACCGGGCAGCGAGCTGCCTGCCTGCTGGCAACTGCGGTTAAGCGCTATCCAGCAGTCGCTTACTCAGCAACTGGAAACGCTTCCGGAAGCCCATGTGTCGCGCGCCGTTTCGCTGTTGAAGCGAGCGAGAGCGATCCACATTTTTAGCGCAGGCGCGGCAGACACGCCTTTTGCCAGCCTGTTGCAGTACCGATTGCTGACGCAGGGCCAGCCCGCCAGCGTCTGCTATGACCCGGCGCTAATGAGCTTCACCGCCTCAATGCTGAATCACGACCAGGCGATGATAGTCTTTGCCAGCTCGGCGCCGGACAGCGCGTTGCTGGCGACGGTGCAGCAGGCCCGGCGGCAGGGCGCGGGGATAATCATGGTGATGAAAGACTCTGCCAGCGCAGTGCATGCCGGAGATGTCTGGCTGCCGCCAGGCGAAGGGCATTATGGCGCCTTATTGATCGTGGACCTGCTTTGCGATGGCCTTGCCGCCGGCAGCGATGAGCGCAAGATCTGAGTTTTGACATCACGGCCGCTTAACCCCCACACAAAGTGTCGTTTTTTGCTATACCTGAAAGGCTTATACCAACTAACAGGAACAAACGATGCGTACCACAACGTATTTTAAAGTGGCTTGTCTGGCAGGTTTATTAGCGCTGGCGGGGTGTGCTTCTAAAACCACCTCTCCGGAAAAATACTCTGGGTTTTTAAAAGATTATTCCGGTCTGCAGGAGGCAAAATCGGCAACCGGTAAAACCGTTATGCGCTGGGTTGATCCGAACTTTAAACCCAGCAACTATGACAGCCTGGTCTATAACCCGGTTGTTTATTATCCAACGCCTAAGCCGACGACTCAGATTGGCCAGCAAACGCTGGATGGCCTGCTGGCCTATACCAACACCAAGCTGAAGGCTGCGGCACAACAGCGCAAACCGTTGGTGACGACGCCTGGCCCACGCAGTCTCATTTTCCGTGGGGCGATTACCGGCGTGGACAGCTCTAAAGAAGGCCTGCAGTACTACGAAGTGATCCCGATTGCGATGGTTGTGGCGGGAACGCAAATGGCCACCGGTCACCGCACCATGAATACCGATCTCTACTTTGAAGGCGAACTGATTGACGCGTCCACCAATAAGCCCGTTTTGCGCGTGGTGCGTAAGGGTGAGGGGAAAACGCTAAATAATGAAAACGCCAAAGTCACCGTCGATACTCTGAAGCAGGTGGTGGATGATTTAGCCACCGACGCCACGATGTTTGACGTACCGAATAAATAACGTCAGTCATGCAGACAAAAACCGCAGCCCTGAACAAGCTGCGGTTTTTTATTACGCCAGTTTTCTCCGCCCCGGTAGCCACTGCTCGGGTTTCGCAAACATCACCAGATTACCCAGCAGAATCATCACCAGCCCCAGCACCGCATTCGCGTGCCAGACGTAGCCTTCGTAAACCGTCGACAGCGTTAGCGCCACCAGCGGGAAGAGCAGCGTGCTGTAGGCGGCCTGGCTTGCGCCGATGCGGCCAACCAGCGTGAAATAGGCACCAAAAGCAATCACCGAGCCAAAAATCGCCAGGTAAAGCAGCGAGCCAATGTAGCGCACGGTGAAATCCGGCATAAACGACTCGCCGCTTGCCAGCGCCACGATGCCCATAATCGCCGTACCGTAAAACATCGCATAGGTGTTGGTCGACAGCGTTTCCAGGCCCCGGCTTTGATGGCGGGCGCTGATCATATTTCCCAGCGAAAAACCAAAGGTGCCGAGCGCGCTGAGGCCGATGCCGATGAGCAGCGAGGGGGCCATTTGTGTGGCAACCAAATCGTGCCAGAACAGGGCGACGATGCCGGCAATCCCCAGCGCCGCCGCGGGCAATACGCGCGGAGAAGGCTTCTTGCGGAAGAACAACAGATTGTTGAAGGCGTTAAACAAGACCGCCATCGAGAAAATCACCGACTCCAGCCCTGAGCTGATATAAGCGGCGGCGTGATAGAAGCAGAAGAAGTTGAAGCCGAACACGCACGCGCCCTGCAGCACGCAAAATAGGTGGTCTTTTGGCCCGATACGCTTCAGGCGACCCAGCGCCAAAAGGACTACCAGCATCACCACCGCCGCCACGGCAAAGCGCCAGAAAATAGAAACGGGGACGGAGACCACTCCTTGTTGCATATAAATGGCTATCCAGGTTGTCCCCCAAATCACCACCACCAGAATATAAAGCAAAGCGTTCATTGTTGTTCTCGTCAGTCAAAACCAGATGACGAGTATCCATTTCTCCCCCTGAGACGGCTTTCATCCGGGGAAGCGACTTGCATATTCTTGCGGTTTTTTTTCACGGCGGCAGTGGCGATGGCCGCGCGCAGTCCTTACACTAGCCATTATGTTCCAGAAGCCAACGTCCCCTATGACCACGCCATATCACGCCTTTGAAAACCTGCAGCAGCACAAAGCCCGCCTGAACGGCAGCGTTCAGCTTGGCTCAGGGGTTCAGCTCGCCGCCTGGTCAAACGGTAACGACTGTATTACCCAGCGCTGCGATCACCACACGCTCAGCCTTTACGTGACCGAAGGGTACGAAACGTACCAAAAAACGAGCTCAGGCTGGCGCAACGGCGGCGGCCCGGATCGCTTCTGCATTATGCCGGAAGACAGTGAGTCAACGTGGGACGTGCGGGATGATTTCTCGTTTGTGCACCTGTACTGCACCGACGAACACCTCAAAGAGATCGCCGCGCAAATTTGGGACCGCAGCCCTGCGGCCATCAACCTTGATGAAAAAACCTTTGCCGACGACCCGCGCATTACCCAACTTTATCGCCATTTCCTGCTTAGCAGCGACTGGCAGCAGCGGGCGAACCACTTGACGCTAAGTACGGCCTCTACGCTGCTGTTGACGCATCTGGTGCAGCATTACAGCAGCGTACAGTGGAAACTGCCGACGGTGCGCGGCGGGCTGGCGCCTGCGGTGCTGCGCAATGCGCAGGCTTATATCGAGCAAAACCTGAGCGAGGCGCTGACCCTGGGCGAACTTGCCCGGCTGGCGGATCTCAGCGAATACCACTTTGCGCGTATGTTTAAACAGTCCACTGGCCTGGCGCCGCATCAGTACGTTATGCAGCGCAGAATGGCGAAGGCAGAAATGCTGGTTCGCCAGGGGCGTCTGCCGTTGACGGAGATCGCCATGGTCTGCGGTTTTAGCTCGCCCAGCCATTTCAGCAACCGCTTCAAAAGCGTCTTTGGCGCCACGCCGTCGCAGCTACGCTCGCTTAAGGCGTGAAAACGCGGTATAGCAAATTCCTCCGGCAATCACCCCCCAAAATGCAGAGCTGATGCCCAGCAGATTCACCCCCGAGGCAGTAACCAGGAACGTGACGATAGCGGCGTCCCTGTCCCGCTCGTGGTTCAGCGCCTGGTGCAGGCTTCCGGCAATGGTGCCCAGCAGGGCAAGCCCGGCGAGCGTGTGGATCCAGGCCAGCGGCAGGGCGGTCAGCAGCGTTGATATCGCTCCGCCAAACACCCCGGCCAGTAAATAAAATACCCCGGCAGCTGCAGCGGCCAGCCAGCGCTTGTCTTTGTCCGGGTGGGCTTCCTCGCTCTGGCAAATCGCGGCGGTAATGGCGGCGATGCAAACGGAAAATACCCCGAACGGTGCCAGCAGCAGGGCAATTAACGCCGTCACGACTATCAGCGGTGAAACCGGGACTTTATAGCCGGAAGCCACCAGCGTGGCGACGCCGGGGGCATTTTGTGACGCCATCGTTACCAGGAAAAAAGGCACGCCGATGCCCAACAGGCTGGCCACGCTAAACGACGGGGAAGTGAACTCCGGGACCGCCACAGAAACCGGGACGCTCGCGGCGTTAAGTTCGCCGCCGGCAAAGCAAATCACCAGGCCAACAAGCATGGCGACAACGACGGCATAGCGAGGCGCAAAAACCTTTGCCAGCAGCCAGCCGGCCAGCATACTGATGCACAGCAAAAAGTGACACTGTAACGAGGTGAAGGTATCCAGGCCAAAGCGCAGCAGCACCCCGGCCAGCATGGCGGCTGAGAGCGTAGGGGGAATCAGGCGCATCAGCCTGGCGAACAGCCCGGTCAGGCCGCAAATCAGGATCAGCAGCGAAGCAAAAATAAAAATGCCAATGGCTTCACTAAGGCTGTGCCCCGGCAGGCTGGTGGCCAGCAGCGCGGCTCCTGGAGTTGACCAGGCGGTCAGGATCGGCGCGCGATACCACAGCGTCAGTACCAGCGTGCTGATGCCCATCGCAATGCCCAGCATTGTTAGCCAGCCGGCTATTTGGTGGGACGTCGCTCCGGCGGCATCTGCCGCCTGCCAGATAATGGCGGCGGAGCTGGCATAGCCGACCAGCACGGCAACAAAACCGGCCAGCAGAGTGGGAAACGGCGGTAACGAAAGGCGCATAATAAATCCGTTGTGCGTTATAACGTCCGCGAAATATAGCATCGTGCGTTATAGCGCACAAGGCGCTATACTTCGCCGTCAACAGGAGGAAGAGAATGGATATAGCGCAACATCTGGCGAACACCCTGAAAAGCCTGCGCCAGGCCCGAGGCTGGAGCCTGACATTTGCGGCGGAGCAGACCGGCGTGTCGAAGGCCATGCTGGGGCAAATTGAACGCAACGAGTCCAGCCCCACTGTGGCGACCTTGTGGAAAATTGCCACCGGTTTTAACGTGCCGTTTTCGGTGTTCCTCGAAGCCGGTTCCGCGCCCATTCGCCCGGTTTTTGACCCGCAGCACAGGGAAATGGTGGTAGTGCCGCTTTTTCCTTACGATCCACAGCTGCGTTTTGACCATTTTTCTATTCGCCTTGCCCCCGGCGCGCTCAGCGAGTCGTCGGCGCACGACAGCGGCGTTATCGAACATGTGGTGGTGATAAGCGGCGTGCTGGACATGAACATTGACGGAGTCTGGCAGACGCTGCAGGCAGGAAATGGCTTAAAGTTCCACGGCGATCGCCCCCACGCCTACCGCAATTCAGGTGGCGATGAGACGCATTTTCACTCGCTGATTCACTATCCGCCGACGACGGCATAATCCCTCTATTTTTGCGCGGGGGAAGTGACTACAATAGCCGCCTTTCGCCATTACAGAACACGACAAATTTTATGCGCCTGCACGCAAATCAACTTGAATTACTCAGCCCTGCCCGTGATACCGCCATCGCCCGCGAAGCCATTCTTCATGGCGCGGATGCGGTTTACATCGGCGGGCCTGGCTTTGGCGCTCGCCATAACGCCGGCAACAGCCTGCAAGACCTGGCCGAACTGGTGCCGTTTGCCCACCGCTACGGGGCGAAAATTTTTGTTACCCTGAACACCATTCTGCACGACGACGAACTGGAGCCCGCGCGCTCAATGATCGTCGACCTGTATGAAGCCGGGGTGGATGCGCTGATCGTGCAGGATATGGGCGTGCTGGAAATGGATCTGCCGCCGATTGAGCTGCACGCCAGTACCCAGTGCGACATTCGCAGCGTGGAAAAAGCGAAGTTTCTGTCCGATGCAGGTTTCTCGCAAATCGTGCTGGCGCGCGAGCTGAACCTGCAGCAAATTGCCGCCATTCATCAGAATGTTGACGCGACGATTGAATTCTTTATTCACGGCGCGCTGTGCGTGGCCTATTCCGGGCAGTGCAACATTTCCCACGCGCAGACCGGCCGCAGCGCCAACCGTGGCGACTGCTCGCAGGCCTGCCGCCTGCCGTACACCCTGAAAGACGACCAGGGCCGCGTCGTGGCTTATGAGAAACACCTGCTGTCGATGAAAGACAACGACCAGAGCGCCAACCTGGCGGCGCTGGTGGACGCGGGCGTGCGCTCCTTCAAAATTGAAGGGCGTTACAAAGACATGAGTTACGTGAAAAACATCACCGCGTACTACCGTCAGCTGCTGGACGAGCTGATGGAAGGGCGCAGCGATCTGACCCGCGCCTCTGCAGGCTCCACCTCGCACTACTTTATTCCGTCCCCGGACAAAACGTTCCACCGCGGCAGCACCGACTACTTTGTTAACGAGCGTAAAATCGACATCGGCGCTTTTGACTCACCGAAATTCGTGGGCCTGCCGGTGGGTGAAGTGCTGAAAGTGAGCAAAGACCATCTGGACGTTACTACCACCGACACGTTGACTAACGGCGATGGCCTGAATGTGCTGATCAAGCGTGAAATCGTCGGCTTCCGCGCCAATACGGTGGAAAAAACCGGGAAAAATCAGTATCGCGTCTGGCCAAACGAAATGCCGGAAACGCTGAAAAAGGTGCGTCCAAACCATCCCCTTAACCGTAACCTGGACCACAACTGGCAGCAGGCGCTGCTGAAAACCTCCAGCGAGCGCCGCGTGGCGGTGGATATCGAGCTGACCGGCAGCCAGAACCAACTCGTGATGAAAGCGACCAGCGAAGAGGGCGTCAGCGTCAGTAAAACGCTTGAAGGCCAGTTTGATGTCGCCAATAACCCGCAGAAAGCCTTCGATAGCCTGCGTGACGGCCTGACCAAGCTGGGCCAGACCATGTACACCGCGCGGAAAGTGAACATCTTGCTGGAAGAGGCGCTGTTTGTGCCTAACGCCCAGCTTAACCAGCTGCGCCGTGACGCCATAGACGCGCTGACAGAAGCGCGCCTGCAAAACTACCAGCGCGGAACCCGTAAAGCCGTCAGCGTGCCGCCGCCGGTCTACCCGGACAGCCATTTAAGCTTCCTGGCGAACGTTTACAACCATAAGGCGCGTGAGTTTTATCACCGCTACGGCGTGCAGCTGATTGATGCCGCCTATGAAGCACATGAAGAGAAGGGCGAAGTGCCGGTGATGATCACCAAACACTGCCTGCGCTTTGCGTTCAACCTTTGTCCGAAACAGGCGAAGGGGAACATTAAGAGCTGGAAAGCGACCCCGATGCAGCTGGTTCACGGCGACGAAGTGCTGACGCTGAAATTTGACTGCCGCCCGTGCGAAATGCACGTCATTGGCAAAATGAAAAACCACATTTTGAAGATGCCGCTGCCGGGGAGCGTGGTAGCGTCCATCAGTCCGGATGATTTGATGAAAACGCTGCCGGGCAAAGCGAAGCGTTAATTTCGCTGCTTATTATTTAAAACCGTCTATTTCAGACGGTTTTTTTTTAATCAGTCGTAAGGGGGTAATTATTATTTGTCACACACGGAATTATTCCGCTATTAAACAAAAACAGATTAAGCGTGACATTCAGGTGACAAAATTTGTCCTTCTCAGACACTTTTTCAGCAAGCAATGCTTAACTTCACGATTTTTCGTTATATCTCACTTTCTTAATACTGTTCTAAGATTTCTTTGTTAAATTCTTTTCATTGATAAGTTGTTTAGCTAAACAGGCCGTACTTCTTGAATGTTGTACTTTTATTTAATTAGTCTGATTCATTATCCCGTCAGCTTTGGCGTTTAGCGATTTAATAAGGAATCCACGTAATGAGTGATTTTCTGCCTTTTTCACGTCCAGCTTTAGGTGCGGAAGAAATTGCAGCGGTAACGGAAGTCATGCAATCCGGCTGGATCACCACCGGTCCGAAAAACCAGGCGCTTGAGAAGGCATTTTGCGACTTAACCGGCAATAAACATGCGATTGCGGTAAGTTCAGCAACGGGTGGGATGCACGTTACCCTGATGGCGCTTGGGCTGCAGGCGGGTGACGAGGTGATTACACCCTCACTGACGTGGGTTTCCACGCTCAACATGATTGTGCTGCTTGGCGCCGAGCCGGTGATGATTGACGTCGATCGCGATACGCTGATGGTCACGCCAGAAGCCATTGAAGCGGCCATTACCCCACGCACAAAAGCCATTATCCCCGTGCATTACGCCGGCGCCCCTGCTGACATCGACGCTATCCGCGCCATCGGTGAACGCCACGGCATTCCGGTGATTGAAGATGCAGCCCATGCGGCCGGCACCGAATACAAAGGCCAGCACGTCGGTTCTAAAGGCACGGCTATCTTCTCTTTCCACGCGATCAAGAACATGACCTGCGCCGAAGGCGGCCTGATCGTCACCGACGACGACCAGTTTGCTAACCGCATTCGCAGCCTGAAGTTCCACGGCCTGGGCGTAGATGCCTTTGACCGTCAGACGCACGGCCGCGCGCCGCAGGCCGAAGTTATCTCTCCAGGGTTCAAATACAACCTTGCGGACATTAACGCGGCGATCGCGCTGGTACAGCTGGGCAAGCTGGAGCAAATCAACGTCCGTCGTCAGGAAATCGCCGAACGCTACCTCAAAGAGCTGGCCGACACGCCATTCCTGCCGCTTGCCGCTCCGACCTGGCAGCACCGCCATGCCTGGCATCTGTTTATCATTCGCGTGGATGAAGCCACCTGCGGTATTTCTCGCAGCGGCCTGATGGAAGCGCTTAAAGAGCGTGGCATCGGCACCGGCCTGCATTTCCGCGCGGCCCACACCCAGAAATATTACCGTGAACGCTATCCGCAGCTTCAGCTGCCGAACAGCGACTGGAACAGCGAGCGCATTTGCTCGATTCCGCTGTTCCCAACCATGACCGACGATGACACTTCCCGAGTCATTACCGCCTTACGTGAAATAGCAGGACTCTAAGATGACGACCCCGGAAACCATCAAAAAAGTATCCGTTGTGATCCCGGTGTACAACGAACAGGACAGCCTGCCTGAGCTGCTTCGTCGTACCACGGAAGCTTGCCAAAAGCTGAACCGTGATTACGAAATTCTTCTCATTGATGATGGCAGCAGCGACGACTCTGCCGCCATGCTGACCCGCGCGGCAGAAGCCCCGGACAGCCACATTGTCGCGGTGCTGCTGAACCGTAACTATGGCCAGCACTCGGCCATTATGGCGGGCTTTAGCCACGTCACCGGCGACCTTATCGTCACCCTCGATGCCGACCTGCAAAACCCGCCGGAAGAGATCCCGCGCCTGGTTGAAAAGGCCGATGAAGGGTACGACGTGGTGGGCACCGTGCGCCAGAACCGCCAGGACAGCTGGTTCCGCAAACGCGCGTCAAAAATGATTAACCACCTGATCCAGCGCACCACCGGTAAAGCGATGGGCGACTACGGCTGTATGCTGCGCGCCTACCGCCGCCATATCATCGACGCGATGCTGCACTGCCACGAACGCAGCACCTTTATTCCGATTCTGGCAAACACCTTTGCCCGTCGTGCCATTGAAATCCCGGTGCAGCACGATGAGCGCCAGTTTGGCGACTCGAAGTACAGCTTCATGCGCCTTATCAACCTGATGTATGACCTGATCACCTGCCTGACCACTACGCCGCTACGTTTGCTCAGCGTTGTCGGCAGCATTATCGCACTTTCCGGCTTTGCGCTCGCGGTACTGCTGGTGGTGTTACGTCTTGCTCTTGGCCCGCAGTGGGCGGCAGACGGGGTGTTTATGCTCTTCGCCGTACTGTTCACCTTTATCGGTGCCCAGTTTATCGGGATGGGGCTGCTGGGTGAGTACATTGGCCGTATCTACAACGACGTGCGTGCTCGCCCTCGTTACTTTATTCAACGCGTAGTTAGCAGTGAAACCGCTTTATCTTCAGAGGAAAATCAATAATGAAAGCAGTTGTTTTCGCCTATCACGATATGGGCTGTGTGGGTGTTCGTGCCCTGGTTGAAGCAGGCTATGACATTGCAGCAATTTATACTCACCCGGATAACGCCGCTGAGAATAACTTCTTCGGCTCTGTGGCCCGCACGGCGGCAGAATTCGGGATTCCAGTTTTTGCTCCTGAAGATGTGAACCACCCGCTGTGGGTTGACCGCATTAAAGACGCGCAGCCTGAAGTCATTTTCTCCTTCTACTACCGCAACCTGCTGAGCGAAGAGATTTTAGACTGCGCTTCCGTTGGGGCATTTAACCTCCACGGTTCACTGCTGCCTAAATTCCGTGGCCGTGCGCCGCTGAACTGGGTGCTGGTTAAAGGTGAAACCGAAACCGGCGTTACCCTGCATCGCATGGTGAAACGCGCAGACGCGGGCGACATCGTGGCTCAGGAACGCGTGGCAATTGCTGCAGAAGATACCGCGCTGACCCTGCACCACAAACTGTGCGAAACCGCGAAATCCCTGCTGGCGAAAAGCCTGCCGGTGATCAAAACCGGTCACTTCCCGCAAACCGCTCAGGACGAAGCCAAAGCGACCTATTTCGGCGGCCGTTCACCTAAAGATGGTGCGATCAGCTGGGAAGGCTCTGCGGCAGAAGCCAACGACCTGGTCCGTGCGGTAACCGAACCGTGGCCAGGTGCGTTTAGCTACGTGGGCGGCGGCAAATTCATTATCTGGAAAAGCCGCGTGCTGGAAAGCAACAACGGCGCGAAAGCCGGGACAGTTATCTCCGTAAACCCGCTGGTGATTGCCTGCGGCACCGGGGCTCTGGAAGTCGTGACCGGCCAGGCTGAAAACGGCGTATACATGCAGGGCTCCCAGCTTGCACAGTCCCTGGGCCTGGTCAGCGGCGCTATCCTGAGCAGCAAGCCGGTTTCTGCTATCAAGCGTCGTACTCGCGTGCTGATCCTCGGCGTGAACGGCTTTATCGGTAACCACCTGACCGAACGCCTGCTGCGTGATGACAACTTCGAAATCTTCGGCCTGGACATCGGTTCCGACGCTATCACTCGCTTCATCGGCAACGAGCGTTTCCACTTTGTGGAAGGCGACATCAGCATTCACTCCGAGTGGATCGAATACCACATTAAGAAGTGTGATGTTGTTCTGCCGCTGGTGGCAATCGCGACGCCAATCGAATACACCCGTAACCCGCTGCGCGTGTTCGAGCTCGACTTCGAAGAGAACCTGAAGATCATCCGCGACTGCGTGAAGTACAAAAAACGCATTATCTTCCCGTCTACCTCCGAAGTGTACGGCATGTGTACCGACGCCTCGTTTGACGAAGATAACTCCCCGCTGATCGTTGGCCCAATCAACAAACAGCGTTGGATTTACTCCGTGTCCAAGCAGCTGCTTGACCGCGTTATCTGGGCATACGGCGAAAAAGAAGGGCTGCGCTTCACGCTGTTCCGTCCGTTTAACTGGATGGGCCCGCGTCTGGATAACCTGAACGCCGCGCGTATCGGTAGCTCCCGTGCCATTACCCAGCTGATCCTCAACCTGGTTGAAGGTTCTCCGATCAAGCTCATCGACGGCGGCAAGCAGAAGCGCTGCTTCACCGACATCGGCGACGGCATCGAAGCGCTGTTCCGCATTATTGAAAACAAAAACAATAACTGCGACGGACAGATCATCAACATCGGTAACCCGGACAACGAAGCGAGCATCAAACAGCTGGCAGAAATGCTGCTGGAAAGCTTCGAACGTCATCCGCTGCGTAGCCAGTTCCCACCGTTTGCTGGTTTCCGTGAAGTGGAAAGCAGCGCCTACTACGGCAAAGGCTACCAGGACGTTGAGCACCGTAAGCCAAGCATCCGCAACGCCCAGCGTCTGCTGGAGTGGACGCCTGAAGTGCACATGGAGAAAACCATCGACGAAACGCTGGACTTCTTCCTGAAAACCGTAGAGCTGACGGATCCTGCTTCATGAGAAAAGTCGGCCTGCGTATTGATGTCGACACCTGGCGAGGCACCCGTGAAGGGGTGCCAAACCTTCTGGAGACGCTGAGTTTACACTCGACTCAGGCAACCTTTTTCTTCAGCGTTGGGCCAGACAATATGGGGCGCCACTTGTGGCGCCTGATCAAGCCTAAATTCCTGTGGAAGATGCTGCGTTCCAACGCGGCATCGCTGTATGGCTGGGACATTCTGCTGGCGGGCACCGCCTGGCCGGGGCGCGTGATTGGCGCAGGCAACGCAGAGGTTATCGCGGCGGCGGCGGACCACCATGAGGTGGGCCTTCACGCCTGGGATCACCATGCCTGGCAGGCCTGGGCGGGCGTCTGGGAGCAGGACAAGCTCAAACAGCAAATTCGCCTTGGGTTGGATGCGCTGCAGAATATTGTGGGGCAACCCGTAAGCTGTTCGGCAGTGGCGGGCTGGCGTGCAGACCAGCGCGTGGTTAAAGCGAAAGCCGCTTTCCCGTTCCACTACAACAGCGACTGCCGTGGTACCACGCCGTTTATCCCTGTGCTGTCTAACGGCAGCGAGGCTGCGGTGCAAATCCCCGTCACGCTGCCTACGTGGGACGAGGTCATTGGTACCGAAGTCAGTAAAGAGAACTTTAACCGCTTTATCCTGGACAAAATTCACCAGGACGGCGGCACACCGGTTTACACCATCCATGCCGAAGTTGAAGGGATGGTGATGCGAGATTCCTTTAGTGAATTGCTGGCGATGGCCGCTGCCGAGGGGGTTCAGTTCTGCCCGCTGAGCGAGCTTCTGCCGGACGATTTATCCACGCTGCCGAGAGGCAAAATTGTGCGCGGGACAATCCCAGGCCGCGAAGGCTGGCTGGGTTGCCAACAACTTATAGAGTCGTGAACCGATGAAATCTGCAAAATATGGAATGACCCTTCTGGTCTGTTTTGCCTTGCTTTACCTTGTACCGCTGGAGTTTCGTCACCTGTGGCAGCCGGATGAGACGCGCTATGCTGAAATCAGCCGCGAAATGCTACTGTCTGGTAACTGGATCGTTCCTCATTTCCTTGACCTGCGCTATTTCGAAAAGCCGGTGGCGGGGTACTGGATCAATAACATCAGCCAGTTCATCTTTGGTCATAACAATTTTGCCGTGCGTTTTGGTTCCGTATTTTCGGTAACCCTGAGCGCGTTGTTGACTTACTGGCTGGCGTTCCGCCTGTGGCGCGATAAAACGATCGCGGTGCTGGCCGGGGTTATCTTCCTTACCTGCCTGCTGGTCTATGGCATTGGTACTTATTCCGTTCTCGATCCGATGATCACCCTGTGGCTGACGGCGGCGATGTGCAGCTTCTGGCTGGCCAGTACCGCGCAAACCACCGGCGGCAAAATCGGCGGCTACCTGCTGCTGGGCCTCGCCTGCGGCATGGGCGTGATGACCAAAGGGTTCCTGGCGCTTGCGGTGCCGGTGATTGGCGTGCTGCCGTGGGTGATTGCACAGAAACGTTGGAAAGAAGTCCTTCTGTTCGGGCCCCTGGCGGTGTTAAGCGCCGTACTAATTACCCTGCCGTGGGCGATTGCGATAGCGAAAGCCGAGCCTGACTTCTGGCACTACTTCTTCTGGGTGGAGCATATTCAGCGCTTCGCGGAGAAAGACGCGCAGCATAAAGCCCCGTTCTGGTACTACATTCCGTTCCTGATTGCGGGTTCTCTGCCGTGGCTGGCGCTGCTGCCTGGGGCGCTGAAAAGCGGCTGGAAAAACCGGGGCGAGCAGGGCGGTGCGTTCTATCTGCTGGGCTGGGTTGTGATGCCGCTGGTGTTCTTCAGCATCGCGAAAGGCAAACTGCCGACCTATATTCTGCCGTGCTTTGCGCCGCTGGCGATCCTGATGGCGCGCCACGCGGTTGAACTGGCGAAAAGTGGTTCCGCTGTTTTGCGTGCAAACGGCTGGATTAACCTGCTGTTTGGGTCGGTCTGCGTGATTATCGTGGCCTTCTTCCTTGCACCGTGGGGGCTGGCAAGACATCCGGTGTATGCCGCCAACGAAACGCTGAAAGTGGTGCTGGCGTGCGTGGCCTTTGCTGTCTGGGGGCTGTTCGGTCTTGTGACCCTGAGCCAGACCGCGAAACGCTGGTACTGGGCGGCGCTGTGCCCGCTGGGTCTGGCGCTGTTGGTGGGCGTGGTTATTCCTTCGAAAGTGGAAAACTCCAAGCAGCCGCAGGCTTTTATCCATGAAATGCGCCCGCAGCTGGAAGACAGTCGTTATATCTTCACCAACAACGTGGGCATTGCCGCCGGGGTTGCGTGGGAGCTGAAGCGCAGTGATATCAATCTTTATAATCAGGCGGGCGAGCTGCGCTACGGCCTTGATTATCCGGATGTGTCTAACCGCTATGTTAGCGGCGCCGACTTTGAATCCTGGCTGGCGGAACACCGCAAGCAGGGCAAAGTGTCGCTGATGCTGCTGGTATCGAACAATAGCGATCTTAATGACCTGAAGCTGCCGGAGCCGGACCATCGGGCCAACAGCGGGCGTTTCGTTCTGTTTGAGTACGACGCACAGCCATGAACATTGCGCTGATCGTTCTGGCCAGTTTGCTTAGCTGCGGCGGGCAGCTGTGCCAGAAGCAGGCGGCTCAGGGGGCGGGGCGCCGCCACCTGATGCTGTGGCTTGGGCTGAGCGTGATGTTTTTGGGGCTGGGAATGCTCGTCTGGCTGCTGGTGCTCCAGCACGTCGAGGTGAGTATTGCTTACCCTATGCTGAGTCTGAACTTTATCTTTGTCACTCTTGCCGCGCGCTGGATCTGGAAAGAGAGAATTTCGGCGCACCACTGGCTGGGCGTGTTACTGATCATGCTGGGGATTATCGCGCTGGGAGGGCACGCCTGATGGGCTATATCTGGGCGTTAATGAGCGTGCTGCTGGTAAGCGGGGCGCAGCTCAGCATGAAATGGGCGATGATTCAGTTCCCGCCTGCTTCGCTCAGCCTCGAATTTGCTATGTCGGTGCTGTTTGGCGGCTACGGCCTGCTGGCGCTGATGTGCGGGCTGGCGGCCTATGCGTTCTCCATGGGCTGTTGGTATATGGCGCTGAAGCGTATTCCGCTCAGCAAGGCTTACCCACTTTTAAGCCTGAGTTACGTGCTGGTGTGGTTTGCGGCCATTAATCTGCCGTGGCTCAATGAAGAATTTAGCCCGGAAAAGCTTATCGGCGTAGCGGCGATTTTCGTCGGCCTGGTGCTGATTTGCCTGCCCCACAAGCGAAGCCACAAAAAGGAAAAGTAATGCGCTAATTGTTCAGGCAAACTGACGGCTACCTGATGACAACCGGATATGAAGTATGGACCCACATATCATTGAAGTGCCGTTAGAAAAGTCATACCGCCTGATCAATCACGGCCCAACCGTGCTGGTGTCTGCCCACCATAATGGCGTGGACGATGTGATGACCGCCGCCTGGTCTTGTGCGCTGGACTTTACTCCCTCAAAACTGATGGTGGTGCTGGATAAAATCACCGTCACCCGTGCGCTTATCGAAGAGAGCGGCACCTTTGTGATTCAGGTGCCCTGCGCCGCCCAGCTCAACATGACCCATTTTCTGGGTACTCACAGCCTGAAAGAGATGCCCGACAAGCTCGAGCAATCCGGCGTGGAGCTGTTCCGCGCGCCGGGGCACAGCGTGCCGCTTGTTGCAGGCTGCACGGCCTGGATGGTCTGCAAACTTATCCCTGAACCTCATAACCACCAGGCGCACGATCTTTTCATCGGCGAAATTATCGGTGCCTGGGCTGACAGCCGGGTATTCCAGAACGGCCACTGGTCGTTTGAAACCTCACCGCCGGAATACCGCAGCCTGCACTACATTGCCGGCGGCCAGTTCTACGCCATCGGCGAGTCGCTGGTGGTGCCGGGCGTGGAGGCGTAATGAAAAAGATTGAATTACCCGCCGAGGACTACCGCAAGCTGAGCGACTTCATCACCGACTGGTTGGAAGACAAACACGACCTGCAGATAGGCCAATTCGAGGCTGAGTTTTTCCTCGATGAGCTGGTGAAAAAAATGGCGCCAGCCCTCTACAATAAAGGGCTGGACGATGCTCTCGCGGTGGCGCAAAGCAACATGCTGACGCTGGAAGAGCTACTCGATTTAGAGAAAGTTATCGACTAAATTCCTCGTCGTTTAACCAGGCATGTATCGCCTGGTTAAACTCACCCACGGTGCTGGAACACTTCAGCCACAAATCCTCGATTTCGACCTCATCGACCACGGCTTCACGGCAGGCCGTCTCCAGATTACGACAGGCGTTTTCGGCTCGTTCCGCCCCGCATATCTGTACCGCCCCGGAGATGCGATGCGCGCAGGACGCAAGTTCAGGCCAGTCCTGCAGGCTAAACAAGTCCTCTGCCAGCCGTAAATCCTCTTCATTGCTTTGCAGCGTCAGCCTGAGCAGCTCGCCGAGCATACTACGGTCATGGCTACTCATCGTTTTAAGTTTCTCAATGTTCACCAGCTTATCAAGACCCGCAGGCTCCGCCAGGGCTGCCTGTTTGTGCTTCATCACGCCGTTCAGGATGGCTTCCAGTTGCGGAAGCTGGAGTGGTTTGAACAAACAGTCGTCCATGCCAGCCATTCTGCAGCGGGTGCGTTCTTCCGGCCAGGCATTGGCCGTCAGCCCGAGAATCACCACCGGCTCGACCTGATGCTGGCGAATAAGCCGCGTCAGCGCCGGGCCGTCCATCCCCGGCATGCTGCAGTCAGTAATTACCACATCGAAAGCATTATCGTGCCACAGCGCCCAGGCTTCCTCGCCGTCGTGGGCTTCCGTCACCTTGTGGCCAAGGTGAACCAGCTGGCTACGCAGCAACAGCCGGTTGGCAGGGTGATCGTCCACCGCCAGAATGCTCAGAGGATAATGCTGTACCGCCTGCGTCTGGTTTTTCTGAATCACCTGCTCCGGCCGATGCTGGCTTTGCGCCACCGGCACGGTAAAGCTGACTTCCGTGCCGTGGCCCGGTAGGCTTTTCATCATAATGTTGCCCCCCATCATCTCGACAAGCTGGGCACAAATAGCCAGCCCAAGCCCTGAGCCGCTTTGCCCTCGGCCATTTTTTGCCTGCACCCACGGGGAGAAAATATCTTCCTGCTCTTCGGCGGTAATGCCCTTGCCGGTATCCACGACGCTTATCCTCAGCAGCACGCTATCGGCAGGGTGGCTCTCCAGGGCGGTGATATCCACGTTGACACAGCCCCGGTCGGTGAACTTGATGGCGTTGCTCACCAGGTTCGAGAGTACCTGGCGAAAACGCAGCGGGTCGATATAGACCTGATAAGGCAAAGGTGGCGAGAGAATGCAGCGCAGGCGCAGGCTTTTTTGCCGGGCCAGGCCTTCAAAAACGCGGACTACGGGCGGCAGCAGATCGGTGGTTCTTACCCACTCGGGCGCAAGCTCCAGACGGCCGGACTCAATTCTCGCCATATCCAGAATGTCGCCGATAAGCCCCATCAAAGTACGGGCGGACTCCCAGGCGACACGAATCGGATCTTCTTCTTCCGGCAGGCTGTCATTGGCTTTTACGGACAGCTCAAGCAGGCCAATAATGGCGCTTACCGGCGTGCGAATTTCATGGCTCATCGTCGCCAGAAAAGTGCTTTTAGCCCGGTTCGCCTGTTCGGCACGCTCGCGCTCCTCCGACAGCGCGTGGGTCAGGGTTTCATTGTATTCCAGCTGTGCCTGAAGCTTTTGCTGCGCCAGCAGGCGGGCTCTGACTTCCTTATGCAGGTAATAGACCCAAATCAGCGACGTGAAGATCAAAATTCCGGCCACGCTAAATACCAGCCAAAACTGGGTTTTATACAGTTCCCAGGTATCCAGCCGCACGTCGGGGCGGGTTTGCCATTTATTGATGATGCTGTTGATATCCGCCGGGGAAATGTTCTCCAGCGACTTATTCAGAATGCTGAGCAGTTCAGGCTGATCGCGGGAGACGGCAAACGAGATCCCGGCAGTCTGACCGCCCACGCGGCCGCCAATCTTCAGGCGGTCGCGAAAATAGCGGTCAATCATATAGCTGGCACCAAACAGGGAGTGAATGGCGATATCGGCTTTGCCGTCGTTGACCATTTGCATGGCGATGCTGGCGTTGGCGGTTTCAATAATACGCGCGCCGGGATTAAGCTGCCGCAGCTCCGGGAGCAGGCTATTTTTACTGACGATGGCAACGCGGGTGCCGGTGGGGAGCGGGGTGGCGTAGTTCTTGTCTTTGGCCTGAACCATCACGAAGGGCGAGGTGAAATAAGCCCGCGAAAATAACAGGTTCTGATTTCGCTCCTCGCTATGGCTAACCGCGCCGATGAACATGGCTTTTTTATCGGCAATTTGCCGCTCCATCGCGCTGACGGAGTCCGCCGGGGCCGGCTCGAAATGCAGGCCGGTACGCAGCCGAATCAGCCGCAAAATATCGTCGGTGACGCCATAAAAATTGCCGTTGGCATCGATCATGGTGAAGGGCGCATAAAAAGCGTTGACCGACACTTTCACCGTGGGGTGCCTCGCCAGCCATTTTTTTTCTGCCCCGGAGAACTCAACCTGCTTACTGACGCGCCAGAGGTTAGCCCGCTCGCTCCACTGCTGGAGAATAACCTGGTGCTGAATGCGTGGGATGGCGTCGAGCGCGCGATTAACCGCCCGCATCAGCGGCAAATCTTCGCTACGCAGCACAAAATGACTGCCGGTTTCCCGCTCAGGGTAGACCCGCTGAAAGGCGAGAAAATGCGAATAGTTGCGCTCCAGCAGGTAGGACGTGGTCACCAGGTTGCCGATGTAAAAGTCATTTTCTTCGAAGGCTACCGAGGCCATGGCCTGCTCGTCGGTAGCGAAATGGCGGAGGGTGACGCCGGGGAAATTCTGCTCTATCCAGCTGTCGTCCACGTACCAGCGGGCGATGGCCAGCCGCATACCGGGCCGGTAGCGAAAGGGAGCTCCGTGATTATTTTTTCTGTGCACCAGCACCGGATGGTCGCTAATAAAATTGTTGGAGGGGACGAGCCTGGCGTGCTGCGGCAGTACCTTGCCTGAAGGATCGGCGACCATATCCACTTTGTGCTGAGCCAGCGCGCCCAGCGCAGCGTCCCGGTCGGCAAACATTTGGACGTTAACGCGTAGCCCCAGATACTGCGCTATCAGATGGATGTAGTCGGCAATCATCCCCTCGTAGCGGCCGTTGCCGGTATAGAGGTAAAGCGGGGGGATTTCAGGCTGCCAGACGGCAACATGCAGCTCGCGTTTATTGCCTAACCAGCGCCAGTCTTTGTCATCGAGGGTGAAGGCTTTAGGCTGATAGCTTTCCCTGCTCAGAATATGCAGCCGCTCCGGCTCTGCCGCACGTTCTGCATACGCCGGGGAAAAGAGAATCAGGCCCAGAAGCAGCATTAACAGGTTGTACATCGGCTTAGTCCAGGCTGTGGCGGCGCGCAAAATCAATCAACTCCATAGTGTTGCTGACCTGAAGCTTGGTCATCAAACGAGTTTTATAGGTGCTGACCGTCTTGTTGCTGATGTGCATTTTTTCGGAGATATCCATGACCTTGACGCCCCGACTCAGGTAGCGCAGCACCTGTAACTCGCGGTTTGACAGCCGCTTGACGGCCTCAACTTCACCGGCGGGTCTGGCGTTTTTGGTGCTGGTCTGGCGCCGCAGCGGAAAATAGCCATAGCCACGCTCGACCGCACGGACCGCATCCTGTAATTCATCCAGGTTATTGCCTTTACCGACAAAGCCGTCCGCACCGCTGTTCATGCAGCGGCTTAAATAATGCTCGTCGTCACGCCCGGTTAGTACTAATAAACGACCAGCGAAGTCATGGCTTCTTAATTTCTCTATTAATTCCACACCGCTCAGGCCCGGAATATCTAAATCCACCACGACAATCTCTGGCATTAATTTTTGGATTAGTTTAAAAGCTTCGGAGCCGTCGCCGGATTCAGCCAGAACGTGATGGCCATCTTTTTCAAGCAGCATGCGAATAGCCAGCCGCGCCATCGGATGGTCGTCAATTATCAACAGGGTTGCCATTATTTTCTCTCGATTTTGTTTTCTCTATAAAGGCTGACATAAAACAGGCGTTTATATCAATACAAAAATAATACGCGCGGGACTTTTTCGTTTTCTCTTTTTGTTTATAACATGCTGATTTTAATGGTGTTAAATGGTTTATTGTGGTTTTGTAGTCCTGGGATGACAGGCATTGATGACTATGACGACAACGGTCTGACGCCATTCTGAATGTTTATTTCTTTAGCCAGCGTATAGTGAGTTCCACAAGGCGGGGATATACCGGAGAGTATATTCACCAAGAGCTGCAAAGGATATACGTTGGTTCATATAAAGTGAGTATTAGTTAATCTCTCGTGTGCTAATGCGGAGTTTATAAATATTTACGGCGTGACCCGCCTTGCTAACTTAATACAGGAATGACCGATAACTCACTGCCTTTTCTTTATCGAAAAGTTTTGAATGCGCATCTTTCATAAACCCATGCGGTTATGCAGGAAGGTTAATACGGTGTCCGGCGTTGAACTTCATTTATTCACAGGAATTACATTTTATGAAAAAGCAATTACACGCTCTGGCATTACTTTCCGTTATCAGCGGGGCGGCAGTTTCAACGGCTAACGCGGCCGACGGCACCATTCAGTTTAACGGCGAAATCATCGATGCGGCCTGCACCGTTTCCCCTGCCAGCGCCAGCCAGACCGTTACGCTGGGGCAGGTAAGCGATAACGCGTTCGCGGCACAGGGCGACACCGCGGGTGCAACGGCCTTCCAGATTGATCTGACCAGCTGCCCGGCAACCGTGACCAGCGCTACCGTGAAATTCGACGGGACCGCATACCAGGGCGACAACTCTGCGCTGGAACTGACCCAAGGGGCTGGCGTGGCAACCGGCGTAGGCATTCAGATCCGCAACGCGGACAACTCCGTCCTGCCGCTGTTCACGCCTTCTCAGAGCATCACTCTGAGCCAGGCCGGCACCAACACGCTGAAATTTAACGCAGCCTATGTGGCTAAAGCGGCAACCGTGACCGCCGGTCCGGCCAACGCCACCGCTACCTTCAGCGTGGTTTACAACTGATTGCCTGACGCAATCACTCCAGCCGGCCTGCGGGTCGGCTTTTTTTCCCCTCTCTCTGGAGTCTCTATTGTGAAGACAAAACTCTCTTCTCTGCTGTTAGCAGGTTTACTCGCAGGAAGCGGTATTGCTCACGCTGGCGTTGTCGTGGGCGGCACGCGAGTTATTTACGACGGTGAGAAAAAAGAAGCGGCAATCGGCCTCGAGAATCCCGACGCCTCGCCGTACCTGATTCAGTCGTGGGTGGAGAACGAAGCGGGCAACAGCGATAAACGCAGCTTTATCGTCACACCACCGCTGTTCCGCCTCGACGCTAAACAAAAAAACACGCTGCGTATTATGCAGACCGGGGCCGGTTTGCCGACGGATCGCGAAACGCTGTTCTGGCTGAATATTAAATCGATTCCCGCGACCGACGCCTCGGTGCAGGACAACACCTTGCAGCTGGCGATCAACACCCGCATCAAGCTGATTTATCGCCCGGCGGCGCTGAAAGGCGAGACGCCGGAAAACGCCAGTAGCCAGCTCAAATGGGCACGCCAGGGCCAGGCTCTGTCGGTCACCAACCCAACGCCTTATTACATCAATTTCCAGTCGGTCAGCCTCGGCGGCCGCCCGCTTGATAAAGCCGCTTATGTGGCACCGCGCTCCTCGGCCCGGATTGAACTGCCTGCAGACGTACGCGGCGGCCAGGTCGAATGGAAGGTCATTAGCGACTACGGCGCCGTTGGCGCAGCGCACAAAGCCTCTCTCTAAAGAATTGAATTCGCTGGAATAAAATTATGCCCTTTTTTGCTTGCTCCGGAAAAACGCGGCCAACCTGTCTGGCCACCACTATCGCACTGCTGCTGACTTCGCTGTCGGTTGAGGCAAAGGATTACTTTAATCCTGCTCTGCTCCAGCACACGGGTGACGCCGGCACCGCGCCCGATCTCTCGGCGTTTGAAAACGGCGGTCAGCTTCCGGGCAGCTACCCGGTGGACATCTACCTCAACGGCGAGCAGGTGGACAGCAGGGCGGTGACATTTTTCCAGACCGAGGATAAAGGGCTGCAGCCGTGCCTGACCGTGGCCGAGCTGGAGCAGTACGGCGTACGGGTGGATTTATATCCCGATCTGCAAACGCCTGGTGAGAACTGCGCTTCACTGGCCGCAATCCCTGAAGGGAATGCTGAGTTTGTTTTCAGCGCCCAGCGCCTCGACCTCTCTATTCCTCAGGCCGCGGTTAGCCCGCGCATTCGCGGCTATGTGCCTCCTTCCCAGTGGGATGAGGGCATCAACGCCGCGCTGCTGAACTACAGCTTTAACGGCATGAGCGATCTGGAAGGTCAGCACGGCGGGGCAGGCAGCAGCCAGTATCTGAACTTGCGGCCGGGCGTTAACCTCGGTGCATGGCGGCTGCGAAACTACTCCACGTGGTCGCGCAGCAGCGGCGAAGGGGATAAATGGAGCACCGTTTACAGTTATGCCCAGCGCAGTATTGCGTCGCTCAAAAGCCAGCTTACGCTGGGTGAAAGCCTTGCTCCCTCTGACGTGTTCGACAGCGTGCCGTTCCGTGGCGCGCAGCTGGCCTCCGACGACGAAATGCTGCCGGAAAGCCAGCGCGGCTACGCGCCTGTGGTACGCGGTATTGCCCGTAGCAACAGCGCTCAGGTGATCGTTCGCCAGAATGGCTATGTGATTTACCAGACCACGGTGCCCGCAGGCCCGTTCGAAATCACCGACATGTTCCCGACCGGAGGCAGCGGCGACCTGTACGTGACGGTAAAAGAAGCCGACGGCAGCGAGCAGAGCATGGTGGTGCCATTTGCCTCCCTGCCGGTGTTACAGCGAGAAGGAAGGCTGCGCTTCAGCCTGACCGGCGGCGAATACCGCGCCTATGACAGCAGTGTCGAAAAGACTCCGTTCAGTCAGGGCACCGCCATCTACGGCGTTGGAAAAGGCATGACCGTTTACGGCGGCGCTCAACTGGCGGAGCATTATCGCTCGTTCGCCGCGGGCGTCGGGCAGAACCTCGGCACGCTTGGCGCGGTATCGGCTGACGTGACCCAGTCCTGGGGCCAGCCGAAGGAGCAGGAGGCCAGCCAGGGGCAGTCGTGGCGGGTGCGCTACAGCAAAAGCCTCGCCGAGACGGGCACGCACGTCGCCATCGCCGGCTATCGCTACTCAACCGAAGGCTTTACCTCGCTGTCGGACGTGCTGGAAACCTACCGTGATAATGCCTATGCCCTGAGAAACGACAGGAAGCGAAACCGCGCGGAGCTGACGTTGAGTCAGGATCTCGGCGGCGATCGCGGCTATTTGTCCGTCGGGGCTATCAGCGAAGACTACTGGAACGGCGCCCGGAAAACGTCTTCGTGGAACGTGGGCTACAACAACAGCTGGAACGGCATCAGCTATAGCCTGAACTATGCCCTGAACCGCAACACATCCCAGGCGGGGGCGGCGACGGAGTACGGCAAAACCTACGAACGCGACCAGGTCGTGTCGTTGAATATCAGCCTGCCGCTGGGCCGCTGGCTGAGCAACAGCTACGCCAGCTACGGCGTCAGCAGCAGCCAGTCGCGCGGCACGGTGAATACCGTTGGCCTGAACGGCACCGCGCTGGAAGGCAAAAACCTCAACTGGAACGTGACCCAGGGGTACGCCTCGCGTGAGCGTGAAAACTCCGGCTACACCAGCCTCAACTATCGCGGCACCTACGGCGAAGTGAACGGGGGCTACAGCTACGCCAGCGGGCAGCGCAACCTGAACTATGGCGTGCAGGGGTCGATTGTGGCCCACGCGGACGGCATCACCGCCGGGCAGCAGCTTGGTGAGACGTTTGGCCTGGTGAAAGTGCCTGGTGCCTCCGGTGTGGCGGTAAATAACCAGACCGGCGTTAAAACCGACTATCGCGGCTACGCGCTGGTGCCGAACTTAATGCCGTACCGCCATAACGACGTCACGCTGAGCACCGAAAGCCTGAAAGAAAATGTCGACCTCGAGCAAACCAGCCGCACCGTGGTACCCACGCGCGGGGCCGTAGTGCGCGCCGATTACCGCGCCCAGGTCGGCCTACGCGTGCTGATGACCCTGATTCGCCCGAACGGCAAAGCCGTGCCGTTTGGTGCCACGGTTGCCAATGAAGCCGACCGCAGCGGCGGCAGCGGTATCGTCGGGGACGGCGGCCAGGTTTATCTCGCCGGTTTACAGCCTAAAGGCACGCTGCTGGTGCAGTGGGGCAAAGGTGCGGATCTCCAGTGCCGGGTGAGTTACAGCCTGAACCATGACGAGACGACGGCGGCAATTTCCTCCTTTGACGCACAGTGTCGCTAAGCGCGGCTTCGGAAAAAGAGATGACGATGAACAACGTAATGAAAAAAATATTCCGCCCACGCGTGATGACCTGTGCCCTGCTGCTAGTGGCCTCAAAAGGCGCGCTGGCCACCTGCTCGTTTATGGACAGTCGCTTCGGGCCAGATGACTCAGTCGCCCTGAGCTTTGGCACCGTGGTCGTGCAGCGCGATACCCCGGTAGGCACGGTGGTTGCCAGACTCGGCGACTCCACGCTCGGTGGACGTAATAATTTCCTGCAGTGCAACGCCAGCGGCTTTACCACGCAATGGGCAGTAGGCCCAGGTTTTGCACCTGTCGTTTACGGTGGACAAACGCTGTACCAGTCCGGCGTGCCGGGCCTGGCGTTTCGCATTGTGACATCGGGAGCAGGATCAACCTCCGGCCGCTACGGTACCGGTCCGTTGCCACGTCAAATCACCAATATGGCGTGTAATACCGGAACAGGGTGGTGGCGGCTGTGCGGCGGCACATGGGGCGGCATGAGCCTTCAACTGGTCAAAATTGCCCCGACAACAGGTTCCGGGCCGATGACCGGCGGTTCTATTGTTCAGGCGCTGGTGGTGGGGGATACCAACATTATTGACTACACCATTGGCAGCGGCGTGGTGCAGACGGTCGCCTGCTCGGTCACCAACAGCAATATCAGCGTCACGATGGGCAAAGCGAAAAATACCGATTTCGGCAGTCCCGGCAGCACCAGCGGCGACGCTGATTTTTCCATAGACCTGAACTGCGACGCCTCGACCAAAATTAATCTCACCCTTGCACCGGGCAGTTCGGGCGCGGCAGATGCGGCGAAGGGCATTCTCAATATCGACAACGCGGGGGCGGGGCAAACCGCCAGCGGCGTTGGCGTGCAGGTGATGTATAACAACGCGCCTCTGGCCTTGAACAGCAGAATTGCGGTGGCCACTACAGCGGCAGACGGCGCTTACGCCATCCCGCTCAAGGCGCGTTATTATCAGACGCAGCCAGCGGTGACGCCCGGTACGGCCAATGCCAACGCCACGTTTACCCTGACATACCAGTAGGGCAGGTCGCGAACATGACGACATTATTCAGCAAAGTTATCTGGGGCGTCGCGCTGCTGCTCGGGGCAGCTAAAAGCGCCCAGGCAAGCTGCACGTTTATGGACAGCCGCTTTAACGCCAACGATTCGGTGACGCTGGATCTCGGGCATATAGTCGTGCAGCGAGATGCCCCTGTGGGCACGGTGGTAGCCACGTTCAATGACTCCCGTTTGGGCAGCCGCAACAGCTTTGTTCAGTGCGATAGCTCGGGCTTTGTCACCCGCTGGGCTCAGGGTAGCGGAGGCTTTCTGCCGGTCAGCTATAACGGACAAACGCTGTATCAGTCGGGCGTGCCGGGCCTGGCGTTTCGGGTGGTCACCAGCGGCGCAGGCTCAACTGCCGGGCGTTACGGCACCGGACCTTTGCCCCGGCAGATTGCTAACACCGCCTGTACCTGGTCTGCCGACTGGTGGCGGCTGTGCGGCGGCACCTGGGGTAACTACAGGTTACAGCTGGTGAAAATCGCCCCGGTGACCGGCTCCGGCCCGATAACAATGGGTTCCATTACTCAGGCTCAGGTGGTGGGCGAAACCAACGTTATGGACTACGCCATCGGCAGCGGCAGCGTGCAAACCGTCGCCTGCTCGGTCCTGAATAGCGCAATAACGGTGCGGATGGGCAAGGCGAAAAACACCGATTTCTCCGGCCCAGGCAGCACCAGCGGCGATGCGGATTTCGCCATTAAGCTGAACTGTGACGCCGAAACGAAGATCAGGCTAACGCTTGCGCCCGGCAGCGGCGGAGCGCTGGACAGCAGCAGGGGCATTCTTAATCTGGACGCAGCTCAGGCAGGGCAGACGGCAACCGGCGTGGGGATTCAGGTGCTGTATAACAACGCGCCGCTTGAGCTGGGCACCATGATGAGCATCGCTACCACCACCGCAGATGGCGCTTATGAGATTCCGCTGGCAGCGCGTTATTACCAGACTCAGGCTAACGTCACGCCCGGCAGGGCCGACGCTAACGCCACCTTCACGATGACCTATCAGTAAGCCGGGCTCAGGCGAGGTTATTGCGCTTGGCGAACTCGATCATCTCCAGCGTTTTGCTGAACCCGAGCTTGGCCATGATGCGGCGTTTATAGGTGCTGATGGATTTATTGCTGACGTGCAGCTGCGCGGCGATATCAATCAGCATCTCGCCGCGGGAGATTAGGCCCAGCACCTCAAGTTCGCGGTTGGACAGCGTGCCAAGCAATTCGCTTTCAGACTGTACGCCGGCCGAGACATTCACCGCCTGCGGTCTCTGGGGGAAGAACTCATAGCCGCTAAGAATGGCCTTGAAGGCGTCTACCAGCTGATCAAGATGGTTATTTTTACTGATAAATCCGTTGGCTCCCGCCCGGCGGGCGCGGTCCACAAAGTGGCTGTCGTTATAGCCGGTGAGCACTAATATGCCGCCGCTAAAGCCTTGCTGGCGCAGACGCTTAATCACCTCCAGGCCGTTAGGCGGTGGAATTTCAATGTCGATAACCACCAGCGCCACCTCCGCGTTGTCGCGCAGGGCGTTAATCGCGTCACGCCCGTTGTCGCTGACTCCCGCCACTTCGTAGCCGTTATTTTCCGCAACGACTCTGACCGCAAGCTGGGAAACAGGGTGGTCGTCAACGATATAAATTTTACTCATAAAAGGGCGGCCCGAAGGTTAGGTTTCAACTGGTTAAGGCAGTATAGCAACGTGACGAAGCGCATTCTCCAGCTCTTTTACCCGCCGTTCGCAGTCTGTCGCTAAAGTGTGAACTGCCACGCCGTCCTGCGCCGCTGCCGCAGCTTCAATTTGCCCGCAAACTGCAGACAGTTCGGGGGCATCGGCCAGCCTTGCGCTGCCGGCAAGGCGATGAGCGCTGCTTTTGATGAGCCCGAAATCTCCGCCGGTGATGCCGTTTTTTAGCGCGGCCATATCCAGCTGGTTTTGCTCAATCACGGTCTTAACTAATGCGCGGAAGGCCTCAGGCTGAGACTCTGCCAGCCTGCTGAGCGAAAGCAGCGGGCGCGATGCAGGTTCAGCGGCGTGCTCCGTGGGGTTATCGATACGAACCAGTAACGTTTCCAGCTCTACTGGCTTAAACAGGCAGTCCGTCATCCCGGCCCGTATCGCCCGGTCGCGCACATGCTGCTCCGCCATCGCGGTCAGGCCAAACATCGGCTGAGGGTTTCTTCCGGTCAGCCTTTCTTTCTCACGCAGCTGCCTTACCAGTTCAAAGCCGCTTAAGTCCGGCATATTGCAGTCGGTAATGACGACGTCAAACGGCGGGTTTTCTTTTTCCCACAGCCGCAGCGCCTGTGCGCCGTTTTCTGCCGCCACGCTGCTATGTCCCGCAAATTCCAGCTGTTGTACCAACAGCAAGCGGTTTGCCGGATGGTCGTCCACCACTAAAATTTTGCGCGAGCCCCGCTGGCCAACCGCCGTAGAGGCGTTGACCTGTGGAGGAGGAGCTACCGGCGCGGAGAACCGGAAGATAAAAGTTGTGCCTTCGCCAGGCGAACTTTCAACCTCAAGGCTACCGTGCAACAGGGCCGCCAGCTGGCGGCAAATACTCAGCCCCAGGCCGCTGCCGTGGTGCTCTCTTTGCGCGGCATCCAGCTGTACAAACGGTTCAAAAATCGCGTTTTGCTGCTCCTCGCTCATCCCCACGCCGGTATCACAGACCTCCAGCACGTAATCGCCTGTTTCAGCAGCTCGTTTTTTGGCCTGGTAGATAATAATTTCCACTTCACCCTGGGCAGTAAATTTGATGGCGTTGCTCACCAGGTTAGAGACTATTTGTTTGAGCATCACCGGGTCGAACAGGATCCGGTCGTCCTGCACCTCGACGCTGGCACTTAGCGCAAGGTGCTTTTCCTCCGCGCTGTAGCGGAACAGGGTGCTAACGCTGTTGATCATCTCTCGCAGAGAAAGCGGTACGCTGCGCACGGTAAAGGTGCCGGACTCGATTTTTGCCATATCGAGAATATCTCCAACCAGCATCAATAATGACTTTGAGGATTCGTAGGCGACGGCAATGTTATTTCGCCGCTGTTCGGGCGTGCTGCGCCCGGCGTTCTCCAGCTCCAGCAGGCCAATCAGGGCGTTCATCGGGGTGCGTATTTCATGGCTCATTTGCGCCAGAAACTGGCTT
Organism: Cedecea neteri NBRC 105707 = ATCC 33855; assembly: GCF_001571265.1. Classification (GTDB taxonomy): domain Bacteria; phylum Pseudomonadota; class Gammaproteobacteria; order Enterobacterales; family Enterobacteriaceae; genus Cedecea; species Cedecea neteri. The sequence continues at coordinate 47,301 of NZ_BCTL01000008.1, read as the reverse complement.
TTTGACTCGCTGGCTTTTTGCAGCCGCGCCTGCGAAGCCTGAAGCTCCTTTTGCAGCGCCTGCTGGGTTGCCAGCGTGCGCCTCAGCAGGCGGTTGCGCCAGAAATAGAACACCAGCAACATCGCCGCCAGGCTGACGATAACAATCGCGCTCATAATCCCGGTGCGGTAATGCCCCCAAACTTCGAAGCGCTCCAGGGCGTAGCGCATCTGCCAGCCGTTGAGCTGCTCCTCCATTTCGTGGGGCGGGAGCCGCTCCAGGGCCTTATCGATGATCGACAGCAGCGGGCGATTTTGCTCGCCGGAAGCCATCGCCAGCCGCAGCGGGGGAACGGGCACCGTCATGGCGATGCGGAAACGATCCTCAAGATAGCTTTTTAGCACGAAGCTGGCGGCGGTTTGCGGCACGATGGCACCGTCCAGATTGTGAACGAACAGCGCCAGCGCGGTCTCCAGTGAAAAGTCCTGCTCAACAAACTCGACCTGCGGAAACTGCCTGCGCAGCTCCGGCAGATAATAGCTGCCGGTAAAGACCGCCACCTTTTTGCCCTTCATGTCGGCAAGGGTGGTGACGACGGGAAACTTCTTGCGCGTGACCAGCACCCAGTCGGTCACCTGTATTGGGCGGGTATAGATCAGCCCGGCGTCTGGCCCCGTGGCGGAAGCATCCGCTGCGGCAATGAGCGAGTCGGGGGCTTTTTTGAGCTGCTCGCGCATCTCAACCAGGTTATTGAAGGGATGCCAGGTAAACCGCAGCCCGGTTTGCCGGCCAATGCTGTTCAGCAGCGCCACGGCATAGCCACTTTGCTCGCCTTCCTGGTTAATAAAGGTCAGCGGGATATGGGTGTTAACCACCAGCACCGGCACAACGGGATGAGCCGCAACCCAGTCACGCTCTTGCTGAGTCAGCCCCAGAGTGTCGGCCAGAGATAACGTTGCAGAGGAGGCTGGCTGGGCCTGCAGCAAAGCGGTGAGGCTGAGCAGAAAAATGCTCGCCAGGCGTAGGGCGGTAGTCAGCCGCATCGTGGCGTTACCTTAGATAGAGTTGGGCTTGTGCTAGTCAATATAGCGGTTCATACGCGGCTCGCGGGCGCTTATTACATTCGCGACGTGGGCGGCAACGATCTCAGGGGCGTCCATAGAAAATATCTGTACATCACCCAGGCAGAGATACTGACTAAAACGCTGGCCGAACTTAGCGATTTCGCTTTCTCTTTTCAGACCAAAACCCCGCGTTAACTGGCGTTCAACAATGCAGCTGAGCGCCTCACGGTAGTCACGAGAGGGTAAGAGCAGCACCGACGTGCCTGCACGCCGCACTCGATCTCTGTTTTGCTCCACGATGTCAGGCCGAACATCCGTTGCAAGAAAGCCGGAAGAGAGAATGAAAACGGTACTGACGTCGGTTTTTGCCAGTAATGTTTCGAGTAATTTCGCATTCTCCTCGAGGTAGCGTTCATAGCCAAAAAGGCCAATAAATTCGCGAATATTCATGACGTGGGTACAAAACTCATCGTCGAGATCGGTGCACTCATAGCCTAGCCTGGTGGCCAGTAAGGTCCCGACGGTGCTTTTACCCGCGCCACCGGGGCCAATAAGAAAAACAAAATCTGCCATCTGCACGCTCACCTGGCGGCTGCTCCATGAACACCATTTTGCCGCTGTCGGGTGACAAAGTCGCTGATAAAGTCGACAAAAACGCGGATCTTTGACGAAAGCTGTTTCCCCGAAGTCCAGACCATCTGGAATTGCCCCGGTGCTTTCAAATACTCACCCAGCAGCGGTTGTACAACACCGCTCGCCAGCTGGGGTTCAATCATAAAATCAGGCACGGCCCCAACGCCCAGGCCATTAATAATCGCGCTACGCACCATCTCCATGTTGTTCGAACTGAACACGGTGCGGGTACGAACGTCCGCCAGTTCTGACAGATCGTGCAGCGGCCAGGCCTGCAGCTTGCCGGTGTTCACATAACGGAATCGAATTCCGCAATGTCCCTCCAGTTCCCGGGGCGATTGGGGTACCCCATGCCGGGCAAGATAGGCCGGGGAAGCACAGAGAATAAGCTGCAAAGAGGGCAATGCGCGACGCATCAAGCGAGAATCCGGGAGCTCGCCGGTTCGGATAGCAATATCCACGTCCTCGTCAATCAGGTTCACCAGCCTGTCGCTGAAATCCAGATCGAGATCGATATCCGGATAACGGCGAACGAAAGCGATAATGGCCGCTTCAAACAGGATATGGCTGGCGGCGGGCAGGCTAACGCGCAGGCGGCCCCGGGGCGTTTCACTGACATGGGAAAGCAGGGCATCCGCCTCATCCAAATCCTGCAGAATCCGCCTGCAGCGCTCAAAGTAAACCCGGCCTTCAGAGGTCATCTGCAGGCTGCGGGTCGTGCGATGAAAAAGCCGCACGCCAAGCTGTTCCTCAAGTCTCGTAATCCCTTTTCCCACCGCCGAAGCGGAAAGCCCCAGGGCTTGGCCGGCGCGGACAAAACTGCCCAACTCTGCGGTGCGAACAAAATAGGTCAGGCTGGACAGGCGATCCATAGTGATACCTCTATTCGAGCGTTTTGGTCCGTAATGTTCGGACGTTTTATCATTTTTTTCACTGAAAAACACCCGCTACTCTGCACGCTATCCCACCTGCTTACTGCAGGCCCAGTTTTGAGATTGTCACTTTCCGCTAAGGATATGAATGATGGCCGTTACCCGTTCTCAACCGTCGCAAGAACAGCTCCTGACGCTGGTCGCCGTGTGTCTTGCCTCGATCACTATGCCTTTTAATTTTACCGCCGCCGCCGTGGCCTTACCCGCTATCGGGCAAAGCTTCCACGGCTCGGCCATGGCGGTTAACTGGGTGGCTAATGCGTTTATGTTGACCTTTGGCAGTTGCCTGATGCTGGCGGGCGCACTTGCCGACAGCTACGGGCGTAAACGCATGTTTGCCGGGGGGATTGCGGCCTTTGCGTTACTGTCAGCCTCGCTGCTTGCCGCGCCAAACTTATTTGTTTTCGACCTGCTGCGTGGGGCGCAAGGGATTGCCGCGGCTATCGCGTTTTCCGGCGGAATGTCGGCGCTGGCGCAGGTTTTTGATGGAACCGCCAGGATGCGTGCTTTCAGCTTCGTCGGCTGCAGTTTCGGCATTGGCCTGGCTTTTGGCCCCGTGGCCGCGGCGGTAATGATCGATCTCTTCAACTGGTCAATTGTCTTTATTTTACTGACGCTGGTGGCGGGCATTGCCTGTTTTCTGGCCTGTCGCTATATGCCTGAATCTCGCAATCCAGCGGCAAACGGCGTCGACTGGGCCGGGGCCGTGGTGTTTACGTGGACGCTGGGTGTTTTCACTTATGCCGTCCTGCGCGTGCCGGAAGTTGGCTGGGGAGATGCCTTTAACCTCGCACTGTTTGCGGTGGCCATGATTTCACTGCTGGTGTTTATTTGCATTGAGCTGCGTGTTCAGCAGCCGATGCTCGACCTGACTTTATTCAAATTTCCCCGGTTTGTTGGCGTTCAGCTCCTGGCCGCCGCCCCGGCCTATTCCTTTGTTGTTCTGCTTCTGCTCTTACCGCTGCGCTTTGTTGGCGTGGAGGGAATGCCGGTGCTTGAGGCCGGACGGTTAATGATTGCGCTCTCTGCGCCGCTGTTGTTCCTGCCGATTATTGCCGGGTCCCTGACTCGCTGGTTCTCTGCGTCCGTGCTGTGTGGGGTGGGGCTGCTGGTCTGTGCGGCCGGATTATTCTGGCTCAGCCGCATTCCGGGCGGGGCATCTGCCTGGCAATTTGCCTTGCCGATGTGGACTATCGGCTGCGGGATAAGCCTGCCCTGGGGATTAATGGACGGCCTGGCGGTGAGCGTGGTGCCCCGCGAAAGGGCGGGCATGGCAACGGGTATTTTCAGTACCACGCGGGTGGCCGGGGAAGGAATTGCGATGGCAATTGTGAGCGCGCTGCTCTCTTCACTGATGGCAAATAACCTGCACCAGGCGGTGTCCGGCAGCCCTCAGCGGCTGGCCCATGTCGCACAAAGTGTTGTTACCGGTGATGTCACGACCGCAACCACCTCGCTGCAGGGCGTGACGTATAAGACGATTGCCGCCAGCTACGACACGGCATTTAGCGACCTGTTACTGCTGCTGATGAGCATCACATTGCTGGTTGCACTAGTGGTGTTTTTATTTCTCGACAAAGTACAAGCGGGGGATGAACCCCGGCCACAAGCGACGGCGAGCTGATCGCCATTTTAAGTCAATAGTGAGAATGCAACGATGACCACACATGTCAAAGATCTGTTCAGCCCGCTGCGGGCCGGCAGGCTCAGTTTACAACACCGGGTAGTGATGGCGCCGCTAACCAGAATGCGTGCATCCGGGCCAGAAGGCGCGCCTGACGCGCTTAACGCCGAATACTATGGCCAGCGTGCCAGCGAAGGCGGCCTGATTATTACCGAGGCGACGAATATTTCGCTGCAGGGGAAAGGCTTTCCACAAACGCCGGGCATCTATAGCGAGAGTCAGCAGGCAGGCTGGAAGCAGGTTGTGGAAGCCGTGCATCAAAAGGGCGGCGCTATTTACCTCCAGCTCTGGCACACGGGGCGTATTTCTCATCGCAGTCACCACCCTGAAGCCCCGTCGATTGCTCCATCGGCTATTCGCCCTGCGGGTGAAGCTCTGGATGCTAACTTTACATCTCAGCCGTTTGCCACCCCGGCAGCCCTTGAACTCTCGGCCATTCCTGCGGTGATTGAGGAGTATCGCGAGGCGGCCCGGCGAGCGAAGGCTGCGGGTTTCGACGGCGTGGAGTTGCATGCGGCGAACGGTTTTCTGATCGATCAGTTTTTGCAGGACAGAACTAACCAGCGCACGGATGAATATGGTGGCAGCGTAGCAAACCGAATGCGTTTCATGCGCGAAGCGCTGGCGGCGCTGCGTGAGGTTTACGCCGCCGGGGAAATCGGCGTCAGGCTTTCTCCGTTCGGCAAGCTGGGAGACATTGGCGACAGCAACCCGCTGGCGCTGTTTAGGGACGTTGTTGCCTGGCTTTCAGAGCAGCAGATTGGCTATCTGCATCTGGTGGAGCCGCGAGCCAACGTCGGGCTAAATGAAGAGCAGGACATGACGCAGCCAGCCTCTGTTGCCGCCTTGCTACGACCCTATTTTGACGGCGCTATTATCGCCTCGGGCGGTTTTACTCGCGACTCAGCCAATGCGCTTATTGCCGCAGGAAATGCGGATGCCGTGGCTTTCGGGCGGGCGTTTATTGCCAACCCCGATCTGCCGTATCGGCTGTCCGTAAATGGGCCTTTAAACGCCTGGGACCGTTCAACATTTTACGCCGGGGATGCCCGCGGTTATACCGATTACCCGACTTTGCCACGTAACTGATCTTTGAGGAGAGTTCTATGTTATTTAATGATACCGCATCCCCCATTCTCAATGTGCAGGGGCCGCCACCCTGGCTGGCAATACTCGCCGATGACGCAAGCCTGCAAGGCGTGGTGCTAAAAGCGCCGGTTCACGGCAAAACGGCGATTCTGGAGATCCTGAAAGCGGCCATTCCGCTGTATGACTTCCAGCGCTTTACCTACCGGGATTATGTTAGCGAACGGTTCTTTATGGAGTCTTACCGCGCAAGCGTTGACGGCGTGGCCGTAGAGTGTGCCGTGTGGGTGCATATCAATGAGCAAGGGCAGGCGGATTCACTGATGATTCATCACCATCCGCTGCCTGCGGCGCTCTATTTTTCCCAGCGGATGTGGCAGCAGGTTGATGACAAGTATCGCGAACTTTACCTTAGCCCGGAGGAGTACGCGTCACTCACTCGCGAATAAGAAGAAGGGCGCATTGCGCCCCTCTTTCTGTGTTACTGGTTAACCGGCACAACCGCGCCGTGGTACTTCTCGTTGATCCAGTCCTGAATCTGCTTAGAGTGCAGGACTTTCACCAGCTCGACGATGTCATGTTTTTTCACGTCTGCGCTGTGTACGGTAATGATGTTGGCATACGGGTTGCCTTCGGTGCTTTCAACGGCAATAGGATCTTTGATTGGGTTCAGGCCTGCATCCAGCGCGTAGTTGGCGTTGATCACCACCGCGTCACCTTCGTTGTTGGCGTACATTTGCGGCAGCAGCGCGGCTTCAATATCTGCTTTGAACTGCAGATTTTTCGGGTTGCTGGCGATGTCGCTAATGCGGGCGTTAACCGGCTTCACGCCTGGCTTCAGAGTGATTACGCCTTCGCGCTGGAAGATGGCCAGAATACGGCCTTCTTCGGCTACCGAATCACGCAGAATGATTTTGCCGTTCTGCGGCAGATCCTTCAGGCTTTTATACTTCTTCGAGTAGATGCCGATAGGTTCAACGTGAATCGCCCCGGCGCTGACGAAATCGTAGTTTTTATCGCCTTTATGATCCTGCAATACCGAATCCAGGTAAGGCTGATGCTGGAAGTAGTTGGCGTCAATTTCACGCTCGGCAAGAGCAGTGTTCGGCAGGATATAGTCCTGGAAGGTTTTGATCTCAAGATCGATGCCTTCTTTCGCCAGAATCGGTTTCGCCTGCTCGAGAATTTCCGCGTGTGGCACATTGGAGGCGCCCACAATCAGTTTTTCAGCGGCGTTGGCCTGAAGGCTTAACGCGGTTAAAGAAGCCAGAGCTAACATCATAAACTGTTTTTTCATTATTTCGTCCAGTCGTGATTAGTGATTAAAAGTGCATTGCCGTGGAATTCGGGCGGCAGAGACGCTCTCTGCCGCCCGAAAGTTTTCGATGCCGTTAGCGTTTATCCAGCAGGTTGGTAATACGGTCGCCGATAAACTGAATAATAAAAACGATCGCCAGGATAGCGGCCGTGGCCACCAGCGTGACGTCGTTATGGTTACGCTGGAACCCTTCCAGGTAGGCGAGGTTGCCTAAGCCACCTGCGCCGATAACCCCGGCCATAGCGCTGTAGCTCACCAGCGCAATCAGGGTGACGGTCATGCCGGAGACCAGCGCAGGGGAGGATTCAGGCAGAAGCACACGGAAAATCAGCGTGTGGGTTTTCGCCCCCATCGAACGTGTGGCTTCGATGACCCCTTTGTCGACTTCAAGCAGTGCAATTTCGACCAGGCGAGCGTAGAAAGGTGCGGCTCCGACGATCAGCGCCGGGAGCGCGGCATTGGTGCCCAAAATGGTGCCGACCAGCGTTTTCGTGAACGGGATTAGCAGGACGATCAGAATAATGAACGGGATCGAGCGGAAGACGTTAACCAGCACGGTCACCACCGAATAAACCAGGCGATTCTGCAGCAGTTGGCCGCGAGAGGTGAGAAAAAGCAGCACCCCGAGAGCGATACCAAACACGAACGTTGCCGCCCCGGACCAGGCCGTCATGTAGAGCGTTTCGCCCGTGGCGGCCCAAAGTTTGTCGAGTTTTAAATGCGGGAAGTATTGCTCAAGCATGTCGAATAACCTCAGTCTCTACCCGCTTTTGATTCAGGTATTGCACAATATTTTCTAGCTGGCTGGCGTCATCCATATGGACGTACAGTTCGCCAAATGCACCGTCTACCGTCTGGGTGATGTTGCCGTGCAGGATATTCAGCGCGACGTTGAAGTGCTGAATGACATCGGCAATCACCGGCTGCCGGGCTTCTCCGCCGGGGAATATCAGCTTCAGAATGCTGCCGCCGATGTCCTGAACCCAGAGCGGGTTGAACGGCTCGCTGGGCGTATTCTGACCCGCGACCTGGCGCACAAAAGTTTGCGTGATGGGCTGCTTCGGGTGGCTGAAAATATCCAGTACCGGGCCTTCTTCAACGACTTTGCCGTTTTCCATCACCGCCACGCGCTGGCAAATTTTGCGCACTACATGCATCTCATGGGTGATGAGTACGATGGTTAAGTTGAGCTGGCGGTTAATGTCGAGCAGCAGATCGAGAATCGCGTCGGTCGTTTGTGGATCCAGCGCCGAGGTGGCTTCGTCGCACAGCAAAACGTCCGGGTTATTGGCCAGCGCGCGAGCAATGCCGACTCGCTGCTTTTGGCCGCCGCTAAGCTGAGAAGGCCAGGCGTTTTCGCGGCCCTCCAGGCCCACAAGCTTAATCAGTTCGTTAACGCGCTGCTGAATCTGGCTTTTATTGACACCGGCAATTTGCAGGGGAAAGGCAATATTCTCTGCAACAGTTCGGGACCACAGCAGATTAAAGTGCTGAAAGACCATGCTGACTTTAAGACGAGCCTGGCGGAGCCGTTCGCCTGTAGCTTTGGCAATATCCTGACCGGCGACAACGATCGAGCCGGATGTGGGTTTTTCAAGCCCATTCAATAACCTGATTAACGTGCTTTTACCTGCGCCGCTATAGCCGATAATGCCGTAAATCTGTCCTTTATTGACGTTAATATTAATATTATCCACGGCGATGATTTCGCCATGTTTGCTGGTAAATATTTTTGATACGCCCGAGAGAACGATCATTATGCTGATCCTTAACTGCTGAGATTTTCCGCAACACAACAGCATGATATGCTGTCGACTGGCGCGCGCATGCCGTGTTATGGGCGCCGAGTCATTATTATTTGGCTGATACTACCTGCTAAAGCCGGTGGGCAGAAGAATATAAAAATATGACTTATAGCCATAAGAAATATAAATAAGTGATGATTTTTTCTGCCTGCGATTAATCCTCTTTAGCAAAAATATGGCATTGCTTATATTTAAATTGGTTAATTGAAAATGTTTGAATAATAAGTGGCGGAGGGGGCGGGTGATAAATAATGAACTGATTATTAATTCGTTTAATTAATGCTCTGTCGTTGGCTGATAATTGTGCAGCGCACTTTTTTTAGTTTTATATCTGTGCTGCCGGGTGCCGCTCCCGCTGTTATTTTTCATCCCGAATTTAACAAATCTGCGCCATGCCCCGGAAATTATATCCTTATCGCGTTATCTTTCCCGCCGTTGAGAACGGAGAGTGCCTGCAGATGTACGAGTTCAATTTAGTCCTGCTGCTATTGCAGCAGATGTGCGTGTTCCTGGTCATTGCCTGGCTGATGAGTAAAACCCGGCTGTTTATACCGCTGATGCAGGTCACCGTGCGGCTACCCCATAAGCTGCTCTGCTACATCACTTTCTCGGTTTTCTGCATTATGGGCACCTATTTTGGTCTGCATATCGAAGGTTCCATTGCCAATACGCGTGCCATTGGCGCGGTGATGGGGGGTCTGTTAGGCGGGCCGGTGGTGGGCGGGCTGGTTGGGCTAACTGGCGGGCTGCATCGCTACTCACTCGGCGGGATGACGGCGCTAAGCTGCATGATCTCCACCATCGCAGAAGGGCTGATCGGCGGGATTATCCACAGCGTTTTAATTCGGCGGGGCAGAACGGACAAATTGTTTAGCCCACTGGTTGCCGGCGCGACGAGCTTTGTCGCCGAACTGGTGCAGATGATCATTATCTTGCTTATCGCGCGGCCCTTTCAGGATGCGTTGCACCTGGTAGAGAGCATCGCTGCGCCGATGATGGTCACCAACACGTTAGGGGCCGCCATGTTTATGCGTATTCTGCTGGATAAACGCGCGATGTTTGAGAAATACACCTCCGCGTTCTCCGCCACCGCGCTGAAAGTGGCCGACTCAACCGAGGGGATCCTCCGGCAGGGGTTTAATGAGCAAAACAGCCTGAAGGTAGCGAAGGTGCTGCACCAGGAGCTGGACATCAGCGCCGTAGCCATCACCGACAGAGAGAAACTGCTGGCATTTATCGGCACCGGGGCCGATCACCATCTGGCGGGCAAGCCCATTTCGTCGGGATACACCTGGCAGGCCATCGAAAATAACGAAGTGGTTTACGCCGACGGCAATGAGGTGCCTTACCGCTGTTCGCTCCATCCTAACTGCAAGCTGGGGTCGACGCTGGTTATCCCGCTGCGGGGCGAAAACCAGCGGGTGATCGGCACGATAAAACTCTACGAGGCGCGCAACCGGCTGTTTAGCTCGATCAACCGCACGCTTGGCGAAGGGATTGCTCAGCTATTGTCGGCACAAATTCTGGCGGGGAAATTTGAGCAACAAAAAGCGCTGCTGGCGCAGTCCGAGATCAAGCTGCTGCATGCGCAGGTGAATCCGCACTTCTTATTTAACGCGCTGAACACGCTCAAAGCGGTTATCCGTCACGATGGCGACAAAGCCGGGCAACTGGTGCAGTATCTCTCTACTTTTTTCCGCAAAAATCTGAAACGCCCGTCGGAAATCGTCACGCTTTCCGATGAAATTGAGCATGTGAATGCCTATCTGCAAATTGAGCTGGCGCGTTTCCAGACTCAACTGGCGGTGGACTGGCAGGTGCCCGACGAGCTGGCGAATCAGCGTTTGCCGGCCTTTACGCTACAGCCGATTGTTGAAAATGCGATTAAACACGGCACTTCCCAGCAGTTAGGCTGCGGCATGATTACTATTCGTGCCCGTACCGAGGGAAAAGACGTGCTGGTGGATGTTGAGGATAACGCCGGGTTGTACCGGCCAAAAGAGAACGGTAACGGGCTGGGAATGAATCTGGTGGACAAGCGGCTACGGGCGAAGTTTGGGGAGGATTATGGCCTGGCTGTAAGCTGCGACCCCGATCGTTTTACCTGCATCACCGTGCGCCTGCCCGCCGAGGAGTTGGTATGTTAAGAGTATTGATTGTGGATGATGAACCGCTGGCGCGTGAGAACCTGCGTGTTCTGCTTGAGAACGACGGCGAAATTGAGATAGTCGGGGAATGCGCCAACGCGATAGAGGCGATTAGCGCTGTGAACAAGCTGCGCCCGGACGTGCTGTTTCTCGATATCCAGATGCCGCGTATTAGCGGGCTGGAAATGGTGGGGATGCTGGATGAGCGCCACCGGCCGCGTATTGTGTTTCTCACCGCTTTTGATGAGTACGCGGTGCAGGCCTTTGAAGAGTGCGCTTTCGACTATCTGCTCAAGCCAATAGAGGCGCAGCGGCTGCAAAAAACGCTGACGCGTCTGCATCAGGAAAGCGAAGCTCAGGACGTTTCGCAACTGCCGGAAAGCCAGCAGTTGCTGAAATTTATTCCCTGCAGCGGCCACAGTCGAATCTGGCTGCTGCAGATGGAGGAGGTGGCCTATGTCAGCAGCCGGATGAGCGGGGTGTATGTCACCAGCCGGGATGGCAAAGAAGGCTTTACCGAATTAACGCTGCGCACGCTGGAAAGCCGCACGCCGCTACTGCGCTGCCATCGGCAATATTTGGTGAACATGAATTATTTGCAGGAGATCCGCCTGGAGGATAACAGCCAGACGGAACTGCTGCTGCGGGATGGCCGCACCGTGCCGGTGAGCCGCCGCTATTTGAAGTCGTTAAAAGAGGCGGTGGGGCTTTAAGGTTATTGCTCTACGCGGCTGGTTTTAATCCGGCAAAAGCGTCTCGGATTTCGGCCTCCGGCAGCGACACGCCGATGAACACCAGCGTGCTCTCCGGCGTTTCGTCCTGCTGCCACTCGCGGTCCCAGTCGGCGCTGTAAAGGCGCTGCACGCCCTGAAACAGCAGGCGACAGGGCTGGTCTTCAATCCACAGCATACCTTTATAGCGGAGCAGGTTATTGGCGAAGCCGGAAAGCAGATTCTCCATCACGGCAGAGACGGCGGACAGCGCAACCGGATAGTCCAGCGTCACCACAATGGATGAGACTTCATTTTGTTGCGGGGCAATGCGGTGGAAGCGAGGCTTCGCCGCCACAACATTTTCTTCCAGCATAAAGCCGCGGGTGTTAAACAGCAGCGCAAGATCGATATTGCCATGCAGGATAGGGTAAACCGGGGCGCGCGCGTTAATACGCTGCAGGCGTTCGATCAAATCAGCGGATTCACCGGCTACATCGGTTTTGGTCAGTAAAACGCGGTCGGCGTAGCCGATTTGCGACTGGGCGAGCGGGAACTGATCCAGCTGGGAGTCGGCGTGTACCGCGTCGACCAGGGTTATTACGCCGTCGAGCAGGTAGCGTTCACAGATGATTTCATGGGCAAAAAACGCCTGCAGGATAGGGCCGGGGTCGGCCATGCCCGTACATTCTACAATAAGCCTGCCGAAGTGAATTTCGCCTTTGTCGCGGCTATCCAGAAGATCCAGCAGAGCATCTTCCAGCTCGCTCGATCGCGTGCAGCAGATGCAGCCGTTGCTTAGGGTTGTAATCCGGGTGGCGCGGTCGCCAATCAGCTGACTGTCGATAGGCGTTTCGCCAAATTCATTTTCAATGACGGCGATCTTCTCGTCCTGCTGGGTATGCAGGATATGGCGTAACAGGGTGGTTTTCCCTGCACCCAGAAAGCCAGTTAATACGGTTACTGCAATTGGTGTCATCGCATTTTTCCTGTTAACAGCAGCGCATGCCGCCTTTACCGTCTCCGCCGTAGCGCGCCTGCTGGCGTTCCCGGAAGAATTCTTTATAGCTCATGGGCGGCTGGTCCGGGTGGTTCGTCTGCATGTGCAGCACGTAAGTGTCGTAGTCCGGGATGCCAACGAGCATTCTCGCCGCCTGGCCGAGGTATTTTTTTGCAGCGCCTAAGTTATCAAACATCCGCCGCTCCTTAAGTGATTAAAGCCCCACTAATGTGGGGCTGTCAGATGTTGCAATCAGTGGCCGGAAGAAATCTTAATACCTTCTTTCGGCACCGGCTGGTATGGCGTTTCTTTGTCCGTCGGCTGGTCGGATTTACGCGCCTCTTTCCAGGCTTTAATACCGTAGAAAATGATGCTGTAAACCACCACCAGGAACAAAATGCTCAGGCCCGCGTTGGTGTAGTTGTTGACCACAATATGGTTCATATTGGCGACTTCCTGGGCAGTGAGATCGGCCCCGCCCGCGGCGATGCGCGCCTTATACTGGTTGGCCATGAAGAAGAAGCCTTCCATCTGAGGGTTGCTGCTGAACAACTTCAGGCCCAGCGCCCAGGTGGTGCAGATAAGCAGCCAGACCGCAGGCACCACGGTCACCCAAATGTACTGGGTACGTTTCATCTTCACCAGCACCACGGTTGCCAGCACTAATGCGACGGCCGCCAGCATCTGGTTGGAGATGCCGAACAGCGGCCACAGGCTCTTAACGCCGCCCAGCGGATCGACCACGCCCTGATACAGCAGGTAACCCCAAAGCCCTACGCAACCCGCCGTGCCGATGATGCCTGCGACCAGCGAGTCGGTTTTCTTCAGGAACGGGATAAAGTTCCCCAGCAGATCCTGCAGCATAAAGCGGCCAGAGCGGGTACCAGCATCCAGCGCGGTAAGAATAAACAGTGCTTCAAACAGAATACCGAAGTGGTACCAGAAGCCCATGTCGGCTACCGGCACAATTTTGTGGAACACATGTGCAATACCGACGGCAAGCGTAGGGGCACCGCCTGCGCGGTTAAGCACGGAAGGCTCACCGATGTCTTTCGCCGTTTGCAGGATCTGCTCAGGAGAAATCACGAAGCCCCAGGAGCTGACGGTTGCCGCCGCATGAGCGGTGACATCTTTCAGCTGCGCCAGAATCATCGGGGCGTTTTCACCACCCAGTTCATGCAGGTTTGGCATGGTAATACCCAGCCCCGCCGGTGGCGTGTTCATCGCGAAGTAGAGGCCCGGTTCGATAATGGAGGCCGCAACCAGCGCCATTACCGCCACAAAGGACTCCATCAGCATCGCGCCGTAGCCAATAAAGCGAGCGTCGGTTTCACAGGCCAGCAGTTTTGGCGTGGTGCCGGAGGCGATAAGCGCGTGGAAACCGGATACTGCGCCGCAGGCAATGGTGATAAACAGGAACGGGAACAGAGCGCCTTTCCACAGCGGGCCGGTGCCGTCCACGTACTGGGTAATCGCCGGCATTTTCAGCTCAGGATTGAGGATAACAATCCCAATCGCCAGGCCGACGATAACGCCGATTTTCAGGAATGTAGCCAGGTAGTCGCGCGGGGCGAGGATCAGCCAGACCGGCAGCAGGGCGGAGACAAAGGCATAGCCTATCAGGGTAAAGGTAATAGTGGTGTCTTTAAAGGTCAGCGCCGGGCCCCAGTACGGGTCATGGGCAATCACGCCGCCGAAGTAAATCGAGGCGACCAGCAGCACAATACCAATAACGGACACTTCACCGACCCGGCCTGGACGAATAAAGCGCATATAAATGCCCATAAACAGGGCAATCGGCACCGTCGAGCAAACGGTAAAGACGCCCCACGGACTCTCCGCCAGCGCTTTCACCACGATAAGTGCCAGCACGGCCAGAATAATAATCATGATCAGGAAGCAACCGAACAGGGCAATGGTGCCCGGCACTGGGCCCATCTCTTCTTTGATCATCTCGCCAAGGGAAGCCCCGTTGCGGCGCGAGGAGATAAACAGCACCATAAAGTCCTGTACCGCCCCGGCCAGCACGACGCCCGCCAGCAGCCACAGTACGCCGGGCAAATAGCCCATTTGCGCCGCCAGAACCGGGCCGACCAGCGGCCCCGCGCCGGCAATTGCCGCGAAGTGGTGGCCAAACAGAACGTTACGGTTGGTTGGGACATAGTTCAGGCCGTCGTTATTGATAACGGCCGGTGTGGCGCGAGTAGGATCCAGCTTCATCACCTTTTGGGCGATGTAGAGGCTGTAGTAGCGATAGGCCACCAGATAGACCGACACCGAGGCGACAACTATCCACAGGGCGCTGATGTGTTCCCCCCGTCGCAGGGCGACGACGGCCAGACAGCAGGCCCCGATGATACCCAGAATTACCCAGGGTATATGTTTGAGAAATTTATTTTTATTCATAATTCATCCGTTTGTCAGCCCCGGCGTCATGCCTGTTCGCCGTCTCGCTGAACCTGGTTGTTGTAAAAGAAGGGCATAAAAATAGCCCAGCCATAGCGTGACGTTTTTCGCGGCAAGAGAGGAAAAAGAGTGGCCGAGTGGTCGTATTCAGGAATAAGCGGTTGTGGGACAGGCTAAGCGGTTTTTACCTGTCGCTAACTCACTGAAAAGTGTGATTTAGATCTCGTTGGCGTAGGGCATAATATTAACCCTGCCTGCCAATGCTTTCCGGAGTGATGTGAGTAAATTAAACGTGCAATTAAAGATTAAATGTTTTTAACCATATGGGTTGATGGTTTTTTATGTAAAAGCTAATAATGTTTTGTGCGTCTTAGACCCTGGTAACAGGTCTGCCTCTACGTTTGTGAATTAAATATCATTCCTGGTTTTATTTTAAAATATAGTGACGGGCTGTTTTTCGCAATGAATCTATTGCTTGTGGTAATGAATTGGTGAGTGGGGTGTTTTTCCTCTTGTTTTTGTTATTCCAAATGCACTTTATTATTAATATCTGCATGATGATATGTTGTATTGGTGGGGTGGGTGGCGTTTTTTATGATTAAAAAACAATTACTTAACCATGGATAATAATGATTAATTAATCTTATTTTTATTATTTCTTTCCTTAATTAAGGCGGTTTGAGTTGTGTGGTCGCTGCAATCTGCCGATGATGCACCTCGAAATTCAAGATTATTCCGTGGTGTTATTATGTCTTCCAGCAAAACGACGTGCCTTAAAAAAAACATCCTGTTTGTTGCAGCGTCTCTGACGCTGGTAACTATGTCTGCGCCCGTGATTGCCGGCCCGGCGATTAACGTAGGGGCGTTAAACGAGTACGTTTATTCTGGTAAGAACACGCTCGCTAAACGCATTTATAACACCGGCGATGCCACAGCCTTTGTGCGCGTCACGGTCAGTGAAATAGTTTACAAAGGGCAAGCCCCGGCAGAGGAGGTTCCACTTGATAATGAGGCCATTATTAATGGAAAGGGATCGGGGATTATCTCCTCACCCCCACGATTAATTATTCCTGCGGGAGGAATGCAAACCAACAGGCTGGTTATTACCGGACCTCGTGATAAAGAAGCTTATTATCGCGTACGTTATATCCCCGTGATGCCAAAGAATATGGACGAGTTTGCACTCAATAAAGATGAAATCAATAAATACCAAAGTACCATTAATGCCAGTGTCGCGGTAATGACCGGCTTTGGCACCATCGTTACCGTTCAGCCTGATAAGGTTCATTTTGATACGCAGATTACTGAGAAAGGAAACACGCTTCGCATCAGTAATTACGGTAACGCCTCTGTTGTTATTGCGGGTCTGAAATCCTGCGATATAAACCTTAAAAATTGTAACGCCCCCGCCAATATTCAATTAAGACCAGGCCGGAGTCTGGAGCGGGACATTGTGCCGCAAAAAATCTGGCATTACACGCTGACCGAAGGCAGTCAAAAAAAGACGCTGAAATCAGGTTTGTAACTTGAAACAACGTTGTTCTATTTATTATTAAAAGGATCTACCTATGCACGCAAAAAAAATGACTTTACTGGCGGCTCTTCTGGCTGCGGCATCCGTGGCTAACGCTGACACTCCACAGGTTAATTTCAACGTAGAGGCCGTTATTCCGGCCACCGATTTTTATGTTACCCCGGTTAACGGCTGGGATGCACAGACGCAGCAAATGACATGGAACACGGCTAATGATTCTCTGAATGCGTTCTCTCAGCAGCTGCAGATGAAAAACAACAGTGGGGGCATTCAGGCCTATCTCGCCGGGCAGCCTGTCCTCAGCTCGGCCAGCGGTACGGATACCATCGACCTCCAGGTCAATATTGCCGGCAAGTTATTACCGGTTAGCTCTGGCTCACCGGTAACGCTATATACCGAAGGTGAAGCGGCAACGGAGAAAACGGCCACCATGACGGTGAGCCAGGTGTCAGGCGGCAAGCCAGCCGCTGGCACTTATATGGGTAACGTAACCCTGATGTTCGATACCGTCGCCAAACCGTGATCCTAAAGACCGGACTGCGCTTGCCGCTTTTTGTTCCGTTCAGTTATTTACCGTGATGTCCTGGAGAAAAGAGAGGGTATGTCTCTTTTCTCCCCTCCTTTCGTTAACCTAATTTCAGGTGTCTGACATTATGTCTTTTTTGCGTCCATTGACGGGCTCGCTGCTGCTTATCAGTAGCACGAATGCGCTGGCGCAACCGGTAACGCTGGTCAGCCAGGCCGCTTCCATGCCGGATGATTTCCGGTCACATTTCTTCAATGCCCCGCTTTCAGCACGTGTCATGCTGGATAACCGGGTGCTGGGCGATGCGATGATCATGGTGACGGAGGATAACCGGGCCAGGATTATTCACTTTACCGACAGCGGCGACAGCGAGTATGGGGAAGCCGAGCGCCAGCGCTGGTTAAAGTCATTCAGCAACTTTGTCACGCTGGGGGAGTGTAGCCAGCATGATTGTCCGCCGGGGCTGCTGGCGGCGGACTACAGCCTGAGCGATGCCCGCCTTGTGTTGCTCACGCAGCAACCGGGCAATGAAAAGGGGAATTACTGGTACGCACTGCCTGGAGGCGGAGATTCAGGATTACTGCTGAATAACCAACTCAACCTCAGCGGTAGCCAGAAACAGTCCACGATGAGCTGGAACGGAGGCCTCGAAGCCGCGCTGGGGAGCTGGACGGTCACCAGCCAGTTTCAGCAGGATCAGACCCGGAGCGACGGACAGGGGAGTTACTCCCGCCATGCAATGACCTCTCTCTACGCTCAACGTGAATTTCAGCAACACTTTCTCCGCGCGGGTCTGTTCACGCCGGACAGCCAGGGCCTGCTGCGCCAGCCCTATACGCCGGGTAACGGCATCAGCACGCTAGCGGGCATGATGGCGGGCAGCAGTGACGCCTTGCTGAAGGGCGGAGATATCCCCGCGCTTTATCCTCTTTATGTGACCGCGAACCGGGAAGGCGTGGCCGAAATTTATCGCGATGGCACCCTGCTAAACTCGCAGCCTGTACAACCTGGCCTGCAGATGCTGGACACCGTGCCGCTGCCATCGGGTATTTATGAGGTTGAGATCCGCATCATGGAAGATGGGCGGGAAAGCAGCCGGGTGACGGAAACCATTAACAAGCCCACGCGCTGGCGTACTCCAGGGCAGAGGCTGCGCTACAACCTGTTCGCCGGGCAGCAGCAAACGCTGTGGAACAGCGACAAACGTGACAATGAGGGCGACCTGGCGGCCGGGGCCAGCGTCAACTGGCTGCTGCATCCACTGGCGACGGTGGGCATGGCCGTGCAGAAAACGGGTAAAGAGCGGCAGACCGGCGTGTCGCTGGACTGGCAGGCGGCCGAGCCGGTTCAGATATACGGCAATGTCTGGCGCAGCAATATCACGGGCTACGGGTTTGATACCCAGGGGATATGGACCCACGCCCAGGGCAACGTGGCCCTGAGCCACAGCCGCAGCTGGTATCGCAGTGAAGATGAACCCTACAGGTACACTACAAGGCCGTCGATCGATCACAGCAGCACACTCTCTACCACCTGGCGTTTTAACAGTGAAAACAGTCTTAACGCACGGCTGACGCACAGAAGTCGCAATAACGGCATCGGGGCAGACGTGGGCTTTAATACCCGCACCACGCTGGCGGGGAACGCGATTAACTGGCGACTTGCCGCCTTTGACCGGCCCTACGGCAATACCAGCTCTCTGCGTAACCGGGGCGTGAGCCTTTCCGCCAGCTTTGCGCTGGGCGGCGAAAAACGTAGCGGGAACATTAGCCTCGGCAGCCGCACCGACTCAAACGGCAGCCGTGACCTGTATACCTCGGCCTCGGTCAATCAGACCTGGGATAAAGGGCCGGTTAAAATGACCACGGCCACGGTGACGGCGGACCGTCACGGCGCGGGCTTCAGTACCTATAACCAGTTTGACACGCCGGTGCTGGCTGGCTCGTTCTGGGGGCAGAGTTCGACGCTTAACAGCAGCCTGTCGGGCGGCATTAATACCGGCAGCCTGCTGGCCATTGGCGGAGGGCACGCCGTGATGTCAAAACAGGCGGCAAACTACCAGGGTGGCGGCATGATAATTGATGTGTCATCCGACGATAAAAACGCTGAGCTGGTGGCGCTCTATCCCGGCGGCGCTGCACCGCTCAAACCGGGCAGGAACTTCATCCCCGTCGATGCCTGGAAACCGGGTACCGTGCAGATTGACTTCCCCGGTACGGAAGCCCCTGCGCTGAAAGTTGAACCAGAATACCTGAACTACCAGCATATTCGCGGCGGCGTCAGTGCCCATACCGTGAAAGTGATGAAGACGATGACGGTGATGGGGCGTCTGGTGGACGGGGACGGACATGCCCTGGGCGGTGCCCACGTAGTGAACCATGCGGGCAGAACGGTCACAGAGCCTGACGGGTTGTTCACCCTTGAAGTGCACGAAAACAATCCGGTACTGGCCGTGGAGCACCGGTCGATATCCCAGTGTGAAATTCGTCTGAATCCAACGACACAGAAAACCCAGGCAGAGATAATTTTTCTCGGCAACCTGACCTGCGACGGCTTGCCGCTGGCGGGCAATACAGAAGCAGCTTCCCGCACGGCAGCCAATAATAAGGACATATAATGAAAATCTGGCAGCAGGATGTTATTAAATTAATATATTTCACAAGAAAAAAAATTGCCCTGTCCGCGCTGCTTTTCCTGGCCATAGTACCAAAAGCGAACTCGGCCACGGTGGATGTGACTACCGAGTTTATTGCCGACCTGCAGCAGCCGCAGAAGAATAATTTTGTGAACACCACGCCAGTTTCGGGGTTTTGTGTTGATTTTTTAACATTCTGCCGTAGCGATGAGTTCAGTATTTTGATTCCTGACCTAACAGCGAGAAAATATTTTGATAGCAGTTCCCCGGATTTGATCAGTCATCACACCTCAATCTCACTCGATGGTAGAGGAAAGGAGGTGACATTAAAGGATATTAAAACAGGGAAAATGATTACGGGGATATTTCGCCTTACTCTTTTTGGTATGCAGCATAACCGATTAGATAATGCCAGCGGCCATCTCGGTTCCGCGATGTCTAATACAGGTACTCAGCCTTCGGGTGGCTGTTATGGATTGCAGGGTTCTGGGGGCGCTAGTGCAGTTTATTATAAGCATGGGTGGAGATTGCCCGCACGAAATGTTAGTTGCTACAAGAAACTTAATGATGGCCGTCCCTTTAAAGGGGACGTCCGAATTGACAATTTTAGTTTTGGCTACACATTAATGGTGCCCAATCCATTAAGTATTCCTTCGGGGGAGTACGAAGGGGAAGTGGTTTATTCTGTGGGTGATGGCGGCGATATTAACTTTAATGCCCTGGAGACCTCCGACAGTGAAATCAAAATAAATATCAAGGCGACTGTCAGCCATGCTTTCTATCTTAACTTTGCGCCCGGAACCGAAAATGTCAGCCTTGCCCCAAAAGGGGGCTGGGGCCAGTGGAGAAACGGCGGCCGTGTGCCGGACTCGCTCAGGAAAGAGGTGCCTTTCACGCTGTCATCGTCTTCCGGTTTCACCGTAAACATGACATGCACCATTCCTTCCGGGGCGGGATGTGGGCTAAGAAATGAAGGCACCGGAGAGGATATTCCGCTGGAGGTTGCTCTCACATTGCCGGGTTATAAAACGGAGAGTGGAAGTGAAGTCAGAAATCTGTTGATGGATTCATCGCCCGCGGGACATGTCATTGCCTTTCCTGGAGAGATTGTATACCAGCGCCGCTCGCAGGTTGACTTCAAGGTCCGGAAACCCGGCGTTGAAACAATGATGAAATCCCCCGGATCGGTCTGGAAAGGGGACGTCACGCTGATCTTCGATACTCAAATGGACTAGGTATAGCTGGAATCTTTCTCGTCAAAGGTTTCAGATGAAATTGATTAAA
Source organism: Cedecea neteri NBRC 105707 = ATCC 33855 (assembly GCF_001571265.1). Classification (GTDB taxonomy): domain Bacteria; phylum Pseudomonadota; class Gammaproteobacteria; order Enterobacterales; family Enterobacteriaceae; genus Cedecea; species Cedecea neteri. The sequence goes on along the minus strand of NZ_BCTL01000008.1, from coordinate 26,558 downwards.
ATCAATTAAAGCATAATAAATACATGGCTTTACCTTTCTATACCGCCAGACCTTTGACCTTCCCCTTGGGGGAAGGTGTAACGTTCGCGCCAGTGATTGTTAAACCTTACTCTGTGGAAGGATAAATAATGAAAACAGGCATGATTACTGCGTTACTGGCATTGGCCCTGAGCGGCTCCGCCGTAGCTTCAACCCCTGAAGCAAATGCTTTTCTGGCGAAACACGGGCTGGCGGGAAAAACGGTTGAGCAACTGGTTGAGGCTATCGACCAGTCCCCGCAGGCTCGCCCGCTGGGCTACAGTGCCGGGATCACCAGCCGCGCGCTGGTGCTTTCGGACGGGCAGCAGAAGTTTAGCTATCCATTGGGGGAGAAGTTCTACCTGTCGTTTGCGCCATACCTGCAGCAAACGCACCCTTGCTTTAACCACAGCCTTTCCGGCTGCCAGGGCGAGCTGGCCAATACGCCTTTTGAGGTCAAGATTACCGATAAAACGGGCAACGTTATCCTGAATAAAACGCTTACCAGCCAGCAGAACGGCTTTATCGGTGTCTGGCTGCCGCGTAATATCGAAGGGACCGTCAGCGTCAGCTATCAGGGCCGCGCCGCACATTCAGCTTTTGCCACCTTTGATGATAGCCAGACCTGCATGACTACATTGCCGCTGCAGCAATCCTAAGTCAGACGGGCGGCTGCTACCCCAGCGTAACCGCCGCCTGAGCTACGGATAGTTTTGCTCTTCGTCGGTAAAAATGAGCAGGCAGGCCTCGTTAAAGTTGCTCAGCCCAAGCCTTTCGTAAAGCTCGGTTCGCCTGCGATACAGGCTTTTCAGCGACGTATTGAGTTTTTCAGCCACGGCTTCCATAGGCAATCCTTTCCTCAGCAAAGCCATCATCGTGCGTTCGTCCTGGCTAAGGCGCATGTCGTAAAACCATTCCCTGGCCTGGCGGTCGATTTTCACCTTTTGCAGCAGCGTGAACAGGGCTTCCACGTCCGCGTGCGACATCGACATATCGAGACTCCACTTGAGCCTGAGCGGGGAGAGTTCGCTGTGGCGCATATCAAGCATGATGCAGAGCACGGGCGTGTCGGCCTTTTCTGCGCTGGTAATGATGTTTTCCCACTGCACCAGCGGCAGCCGGCTATCGACCAGCACGGCGTACTCCTCGTAGCCAAAGCTAAAACTCCTTCTTTCCACGGAACACAACAGAATGAGGTCGGGAAAGTAGCCTTTTATTCCCTGGTAAAGATAGCGATCCTGGGTTATCAAAATTGTCGCATTCACCGCAGCATATCCCTTTAATATCACTTAAATCCTGAATGCATATCCATTGAGCCTGGGGCATGCGCGAACACAGCGTATTTCTACTATTCCATTTAAAAATGAGCTAACTAACTTTTAGGTAAGTTAGGCGGGAAGTCTTTTTATGGATGAGATGTAAATGCAGGGCTGTCCTTCTTTATTATCAGCAAGGAGAATTATAAATAAAAAGGAATAAGAAAAAAGGCGCTGAAATGGAAATTAGGATTCTTTGCCAGGAAACCTCCTGATCAGCACAGGGAAACACGCCGAGAAATACCGGGAATCGCAACATGAATATCATTTATAAGCAGCAAGGTGGTTTTATTTGTATTTATAATCAATGTCTTACATGGCTACGCATTATGGTTTTTACATTATTGAAAATCCAATGCGGAGTATTCTTAAAAGCATCTTTGTGACCTGCTTATTGTATTCACAAAGTTATTGTCAGTGACTTATCATTCCTGCTGTCGACTCTATTGCAATAAAGCTCTTTAACGTCAGAGGGCATTTTTCTGTGTCAATTTCCTTCCGCTGATGCCGGTTTTCGGTATTCAAACGCGGAGAGTGAACCATGCTCATTCATAATGGAATAATAGATATTTATGGGACAACGGCTGAGTATCAATAATTTATTCTTTTATCGTGGCGTGAAGTTATCGCTATTTTTAGTCATGCCAGGGTTGTTTTCGGTGCAAGGAATGGGGGCAACATCGCCATATGACAGGCAGGTATTACAGGCTCGCGGCGGAGATTATCGCCCTCTGCTGGATGCGCTTAGGCATGAGGAGCAGGTCAGGGGACTTAACCCGGAGCAGGTGGCGGACTGGCTTCAGGTCGCCTCCTGGGCAGGGCGTGATGATGAGGTAGTCAGCGTCTGGCAGCGTTATCAGCGGCGTATTTCCATCCCGGCTCGCGGGCTGGCTGCTACCGCGCAATCTCTGCGTAATTTAAAGCGCTGGACGGAGTCACTTTCTCTCTGGGAAGAAGCGCTTAGGCTTTCACCCGGCAATGATGATTACCGCATTGGGCAAATTAAAACACTGGCCGACGGCCAAAAGCGCTGGCAGGCGAGAGAAGAGGCGCTGCGTCTGGTTGAGGAAAAGCCCGACCTCGCACATTTACAGACGCTCTCTTATGTCTATCTGCGGCTGGGAAAGACCTGGGACCAGTTGCTAAGCGACACGCGAGCCCTGGCACTTGCGCCAGGGAATAAAACCGCGCTGCAAAACCTGATAGCCAGCCTGACCGTAAACAGGGTGAATACCCCGGCGCTGGCGTTAGCTAACGAAGCGGAACTCCCGGCATCCGATCGCAGAAACCTGGAGGTGAATGCGGCGGCCGAAATGGTGCGTATCGCTGAAATCCCTCCGGGGGAGGAAAAAGCGCGCTTCACCGTCGCGCGGCGGGCGTTGGATCGCTACGACGCCTTACTCGCCAAATGGCGCAGCGATTCGCAGGCTCAGCAGGACATTTCGCGGGCGCGAATAGACAGGCTTGGCGCACTCTACGCCCACAATTATTACCCAAAAGTCATTCAGGAATATGAAGCCCTGGCCGCAGAAAACGTGCGCGTTCCGCCCTGGGCTTTACGCTGGGTGATTGCTTCTTACCTGGCAGAAAAACAGGTAGAAAGCGCGCAGGCGTTAACGCCGCAGCTGTTCAGCGGCGCGGGCAATGAGAACGAGCAGGCGATGTTTTATGCCTTGCTGGACAGCGGCCAGTACGACGCCGCAGGTCGGTATTTGCAAAACCTCAATCGGGTAACGCCCTATCGTCGCTATGTGTCGGGCTTCCCGGCACCCCAGCCGAATGACCGCTGGCTGGAGGCGAAAACGCTCGCTGTTCAATATCTTTTAGCCACTGACGCGCTGCCAGAAGCACAGGCGCTGTCTCAACGCTTGGCCAAAACCGCGCCGGGTAATCAGGGATTACGTATCGATTATGCCAGGGTTCTGCAGGCGCGCGGGTTGCCGCTGGCCGCCGAGCGAGAGCTTAAAAAAGCGGAAGTGTTCGAGCCGTCGAATCTTGAGCTTGAGCGGCAGCAGGCCTATATCTCGCAGGATCTTCACGAGTGGCGGCAAATGGATTTGTTGACCGACGATGTGATGCGGCGCGCCCCGCTGGATATCGGCTCTCAGCGGTTGAACCGCTCGCGGGATGTTCACCGGATGTCCGAACTGCGAATTAACGGCCAGCAGGGGATCCACTCTGATACGCCCGTTAGCGGCGCACACGATTTTAACTGGGATATGGCCGTCTATGGCCCACCCGTGGCCGACAGCTGGCGGCTGTTTGGCGGCCACCGTTTTAACAGCGGGCGCTTTGAAGAAGGTAAGGGATCCAGCCGCAGCGTGTTTGGGGGAATAGAGTGGCGGCCGCGCAATAGCTGGGTCGAGCTTGAACTGGCGAACAACAACTTCAACGGCGGCAATGAGCCGGGCGGCCGCGTCTCGGCCTGGCACAGCTTCAGCGACGGCTGGCGGGTGGGGGGCGAGGTTGAACGTCTGGCTCGGGCAACGCCGCTGCGGGCTTTGCGCAATGGGATAAGCGCGAATCAGGCCAACCTGTGGGTGCGCTGGCATCAAAATGAACGGCGGGAATACCTGGGGACCGCGACCAGCTGGTTTTCAGACCATAACCACCGCCAGGAATATACCTTACAGGGCAAAGAGCGGCTGTGGCAGACGGCGCGGATCTCGCTCGACCTGCAGCCCGGCGTGGCTTACAGCACCAACAGCAAGACCGACACGGTGTATTACAGCCCGAAATGGGACTTATCCGCCGCGCCGACGCTCGCCGTTAATCATGTGATGTATCAGCGCTATGACACCGTCTGGAGCCAGCAGATTAGCGCCGGGGCGGGCATTTACCGACAAAAAAATTACGGGGCAGGGGCGATGACAACCTTGGGATATGGCCAGCGTATCCAGTGGAACAACGTCCTCGACGCCGGGGCCATGCTGAACTGGGAAAAGCGGCCCTGGGACGGCAAGCGGGAAACTCATCTCGCCGTCGCTTTTGATGCGAATTTACGATTTTAAGGACAAACATGCTGACCAACAGTTTTCGTCTCGGCCTGATCGTTTTTGGCTGGTTATTGACTTTTTCTGGCCTGTGCGCGCAGGAGATTCATTTTCTGCCGCCGAAAGAGCGGCCTTTGCCTGAAGTCAATCGGCCCTGGCCGAAGAACCATTTTCTGGTGCTGGCTTACCATGACGTTGAAGACAGCGACCCCGATCAGCGTTATCTGGCGGTGCGCACCAGCGCCCTTAACGAGCAAATCAGCTGGCTGTTGCAGAACGGCTACCGGGCGGTAGGCGTGCAGGAGATTCTGGACGCCCATCGCGGCGGAAGTGAGCTTCCGGCAAAAGCGTTTTTGCTCACCTTCGATGACGGATACAGCAGCTTTTACACCCGCGTGTGGCCGCTGCTCAAGGCTTATAATGTGCCCGCGCTCTGGGCACCTGTCGGCAGTTGGGTGGACACCCCGCCTGGGAAGAAAGTGGATTTCGGCGGGCTGATGACCGCCCGCGATAAGTTTGCCACCTGGGATATGGTGCGCGAGCTTAGCCAGTCCCCGCTGGTTGAGATCGGTTCGCACACCTGGGCTTCACATTACGGTATTCCAGCGAATCCTCAGGGCAGCCGTGAGCCAGCGGTAGCCAACCGGGCGTGGAATAAACTCACCGGCCAGTATGAAAGCGACGAGCAGTTCACCCGCCGGATTGATGCCGACGTGCGCCAAATCAGTCGCAAAATAGAGCAGGTCAGCGGCAAGGCTCCACGCACCTGGGTCTGGCCCTATGGCGCGGCCAACGGCACCTCACTTAGCGTGCTCAAAAAGCAGGGTTACCAGATGGCGTTCACGCTGAATGATGGCCTCGCTGACGCCCGCGATCTGGACAACATCCCGCGCGTGCTGATAGCCGGTAACCCAACGCTCAAGGCGTTCGCCAGCATGGTGAGCCGCGTCCGGGAGCCCGATCCGGTGCGCGTTATGCATGTAGATCTCGACTACGTCTACGACCCGAACCCGGTTCAGCAGGCGAAGAATATCGATGCGCTGGTGCAGCGGGTGTATGACATGAAAATCAGTCATGTCTTTTTGCAGGCGTTCTCTGACACGCTTGGCGACGGCAATATCAAGTCGCTCTATTTTCCCAACCGCTGGCTGCCGATGCGCGCCGACCTGTTTAACTTCGTCGCGTGGCAACTGCGCACCCGAGGCGATGCCAAAGTGTTCGCCTGGCTGCCGGTGCTCTCTTTTGATCTGAACGCCGCGCTGCCCAGGGTGCAAAGCTGGGACGCCGCCAGCGGGAAAACGCATCGTGCCACCAGCCCTTATCTGCGACTTTCTCCGTGGAACCGGCAGGTTCGGCATCAGATTGTCGACATCTATGAAGATCTCGCCCGGCATGCGATGTTTGACGGCATTCTTTTCCATGACGACGCGCTGCTCACGGACTTTGAGGATGCCGGGCCGGACGCCATGACCGCATACCGGCAGGCGGGATTCCAGGGAAACATCGGCGACATTCATCAAAACCCGGCTGAACTTCAGCGCTGGACGCGCTTTAAAAGCCAGACGCTGATTGAGTTCACCCGCACGCTGACCGACGCGGTGCGCAACATTCGTGGCCCGCAGATAAAAACCGCCCGAAATATCTTTGCGCTGCCGATTCTGGAGCCAGAAAGCGAGGCGTGGTTCGCCCAGAACATTGACGATTTTCTGGCGGCCTACGACTGGACGGTGCCGATGGCGATGCCGCTGATGGAGTCCGTGCCGCTCGAAGAGAGCAATAGCTGGCTGGAACGACTAATAAAGGCCGTGGCGGTGAAGCCTTCGGCAATGAATAAAACCATTTTTGAGCTTCAGGCGCGCGACTGGAACCACAAAACGCAGAAAGGCATCGCCGATAAACAGCTCGTGGAGTGGATGCAGTTGCTGCAGCTGAATGGCGTGAAGCATTACGGCTACTACCCGGATGACTTCATCAATAACCAGCCCGATATCTCGCACATCAGGCCTGAAATTTCCTCTTACTGGTACCCAAACAATGACTGATCGTCTTCTCTCCTTGCTGATTCTGGGCCTGGTCTTTGGGCTGCCGCTCGGCATGGCGGCGGTGTTTACCGGGAAAATCCTGCTCGACTTCGTGTTCTTCTGGCCGCTGTTCATGTCGGTGCTGTGGATGACCGGCGGGCTCTATTTCTGGTTCCGGCTGGAGCGCCACTGGCCATGGGGCAAAGAAGTGCCGCCGCCGCAGCTGGAAGGCAATCCGCTGATCTCTATCCTTATCCCTTGTTTTAACGAAGGCAAAAATGCCCGTGAAACGATAGAGGCTGCGCTGGCCCAGCGCTATAGCAACATCGAGGTTATCGCCATCAATGATGGCTCGCGCGATAACACAGCCGAGATCCTGAACCAGCTTGCGCAGGAATACCCGAAGCTGCGGGTGATTCATCTGGCCGCTAATCAGGGCAAAGCTGTGGCACTCAAAGCCGGGGCCGCCGCCGCGCGCGGAGATTTGCTGGTGTGCATCGACGGGGATGCCTTACTGGAGCGGGACACGGCGGCTTATCTTGTGATGCCTCTGATTCGCCACCCGAACGTGGGCGCCGTTACCGGGAATCCGCGGATCCGTACCCGCTCGAATTTGATTGGTCGTATCCAGGTCGGCGAATTCTCTTCGATAATTGGGCTGATTAAACGCACCCAACGCATTTATGGCCGCGTGTTTACCGTTTCCGGCGTGATTGCCGCCTTTCGCCGCCAGGCGCTGGCGGACGTGGGCTACTGGAGCCCGGACATGATCACTGAAGACATTGATATCAGCTGGAAACTGCAGCTGCATCACTGGACGCTCTATTTTGAGCCGCGCGCGCTGTGTTGGATCCTGATGCCGGAAACGCTCAAAGGGCTGTGGAAGCAGCGGCTGCGCTGGGCGCAGGGCGGGGCGGAAGTGTTCCTGGTCAACCTGCGTCGGCTGTTCCGCTGGGAGCACCGGCGGATGTGGCCGCTGTTTATGGAGTACGTGCTGTCGACGGTGTGGGCCTTCGCCTATGCGATAACCATCCTGCTGTTTATTGCCAGCCATCTGGCGACGTTGCCGGCAAACCTGATGGTTGAAACGCTCTTTCCACCGGAATTTACCGGGCTGCTGCTGGGGGTGATGTGCCTGATGCAGTTCCTGGTCAGCCTGTTCATCGAGCGGCGTTATGAAAAGCGGATAGCCGGATCGCTGTTCTGGATTGTCTGGTTCCCTCTGATGTACTGGATGATCGGCCTGTTTACCACCCTGGTGTCGTTCCCGAAAGTGATGCTAAAACGCCGCCGCGCCCGCGCGCGCTGGGTAAGTCCTGACCGTGGAAAAGGAAGAATATGATGCAGACCAACACGCTGATATTGACCGAAGACCGACTGGGGCCGCGTCTGTTTGACGGCCTGATAACCGCCGCTGCCTGGGCCGGATTTCTGTATTTTGTGTGGAAAAACCTGCTGCTTCAGCTGATGTTATTGCCCGACCAGCGCGGGGAAATCGTCGCCCAGTCGCTCGGCTCCGTGCTGTTGTATTTGCTGATTGCGGCCATAAACGGCTGGCTGCTGATCCTCTGGTATCAGTACAGCCTGCGCCGGTACAGCGACCGATACCACGACGAGCACAGCCCGTTTCAGCTTAGCGAGCTGGCCCGTAGTTTTAACCTGTCGACGCAGCTCGTTTCAGAGATGAGCCAGTACAACCAGCTCACGGTTTATCACGACCAGATCGGACAGATAATCGATCTTAAAAACAATCGGGCAGAGAGCGAGGCGGACTTTGCGGCAGAGGATCCTGTTTAGGCCTCGGCGGGCGGGCGTATCATGCGCCCGTTTGTTTTTTAGCCTGCCGCCTCATGATATTGCCGATAATCGGCCCGAAGGCGACCAGGATGAGGAACCGGGTCATCTGCATCGACATCACAAAGGCGATGTCGATATGCTTGCTGGAGGCGGCGATAATCGCTACCGAATCCGCGCCGCCCGGGCTCATAGCTAAATAAGCGGTGAGCGGGTCGATATCGGCCACGACCACCAGACAGGCCGCCATCACCCCGCAAAGAGCAATCAGAATCACAATGCTGACCGCGATGCGGGGCAGCACCTGGGCGGCATGTTTTAACAGCGGGCGGGTGAATTTCAGCCCAATACGCCAGCCGACAATAGTGTACGCCAGCACCAACACCCACTGCGGCAGGGCTATCTCTATCCAGTTATTCTGCGAGAGCACCACGCCGGCCACCAGGGTGATGAGCAGCGCCCCGGCAGGCAGGCGCAGCAGTCTGGCTGCGATGCAGCCGAAGGCGATAAGCCCAAAGGTTTCTGCCATCGCAACGTAAGAGCCGTGTGCAAAAAGATCTATCGCCGCCGATGTGGCAGGGACGTGCTCGCCTGAGACTTTCATCAGCACGGAAGCGACGCTTGCCACCATGATCACGCGCAGATATTGCATGGCGGCGACAAGCTGTGTGTCCGCGCCGTTGGCTTCGGCCATCAGCGTCATGGCCGTTGCGGCGCCGGGGCTTAATCCCCAGAGCGCGGTGGTGCCGGGCAGGATGCGCATACGGGTCAATATCCAGCCGAGCAGCATACAGATAAAAATCACCGAAAAGACGCAGACGATAAACAGCAGCCAGTGAGCGCTAAAGGTGTCGGCGAGGCTGCGGGGCATTTTGCTGGCAATCATGCCGCCGATGATGCCCTGGGCGATGAGAAACAGCGTGCCGTTGGGCTGAATTTTTGCGCCGTTGAGGGAGACGACAATCCCGGCGGCCATCGGCCCCAGCAACAGAGCGGCCGGAATATTCAGCCAGGTGAGCAGCCCGCCGAAAAGCGCGGTGGCAATAATCAGCGTACTCCACTGCATACGCTGGGGGGGCAGCAGGCGGTCACCGTTGGATTTAGCAGGATCTTGTTTCTTCATCATTGTATAGCCGCCCGCAGCGCGGAAGAATATTCGGTTTAAGCTGGCTCGCGCCGGCGTCGTGGCTTAAACTCAGGGAGAGTTAAGTTATGAGAGGATGTCCTCGCATAACTCAAGATTCTAGAGGATGTCCTCGCATATCTCAATCGATGTATGCGATTAAATGTTAGCGAATGGAAACGAAAAATTTTTATGACAAAACCAGCGCCCTTAACGGCTACGCCACCTAAACGCCTCCGCGGGCATCTTCGCGTCGCGGCGATAACTGAAGCCGCCACTCGACTTTTTGCCGAGAAAGGTTTTGATGCCGTGACCATGACCGAGATCGCCGCCTGCTCCGGCACGGCAATCGGCTCGCTGTACCGGTTTTTCCCCAATAAAGAATCGCTGGCCGATGCGCTGCTGCTGGAGTACACCCGGGAAGTGATCGACAGGCTGGAAGTTTTGGAAGCAAGCGTTACCGGGGTGGACATCCCCACGGCAGCGGACTTGTTCACGCGCTTCGTGCTTTCGCTGCAGTCCCAGCGAACCTTTGCCCTGAGGCTGGTAGAGGAGCGTGGCGAGCATGAAGCGGCCCGGCTCCAGTTCAGAGATGCCATGCGCGGCGGGTTCTCCACCGCACTTCAGATTGTGATCCCGGGTTTATCCGCCGAACGTGCCGGCCTGATGACCATTGTTATCCTGCAAATGCTCAAAGGCGCGGCGGCGGCCAATCTTCAGAACGAAGGGGAGCGTAAGGCGGTGCTCGCCGAGGCGCAGGCGCTGCTGGTTTTATACCTTTCAACCGAGCAGGTGAGGCTTAATTCACCTGAGGCCGGCAGATAATACAAAGTATTTTAACCAGCCGGAGGCTCACCGGGGGGCAACAAACAATGACTTACATTCGGGGCAAAGCATGGCCTGCTTCAGACGAATTTTCGAGCGGAGTTGAGTAGATTTAAAGCCACATACGGGGCAGGTAAACGTGGTTGTTGACGACCCCCCGGCGAGGAGCTTCATTGCGTAATCGATAAAAGACATGATGATTAACCTTTCAATGAATGTGTTCTATCGTACCACGAGCGCTTAAAAAGTGCGCAGGCTATCCTGCGCTTGCTGCCCCTTCTTTTAGGCGAAGCAATGCTGAGCTTTGTCCCAAAGCATAAGCAAACGCTATTATCCACTGCGCTCGACGTGATATAGCTTGTCGCCAGCGCCGATCAACACGTTCGTAACCATCTCTTTTAAAACTATTTTTAGCCAGTTGGCGCGGCGTTTATTTGCCCAGGATTTTTCCCACGCAAGGATAAGCAGCTCCACGGCTTCTTAAGTGCTTTCCGGCCTCAACGAGCCATTTCACCCACGCTTTCTGCATTCTTTCAGGCTAATTCTCTATGAGCGACACACTCGTAAACTTCCCTGTGGCAAACGACCAGAGTGCCGGGCAACCGTTTATCGATCCGATGCATTCCACGCCGCGTAATAAGCTTCTTGCGCTGTTAGGCATGCAGTCTCTGTTAGTACACTCCCTTACCGCTGCTGCGCGCCTGAAGCTGGCGGATATTATAGGCGAGCAAACGCTGACTCTGGCGAGCCTGGCTGAGCAAGCCCGGTGCCGTCCCGAGGCGCTCAGGCGGTTGCTGCGCGCGTTAGCCAGCTGTGGGATCTTTTGCGAAAGCGAAGAGGGCTACCGCAACACGCCGCTCAGCGCGATGCTGGTGACGGACAGACCAGACTCTCTGCACGGCTGGGCCTGCTTTATGGGCTCGGAGCAAGTTAACCGCTGCTTTGAACAGCTTGACGTAGCGCTGGCGGAAGACGGCCCGGTATTTGATAAAATCTATGGGCAATCATTTTTCGACTATCTGGGCCAGCAACCTGAGGCCAGAAACGTGTTTGCCAGCGCGATGACCTCATATTCGGCTTCAGGCATCGAAGATGCACTGGCGGCGTTTGATTTCAGCCAGGCCGGAAAGCTGTTTGATATTGGCAGCGGGCTGGGCGCATTTCTGTCGGGCATTCTGGACGCAAACCCGCAGCTTGAGGGGACGATTTTCGATTTACCGGAAGTGATTGCCGAAGTGGAAAAGCGGGCTGACAGGCTAAACCCGCGTTTGTCGTGGCAAGGCGGCAATTTCTTTAGTCATATTCCTGCCGGAGCGGATACCTACATCCTGCGCCACGTTTTGCACGACTGGTCAGATGAACAGGCGCGGCTGATCCTTAGCCAGTGCCGTCAGGCGATGCACGCCGACGGGCAACTGCTGATATTTGAACATCTGCTTACCGGCAATAACCAGCCTGATTACGCCAAGTTTCTTGATTTGGTGATGCTGACCTTCCTGAGCGGTCGGGAACGCAGCGAGGCAGAGTACCGGCAGCTTCTTGAGCAGGCGGATTTACGCATCGACCGTGTGATAAAAACGCCGGGGTTCCACACTTTGCTGGTGGTCAAACCGCGTTAGCCGCGCAGGCAGGCCCGCATTATTGCTGGCCTGCCGCCGTCTTACCAGCCGACGATCCGCTGCCAGACTTCGTGCCCTTCGCCATCTTCGCTCAGAACCTGATATTGCTGATGCATGGCGGCGGTGGCGCAGGCGTGGTTGGGCAAAATGCGTACCCGGCTGCCGACGGGGAAATCATCGACGGTAAAGGCTGACGCTTCCGGCAGGGCAATAATTCCGTGCTCCTGGTTGGTGGTGGTGACCAGCAGATTTTCGTAGGGATCGCCCCTTAGGCAGCAGACCTGGCCGTAGCCGAAATCCTGGTTTTGGGATGCCGTGCCCCTGTCGCGGGAGAGCGCCATCCACCCTGCATCGATAAATACCCAGCCTTTCTCCCTGTTGTGGCCGATCACCGTGGCGACGACGCTAATCGCAATATCCTCCAGGCGGCAGACACCGACGTTTTTCATCACCAGGTCGAAGGTGGTAAACACTCCGGCCCTGACTTCACTGATGCCGGTAAGATCGTCCGCAAAGTGGGCCGTCGGCGTGGCGCCCACGCTTAACACCGGGCAGGCGTAACCGTGTGTGCGTAAGCGTTCACCGGCTGTTTTGATCGCGGCGCACTCGGCTCGGGCGGCGGCCAAAATAGCTTCGTCCGTGCGGCAGCTATAGGATTCCCCGGCGTGAGCCAGCAGCCCGGTCAGACTCGAGCCGCTGGCCTCAATGATGCGGGCCAGCGTCAAAAGTTCGTCGCTGTGCGTCGGCAATCCGCCCCGGTGGCCGTCGCAATCCACTTCGATAAAGACCGAAAACGCGAAGCCGTGCGCCTGGCCGTATTCAGCCACGGCGGTAGCCTGCGGCTCGCTGTCGAGCAGAATGTGCAGGTTCACGCCTTTAGCCATCAGCGCCGCAGCGCGGGGAAGTTTGTGGGGCGCGATGCCCACGGCGTAAAGCAGATTGGTGTAGCCCGCTGCGGCAAAGGCTTCCGCTTCGGCGAGCGTGGAAACAGTGGCCGGGGAATCATTTTGCTTAAGCAGGAAACGTGCGGCCTCAATGGAACGCAGCGTTTTAAGGTGCGGCCGGACCACGCTTCCCAGGGCGTCAACGCGGGAATAAAGCCGCTCAATGTTGCGCAGGTATTTGCTTTTCTCAATCAGTAAAAAAGGGGTATCAAGGGTGGTTATCCAGTCAGCGGGCATAGCGGCTCTCCTGTTGTGTGAGAGGCTATGTTGCCATCCGGCTGATTAGGTATAAATTAATATAAAAGCAATGAATGATTAGGTTTCAGGTTAATGATAAGTAGCGACGATCTCTCTTTCTTCCGCACTATCGCCACCCACGGCACGCTGGCTGCCGCCGCAAGGGCGCTGAACGTCACGCCGCCCTCAGTCACGCAGCGTCTGAGAGGGCTGGAGCAAAGACTGGGCGTCGATCTTATTTTACGGCCTTCGCGACAGGTTTCACTCACCGATGAAGGCTCGCTGCTGCTGAGCCGGGCGGAGAAAATTCTTACCGAGCTGGCTGGCCTGCAATCTGCCCTGGACGACAGGCGGCAGCAGGTGAGAGGCAAGCTGCGCGTGCTGGCCCCGCTGGGGTTTGGCAACGACTATATTGCGCCGCTGCTGGGGGAATACGCCGCGCAGCATGAAAGCCTTGAGGTGGAACTGACGCTCTCCGACGACCCGCACTGGGCCACGCTGCACAAATGGGATCTGGTGATTTTTATCGGCGAGCTGCGCGACTCCAGCATGCATTGTATTAAGCTTGCGCCTAACCAACGCTTTATCTGCGCTTCCCCGGAATACCTGAACCGAAAAGGCACGCCGCTGACGCCGGCACAGCTTATGGATCACGACTGCATTGCGCTGCGGGAAAACAGCGAGGACGTCACTCTGTGGCGTTTTTCCGGCCCACATGGGGACTGCCCGCAGCGGATCTCGCCCAGGTTGTCCAGCAATGAAGGGCGGGTGGTAAAAGAGTGGGCGCTGGCGGGCAGGGGAATCATTATGCGGTCCGAATGGGATGTGCTGCCGCAAATTCACCGCGGCGAGCTGGTGAGACTCCTGCCAGAATATACGCTGCCGGATGCCGACATCGTGGCGCTGAGCGGCGCCTCACAGTCAGAAAGGAGCCCCAGGGCGCAAAGATTTATCGAGCTGCTTAAGGCGCGAATTTCTGGCAAACCCTGGGGAGAATGCGCTCATCCCTGTGCAGTCAGGGCATAGGAAGTAGGGCCCTCATCATCAACCCTGCTAAGGGTGGCAAACCCTGTCTGGTCCAGATGCATGCCTGCGATAAGCAGTTTTTCCCTTGCAGCCAGTTTCAGCACATTTTTCCGCGTTTGTTCGGCTTGCACCGGGTCAACGTCAAAGAGAATGGAGGCGGTGGGCTGCACCGACTGAATGTGGGGGTAATGAACGATGTCCCCCCATATGAGTAAGCTTTTATCATCCGCATCGATGCGAAAGCCGGTGTGGCCGGGCGTGTGGCCAGGCAACCAAACCGGGAGAATGCCCGCTGTGATTTCACCCCCGGTAAAAAAACGCAGACTTGATGCGTACGCCTCAAGTGTTTGGCGGGCCAGCCTGAAGTTAAGTTTTCCCCGCTCGTTAGCGCCTGTTTGTTTTTCATCATCCCGCCAGTAATCTGCTTCAAGAGGGTGCAGATGAAGTTCCGCCTGCCGATAGACAGGGTTTCCTTCAGCATCCAGCAGGCCACCAATATGGTCGGGGTGGCAGTGCGTTAACAAGACCGCGTCCACATCATCAGGGCAGATCTCAAGAGCCGCAAGGTTGGCTCTCAGTTGCCCGCCCACATTGTTCCTCCCGCCAGTACCCGTATCCACCAGAAGAGTTCGCCCCTTGCCGCGAATCAGGTAACAGTTGATATGAATATGGCCAGGCTCAGCGAGGCCAGCACTTTTCTGGATGGCTTCTGCTTCAGCCATATCGATGCCAGAAAGTAAATCCAGGCTCGCTGGCATAGCGCCATCACTTAGGGCGGTAACCAGAAAATCGCCAATCTGACAGGATGGAAAATATAAATGTTTCATACAGACCTCAGTGATTTTTTGTCATGCTACCGGCTGTATTTTCGCGAATGAAACGATATTATTTCATCGCTCAGTGATATTTAGTCATTGAGCGTTCATTGCCCGTCCGGTTCCTGGAGGCGTATGCGTAGAAAAATCCCCAGTAGTACATCCCTGCAGGCTTTTGAGGCGGCTGCCCGTCACGGTAATTTTGCCCGAGCCGCCGAGGAGCTTTCGCTGACAGAAGGGGCTATTAGCCGCCAGATTGCACGCCTTGAATCTTTACTGGGTTGTCGATTATTTGACCGGGCAGGGAGCCGCGTAAAACTCAACCCTGTCGGGGCGCGTTATGCCTCTCATGTTCGCGAAACGCTTGAGCGAATTGAAAGAGATACTCAATACATAATGGGTATGCCTAGGGACAGCAGGAGCCTGGATATTGCCGCGCTGCCGACATTTTCGAGCCGGTGGCTTATCCCCCGGCTGAGCCGTTTTACCGCCTTACATCCGGACATCACGCTAAATATTGCCGCCAGAACCGATCCTTTCGTTTTGAGCGGAAGCGGTTTTGATGCCGTCGTGCATTTTGAGCATGCTGCGTGGGCCGGGATGCGCGTGCAATTCCTCTTTGAGGAAAAACTGGTTCCCGTCTGCCACCCGGCTTTGTTAACAGGCCA
This sequence comes from Cedecea neteri NBRC 105707 = ATCC 33855, assembly GCF_001571265.1. GTDB lineage: Bacteria > Pseudomonadota > Gammaproteobacteria > Enterobacterales > Enterobacteriaceae > Cedecea > Cedecea neteri. Next base: position 11,159 of record NZ_BCTL01000008.1, on the reverse strand, counting down.
TGAGGGAAAGGGACAGTTGAATGATTTGCCAAGAATTCACCGACGATTGAACCCGGACGCATGGCATCACTATGCCCGGGAAACGGGAATAAGCCTTGATAATCTGGCGCAGGGCGCCCGGTACGATCTTCATGAGATGGCCATTGCTGCCGCATTGGCCGGGCAGGGCGTTGCCCTGGTGCCGCGCATGTACGTTGCACAAGAACTCGACAACGGAAGGCTGGTCGCGCCCTGGCCGGAATCGGACTCGTTGAATAAAAAATTCTGTTTTGTTAAACCGGTAGAAACGGGAATCAACGACTCCGCATTAAGAGATTTTGAACATTGGCTGCTGGCCGAGATAAATACGCAAACAGGGACATTCATCTAAGGTTATTCACGTCACCTATGATGTTCTGTTCATAACGTTTGGCCTGAATGAAAAGATCCTATATACGGTGTGGCAATGTCGACAAGCTCTAAGGACTCCAACATGAATCCCTTTCATCAACTGACGGCCACCAGCCTGACTGGCCAACAGATTTCTATGTCTGATTACGCCGGCAAGCTGGTTCTGGTGGTGAATACCGCCAGCCAGTGTGGCTTTACGCCGCAGTACGCGGGCCTTGAAGCGCTGTATAAAAAGTACGCCGAGCAGGGACTGGTGGTGCTTGGTTTCCCCTGCAATCAGTTTGGTAAGCAGGAACCCGGCGATGCCGATGAAATCGCGCAGACCTGCCACATTAACTACGGTGTGAGCTTCCCGATGTTCGCAAAAGTCGAGGTCAACGGAGCCGCATCGCATCCTGTATTTCGTTATCTGAAACAGGAATTGCCCGGCGTGCTGGGGGGACGTATCAAGTGGAACTTCACAAAGTTCATGATTGGACGGGACGGGAAGCCTCTCAAGCGTTTTGCACCGCTTACTACCCCGGAGAAAATGGAAGCTGCGGTCGTGGCTGCTCTTGAAATCTGAGAGTGCTTAAGCGAAGCACTGAGCGAGTCATAAAACCTGGCGATCTCTCAATCGCCAGGCTGGCTAGATAAACTTCTGGTTATTTACCCAGAATCTCTCTGCGAACGATTTCGGCCCCGGCGCTTAACGCGTGCAGTTTGCCTCTCGCCACATGGCGCGGCAGCGGTGCCATGCCGCAGTTGGTGGAAGGGTAGAGATTTTCGGCATCAACAAACTGCAGCGCTTTGCGCAGCGTGTTGGCGACTTCTTCCGGGGTTTCAATGGCGTGGTTGGCCACGTCGATGGCGCCCACCATCACTTTCTTGCCGCGAATCAGTTCGAGCAGATCCATCGGCACGTGGGAATTGTGGCACTCCAGCGAAATGATGTCGATGTTCGAGGTCTGCAGCTTTGGAAACGCCTCTTCGTACTGGCGCCACTCGGAGCCCAGCGTTTTCTTCCAGTCGGTGTTGGCTTTGATACCGTAGCCGTAGCAGATGTGCACGGCGGTTTCACACTTCAGCCCTTCGATGGCGCGTTCCAGCGTGGCGATGCCCCATTCGTTCACTTCGTCGAAGAACACGTTGAAGGCTGGCTCATCGAACTGAATGATGTCCACGCCGGCGGCTTCCAGCTCTTTCGCTTCCTGGTTCAGGATTTTGGCAAATTCCCAGGCCAGTTTTTCGCGGCTTTTGTAGTGGTTGTCGTACAGCGTGTCGATCATTGTCATCGGGCCAGGCAGCGCCCATTTGATTGGCCGGTCGGTCTGTTTGCGAAGGAACTTAGCGTCTTCCACAAACACCGGTTTTTGACGAGCCACAGCCCCAACCACGGTCGGGACGCTGGCATCGTAGCGGTTGCGAATGCGCACGGTTTCGCGTTTCTCGAAATCCACGCCGTCCAGGTGTTCGATAAAGGTGGTCACGAAGTGCTGACGAGTCTGCTCGCCGTCGCTGACGATGTCGATATCCGCCAGCTGCTGTTCGTGCAGCGCCAGGCGCAGGGCGTCCTGTTTACCCTCAATGAGTTCCTGATCCTGCAGTTTCCACGGCGACCACAGCGTTTCAGGCTGGGCCAGCCAGGACGGTTTAGGCAGGCTGCCGGCAGTGGACGTAGGCAATAATCTTTTCATGTCGAATAACCTTGTATTTGGAGTCTCAAAGAGGGTAGTTGGCAGACCACTGCTCTAAAATTGTTTGGTACGGTTTGATGAAGTGCTGTTCAGTAAACTTCCCTTGTTCGATGGCCAAACGGCTGCGTTCTTCACGATCGTAAACAATTTGAGTGAATGAATGATCCTGGTGATTCAGGCTTGGCTGGAAGCACAGCCCGGCCGGAGAGTTCGCGTTGTAAATCTCCGGGCGATAGATCTTCTGGAACGTCTCCATGGTGCTGATGGTGCTGATAAGCTCGAGGTTCGAGTAGTCATTCACCAGGTCACCCGTGTGGTAGAAGGCAAAAGGCGCCACGCTGTTTGGCGGCATGAAGTAGCGAGCCTTCAGCCCCATTTTGTTGAAATAGAGATCGGTCAGGGAAGATGAATCTTGTTCATATTCGATGCCGAGCACCGGGTGGCGGTTGCCGGTCTGACGGTAAACGTTTTTGCTGGACACGCTCAGGCAAATCACCGGGGCTTTGTTAAAGTTTTCTTTGTAGGTATCTGACCCAACAAAGTGTCTGAACAAGTTCCCGTGCAGGTCGCCGTAGTTTTCCGGAATGGTGAATTTTTCACGATCCTGGTTGTACTCTGGCAGCAGAACGCTGAAATCATAGTCGCGGACGTAGGAGGAGAAGTTGTTGCCGACGATGCCTTCGATGCGCTGGCCGGTTTTCTTATCCAGCACGTGGGTTTTTAAGATCTCAATCGCCGGGAAGGTGTTGCCCTTGCCTTCGACATCCAGCTCAACGGAAATAATTTCAAGTTCAACGCCATAGCGGTCGGAGGTCGGGTTGTCCCAGTTCGCCAGGGAGTTGAAGCGGTTATCAATCATAATCAAAGCGTTACGCAGGTTCTCCTGACGCTTCTCGCCGCGGGCCAGGTTAGCAAAATTGGTTGTGATGCGCGTATTCCCTGATGGGTTGTAATTCTCATCAAAAACAATGCTCTTAAGAGTAAAAGTAAACGCTTTAGTCATGGTAATCCGGCACCTTAATTCTGTTTTTTGGCCTGTATCTACTGCTTGATTTCTCACAGATAACCTTTGGTTAGCTGTGGTTTTACCTGTCAGTAATCTTCACATTGCATGTCGTTAACAATTTGCGTGTTGTTAACAATATTGCATCTTTTATGCCTGAGTCACAGTTTTAGTAAAAGTGATTTAATTTCATTAGAACATGAGCGGTGTTCATGATTTGGAATATGGCCCGGAGAGGTTTCCTCCGGGCCTGATGAATCGGTCAGATATCGACCTTTGGCGGGCGAATTTTGAACCAGATCGCATACATGGCGGGCAGGAACAGCAGCGTCATAAAGGTGCCGCCAAACGTCCCGCCGATGAGCGTGTAAGCCAGCGCCCCCCAGAACACCGAGTGGGTGAGGGGAATAAACGCCAGAATTGCCGCCAGCGCGGTCAGCAGCACCGGGCGTGAACGCTGGATTGTCGCTTCAACCACGGCATCAAAAGGCGTCAGCCCGGCCTGCTCGTTATGCTTTATCTGGCCGATGAGGATCAGCGTGTTGCGCATTAAAATCCCCGAAAGCGCAATCAGACCCACCAGGGCGTTGATGCCGAAAGGTTGGTTGAAAATCAGCAGCGTCGGCACCACGCCGATAAGCCCCAGCGGGCTGGTGGCGAACACCATCAGCATGGCTGAGATCGACCTAACCTGAAGAATAATCACCAGCAGCGTTAACGCGATCATGATTGGGAACAGCGGGGCCATTGCCGCCGTGGCCTTGCCGGATTCTTCAATGGCACCCGCCTCTTCAATGCGGTATCCCGCCGGAAGCTCAGAAACAATAGGTTGAATTTGTTTCACCATCGCCGTCGACACATCCGGCGGCTGAAGGCCATCTGCGACATCGCCGCGCACGGTAATGGTTGGCGTCCTGTCACGACGCCGGAGCACCGGCTCTTCCATCACCACGTCAACTTTACCGATCTGCGAGAGCGGCACTTTTTGCCCGTTCGCGCCGATGAGCGTGAGCGCGGCGAGCTGCGCCGGGTCGTCCCGCACGCTGCCTCTCGCTCGCCCGGTAACCTGCACGGAACGGATATCTTCCCGCACTTCGGTCAACGGTGCGCCGGAAAGCAGAAACTGTAATTGCTGGGAGACAGAAGCGGTAGTTAAGCCCACGGCGTAAAGACGGTCCTGGTTAAGGGTGAAATGCAGCGTGGGCACCCGGGAGCCCCAGTCGATGTTCACGGTGCGCATCAGCCCGCTTTGATTCATCACTTTTTCAACCTGAGACGCAATCGTTCTGAGCACATCCGGGTCTGGCCCCATCACGCGAAATGCAACCGGGTAAGGTGTGTAAGGCCCGAAGACCAGTTGGGTGACGCGCACCTGTGCCTCCGGTGCCAGCCCGTTGCTGATGGCCTGCCGCAGCCGCATTTTCAACGCTTCTCGCGCATCAGGATCGGGCGTGAGGATCACAATTTTTGCGAACGAAGGGTCGGGCAGTTCAGGCGCCATGGCCAGGTAGAAACGTGGCGCACCCTGGCCAATGTAGGAGGTGACGATTTTGGATTCTTTTTGAGCGCTGAGCCATTGCTCAATACGCTCGGTAGTCCTCGTCGTTTGCTCGATAGATGTTCCGTAAGGCAGCTGAACTTCTACCAGCACTTCCGGGCGGTCTGAGATTGGGAAGAACTGTTTTTTCACCACGGCCATTCCGGCTATCGCCAGTACAAACAGGCCGACGACCGAACCGGCGGTTAGCCACTTGCGGGCGATGACTCTTTTCAGCAGCGCACGAAAACGGGTGTAGTTTTTGCTGGCGTATAGCGCATGTTCCGCCAGCGCGGCTTTATGCATATCGGGGAGTAACTTAACGCCGAGATAAGGCGTGAACACCACGGCCACCAGCCAGGACGCTATCAGCGCGATGCCGACAATCCAGAACATGTTGCTGGTATATTCCCCGGCGGTGGAGTGGGCGAAGCCGTTCGGCATAAAGCCGATGGCGGTCACCAGCGTGCCCGCCAGCATGGGCGCGGCGGTATGGCTCCAGGCATAGGCGGAGGCTTTCACGCGGCTGTAGCCTTCCTCCATTTTCACCACCATCATTTCAATGGCGATAATGGCGTCGTCAACCAGCAAGCCCAGCGCCAGAATCAGCGAGCCTAAGGTTATCCTGTCGAAGTTTTTATCGGTTGCCGCCATGACGATAAACACCACGGCCAGCGTCAGCGGCACGGCTGCGGCAACCACGATGCCGACCCGCCAGCCCATGCTGACGAAGCAGACCGCCATCACCACCAACAGGGCGACAAAAAACTTCACCATAAACTCATCCACGGCGGAGCTGATGTTCACCGACTGATCGCTGACTTTACTGAAGCTCATACCGAGCGGCATCGTGTCGTTGATCCTGCGGGCTTCCTGATCCAGAGCTTTGCCTAAATCAAGCCCGTTCCAGCCGTCGCGCATGACCACGCCGAGCAGCAGAGCAGGTTCGCCGTTGTTTCTGACGAGGAATGTCGCCGGGTCTTCATACCCGCGTTCGACGTCGGCGACGTCGGACAGTTTGAGCGTTTTCCCCTGGGCCACGATGGGGGTATCGCGAATTTTTGAGAGCTGATCCAGCGCGCCATCCACGCGGATAAACACCTGCGGGCCAGCAGTTTCGATTGAGCCTGCGGGCGTGAGCAGGTTCTGGTTACTCAAGGCCTGAAAAATATCCAGCGGCGAGACGCCAAGCGTGGCGAGCCTGTCGTGAGAGAAAGAGACAAAAATGCGCTCCGCCTGTTCACCGATGATATTCACTTTTTTCACGCCGGGGACGTGCAGCAATTGCTGGCGCAGGTTCTCGGCATCACGTACCAGCTGGCGCTGCGGCTCACCTTTGGCTTTCAGGGCAAACAGCGCAAAGGTCACATCCGAGAACTCGTCGTTCACCAGCGGGCCAATCACGCCATCCGGCAGGTTTTTGGCCTCATCGCTGATTTTTTTTCTCGCCTGGTAAAACTCCTCCGGCACGTTGGCGGGCAGCGTACTGTCTTTTAAGGAGACAACGCTGTAGGCAAGGCCCGGGCGGGTATAGGTTTCAGTGCGGTCATAATCGTCCAGCTCCTGCATTCTCTTTTCCAGCGGCTCGGCCACCAGATCCTGCATTTGCTGCGCGGTTGCACCCGGCCAGGCGGTGATCACCGTCAGCTGTTTCACCGTAAAAGGCGGGTCTTCGGCGCGGCCCAGTTTAAAAAACGCGATGATCCCGGCCAGGGTGATGAGCAGGATCAGGAACAAGGTCACTGATTTTTCCCGCACCGCGAGGGCGGAAAGATTAAAGCGAGAGTCGCGCATTACGGTGCTCCCGCCAGGTCAGTGGTACCCTGGGCGAGCGGCCTGACTTCTTCGCCTTCGTGTAGCAGGTGTGCGCCGAGGGCGACGATGCTGGCGTGGCTGTCAATGTGGGTGGCAACAATGGCGGATTCGTCGGTTATACGGCGGATACTCACCGGTTGCCAACTGACTTTTGCCGGCTTGCCGCTAACGACCCAAACGCCAGTGCCTTTATCTTTCCCGGCATCATAGAGCGAGGCCAGAGGCACAATCACGCTTTGTGAGGGGGAACCTTCATCCGGGATGGCGACCGTGACCGTGCTGCCAAGAGGTGCCTGAGAAAGCGCACCCGCGAGCACAAACTTCGCTTCAAATGTACGTGTCTGTGGGTCGGCGGCGTCGGAAAGCTGGCGTAAGGTCGCTGCTACGGGAGCGCCATCTGAACCGTAAAGGTGAGCCTGGGCGACGGTGCCCAGCGCTGGGCGCAGCGTTTCCGGTAAATCGACAACCGCTTCACGCTGGCCCGCCCGGGCCAGGCGAATCACCGCTTGCCCGGCGGCGACAACCTGACCCGGCTCGGCCAGGGTGTCCATGATCACACCGTCAGAGTCTGCCGTCAGCACCGCATAATTCATGGCGTTTTTAGCCACATTGGCCTGCGCAATGGCCGCCTGCAGATCCGCTCTGGCGCTATCGGCCTGAGCTTTGATTTGATCGTACTGCGAAGCGGAAATCGCACCGCTGCTGACAATACTTCTGTAGCGGGCCTCATCGGCGGCGGCCTGTTTCGCGCGGGCTTTGGCGGCGGCTACGGCCTGATCCTGCGCTTTAGCCTGCAGGCTTAAGTCCTGAGGATCCAGCCGGAGCAGGGGCTGACCGTTTTTCACCGTCTGGCCTTTGTCCACCAGGCGCTCAAGAATTTTTCCCGGAACGCGAAAACCGAGATCGCTTTGGATTCGGGAGGCGACAATACCGGTAAAAGCCCGGGCGTCATCGGTGGCGGGCTGAACCGCGACAACGCGAACCCCCGGAGGCTGAGTGCGTGGATCCTCTGGTTGAGATGAGTCACCGCAGGCGGTGAGCGCCGAGCACAGCAGCGCCACAGCGGCCGGAAAAGGCTGAAGACGAAACATACGTTCCCTTATAAACGCGGAGCAGGAACGCCGATAATTATTCAAGTGACCAATTTAGTCAATGGTCACAAAATGCGGTCAGGGCTTCAGACTTTGAAGGATAAGCGCGGGTAAAAGCTGTTCGGCCTGTTTAGCCTGGTCGAGGTTGTATTGCAGCTGGATCGGGCTGATATACGGCAGCATGACGAGAAAAACGGCATTCACGGTGTCATCCATCGGGCTAAGGCGTTCAAATTCGCCGGACTGGCGACCTTCATGGATGATGGCGGTTAGCGCTTCGTACAGCTGCATTTTGTAGCGCTCGGCAGAAGGCCAGTTCTCCTGACAGGAGACAATGGCGATATCGTGCAGCTTGCGGTCATAGAAAAACAGATCGCTGCCTGCGGCAATCAGGGCGCTGAACATCGCCCGCAGCTTTGCCGACGCGCCGGAAGCCCCGGCCACCGATTTGCTGACGATATCTATCATCATCGTCAGGCGGTTATCGCAGATAACTTCGCCGATTTCCTGCTTAGATTTAAAGAACTTGTAGATATAGGCTTTGGAATAGCCGATGGCTTTGGCGAGATCGGACACCGTTGTTTTTTCAAACCCGTAGTGACCGAAGAACTCGGTCGCCGCCTCGATGATCTGTTCCCTGACGCTGTGTTCCGCTGGGCCTCTGGTTTCACTGACCTGGACGCTGGACTCAGACATGTTTGCTCCCTGTGTTCGGATTTGTGAATGGTGACTATTGTAGCATTGGGTCACTTCGCATGCGATTCAGCATTAATGCCGTGCTTTTCCGGCAAACCTGATGCAATGGTATATATTTTATTTATTCAGTCATAAGCGTGCGTGTTATCTATTTTAATCGGTGAAGGAGAAGTCTTGTGAGGACAGCAAAGTATTCCGGTTTTGCCTTATGGTTACTGTTAACGCAATCCGCTCTGGCGAATGATGCTAACCCGGCCAACGATCCGACAACTTTTAAAGATATGGCCGTAAAAGCTGCCACGGTTATTGATTCTGGTGGTTATCAAAAAATATGGAAAGAGGCGACGAAATATACACAGAGCGCGGTGAATGAAAAAACCTTCGTTTCTCAGGTAGGCAGTAACAGGCAGGCGGTTGGGAAGGTGCAAAAGCGCGAGTGGCGCAGTATCACGCAGGTGCAGATGGCGGAGCAGAGCGGTGACGTGAACCCAGGCCACTATGTGAACGTTAATTTTACTTCGACGTTTGCGGGGGGACGCGTGGGGAATGAATTGGTTTCTTTCCGAAAAGACGAAGACGGGAAATGGCGTTTTTCGGGCTATGTTGCCACGCTGAATAAATAATCAATATGAATGTCTATAAATAAATATGCCGCCACCAGGGCGGCACTCTGCTTTATTTCTTCGTCTGAATATTCACCTTATATTCTGTTCCCATTGCTTTTCCATTGCCGAGCCAGTCTGCATCATATAAAGACATCACAATAGTATTGTCCGAAATCCTAAAGCGATAACCTGCATTAACGCCTCGCTCCCGGTAGCTTTCAGGCTGAGCCGGGTCGTTCATCACCGACTTCACGAAGTCAGGAGCCGTTTTTGACAGCTGCTGGCGGACAAAAGTCTGGTAATCGGCAACCGAAGCAAATGTCATGCCTTCACTGGACGCGGCCAGTTCGGCAAGGTATTGCGCCACGTGTACGGCGCTGGGCGTCAGCTGCTGTAACCGTTGTGCTACCAGCTCTACGGTTTGTTCATCGTTAGCCTGCAAGTGTTCGCTTGCCAGAAAGATATCCGTTTTGAAGATCTTAGCAGAGATATAGGCGGCACATTTCACCGCATAATCCGGCGCCTGTTTACCCTCGGCTGCACTAAAAGCGCTGGTATCTATGTTTTGCGCCGCCAGGCTGGCGTCCAGATGTGCTTTATCCGTTTGACCGGCAACATACTGGCAAACGCTGGACATCACCGCTTCATTAAACTGCCCCCCGGGAGCGGGCGCTTCATTGACCAGCGCCTGCTGCAATAATGGCACGGAGGAGAGGGTAATCATCCCCTGTGAACGGGTGTCATCCTTTTTGACCTCCTTGCAGCCCGTCATGGCGGTAAGGGCAATAACTGCCGGTAGTACTGCGTATTTTCTCATCATTTTATTTACCACTGATAGCCCACCCCAATGGATGCGCCAACATCGCTTTCGGTGTTGGCGCTGGCCTGCAGCTTGGTGATCCACCGGCCATTTTCAGAAATTTTCGATACGCCCACGGCAATCGCGCTTTTGTCCGAATAGCCGGAAATCGCTGCCCCGACCAGGTTTGAGTCCGGCTGGTATGCCTGCGGGATCCCCGCCATAGCCATCGACGAGGCAATACCCGCAGTCAGCTTGTTTTCAACCCGATCTATGCGGCGACTCAACTGGCTGAAAGCGCGGTTGTTTTGCTGTTGAGCACTGTTGAGCTGCCCGAGGTTCACGGCATCGGTAGTTTGCGTACCTGCTGCCACGTTGGTTATCTGACGCTCGCTTCCGGCTGCGCCCACGGACACGCTGTTATCCCGTGAGGCAACAGAATTTGCGCCCAGCGCAACGCTATTGCTCCCGCTGGCGGTGGAGCTGCTGCCGAGAGCAACAGAGTTGGTGCCTGAAGCATTACTGTTTTGCCCCATCGCGGTGGCGTTCGTGCCACTGGCAGAGGAGGAGGCACCGACGGCAGAACTCCCGCTTCCTGAGGCGGCAGCGCCGTTACCGATCGAAATGGCATTGGTCCCTGAACTGTTAGCGTTCCCGCCCAGGGCAATACTGTCTGCACCGGTAGCGGATGCAGGCGTGACGCTGTCACTTACGTTAACGGCCAGCTGTTTGCTGGCGGCGACAACTTCCCGGCTGAGCGCATTCAACTGCGCGACAGTCACTGCATCATTATCGTTTACACCGTTAGCGACGCCGGTAAGCGTACGATCGCCATCCTGCCCGGTGAGTGAGACGCTTGAGCCACCGGTGTGTCCACCGACTGACACCGTATCTTTGGTGCCGGGCTGAGTGACAATCTTACCGCCACCGCTTTGTGCTTCCCTCTTCAGGTCATTCACCGAGCTGTCCAGCGAGGCCAGCGCCTGACTGATATTGTTGGTGGTGGTTCCCTGAATGGTCCATGTCGGGCCCGTAATGTTGCCGTTGCCGTCAAGCGCTGCGCTGCCGCCGAGAATATTCACAAGGGTGTTATTGGCGGCATAAAGCTGGCTGCCGTTGACCGCCTGTGTGCTGGTGCTGCTGAGCAGCGCCGCTGTAACGCCGGACAGGGTGCGGGTGTCGCCCGCGCTGTTGGTGAAGGTGACTAAATCCCCGTCTGTCGCCGCTGCGACAGTGATATCGCGGGTCGTAGCATCCTGTTTAACAAGGCCGAGCCCGCCGTTGTTGATCTCCGCCTGGAGATTGTTGATAGCGGTGCTGTTGCCCGTAGTCGCAACATCCAGCGCGCCAAGCGCTGCGCCGACGTTGGCATAGTTCCCGCCCTGGACGGCATAGTTCGGGGCCGTCCAGGTACCGTCTGCCGCAATGCCCGCGCCGGCGCCGAGGGAGGAGGCGACGTTACTGAGATTGGTGGTGTTAGTCGAGACACGTGCATTGGTGGCAAAGAGCTGGCTGCCGTTGACGGCCTGATTGCTGGTGGCGCTGAT
>NZ_BCTL01000007.1 GCF_001571265.1 Cedecea neteri NBRC 105707 = ATCC 33855 | reverse complement strand
AAAAAACTTTCCGATAGCGTCATTTTTAATCGAAACGCTTATTTTTGGCGCTGTTTGATGGCTTTTGGCAGGTCAGCAAGGCTATTAATGACCAAATCTGCGGCGGCCTCACCTTCTTCTGTCACTGGTTTACCGGTACGAACCAACACTTTAGTCCCCACCAAAGCGGCAGCACCGGCCTGCATATCTTCAATTTTGTCGCCGACCATATAAGAAGAAGCCATATCGATGTGCAGGAAGTCCCGTGCGGAAATCAGCATTCCCGGCTGCGGCTTGCGGCAGTCACAGGTCTGACGAAACGCTTCCACGCTCCCTTCCGGGTGGTGAGGACAATAATAGATACCGTCGAGATCGACACCGCGGTCCGCCAGCGACCAGTCCATCCACTCGGTCAGGTTTTCAAAGTCTGCCTCGGTGAACATCCCGCGCGCAATGCCGGACTGGTTAGTCACCAGTACCAGAGCAAAGCCCATCTCTTTTAATTCGCGCATTGCTTCTATAACACCATCAATAAATTCGAATCGGTCAACTTCATATACATAGCCATGATCGACATTAATGGTGCCATCGCGGTCGAGAAAAATAGCGGGTACGGACTGTGCCACTGGAGAACTCCTGAAACGGGTTAATTGCGCTTAGTATCGCATGATTTAGTAATAAGGAGAGAACAGTCCTTCACTCCCTGATTGATTTAGACGTCTGGATGCCTTAACATCCATATCGATTACGGTAACTTTGGTTACTGGTAGCAGAAAATTCCACGGCTAATACATATACGATAATAAATAACTCAATGATTAAACTTTCAAATATCACCAAGGTGTTCCAGCAGGGCAACCGCAGCATACAGGCATTGAATAATGTCAGTCTGCACGTGCCTGCCGGGCAAATTTATGGCGTGATTGGCGCGTCCGGTGCGGGGAAAAGTACCCTCATCCGCTGTGTAAACCTGCTTGAGCGTCCGACTCAGGGTTCAGTTCTGGTTGATGGCCAGGATCTGACAACGCTTTCCGAAACCCAGTTAACCAAAGCCCGTCGCCAGATTGGCATGATCTTCCAGCACTTTAATCTGCTCTCTTCGCGTACCGTATTCGGCAACGTTGCTCTACCGCTTGAGCTGGACAATACGCCAAAAGAAGAGATTAAACGCCGCGTTACCGAACTGCTGGATTTAGTTGGCCTCAGTGAAAAACACGATACCTGGCCGGCAAATCTTTCCGGCGGGCAGAAACAGCGCGTGGCGATTGCCCGTGCGCTTGCCAGCAACCCAAAAGTACTGCTGTGCGACGAAGCCACCAGCGCGCTGGACCCGGCCACGACACGTTCCATTCTGGAGCTGCTGAAAGACATTAATCGTCGCCTGGGGCTGACTATTCTGCTCATCACCCACGAGATGGATGTCGTAAAACGCATTTGTGACTGCGTGGCCGTTATCAGCAACGGCGAGCTTATCGAGCAGGATACGGTGAGCGAAGTGTTCTCCCATCCGAAAACGCCTTTGGCGCAGCAGTTTATCCAGTCCACGCTGCACCTCGACGTACCGGAAGATTACGCTCAGCGCCTGAGCGCAGAGAATAAAGAAAGCGCGGTACCTTTATTGCGCCTGGAATTCACCGGCCAGTCGGTCGATGCTCCACTTCTCTCTGAAACAGCACGTACCTTCAACGTGAACAGCAACATTATTAGCGCGCAGATGGATTATGCCGGCGGCGTGAAGTTCGGCATCATGCTGTGCGAAATGCACGGCGAGCCAAAAGATACGCAAGCGGCTATTGCCTGGCTGCAGGAGCAACACGTGAAAGTAGAGGTGCTGGGTTATGTCTGAAGCAATGATTTGGTTACTGGCTCGCGGCGTGTATGAAACGTTAGCCATGACCTTTGTTTCCGGTTTCTTCGGGTTTGTGATTGGCCTGCCTGTCGGCGTGTTGCTGTACATCACTCGCCCTGGGCAAATCAGCGCTAACGCAAAGCTTTATAGCAGCCTCTCGGCGGTAGTTAACATCTTCCGTTCTATCCCGTTCATTATTCTGCTCGTCTGGATGATACCTTTTACCCGCGTCATTGTAGGAACTTCTATCGGCCTGCAGGCGGCTATCGTTCCATTGACCGTAGGTGCAGCACCGTTTATTGCCCGTATGGTCGAAAACGCGCTGCTGGAAATCCCAACCGGCCTGATTGAAGCTTCACGCGCGATGGGCGCCACGCCGCTGCAAATCATCCGCAAAGTATTGCTTCCGGAAGCACTTCCAGGCCTGGTCAATGCTGCCACGATTACCCTTATTACTTTAGTGGGCTATTCTGCTATGGGCGGTGCCGTCGGTGCCGGTGGTCTGGGGCAGATTGGCTATCAGTACGGGTACATCGGTTACAACGCTACAGTAATGAATACCGTGTTGGTTCTTCTGGTCGTGCTGGTTTACTTAATTCAATTCTCTGGCGATCGTATCGTCCGGGCTGTTACTCACAAATAAACACAACTGCATTCATACAAGGAAAAGGACATGGCTTTTAACTTTAAAACGTTCGCCGCGGTCGGTGCTCTGATTGGCTCTCTGGCCCTGGTGGGTTGCGGTCAGGAAGAAAAAGATCCAAACCACATTAAAGTCGGCGTGATCGCTGGCGCTGAGCAGCAGGTTGCGGAAGTGGCTCAGAAAGTGGCCAAAGAGAAGTATGGCCTGGATGTTGAGCTGGTGACCTTTACCGACTATGTGCTGCCAAACGAAGCGCTGAGCAAAGGCGACATCGACGTTAACGCCTTCCAGCATAAGCCTTACCTGGATCAGCAAATCAAAGATCGTGGTTATAAACTGGTTTCCGTAGGCAATACTTTTGTTTATCCAATTGCCGGCTACTCTAAAAAAATCAAATCACTGGCTGAACTGCAGCCGGGTTCTCAGGTAGCACTACCAAACGACCCAACTAACCTCGGCCGTTCTCTGCTGCTGCTGCAGAAAGAAGGTCTGATCAAACTGAAAGACGGTGTTGGTCTGCTGCCAACCGTGCTGGATGTCACCGAGAACCCAAAAAACCTGAAGCTGGTCGAGCTGGAAGCACCGCAATTGCCACGCTCTCTTGACGACGCGCAGATTGCCCTGGCTATCATCAACACCACTTACGCCAGCCAGATTGGCCTGACGCCAGCGAAAGACGGTATCTTCGTTGAAGACAAAAACTCTCCTTACGTGAACCTGATCGTGTCTCGTGAAGATAACAAAGATGCAGAGAACGTGAAGAAGTTCGTTCAGGCCTACCAGTCTGACGAAGTTAACGAAGCGGCTAACAAAGTCTTTAACGGCGGCGCGGTTAAAGGCTGGTAAGTTTCCATTCTTCAGTTTTACGTAAATAATTAAAGGCGGGCGCAAGCCCGCCTTGTTATTTTGGTTCGAGCTTGCTTCAATGTTCCCCGTTTTACATTCATTGAGGAAATATTATGCGTGCTTTACCGATCTGTTTATTAGCATTCATGCTGAGCGGCTGTTCAATGCTAAGCAGATCCCCAGTAGAACCCGTTCAAAGCACGGCAGCTGCGCCGAAGACAGAAACAGAGAAACCTAAAGCGCCTCGCCCTGCTCCGGTCAGAATCTACACCAACGCAGAAGACTTAGTGGGTAAACCGTTCCGTGATTTAGGCGAAGTCAGCGGCGAGTCTTGCCAGGCAAGCAATCAGGATTCCCCACCGAATATCCCGACAGCACGTAAACGCATGCAGATTAATGCCTCTAAAATGAAAGCCAATGCGGTTCTACAACACAGCTGCGACATCACCACTGCTACGCCTGGGTGCTACCGTCAGGCCGTCTGTGTTGGCTCCGCGCTGCAAGTTTCGGCGCAATGACCGAATTCGAGTTTGCGCAAATAGGCGTCATTCACTCCCCTTATAAAGAAAAGTTCGCCGTCCCGCGTCAGCCCGGTCTGGTCAAAGATGGCGGTGGCGAACTGCATCTGCTTGCGCCTTACAACCAGGCCGATGCCGTGCGCGGGCTGGAAGAGTTTAGCCACCTGTGGCTGCTGTTTGTCTTCCATCAAACGATGGAAGGCGGCTGGCGCCCAACCGTTCGCCCTCCCCGGCTTGGCGGAAACGCGCGAATGGGCGTGTTTGCTACGCGTTCCACGTTTCGCCCTAATCCAATCGGCATGTCGCTGGTTGAGCTTAAAGGTATTCGTTGCCAAAAAGATGAAGTGATACTGCAGCTTGGCAGCCTGGATTTGGTGGATGGTACGCCCATTGTGGATATCAAACCGTACCTGCCGTTTGCAGAAGCCGTGCCGGACGCACGTGCTGGCTACGCACAGCAGGCTCCCCAGGCGGACATGCACGTGACGTTTACACCAGAAGTGCAGCATCAGTTAACCGGGCTGGAAAAACGCTATCCGCATCTTGCGCGCTTTATCAGTCAGGTGCTTGCTCAGGACCCTCGTCCTGCCTATCGTAAAGGAGAAGATGTCGGGAAGACTTATGCCGTTCTGCTTCTGGACTTTAATGTTCGCTGGCGTATCACAGAGCAAGGTTTTGAAGTGTTCGCCCTCGAAGCGAGTTAATTTAGCCCTCTCTCTTTTGACATCTCTGCCACACTGGTAAACTAAACCACTTTTTTTGAAGCAGGCCGCCGGCGGCCTGCGCTCTGCCGTCCAAATGGAACCGTAACAACATGCGTACTAGCCAATATCTGCTCTCCACTCTGAAGGAGACACCTGCCGACGCTGAAGTAGTCAGCCACCAGCTGATGCTGCGCGCCGGGATGATCCGCAAGCTGGCCTCCGGTTTATACACCTGGCTGCCGACCGGTTTGCGCGTCCTGAAGAAAGTCGAAAACATCGTGCGTGAAGAGATGAACAACGCCGGTGCTATCGAAATGTGCATGCCGGTGGTTCAACCCGCCGACCTGTGGCAGGAGAGTGGACGTTGGGAGCAATACGGCCCGGAGCTGCTGCGCTTTGTTGACCGTGGCGAACGTCCTTTCGTGCTGGGTCCAACCCACGAAGAAGTGATCACCGACCTGATTCGCAACGAGCTTAGCTCCTACAAACAGCTGCCGCTGAATCTGTTCCAGATCCAGACTAAATTCCGTGACGAAGTGCGCCCACGCTTTGGCGTTATGCGTTCCCGCGAATTCCTGATGAAAGACGCCTACTCGTTCCATACGTCTCAGGAATCCCTGCAGGAAACCTACGACAAAATGTATGAGGCTTACAGCAAGATCTTCTCCCGCATGGGTCTGGACTTCCGTGCCGTGCAGGCGGACACCGGCTCTATCGGCGGCAGTGCCTCCCATGAGTTCCAGGTGTTGGCACAAAGCGGTGAAGATGATGTGATCTTCTCTGACAGCTCAGATTATGCGGCAAACATCGAATTCGCTGAAGCTTTAGCACCGGCAACAGGCCGTGCAGCACCGACCGCTGAAATGAGCCAGATTGATACTCCGAACGCTAAAACCATCGCCGAGCTGGTAGAGCAGTTCAACCTGCCAATCGAGAAAACGGTTAAAACTCTGCTGGTGAAAGCGACCGAAGGCAGCGCTTATCCGCTGGTTGCTTTGCTGGTTCGTGGCGATCACGAGCTGAACGAAGTGAAAGCCGAGAAGCTGCCGCAGGTAGCAAGCCCACTGGCGTTCGCCACCGAACAGGAAATTCGCGACATCGTGAAAGCAGGTCCGGGCTCCCTGGGCCCAATCAACCTGCCGGTTCCGGTTGTGATTGACCGCAGCGTTGCCGCGATGAGCGATTTCGCCGCTGGTGCAAACATCGACGGGAAGCACTTTATCGGCATTAACTGGGAACGCGACGTTGCGCTGCCGGAAGTTGCGGATATCCGTAACGTTGTGGCCGGCGATCCAAGCCCGGACGGCAAAGGCACGTTGATGATCAAGCGCGGCATCGAAGTCGGTCACATCTTCCAGTTGGGTACGAAGTACTCCGAAGCGCTGAAAGCAGCAGTTCAGGGCGAAGATGGCCGTAACCAGACGCTGACCATGGGCTGCTACGGTATCGGCGTAACCCGCGTGGTCGCGGCCGCGATTGAACAGAACTTTGATGACCGCGGTATTCTGTGGCCGGATGCAATCGCGCCGTTCCACGTTGCGATTCTGCCAATGAACATGCACAAGTCCTTCCGCGTGCAGCAGCTGGCTGAAGAGCTGTATACCACGCTACGTGCACAGGGTATCGACGTGCTGCTGGATGACCGCAAAGAGCGTCCAGGCGTGATGTTTGCCGACATGGAACTGATTGGTATTCCTCACACTATCGTTATCGGCGACCGCAATCTCGACAACGAAGAGATCGAATACAAACATCGCCGTGCCGGTGAGAAGCAGATGATCAAAGTCAACGAAATCGTTGATTTCTTAGTCAGCGCCATCAAAGGTTGATACCCTCTCTGCCGTAAATCAACGCCCTGTTTTACAGGGCGTTTTGCTTAATTAAAGCCGGCATAAAGGATTATGTATGAAAAGGTACGCCTGGATTGCGACACTCTCTTTCCTGGTTTCGGGCTGTAGTATGGACATTGCCCTCCCTTCTAAAACAACCAACAAAACCACGAACGCCCCTCCCTCAGCCATCAAATTTCAACGCGTCAGTTCAGCCCCCGGGGAGACGTTGAAAGAAATTCATCAGCAGGATTTACGGCCAGGCGATCTATTGCTGTCTTCAACGATTAGCCTGACCTCTGTCGGTATTCGCCTGTTCAGCACCTCAGCGGTAAGCCATGTTGCCATTTATATTGGCCAGGGCGAAGTGGCTGAAGCCGTTGGCTCTGGCGTGCAGATAGTCACGCTTGAAGAAGCCATGCAGCATAGTGATAAGCTTCTGGCTTTGCGCTTCCCTGAACTCACCCCAGAGCAGGCCAACAGTATAAGAAAATTTGCCCACAGCAAATCTGGTAAGGGTTATAACTATAAAGGGATTATTGAAATGGCTCCCTTCATGGTGACAAAACAGCTTTGCTCGCTAAATCCGTTTTCGAAAGAGTTTCGCCAGCAATGTATAAAGGTCTCGCTGCTTCTCAACTCAGTACCCCGGATGGCAATAAAGCGAACTACTTTTGCTCCGAGTTTGTTCTTGCCGCCTATGAGCACGCAGGTACGCCTTTGACGCAAGCATCTCCTGGCTGGGTAAGCCCGGCAGATTTGCTTCACATGCGTGAGGGGGATGTTGCGACGTTAGCGCCGACTATGCCACTCAGCTACGTCGGGCACATTAAACCTGGCATTTACCTGAAGGCTCGCAGGCTAGCGACGCTATAAAAAAAGCCCTGCATCTGCAGGGCTTTTTCGTTTTAGTCGTTACAGTCTTTGCCGGGCTTAAACTTCGCGCCCTTATCGGCCACCAGCGCTTTTTGCAGCTCTCCGCTATCAGGAGAGGCCTGCAGCGTAAAGTGCCCTTCTACCACCAGCAGGATTGGCGCACTGTTCTTGCCGCGCGCTGCCGCATAGGCTCTTTCCAGCTCGGCGTTATTCGCCACGGCAAAAGTTTTACCTGTAGCACAGTCCTCAAATACAGCGGCGTCGGCCATGTATTTGTACTTACCTTTCATCGGCATTGGCGTTGACGGCAGCTTCGCATCCACCGCTTTCAGCGTGTAGTTGAACTGCGATTCAATCGGATTGCCTTCACGATCCAGCATCACCAGGCTGTCGCCCTTTGGATGGAAGTACTGCTTCTCGCCTTCGCTGTCAGTTAAGACCAGCTTATCGGCAGTACGCGCCCATTTACCGTAGCTGGCAAACGAGGCTCCTTTACCCTGATAGGTCTGGTTCATCACCCAGGTGCCATCCTTTTCCAGGAACAGCGAGGTTTCAATCCCTTCACAATCCGCACACGGCACTACGCCGCGATAGCTCTGCTGCATCGGTTTCAGTTCCGCTGCCTGAGCCGGGAGCAAAGTTTGCGTTTCCGTACGATTATTACAGCCAAATAGCGTGAACAGGCTGAGCGCTGCCAGCGCAGCCAGAAGACTTTTCTTCATGCTTTATTCCTTATGCCATTGTCCCAACTTCGCCGCTACTCCGGATGGCGGCGAACTTTGCCGCGCAGTGCTTTGGTCGTCGACTTCTGCGCCTTAGAGGTCAGACGTCGCTCTTTAGAAGCTCGCGTCGGCTTTGTCGCGCGACGACTCTTCTGCACTACGGTGAGTTCTTGTATCAATGAAACCAGGCGAGCCACCGCCGCTTCGCGGTTCATCTCCTGACTTCGGTATTCCTGGGCTTTAATCACCACGACGCCCTCAGGCGTGATCAAATGATGACTTACCGCCAACAGACGTATCTTATACGACTCTGGCAGGCTAGAGGCAGGGATATCAAAGCGCAAATGAATAGCCGTTGAGGTTTTATTCACATGCTGCCCGCCTGCCCCCTGGGCGCGAATCGCGGTAATCGTGACCTCATTGTCCGGGATAGATACCGTTCGCGACACTGAAATCATGGCTGCTGCCAGGCCGTAAAGTGAATTTCCAGATTATTCTCGCTATCGGACAGCCAAATCGCGCCGTCCTGGATAGTTGCCTGCAGATTCATGGTACGCGTGCCAAATTCGCTTAGCTTCGCCAGCTGTACGTCATCCAGATACCAGATAGACAGGTTTTTAAACTGGCTCAGGCGGTTCTGGTTTTGCTGCCACCAAATTTCCGCCGCCCGACTATTATAGGTAAACAACGCCACCTCGGCCGACTGGCTGCAGGCTTTTTTCACCCGACGCTCTTCCGGTAACCCCAGATCCACCCACAAATCAATGCCAAGGTGATCGTTCTTGCGCCAGATTTCCGGCTCGTCTTCCGCACTAAGACCGCGGGTAAACTCCAGACGCTCATCCGCATATTTAATCCACGCCAGCAGGCGCAACATCATGCGTTCCTGCGTTTCCGAAGGGTGGCGCGCCAGCGTCAGGCTGCTGTCCAGAAACCGATTACGATCGAGATCGGCCACATTCACCGTCGCCTTATAAATTGTCGCTTTTAACGCCATCACACTTCTCCATACACAATTGCGCGCTATTGTAGCGAAATAACATACTCTCGGCTTGCAGTATGGCGGGTATACCCTAAATAATTCGAGTCTTAGCCTGGCTGATATCGGTTACATTGCTGTGGTATAGTCACCTTGCTAAACAGAGTTTATCTTCGTAGGCTTAGACTTGACCCCACGAATAGGTCTGAAGTCGGGACTCTGAGAGGAGGGTAAGTGGAAAAGTATTGTGAATTGGTTCGGCAACGCTACGCGGAAATTGCCAGCGGTGATCTAGGCTACATTCCTGATGCCTTAGGATGCGTATTGAAGGCTCTGAACGAAGTCGCCTCCAGCGAGGCCGTCTCGGAGTCGGTCAGGGAACAGGCGGCATATGCTGCCGCGAACTTACTGGTGAGCGATTATGTCAATGAATGATGCCTATCAACCCATCAACTGTGATGATTATGACAATCTCGAGCTCGCCTGCCAGCATCATTTGTTACTGACGCTGGAGTTAAAAGACGGGGAGACTTTCAAGGCCAAAGCGAGCGACCTGGTTTCTCGTAAAAACGTCGAATACCTGATTGTTGATGATGCCGGCGCTACGCGAGAGTTACGCCTCGATAAAATTAACAGCTTTAGCCACCCCGAAATTGGCACTATCGTGGTGAGCGTCGAATAAATTTGGTCACCCCATATCAAACAAAACGGGCAGCTATCGAGGCTGCCCGTTTTGTTTAGGGCTTCATTGAGGCGTAGTAGGCCGCTAAATTAGAGATATCCTCGTCTGAAAGACCGCTGACATAAGCCTTCATGATTTCTGCCTGCCCACCGCTGCGCTCCCCTTTTTTATAAGCCTGAAGCGAGTGTTCCAGATAGGCTTCGCTCTGCCCACCGATGTTTGGATAGAGCGGGGCAGACGCTTTCCCACTCATGCCATGGCAGGCGACACAGGTGATGGCCTTTGCTTCCCCGGCTTGTGCATCGCCTTTAGCCAGAGCGGGTAAACTGCAGGCCATTAGCCCAAGCAGCAGTACGACTTTTTTCATTGTTCAACTCCCTTTTGCCAGTCTATGTGCCAGCATGAATGTTCCGTGACTTGCCCCTCGCGGGTAACAAAAGCGCCAGGCGCAGCAATAAGCTGCTCGCCATAAAACAGCAGCGGCGTGGCATCTCTCTCCCACGGAGGAATCCGCAGTTCCTGCCAGATTTTTTTCAGCGTCCGCCCTTTATCCCTGCCGACAATATGCAGCAAACCTGGCGCCTTAAAGCGCAGACTGACGATTTCGCCTTCTGCTGGCGCACGTACCGCCATTCCCTTAGCGCTGAGAGAAACCATTCCCAGCTCTGGAAGATTCAGAGGTTGGTAAGGCGCAGGCCATAGATAGCTTTTATTTCGATCGACGTTGAACAGCGGAACCCAATACAGCTCCCCCTGAAAACGCCTGATTTCATGCTCCCCCAGGCGAAGGCGAGGATTGGCATCTTCCCGACTTAAGGCAACTTCCTGCCATAAACGCTGCAGAGAAGCCCGGGACGGCATCGCGGCACGATGGTGTGCCAGCCAGCGTCGCAGCAGGGCAAATCGTCTGGTTTCGCTCATCGTCAACATCGGCTCAATACGCAATGCGCCCTGGGGCGACATCAAGTTATCCAGCTGTTCAGCAAGCAGCTCGTCAAGAAGCTGTTCCTGCTCGCCGCATAACTCAGCGCTGCGGGCAACGCTGCGGGAAAAATGTGGCCACCGCTGCTGCAAAAGGGGAACGACTCTCAGGCGCAGGAAATTCCGATCATATTTATCGTCCTGATTACTTTCGTCTTCAATCCAGCTTAGCTGGTGAGCATAAGCCCACTCTTCAAGCTGCAAACGCAAAGTCGACAATAGCGGGCGCAGTAATAACGTGTTGCTAAAAGGCAGAATAGAGGGCATAGACGCCAGCCCGGCCGGGCCACTTCCACGTTTAAGCGCCAGCAGGAAGGTCTCACACTGGTCGTCCAAATGCTGCGCCGTGAGCAACACTTCTCCTGACCGGAGCGAATCCGATAACGCCTGATAGCGAGCCGATCTGGCCTCCCCTTCTATCCCCTGCCCACCGGGAGGAAGCTGTACATGAGCCACATCAAAGGGCACTAGCCATGCAGCACAAAGCGCCCGGCAATGTTCTACCCAGCTATCTGCCCTTGGGCTTAGTCCGTGATGGATATGCATCGCCCTGATATTCAGTCCAGGTTGCAAGGTGTCACGCAGGGTAACCAGTTGATGCAGCAGAACGGTCGAATCCAGCCCGCCGCTAAACGCCACCAGCAGTTGGCGATGAGGATGCAGAAAAGACTGAAGTTCGCGGATAGTCATAGTTCGTCGTTACGAAGGGTTTGCCCGGCAAATTACCGGGCATTCGCAGCGCTGGCAAGGTTTACTGCTGATAAAGTTCCAGCGGCAGGCCATCGGGATCGCTAAAGAAAGTGAAACGTTTATTCGTATAGGGGTCGATGCGAATCGGCTCGCATTTCACACCGTGGCTTTCGAGATGCGTGATCGCCTGGTCGATGTTTTCCACGCTGAATGCCAGATGCCGAAGCCCACAGGCTTCCGGGCGGCTTGGGCGTACCGGTGGAAATGGGAAAGAGAACAGCTCAATAACATACTGGCCGTTTAGCGCCAGATCGCCTTTCCAGGAGTCCCGCTCTTTGCGGTAGACTTCCGCTTCCAGCGTAAATTCCAGCACATCGCAATAGAATTGCTTACTGCGTTCGTAGTCCGACGCGATAATCGCGACGTGATGAATTTGCTTTAAACCCAGCATAAAATCTCCTTAGTCACTTCAGGCAAGGTAATCATCGCTTCCTTGCAAAGCAAGCGCTCAAGCCTCTTTTAAGACTCGTACTCTGTAGACGCCATCCTCACCGAGTTTTGCTCCATGGATGTCCGTTTCAAAGCCCGGATAATGCTCTCCAACAGAGCAAAGCATCAGCAGGAAGTCGAGCACCGCGCGGCTCTCTTTGGTGATCACCTCTCCAGGCATAACCACCGGAACTCCCGGCGGATAGGGCAGGATCATATTGGCCGACACTCTGCCCAACAGTTCCTCTATCTCTACCGTTTCAACGTTGCCTTTAACCTGCTGCTGATAAGCCTCATGCGGCGTCATACGCATTTCAGGCAGGACATCAAAAGCGCGCAGCATCAGGTCTGGCAGGTTATGTTGCTTAATCAGCTTGTGGATCCCCTGCGCCAGCGTCTGGATACGCATATTGCGATAAAAGTCAGGATCTTCCGCGTACAGATCCGGCAGCATATTCTTCACCCGAAGATTAAGATCGTAAGAACGCTTAAACTCCGTCAACCCACGCAGCAGGCTTAGCGCTTTTGTCTTATCAATACCGATACTGAACAGGAACAGCAGGTTATACGGGCCGGTTTTCTCGACGACAACGCCTCTCTCATCGAGGAACTTAGCCACCAGCGCCGCCGGGATCCCCTCTTCCGCCATCTCTCCCAGCTCACTCATGCCCGGTGTCAGAATAGTGACTTTGATAGGATCGAGATACATGTGATCCGCGTCAGCGTCCCTAAAGCCATGCCAGTCTTCTTCACCGGGTGCAATGGGCCAGCACTCGGCCTCATCAACATGATCGGGCTGCCAGATATCGAAAAACCAGTCTTCTGACTCTTCACGCAGACGCTGTACTTCGCGACGAAAATGCAGCGCGCGCTCAACAGAGCGGTTAATCAGCCGCTTACCAGTGTTACCGCGCAACATCGCCGCGGCAGTTTCAATCGAGGCCACCAGCGGGTAGCTCGGGGAAGTGGTGGTATGCATCATGTAGGCTTCATTAAAGGTCTCTTCATCGTAATCACCTTTTATGTGAATCAGTGAAGCCTGAGAGAACGCCGCCAGCAGCTTATGGGTTGACTGCGTTTCATAGATAATTTTCCCCGGCACCCGCTCACCGCTCATGCCGCTTTTTCCCTGATAAATCGGGTGGAAGTTGGTATAAGGCACCCACGCTGAATCAAAATGAATCGACGGCACATCCAGCGTTTTCTTGATGAAATCGGTGTTGTACAGCAGCCCGTCGTAGGTCGAGTTGGTGATAACCGCGTGTACCGGCCACTGCGCATTCAGGGTTTCAGAGACCTTTTTCTCTATATTTTCCCGGGTGAATTCACGCTGCGGAATGCCCCCCAGGATCCCCAGCGCGTTGCGCGTTGGCTTCAGCCAGATGGGCACCAGATTGGTCATCATCAGCAGATGGGTCAGCGATTTATGGCAATTACGATCGACCAGAATCGTGCTGCCGGACGGCGCGGCATACATACCGACAATCTTATTAGACGTCGAAGTGCCGTTGGTCACCATATAGCTTTGCTCTGCGCCAAAGGTGCGGGCGATATACTCTTCTGCCTCCAGATGAGGGCCGGTATGGTCAAGCAGTGAACCCAGCTCCGTGACCGAAATCGACACATCCGCCTTCAGCGTGTTACCACCGAAGAAGTCGTAAAACAGACAGCCGACCGGGCTTTTTTGGTAGGCGGTACCGGCCATATGTCCTGGCGTACAGAAGGTATATTTCCCCTCTTTAACATAGGTGAACAGCGCTTTGGTCAGCGGCGGCGTAATCGTATCCAGGTACTCATCGGTGTACTGGCGAATACGCAGGGCGATGTCGTCGGCCGCGCTCAGCGCATATTCGAAGAACCACAGCGCCATGCGCATTTCATTCACGCTAACGTTCAAAGAGGAGTGAGTATTGATAAACGCATACAGAGGCAGGTTTTCGTTCAGCAGGTTGATTTCGCTGCACAAATCGAGGCTGTATTCGTCCCAGTCAAAGACAACGCCGCAGATGCGCGGGTTGTGCTCAATCAGCTTAAGCAGATCGGTGCTGTTGGTCGGATAAATGAGCTGAAAACCCTGTAGCTCCAACGCGCGATGCAGTTCCTTGATGGGCTCGTCTTTATAGAAAACGCCGTGCGGCCCCATAATCGCAATAGTATTCAATGTTCACCTCCTGGAAAATCACTTGGCTAAGCATAGCGCAATGGGGTTTTCCATGAAGCGATAAATGCAAAAAGGGCCGGAAAATCCGACCCTTATCGCTATTTTACAGCATAAAATCAGGCGTAACCGTAACTCATCAGACGCTGGTAGCGACGGTTTAATAACTCGTCTTTATTTAGCACATCGAGATCGGCCAGATCGGCCAGCAGCTGCGCACGCAGGGAAGCAGCCATCACTTCCGGGTTACGATGCGCGCCGCCCAGCGGCTCAGGAATCACGGTATCAATAAGCTTCAGCTCTTTCAGACGCGGAGCAACAATGCCCATTGCCTCTGCCGCCAGCGGAGCTTTATCAGCGCTTTTCCACAGAATGGACGCGCAGCCTTCCGGGGAGATAACGGAATAGGTGCTGTACTGCAGCATATTCACTTTGTCGCCCACGCCAATGGCCAGCGCACCGCCGGAACCACCTTCACCGATAACGGTACAGATGACAGGCACTTTCAGGCGGGACATTTCACGCAGGTTACGGGCGATCGCTTCAGACTGACCACGTTCTTCGGCACCAACGCCCGGATATGCACCCGGCGTGTCGATGAAGGTAATGATCGGCATGTTAAAACGTTCAGCCATTTCCATCAGGCGCAGCGCTTTGCGGTAGCCTTCTGGTGCCGGCATCCCGAAGTTACGACGGATTTTCTCTTTGGTTTCACGCCCTTTCTGATGACCAATGATCATCACCGGACGGCCTTCCAGACGAGCAATACCGCCCACGATAGCTTTATCGTCGGCATAGGCACGGTCACCGGCCAGTTCGTCGAACTCATCAAAAGCCAGACGAACATAATCCAGGGTGTACGGACGCTGCGGATGGCGCGCCAGCTGCGCAATCTGCCATGCGCCTAAATCAGCGAAGATCTTGCGGGTCAGCTCAACGCTTTTCTCGCGCAGACGCTGCACTTCTTCGTCCAGATTAATATCCAGTTTTTCATCCTGGCGGCTAACGGCCGTCAGGGAATCGATTTTCGCTTCCAGCTCTGCAATCGGCTGTTCGAAATCAAGGAAATTCAGACTCATAATATTCCTGTTTTAGTCAAACTCCAGTTCCACCTGCTCCGAACCAATCAGCGTTCGCAGATCGTTAAGTAAACGATCGCTAGGGGAAACACGCCATGTCGCACCGAAGCGCAACCGGGCTCGTGCATCCACCCTCTGATAGTAGAGATGTACTGGAATTGTCCCCGAACGATGGGGTTCCAGAGACTGACGGAGACGGTTTAAAAGCTGGTCATCAATTTGCCTGTCCGTCAGCGAGATAGCAAGCCCACGCGCGTACTTTTCACGGGCTTCGTCGATGTCCATCAGCTCGCGGGCCGTCATTTTAAGCCCTCCGCTGAAGTCATCAAAGCTGACCTGTCCGCTGACGATCAGGATACGGTCTTTTTCCAGCAGATGCTGGTATTTTTCTAGTGCATCTGTGAATAACATCACTTCCAGACGGCCGGAACGGTCGTCCAGCGTACAGATGCCGATGCGATTCCCCCGCTTGGTGACCATCACCCGCGAAGCAATCACCAGACCCGCAGCCGTGGTCATTTTACCACGTTCTGTCGGGTGCATCTCTTTCAGGCGCATGCCACCGACATAGCGCTCAATTTCTTTCAGGTACTGGTTAATCGGGTGGCCGGTAAGATACAGCCCAAGCGTTTCACGCTCCCCTTCCAGCACCACATGATCCGGCCATGGGATCACGCTGGCGTAGGATTTTTCGACCTGCTCAGGCTCTTCAGCCAGGACGCCAAACATATCCGCCTGGCCGATAGCTTCCGCTTTCGCGTGCTGGTCGGCCGCTTTCAGCGCATCACCTAAAGCGTTCATCAGTGCCGCACGGTGTGGCCCAAGCCGGTCAAATGCCCCGGACATAATGAGTTTTTCCAGCACCCTGCGATTCAGCTTTTTGATATCGGAACGCGCGCACAAATCAAAGAGATCGAGGAAATGCCCGCCCTGATTACGTGCTTCGATAATGGCTTCAATCGGGCCTTCACCCACGCCTTTGATCGCGCCGATACCGTAAACAATTTCCCCGTCATCGTTGACGTGGAAATGATAAAGACCAGAGTTAATGTCCGGCGACAGGACTTTCAGCCCCATGCGCCAGCATTCGTCCACCAGGCCCACCACTTTCTCGGTGTTATCCATGTCTGCGGTCATAACGGCCGCCATAAACTCTGCCGGATAGTGCGCCTTAAGCCACAGCGTCTGGTACGAAACCAAAGCATAGGCAGCGGAGTGCGATTTGTTAAAGCCGTACCCGGCAAATTTCTCTACCAGGTCAAAGATTTTCATCGACAGCTCGCCGTCGACGCCGTTTTTGATCGCGCCCTCTTCAAAGGTGCCGCGCTGCTTGGCCATCTCTTCCGGTTTCTTTTTACCCATCGCACGGCGAAGCATATCCGCGCCGCCGAGGGTATAACCGGAAAGCACCTGGGCAATCTGCATAACCTGTTCCTGATACAGGATGATGCCGTAGGTTGGCTCCAGTACAGGTTTCAGGCTTTCGTGCTGCCACTCCACGTCCGGATAAGAGATCTCTTCACGCCCATGCTTACGGTCGATGAAGTTATCTACCATCCCTGACTGCAGCGGGCCAGGACGGAACAGCGCCACAAGTGCGATCATATCTTCGAAGCAGTCGGGCTGCAGGCGCTTAATCAGGTCCTTCATACCGCGCGATTCAAGCTGGAAGACTGCAGTAGTTTCCGAGCGCTGCAGCATGTCGAAGCTTTTCTTATCTTCGAGCGGGATCGCAGCGATATCAATCGGCTCCAGGCCCTGCTTTGCCCGACGCGGGTTGATCATTTTCAGCGCCCAGTCGATGATCGTCAGCGTACGCAGCCCCAGGAAGTCAAACTTCACCAGACCGGCGTATTCAACGTCGTTCTTATCAAACTGGGTAACCGGATGTTGCCCCTGATCGTCACAATAAAGCGGCGCAAAATCGGTGATTTTGGTTGGCGCGATCACCACGCCCCCGGCGTGCTTACCGGCGTTACGCGTGACACCTTCCAGCTTGCGCGCCATGTCGATCAGCGCTTTAACCTCTTCGTCAGCCTCGTAGATCTCCGGCAATTGAGGCTCGGCCTCGAAGGCTTTCGCCAGCGTCATGCCGGGATCCGGTGGAACCAGCTTGGAGATACGATCGACAAAGCCGTAAGGGTGGCCGAGCACGCGGCCTACGTCACGAATAACCGCTTTCGCCGCCATCGTACCGAAGGTAATGATCTGCGAAACGGCTTCACGGCCATACATTTCCGATACGTGGTCGATAACCTGGTCGCGTTTTTCCATGCAAAAATCGACGTCGAAGTCAGGCATCGAAACACGTTCCGGGTTAAGGAAACGTTCGAACAGTAGGTCAAACTCAAGCGGATCAAGATCGGTGATTTTCAGCGCATAGGCCACCAGCGAACCCGCACCGGAACCACGCCCCGGCCCCACAGGCACGCCGTTATCCTTGGACCACTGGATAAACTCCATCACGATCAGGAAGTAGCCGGGGAACCCCATTTGGTTAATAACCTGCAGCTCGATGTCCAGACGCTCGTCGTATTCAGGACGCTTTTGGGCTCGCTCGTCAGGATCAGGGAACAGGAATTCAAGACGCTCCTCCAGCCCCTCTTTCGATTTCATGACCAGGAAGTCTTCGGTGCTCATATCACCGGTCGGGAATTGCGGCAGGAAGTACTCACCAAGGCGCACGGTAACGTTACAACGTTTGGCGATTTCGACACTGTTTTCCAGCGCTTCAGGGATATCCGAGAACAGCTCGCACATCTCTTCTTCGCTACGCATGTACTGCTGAGCGGAGTAATTGCGCGGGCGCTTAGGATCGTCCAGCGTGAAGCCGTCGTGGATAGCTACGCGGATTTCATGCGCGTCAAAGTCTCCGGCATCAATAAAGCGGACGTCGTTAGTTGCCACCACCGGCAGACCGCGTTCGTCGGCCAGCGCTACGGCAGCGTGAAGATAGTTCTCTTCATCCACTCGGCCGGTACGAATCAATTCCAGATAGAAGCGATCGGCAAAATGCTGCTGCCAGAATTCCAGACACTGATCGACCAACGGCTGGTTTCCACGAAGCAGGCTTTTGCCAATATCTCCCATGCGCCCGCCGGAGAGCAGGATCAGCCCTTCGTTTAACTCTACCAGCCATTCACGATCGATAATCGGACCTGCCGCGCCGTAGCCACGCTGGTAGGCGCGAGAGATCAGTAAAGTGAGGTTTTGATAGCCTTCATTGTTCGCGGCTAGCACCGTCAAATGGCTAAGCTCATCGCCCAACAGCTCGTTGGCAACGTTGAAGTCCGCACCTATGATTGGCTTGATACCGGCGCCGTGACCGGAACCGTAGAATTTGACCAAACCACAAAGGTTGGTGAAATCGGTGATAGCGAGAGCAGGCATTCCCAGCGCCGCGGCTTTTTTTACCAGCGGCCCGGTCTTAGCCAGCCCGTCAATCATGGAATAGTCGCTGTGCACCCGAAGGTGAATGAAACGTGGTTCAGCCATCTCTCACCAATTACTCTATATCAGCTACTAACGCTCAGGAGACGAGCCCAAGCGCGCGTTTGACGGGGCCAAAGCTGCGGCGATGATGCTCAGTTGCACCATGCTCGGCAAGCTTTTCGAGATGAAAAGCGGTTGGGTAGCCCTTGTGCTGAGCAAAACCGTATTGCGGGAAACTGAGATCCAACTCGGCCATTTCACGATCGCGCGTGACTTTGGCAAGTATTGACGCCGCGCTGATTTCTGCCACCCGGCTGTCGCCTTTTACTACAGCCAGCGAAGGCATAGGCAGCGCCGGACAGCGATTGCCGTCAATCAGCACGTATTCAGGCACAATATTCAGGCCCGCAACCGCACGTTGCATGGCCAGCATCGTGGCGTGCAAAATGTTGATGTTGTCGATCTCGTCCGGCTCGGCGCGGCCCAGACTCCAGCTCAATGCCTTTTCGACGATTTCGTCATACAGCGCCAGACGGCGTTTTTCAGATAATTTTTTCGAATCCGCCAGCCCAATAATCGGCCTTGCCGGATCGAGGATCACTGCCGCAGTGACAACGGCGCCAACCAAAGGCCCGCGTCCTACTTCATCCACGCCGGCGACAAGGTGCGTATGCGGGTAAACAAATTCGATCATTGAGCCAGCTCCAGCACGGCGTCAGCCGCCTGTTTGTCCGCATTACAACGGATCTGTTGATGCAAATCCCGGAAGGTGTCGTGCATCTGATGGCTGACAGCCCCATCTTCCAGCAGCGGCTCCAGCGCGCAGGCAAGCCCGATAGGCTCACATTCATTTTGCAGTAGTTCTTTAACCAGCTCGCGGCCTGCCAGTAAATTTGGCAATGAAACGTAATCGGTTTTCACCAGTCGCTTCGCCAGCCAGAACGTAAACGGCTTCATGCGATAGCCAACGACCATCGGACATTTCGCCAACATACATTCAAGCGCGGCCGTGCCGGAGGCCAGAAGCGCTGCATCGCTGGCGATCATTGCTTCACGTGCTTTCCCATCAAGCAGATGGACGTGTAGCTCTGGGGCAATCTCAGCCTTGATCTTTTCAAACTGCTCGCGACGTTTTGCATTCACCAGCGGCACCACGACTTCCAGCGCAGGCCAGCGCTTACGCAGCAACTGGGCGGTTCTCAGGAAGTCCGCGCTGAGCATTTCGACCTCAGCACCACGGCTGCCGGGCAATAGCGCCAGGCATTTTGCATCTGCCGCAATGCCTAACGTAGCGCGAGCAGCATTTTTATCAGGATCGAGCGGCATGGCATCCGCCATGGTGTGCCCGATGAAGCGACACGGGACGTTAAACCGGTCGTAAAACGCTTTTTCGAAAGGCAGAAAAGCCAGTACCAGATCGGTCGCTCTGCCAATTTTGAAAACACGTTTTTGCCGCCATGCCCAAACGGACGGACTGACGTAGTGGATCGTGCGGATCCCCTGCTTCTTGAGGTTGCCTTCAAGGGTAATGTTGAAATCCGGAGCATCGATGCCAACAAAGACATCGGGCTGCAGTTCGGTGAAGCGTTTCGTGAGGTCACTGCGGATCTGAAGCAGGCGACGTAAACGGCCAAGCACTTCAACGATGCCCATGACCGCAAGCTCTTCCATTTCATACCAGGCTTCACAACCTTCGGCCTGCATAAGCGGCCCGGCCACGCCAACAAAGCGGGCATCAGGCATCCGAGCTTTCAGTTCGCGAATAAGTCCGGCACCAAGAATATCGCCGGAAGTTTCTCCGGCGACCAGGGCAATCGTGAGGGGACGATCAGGCTTCATTTAACGAATCAGACCGCGCGTGGAGCGCGCAAAGAATTCAACAAATGCGTTTACTTCCGGATGCTGAGCTGCAATTTCAGCAATTTCCGGCTTCGCCTCTTCAAGCGTTTTGCCGCTGCGATAGAGGATCTTGTAGGCGTTACGAATAGCGTGCAGCGCCTCTTTGCTGAAACCGCGACGCTTCAGGCCTTCAATGTTCACGCCAAACGGTGTCGCATGGTTACCCTGCGCGATAACGTAAGGAGGAACGTCCTGAGCTACGCCGGAACAGCCGCCAACCATCACATGAGCGCCGATGATGCAGAACTGATGCACCGCGGTCATTCCGCCGATGATAGCGTGATCCCCGATTTGCACGTGACCCGCGAGCGTTGCATTGTTCGCAAGGATAACGCGATCGCCAATCTGGCAATCATGCGCAACGTGCGCATTGATCATCA
Organism: Cedecea neteri NBRC 105707 = ATCC 33855; assembly: GCF_001571265.1. Taxonomy (GTDB): domain Bacteria; phylum Pseudomonadota; class Gammaproteobacteria; order Enterobacterales; family Enterobacteriaceae; genus Cedecea; species Cedecea neteri. Next base: position 184,852 of record NZ_BCTL01000007.1, on the reverse strand, counting down.
GCAGGTTATCGCTTCCCACCTTCGTTAATCCAGCATCTTGCACCGTACCGCGGTGGATGGTGACGCTTTCGCGAATGCGGTTGCGATCGCCAATTTCCACGCGAGTTGGTTCACCCGCATATTTCAGATCCTGGTTAACTTCACCGATAGACGCGAACTGGTAGATCTCATTGTCACGGCCGATTTTAGTATGACCATTGACGACAACATGAGATTTCAGAACCGTGCCTTCGCCGATTTCAACGTTTGGACCTACGAGACAAAACGGGCCAATGTGAACGTTAGCACCAATAATGGCACCTTCTTCCACAATAGCGGTTGGATGAATAAAGGCAGACTTATCAATCACGTATTATGCCTCCCGGCTGCGTGCACACATCATTGTTGCTTCGCAGACGATCTTACCGTCGACGATTGCAACGCCTTTGAAACGCGTCAAACCACGACGTGTTTTCTCAAAGGTCACTTCCATAATCATCTGATCGCCAGGCACAACAGGGCGCTTGAAGCGCGCTTCATCAATGCCAGCAAAGTAATACAGTTCACCCGGCTCAAGTTTACCCACGCTTTTAAACGCAAGAATACCGGTAGCCTGTGCCATCGCTTCCAGGATCAATACACCCGGGAAAATAGGCTTACCAGGGAAGTGGCCCTGGAAAAACGGCTCATTTACAGAGACATTTTTTACTGCGCGCAGAAAACGACCTTCTTCAAAATCCAGCACACGATCGACCAGCAAGAACGGATAACGGTGCGGCAGAAGCTCTAAAATCTCTTCAATGTGCAGAGTATGAGTGTCAGTTGTCAAAATACTCTTCCTGTCTAAATATTCTAAATGACAATAATAACACGGCCTGCGGCAATCAAAGAATGCCAGCAGGCCGCAAATCAAAAAGCGCGGCTCACGCTCCAGCCCTAATGGCCGGAAACACGGCAGCGCAGGGAGCAGGCGACGATCAGTCTTGTTGATTGACCTTACGTTCGATGGCTTTTAAGCGTTTGCTCATCTCATCGATGTTCATCACCAGGGCAGCGGTTTTACGCCACGCTTTGTTCGGCTGGAGCGGGATACCTGAGGAATAAACTCCTGGTTCAGTGATCGGACGCATCACCATTCCCATTCCGGTCACGGTCACCTTGTCACAGATTTCCATATGGCCGTTGATTACGCTGGCACCACCAATCATGCAGTAACGGCCAATTTTCAGGCTGCCTGCCATGATAACGCCACCCGCAACCGCAGTATTGTCGCCAATCACAACGTTATGTGCAATCTGGCACTGGTTATCAATGATAACACCATTGCCGATGATCGTGTCATCTAGCGCACCGCGATCGATGGTCGTACAGGCGCCAATTTCAACCCGGTCGCCAATAATCACCCGGCCGAGCTGAGGAATCTTCACCCAGTTGCCGCGATCGTTAGCATAGCCAAAACCGTCTGAACCTATCACCGTGCTGGACTGAATCAGACAATGGGCACCGATTTCGATGTTGTGATAGATGGAGACATTTGCCCATAAACGGCTACCTGCGCCAATTTTGGTGTTTTTGCCTACGAAGCAGCCAGCGCCAATCACCACGTTATCACCCAGTTCAACGCCAGATTCGATAACGGCATTTGCGCCGACAGAAACATTTTGGCCAAGCCTCGCCGTCGCATCGATAACTGCGCTTGGCGCAATGTCGCTGGCAGGCTGGGGCGTAGTATCAAGAATTTGAGCCATACGAGCATAGGTCAGGTAGGGATTCTTCACTACCAGTGCTGCGCTCTTAGCGTATGGAAGGTCGGCTTCGGTCATCACGACGGCAGAAGCCTGGCAGACAGCCAGCTGTTCACGATAGCGAGGATTAACCATGAACGTAATGTGGCCAGACTGGGCAGTTTGCATAGATGCGACGCCGGTGATGACGATATCGCCATCACCGTGCAATTCTGCATCCAACTGCTGGGCTAATTCAGCCAGTCGAATTGAAGACATTACTTATTTAACCTGTTTCAGTACGTCTGCAGTGATGTCTTTAACGTCGTTACCTGCGTAAGCAACGGTGTTTGCATCCAGAACAACATCATAACCTTTATCGTCTGCAACTTTCTTCACAGCGGCCTGGATACGAGTGACCAGTTTGCTGCGCTCTTCGTTGGAACGACGGTTACGATCCTGCTCAAAAGCCTGTGCTTTTTCGGAGAATGACTGGCGCTGGGCCATAACGTCTTTTTCCATTTTGCTGCGATCTGAAGCTTTCATGGTTGAACCATCGCGCTGCAGGCGCTGCATTTTGGATTGCAGATCGTTTTCCATTCCCTGCAGTTCGCCGGCGCGGCCTTTGAACTCATTTTCCAGGGTTTTAGAAACACCGGTGTTTTGTGCAACCTGTTGGAAGAGGTTACCCATGTTAACTACTGCGATGCTGGAGGCAGCCTGAGCGCCGGCTGAAGCAACCATAGCAATCCCGAGACCTGCGGCAACTAACCACTTTTTCACTATAAACTCCTTACCATCCCATAGGCGTCCGAAGACACTGTTTTTTTGCGAGCACCGGCTAACTGACTACACGGTTAACAGGTGCTACGCCTCACTGCTGTTGCGTTCCGTCGCGCAGAACAAATTACCAGGTTTTACCAATGTTAAACTGGAACTGTTCTGCCTTGTCTCCATCATATTTCTTATACGGCTGAGCATAAGAGAAGACCAGCAGCCCCAAAGGCGACATCCACTGCAGTGCAATACCTGCAGACATACGGATGTTACTTGGCGTGCTGTAATCAGGTATACCTGCCGCCCTGGTCGCGTCGGTGTTCTCCCATTTGGTATCCCAAACGGTACCTGCATCGACAAACAGGGAAGTACGAACAGAGTTTGAGTACTTCTCACTCAGGAACGGCGTCGGGGTAATCAGCTCAAGGCTGGCTACACCCATGGCGTTACCGCCCACCGCATCGTTAGAGTTACACACACTACCTGTTCCACAGTTACGCTGGTTCGGGCCGTAATAAGCGGCTTTTGGACCAATGTTGTTTGACTGGAAACCACGCACTGTGCTGGAACCACCGGCATAGAAGTTCTCGTAGAACGGCAGTTCTTTACCGCCGAGACCATCACCGTAACCCCAACGAGTACGACCCAGAACAACCCACGTGTGATCGTCATTGATCGGGAAGTAGCTCGCCGTATCTACCGTCACTTTGTAGAACTCGTTATCAGAACCCGGAATGGTGACTTTACCATTCAGGTTGACGCGAGAACCGTCCGTTGGGAAATAACCGCGGTCGAGGTTGTTGTATGTCCAACCATAGTTCAGAGTGAAGTCATCCGCCGAGAAACTGTTGTCACTGGCGTTCATATTCGGGTGCTGGCCCACAGAATCCAGGTAACGCCACATCGCTATCTGCGGTTGCATATTCGACAGGTCGTTGTGCACATAACCGACACCGAGGCGCAGCGTGTTGTATTCGTTCACCGGGAAGCCCAGCGTAGTATCTACGCCATAGCTTTTGTTGGTGTAGTCAGACAGGTCCGCGTCATCAGCTTTAAAGTCGTTGTAGAAGATACGACCGCCGAGGCTAACGCCATCGACCGTAAAGTACGGATCGGTCGCTGACAGTTCCGCGTAGGTCTGGTAGTCGTTTTTGGTTCCACTGATACCAACCGAGTAACCCGTACCCAGCCAGTTATCCTGCTGAACGCCAACCTGGAAGCTCACACCGCTTTCAGTACCGTAACCAACGCCGAAGTTGAAGCTACCGGTGTTACGCTCTTTAACTTTATAGACAACGTCAACCTGATCCGGGCTGCCGGATACGCGCTGAGTGTCCACATCGACAGTCTCGAAGTAACCCAAGCGGTTCAGACGTTCTTTACCGGCATCAACGAGGTTGCTGCCCAGCCACGCCCCTTCCATCTGACGCATTTCACGACGCAGAACGGAATCTTTACTGGTGTCATTACCTTCGAAGCGGATCTTACGCACGTAGTAACGGTTACCGGAGTCAACGTTAACATGTAGCTTCACGGTTTTGTCGGCGTCATTAATTTCTGGCTGAGTCTGTACGCGCGGATACGCATAGCCATAACGGCCCAGCAGTTTCTTAATGTCGTCTTCCATTTTGGTGACTTTGGTGCCGTTATACAGCTCACCCGGCTTCATTTTGGTCAGGCTTTCAATTTCTGCTGAATGCCCGGCCAGATTGCCTTTCACATCCACGCCGGCGATCTTGTACTGCTCGCCTTCGGTGATGTTGATGGTCACATAAATGCTTTTCTTGTCCGGCGTCAGGCTGACCTGCGTGGAATCAATATTGAAACGCGCATAGCCGCGATCCAGATAGTAGCTGCGCAGGGTTTCAAGGTCACCCGCGAGCTTTTGCTTCTGGTATTTGCGATCGCCGACGACGTTCCACCACGGCACTTCATCGCGCAGCTGGAAACGAGAGATCAGCTCATCCGTGGTAAACGCATGGTTACCGACGATGTTGATCTGCTGGATTTTTGCGGAAACGCCTTCCTGGAACACCAGTTTCAGGTCAACACGGTTACGCGGCAGCGGCGTGACGACAGCTTTAACGCTGGCGCTGTATTTACCGACGCTGTAGTAGAAATCTTCCAGCCCTTTCTCGATGTCGCCCAGGGTTGTACGATCGAGAGATTCCCCCACACGCACGCCGGAGGCTTCAAGGTTCTGCTTGAGCATGTCATCTTTCACCGACTTGTTGCCGGAGAAGGTGATGCTGGCAATCGTCGGGCGCTCTTTGACCTGCACCAGTAACGTATTGCCGTCACGCAGAACCCGCACATCTTCAAAGTTGCCGGTGGCAAACAGTGAGCGGATTGTATTACTGATATCCTCGTCAGAGACAGTGTCGCCTACGCGCACTGGCATACTGAGGAGGGCCGCACCGACGGCGACTCGCTGCAGGCCTTCGAAATGAATGTCTTTCACCACGAACCCGTCTGCACCGTATACGGTGGCGCTGCTAAACAGCAGCGACGCTATGAGGAGCTTTTTCATCGCCATCGTTGTTATGCGTTCTTCCTAACCTAATTCTCTCTATAAACGAGAGAAATCATTGAAAAGTGCAAGCCCCATTAATAGCACCAGCAAAATAGAGCCAATGCGATAACTGAAGTCCTGAACTCGCTCGGAAACCGGAGTGCCTTTCAGTTTCTCAACCGCCAAAAAGAGCAGGTGCCCGCCGTCCAGGACGGGGAGTGGAAACAGGTTAATAATTCCTAAGTTGACGCTGATAAGCGCCAGGAACATCAGGAAGTAAATCAACCCATATTCCGCCGACATACCTGCCCCTTGAGCTATGGAGATTGGCCCACTGAGGTTGTTCAGTTTTACATCACCGGTTATTAATTTCCCCAGCATGTTGACCGTCAGCTTCATCAGTTGCCAGGTTTTATCCGTGGCTTCTGCTACAGCGGTAAACGGCCCATACTGACGCACTGTTTTGTACTCATCAGGCAGCGGGATAATTTTAGGTACCACCCCTGCAAACCCTTCTGCCTTCGCCTTACCCGGTTTTGTATCCGGTATCAGCGTCAAAGACAAGGGACTCCCCTGCCTTTCAATCTCTACGGCCAGCGGTTGTCCTGGATTGTCACGCACCAGGTTAACAAACTCACTCCATTGAAGAAGCGGCTGACCGTTGACTTTAACGATCCTGTCCCCGGCTTGCAAACCTGCCTTATTGGCTGCGGACTGCGGCTGGACTTCATCCAGCACGTTTTCAATCTGCGGACCACGAGGCCTGAATCCAAGTGATACGACCGGATCCTGCTTATCAGGCTCAAACTGCCAATGGCTTAGATCAAGGGTTACATCACGCGTTTGATTCGTCCCAAACGGCGCATAAGAAACTCTCGCGCTCGCATCGCCAATCTTACCGATTAAAGCTAAACGTACAGCATCCCAATCAGGCGTTTCGATGCCATCTATCGCTTTTAGTTCCATACCGGCGCTAATTTGTGCTTCGGCAGCGATAGAGTTGGGGGTTATTTCACCGATCACCGGGCGCAGGCTGGGGATGCCAATGATAAACACCAGCCAATAGGCAAAGATAGCGAAGATGAAGTTAGCGACGGGGCCAGCGGCGATGATAGCCGCTCGCTGTGAAACCGTTTTGTTATTAAACGCAGCATGACGCATTTCCGGTAGAACCGGCTCAACGCGTTCATCCAGCATTTTAACGTAGCCACCCAGTGGGATCAGCGCGATAACAAATTCGGTTCCCTGGCGGTCGGTACGACGCCAAAGCGCCTTACCAAACCCAATGGAGAAGCGTTCCACTCGAACGCCACAGCGTCGAGCAACCCAAAAATGGCCGAACTCGTGCACGGTAATCAAAACACCCAGTGCAACGATAAACGCAGCCAAATTCCAGAGTATGCTCAACATAAAACCTTCCGTTAAATCGTCCTGAATACCAGAAGCAGCAGACAGGCAAACACCGGCACCGCCGCTGTCAGGCTGTCAATACGGTCAAGAATACCACCATGTCCCGGGATAAGGTGACCACTATCTTTAATACCCGCTTCGCGCTTGAACATACTTTCGGTCAAATCCCCCAAAACGGAAGCCAGCGCGGCAACAATGGAACAGGTTAGCAGAACAACCGGGGCCACGTTCAAGTTCGCCCACATGCCGAACAGCAACGAGATGACCGCAGAAGTCGCAAGGCCACCGATAAACCCTTGCCAAGTCTTACCAGGCGAGACCTTTGGCGCAAGTTTATGCTTACCGAACATTTTCCCGAAGACATAAGCGCCGGAATCCGCGCCCCACACCAGGAACATCACATAGAGCAGCCAGACTGAGCCACTGTAGTGGTTGATATCATAATGCCAGCTGCGTAGCGCTACCATGCCCCAGAAGAAGGGAATAATGGTCAGCAGGCCAAAGACCAGACGAAGCGGTTTGGAATTACGCCACAGCGCCGCAGACGCCGGGTAAAATAGAACCAACAGCAGCGCCGCTACCCACCACACTAGCGATGTCCAAAGTGAGAATTCGATTATCGGCAAATGCACCGAATGCCGGTACTCTGGCAACGAAATCAGCATGACGGCGAGCAACAGCCCACAAAGTACCGCCAGCCAGACACGCTGTGAACGCGCAACGAAACCAGCGAGTTGCCCCCACTCCCATGCTGCCAGCATACAAATCACCAGCGTAGCAATCGCAAATCCTACTGGCGGAAGCCAAAACAGCGCCGCGATTACAACGGGAATCATAATAAACGCGGAAATCAGGCGATACTTCAGCAAAAGTGACCCCCAACAGGCTTATTCACCACCAGGTGCTGTGCCACCAAAACGACGCTCTCGGTTTGCAAAAGCATTTAGCGCACCTTCAAAGTCTTGTTCATCGAAATCAGGCCAAAGAACATCGGTAAAATAAAGTTCCGCATAGGCAATTTGCCAGATGAGGAAATTACTGATGCGATGTTCTCCCCCTGTCCTAATTACTAAATCTACGGGAGCCAGTTCATGCATGCAGATCTGCTGACCGAGCAGGTCTTCATCTATCTGATCCGGGCGCAATGAGCCTTCCTGCACCTGCGACGCAAGCTGCCGCACTCCCTGAATGATATCCCAACGCCCGCCATAATTCGCAGCGATATTGAGCGTCAGCCCAGTATTCTCACTGGTTAATGCTTCCGCTTTTTTGATTCTTTCCTGCAGGCGGAGGTTAAATCGGCTGGTATCACCGATGATGCGTAAGCGGACATTATGACGGTGCAGGCTTTTTACCTCACTGTCTAATGCCCAGACGAACAGCTCCATCAATGCGGTCACTTCCTGAGCGGGGCGATTCCAGTTCTCGCTGCTAAAAGCGTAAAGCGTCAGCGCATCGATACCGTTGTTCGCTGCGAAAGTCACAGCGCGGCGTACCGATTTTGCCCCAGCTTTATGACCGAAAACCCTCATTTTTCCCTGACGCTTAGCCCAACGGCCATTGCCATCCATAATGATGGCAACATGGCGAGCGCCATGCGTGGTTAAGGATTCGCTTAATTGTTGATTAGCAGACAACATAACGCGTAATGATTCCCTGAAAAAAATTAAGCGGTACTCAGGAATATTGAAGCCTGGTGCATAAAAAAGCCGTGTTGTGACACGGCTTTCCACTTAACGCTCAGTCACATCTGGCGATTAAGTGGCGCAGACTATATCACTGAAGCACAAAGCGAACAAATGGCGGCACTTCAGCCGGATGAATTATCACCGGCTTGCGAGGTGTATCACTTGTTTCCTGGCGATTTCACGAGCAACAGCATCCACACTAAGCACCTCATCCACACTTTGTGGTTCAGCTAAGTTCATCTGCTCCAGCACGCTGCGGTTTAGCACGGCGATATCGGTAAATCTGACTTGCTGATGCAGGAACGCCTCTACGACCACTTCGTTCGCGGCATTTAGCGCGGTTGTCGCCGCCTGTCCTTGCGCGCTCGCATCAATAGCTAACTTAAGGCATGGATAGCGCTCAAAGTCTGGTTCCATGAAGGTAAGCGAACCGATTTTGCAGAAATCGAGCGGCGCAACACCAGATTCTACGCGTGCAGGATAAGCCATCGCATGGGCAATAGGCGTGCGCATGTCGGGCGCCCCAAGCTGGGCCAGCACGCTGCCATCGCGGTAACGAACCATAGAATGAATGACCGACTGAGGGTGAATCAGCACTTCCATTTGTGCGGCTGAAGCATTGAACAGCCAGCGGGCTTCAATGTATTCGAGACCTTTGTTCATCATGGTGGCGGAGTCGACGGAAATTTTTCGCCCCATCGACCAGTTCGGGTGGCTGCAAGCCTGATCCGGTGTCATCGCCGCCAGGTCTGCATAAGCCGTTTCCCGGAACGGGCCACCCGATCCGGTAAGGATAATAGACGATACGCCATTATCTTCGAGGCTAGCGTATCCCAGGTTACGCTGGATTGTTTCCGGCATACTCTGAAAAATAGCGTTATGTTCGCTATCGATAGGCAGCAATTGTGCCTTACTGCGTGTCACAGCCTCCATAAACAACCGCCCGCAGGTAATCAGGGATTCCTTGTTCGCCAGCAGAACCTGTTTACCAGCAGATATAGCGGCAAGCGTTGACGACAGCCCTGCCACGCCCACGATAGCGGCCATTACCTGATCCACTTCGCCAAGCGTAGCGACCTCGCAAGCCGCCTGCTCACCTGCCATTACCTCCGTTTTACTGCCCTGCTCTTTCAGAGCACGACGGACTTCCGCCGCCGCAGACTCACTGGCCATGACCGCATACTTCGGCGAGAACGCCAGGCACTGCTCCACCATTTTCCCGACATTGCTGCCCGCAACCAGAGCCGTAACGGCAAATTTTTCAGGATTATGACGAACGACGCTTAGCGTACTGACGCCAATAGAGCCGGTGGAACCAAGAATAGTGAGCTGCTTCATGAGGTACTCGGGGTCGTAAAATGAAGGATTAATGACGCAATAGTTTGCGGCGCGGGACGCCCATTGTCTACGCCTTTACTTGACGTTTTTATAAAGCAAAACGCCGCCCGTAAACGCTTCGCGGTACGCGAAGGCTTACTGGGCGGCGAATTTTCCACAAAAAATGTGGATTAGAACTGCATCAGCTCAGTTTCTTTTTCAGACAGAGCCGCATCCACTTTCTTGATGGCTGCATCAGTCAGTTTCTGCACGTCATCCTGGGAACGACGGTCATCATCTTCGCTGATCTCTTTATCTTTTAGCAGCGCTTTAACTTTGTCGTTAGCGTCGCGGCGAACGTTACGTACCGCTACGCGTGCGCCTTCGGCTTCGCCACGTACGATTTTGATCAGATCTTTACGACGCTCTTCGGTCAGCGGTGGCAGTGGAACGCGGATATCGGTACCCGCAGAGCTTGGGTTCAGACCAAGGTCAGAAGCCATGATCGCTTTCTCTACCGCCGGGCCCATAGAACGATCGAAGACGTTGATCTTCAGGGTACGGGTATCTTCAACGGTGACGCTGGCCAGCTGGCGCAGCGGCGTTGGTGTGCCGTAGTATTCTACGACAATGCCGTCCAGCAGGCTTGGAGAAGCGCGGCCGGTACGGATTTTGCTGATTTGGTTTTTAAACGCTTCGACGCATTTATCCATACGCACTTCAGCATCTTTTCTGATATCGCTAATCACGTTACGAATCCTTGAAAACTGGTTTAAGGCAGACCACGCTTATTCTCTGCAGCTGAGACGCTGCAGGCTAAGTATAGCCCTGTTTATTCCTGGCTGTAGATAAAGCCAAATCTTACCCTGATTACCGGGCAACTGAAATTATTCAGTAATTAAAGTGCCTTCTTTCTCACCCATTACCACACGACGCAGCGCACCCGGCTTGTTCATGTTGAACACGCGGATCGGCAATTTGTGGTCGCGAGCAAGGGTGAACGCGGCAAGATCCATAACTTTCAGTTCTTTATCAAGAACTTCAGTGTAGGTCAGCTGATCGTACATGGTAGCAGCAGGATCTTTTGCCGGATCGGCGGTAAACACGCCATCCACTTTAGTGGCTTTCAGTACCACGTCTGCTTCGATTTCGATTCCGCGCAGGCAGGCCGCAGAGTCAGTGGTAAAGAACGGGTTACCGGTACCGGCAGACAGGATAACTACGCGGTTAGCGCGCAGCAGGCTGATCGCTTCTGCCCAGCTGTAGTTATCACAAACGCCATTCAATGGAATAGCAGACATCAGGCGGGCGTTCACATAGGCGCGGTGGAGCGCATCACGCATCGCCAGGCCGTTCATGACGGTAGCCAGCATGCCCATGTGGTCGCCCACGACGCGGTTCATGCCGGCTTTTGCCAGACCTGCACCACGGAATAAGTTGCCACCGCCGATTACCACCCCGACCTGAATGCCAAGTTCCACCAGCTCTTTAATTTCCTGAGCCATACGGTCCAGAATACTCGCGTCAATACCAAAGCCTTCTGTGCCTTGCAGAGCTTCGCCGCTCAGTTTGAGCAGAATACGTTTGTAGACGGGTTTTGCATTGGTAGCCATGTTTCTTTCCTGAGAACAGTCAACGAATGGGGGATGGTTAATTCTGGCGACATTCTGTCGCATTTCAGCCCGCTCGCCTAACGGAGCGCTCTGAAACTGTAAAGCTGGATAAAAAGGAACCGCCGGTTGGCGGTTCCTTTTAAACCATTAAGACTGCTTGGACATAGCAGCAACTTCTGCTGCAAAGTCAGTCTCAACTTTCTCGATACCTTCACCCACTTCGAAGCGGATGAAGTTAGTCACGTCAGCGTTATGCTCTTTCAGCAGCTGAGCAACAGTTTTGCTTGGGTCCATCACGAACGGCTGACCAGTCAGAGAAACTTCACCGGTGAATTTCTTCATGCGGCCTTCAACCATTTTCTCTGCGATTTCTTTTGGTTTACCGGACTGCATCGCGATGTCCAGCTGAACCTGGTATTCTTTCTCTACAACTTCTGCAGAAACGTCTTCAGGCTTAACGAACTCAGGCTTGCTTGCAGCGATGTGCATTGCCAGCTGTTTAACCAGCTCTTCATCAGCGCCTTTAGCCGCAACCAGAACACCGATACGTGCGCCGTGCTGGTAAGAACCCAGAACTTCGCCTTCCAGGGAAGAAACGCGACGGATGTTGATGTTCTCACCGATTTTAGCAACCAGTGCAACGCGCTCTTCTTCGAACTGCGCTTTCAGAACTTCAACGTCGGTGATTTTGCCAGCAACTGCTGCATCCAGAACTTTATTAGCAAACGCCTGGAAACCGCCGTCTTTAGCAACGAAGTCGGTCTGGCAGTTAACTTCCAGGATCACGCCATAGTTGCCGTCGATCTTAGTGATGATCACGCCGTCAGCAGCAACGTTGCCTGCTTTTTTAGCTGCTTTGATCGCACCGGATTTACGCATGTTCTCGATTGCCAGCTCGATGTCGCCGTTGGCTTCGGTCAGCGCTTTTTTACAATCCATCATGCCAGCGCCAGTACGCTCACGCAGCTCTTTTACCAGGGATGCGGTAATTTCAGCCATTCTAAAATCCTCGGAGATGTGGCCTGCCCGACACGGTGGCCAGACGGGCTTAAAAGTGAAAAAGGGGCCATAAAAAGGCCCCTAACCAAACGAGATACTACCTGGTTAAATAAGGGCTCTAGCGAGCGTGCCTTATTATTCTGCTTCTACGAAGCTTTCTTCCGCCTGGGAAGCCAGATCCTGAGAACGGCCTTCACGAACGGTTGCAGCTACAGCGCCCAGGTACAGGCTAACAGCACGGATAGCATCGTCGTTACCAGGGATAACGAAATCAACACCGTCCGGATCAGAGTTGGTATCAACGATAGCAAATACTGGGATACCCAGGTTGTTTGCTTCTTTGATAGCGATGTGCTCGTGATCGGCATCGATAACAAACAGTGCGTCCGGCAGGCCGCCCATGTCTTTGATACCGCCCAGGCTGTTTTCCAGCTTGTCCAGCTCACGAGTGCGCATCAGCGCTTCTTTCTTAGTCAGCTTGTCGAAAGTACCGTCTTGAGCCTGAGTTTCCAGGTCTTTCAGACGTTTGATGGACTGACGAACGGTTTTCCAGTTAGTCAGCATGCCGCCCAACCAGCGATGGTTCACGAAGAACTGATCGCAGCTGTTAGCAGCGTCTTTCACCGCTTCGCTTGCAGCGCGTTTAGTACCAACGAAAAGGATTTTACCTTTGCGAGAAGAAATCTTGTTCAGTTCAGCCAGAGCTTCGTTGAACATTGGTACAGTTTTCTCAAGGTTGATGATGTGAACTTTGTTACGTGCGCCGAAGATGAAAGGCTTCATTTTCGGGTTCCAGTAACGGGTCTGGTGACCGAAGTGAACACCAGCCTTGAGCATGTCGCGCATGGAAACAGTAGCCATGTTTTAAAACCTCTATATAAGTATGGGGTTATGCCTCCACGTATCCCATATTGCCGACCCCAAAGGGCACCCCGGAATATGTGTCGATACGTGTGTGTTATTTACACAAAGTGAGCGTATTTGGCTGTACCCGAAAAATCGGAATACAAGTCCGGCGCGCTTTATACCATAAACGGCGCTCAGACTCCAATAGTTGTTGCCGTGATGCGCACTCGATGATTCTCAATTTTGCAGGGAGACGCCCCCCCTGATACCATTACAGCAACTCCCCTGCTCATTTCATGTCGACGTTATCGACATCTGCGGATCTGATATGGCTATCTCAATTAAGACACCTGAAGAAATCGAAAAAATGCGCGTCGCTGGCCGCCTGGCTGCCGAAGTGCTGGAAATGATCGAATCCCACGTAAAACCGGGTATCACCACCGGCGAGCTGGATCGCATCTGTAATGATTACATCGTGAATGAACAGCAGGCTATCTCCGCTTGCCTGGGCTATCACGGCTTCCCAAAATCCGTCTGTATCTCTATCAACGAAGTGGTTTGCCATGGCATTCCGGACGATGAAAAAGTGCTGAAAGACGGCGATATCGTCAACATCGACGTTACCGTTATTAAAGACGAATACCACGGCGACACCTCAAAGATGTTCATCGTAGGTAACCCAACGATTCTTGGCGAACGCCTGTGCCGTATCACCCAGGAAAGCCTTTATCTGGCTCTGCGCATGGTGAAGCCGGGCATCCGTCTGCGCACCCTTGGCGCGGCTATCCAGAAGTTCGTTGAAGCTGAAGGTTTCTCCGTTGTGCGCGAGTACTGCGGTCACGGCATTGGCCGCGTGTTCCATGAAGAACCACAGGTTCTTCACTACGACGCAGATGACGGCGGCGTAGTGCTTCAGCCAGGCATGACCTTCACCATCGAACCTATGGTCAACGCCGGTGATTACCGCATTCGCACCATGAAAGACGGCTGGACGGTGAAAACCAAAGATCGCAGCTTGTCTGCTCAATACGAGCATACTATTGTGGTGACGGAGAACGGCTGCGAGATTATGACCCTGCGTAAAGATGACACCATCCCTGCAGTGATTTCGCATAACGAATGATGCCCTGACGTCAGTCAGCAATCTAAGCCGGCCCTGAGCCGGCTTTTTTTATGGGTAGCGCACTATGAGTCCAGCTTTGCCAGAGCAGTTTGCCAACACCACCGAACCCGAGATCGCCGGCCAGCCGGACTATCCAAACAGTTGGCAGGAAGCCGAACTTAATTGCGCGGATATCAAGTCGCACTTAGATACTTTCCAGAAATGGCTGGGCACGGCCTTCGATAGCGGCATTTCCGCTGAACGGCTCATTGAAGCCCGCACCGAATTTATCGATCAGCTGCTACAGCGGCTGTGGATAGCTTACGGCTTTGCCGATGTTCCGGAAGCCGCGCTGGTTGCCGTGGGCGGCTATGGTCGCGCCGAGCTACACCCGCTGTCGGATATCGATCTGCTGATCCTAAGCCGCAAGCGGCTGACCGACGCCCAGGCGCAAAAAATCGGCGAGCTGCTGACCTTGCTTTGGGACGTGAAGCTGGAAGTCGGCCACAGCGTACGTACGCTGGAAGAATGCCTGCTGGAAGGCTTATCAGACCTGACGGTGGCCACTAACCTTATCGAGTCTCGCCTGTTAATTGGCGACGTAGCTCTGTTCCTTGAACTCCAAAAACATATCTTCAGCGAAGGCTTCTGGCCATCAGCAAAGTTCTTTGCCGCCAAAGTTGAAGAGCAAAACGAGCGCCACCAGCGCTACCACGGCACCAGCTACAACCTTGAACCCGACATCAAAAGCAGCCCCGGCGGCCTGCGCGATATTCACACGCTGCAGTGGGTGGCCCGCCGTCACTTCGGCGCTACCTCCATGGGGGAAATGGTCGACTTTGGCTTCCTGACCGAAGCGGAGCGCAAAGAGCTCGATGAATGTCAGCATTTGCTGTGGCGCATTCGCTTTGCTCTGCACCTCGAGGTTAACCGCTACGACAACCGCCTGCTGTTTGACCGCCAGCTTAGCGTAGCCCAGCGCCTGCACTACAGCGGCGAAGGCAACGAGCCGGTCGAGCACATGATGAAGGATTTCTACCGCGTTACCCGCCGCGTGGGCGAGCTGAACCAGATGCTTTTGCAGCTGTTCGACGAAGCCATTCTGGCGCTGGACGCCAGCGAAAAACCGCGCCCGCTGGACGATGACTTCCAGCTACGCGGCACGCTTATCGATCTGCGGGACGAAACCCTGTTTATGCGCGAGCCGCAGGCTATCTTGCGTATGTTCTACATGATGGTGCGTAATCGCGACATCACCGGCATTTACTCAACCACCCTGCGCCATCTACGCCACGCCCGCCGTCACCTGACCCAGCCGCTTTGCTACATTCCGGAAGCCCGCGAGCTGTTCCTCGTGATGCTGCGTCACCCAGGCGCGGTAAGCCGTGCGCTGGTGCCGATGCACCGGCATAGCGTGCTGTGGGCCTATATGCCACAGTGGTCGCACATCGTTGGCCAGATGCAGTTCGACCTGTTCCACGCCTACACGGTGGACGAACACACCATCCGCGTCCTGCAAAAACTGGAAAGCTTCGCTAAAGAAGAAACTCGCTCGAAGCATCCGCTGTGCGTCGATCTCTGGCCTCGCCTGTCGCACCCGGAGCTGATTTTAATCGCCGCCCTATTCCACGATATCGCCAAAGGGCGAGGCGGCGATCATTCCGTGCTGGGCGCGCAGGACGTGCTGAAGTTTGCCGAGCTTCACGGGCTGAACTCGCGGGAAACCCAGCTGGTTGCGTGGCTGGTCCGCCAGCATCTGTTGATGTCCGTCACCGCCCAGCGCCGTGATATTCAGGATCCTGAAGTGATTAAACAGTTTGCCGAAGAGGTTCAGACCGAAAATCGCCTGCGCTATCTGGTCTGCCTGACGGTGGCGGATATCTGTGCGACCAACGAAACGCTGTGGAATAGCTGGAAGCAAAGCCTGCTGCGTGAACTGTACTTCGCCACCGAGAAACAGCTGCGCCGAGGGATGCAGAACAGCCCGGACATGCGCGAACGCGTTCGCCACCACCAGCTTCAGGCGCTTGCGCTGCTGCGGATGGACAACATTAATGAGGAAGCCCTGCACCACATCTGGGCGCGCTGCCGGGCGAACTATTTTGTTCGCCACACGCCAAACCAGATTGCGTGGCATGCGCGGCATTTGCTGAAGCACGATCTCAGCCAGCCGATGATCCTGCTTAGCCCGCAGGCAACGCGCGGTGGCACGGAGATTTTTATCTGGAGCCCGGACAGGCCTTATCTTTTTGCCGCCGTCTGTGCCGAACTGGATCGCCGTAATCTCAGCGTGCACGACGCGCAGATCTTCACGACCCGCGACGGCATGGCGATGGACACCTTTATCGTGCTCGAGCCCGACGGCAGCCCGCTGTCGATTGACCGACACAATGTTATTCGCCACAGTCTCGAACAGGCAATTACTCAGACGACCTGGCAGCCGCCACAGCCACGCCGTCAGTCGGCAAAACTGCGCCACTTTACCGTCGATACCGAAGTCAATTTCCTGCCAACTCATACCGACCGGCGAACGTTCCTTGAGCTGATTGCGCTCGATCAGCCAGGCCTTTTGGCCAGGGTGGGCGAAGTGTTCGCCGACCTGGGCATTTCGCTCTATGGGGCAAGAATTACGACAATTGGTGAGCGAGTAGAAGATTTATTTATAATCGCGACCGCAGACCGGCGTGCGCTTAATAATGTGCTCCAGCAGGAAGTGCAGCAACGGTTGACAGCGGCCCTTAATCCAAACGATAAATAACGGTCTTTTATTTTTTACCTTTTTAGCCCGAGAGCGACAGTCAAGCTGATTGTCGCCCAAAAGTTGAAAGGTAAGTCACAATCAGGAAATGTTCATCATGCAGCAGCTACAAAATGTAATCGAATCCGCTTTCGAGCGTCGCGCCGAGATCACCCCGGCAAATGTTGATACCGTGACCCGCGAAGCGGTAAATCAGGTGATTGCCCTGCTCGACAGCGGTGCGCTGCGCGTTGCTGAAAAAATTGATGGTCAGTGGGTCACCCACCAGTGGCTGAAGAAGGCGGTGCTGCTTTCTTTCCGCATTAACGACAACAAAGTGATCGAAGGTGCTGAAAGCCGCTATTTCGATAAAGTCCCGATGAAATTCGCCGACTACGACGAAGCGCGTTTCCAGAAAGAAGGTTTCCGCGTTGTGCCGCCGGCGGCAGTTCGCCAGGGTGCCTTCATTGCACGCAATACCGTGCTGATGCCTTCCTACGTCAATATCGGGGCCTATGTTGATGAAGGTACCATGGTCGACACCTGGGCAACCGTAGGCTCTTGCGCGCAGATCGGTAAAAACGTTCACCTGTCCGGCGGTGTCGGTATTGGTGGCGTGCTGGAGCCGCTGCAGGCCAATCCAACTATCATCGAAGACAACTGCTTTATCGGCGCGCGTTCTGAAGTGGTTGAAGGCGTTATCGTTGAAGAAGGTTCCGTGATCTCCATGGGCGTTTACATCGGCCAGAGCACACGTATCTATGACCGTGAAACCGGTGAAGTCCACTATGGCCGTGTACCAGCAGGCTCCGTTGTCGTTTCCGGCAACCTGCCTTCTAAAGACGGCTCTTACAGCCTGTACTGTGCGGTGATCGTGAAGAAAGTGGATGCCAAAACCCGCGGTAAAGTGGGCATCAACGAACTGCTGCGTACCATCGACTAAGTTTTTTGCACCAAAAGGCGGGTTATCCCGCCTTTTTTGCATCTGGCACTAGCGGAAAAGGAATTTTCCGTTAATTCTCTAATGGTTATTGATATTGAAGGGTACCGCTTATGTACGATAATTTAAAAAGTCTGGGTATTACCAATCCTGATGAAATCGATCGTTACAGCCTCCGGCAGGAAGCCAACAACGATATCCTGAAAGTCTATTTCCAGAAGGATAAGGGCGAGTTTTTTGCCAAAAGCGTGAAGTTTAAATACCCACGCCAGCGCAAAACCGTGGTGGCCGATGGCGTAGGCCAGGGCTACAAAGAAGTGCAGGAGATCAGCCCCAACCTGCGCTATGTCATCGATGAACTCGATCAGCTTTGCCAGCGCGATCGCACCGAAGTCGATCTGAAGCGTAAGATCCTCGACGATCTGCGCCACCTCGAGTCCGTTGTGACCAACAAGATCAGCGAAATTGAATCCGATCTGGAAAAACTGACCCGCAACAAGTAGTCCAGTAACCTATAAAAAAGGGCCGCAAACGCGGCCCTTTTCAGCTCTACACGAAGATTACTGCATCAACAGGTAAATCTGCGAATCACCACGCTGAATGCTCAGCGCCATCACCGACGGTTTGCTGTCCATCACTTTACGCAGTTCGGCGATATTGTTCACCGCCTGTTGGTTCACGCCGACGATAATGTCACCTTTTTTCAGGCCAATACGCGCTGCCGGGGTATTTGGCTTCACGCTGGTGACCTGTACACCTTTCTGGTCTTTTCCGCCTCGATTGCTCATCTCAGCGCCTTCAATACCGGTAAAGATAGTGGCGGCATCAACCTGATTCTGAGTGCTTTGCTGCAGCTCCAGGCTGACCGTCACCGGCTTGCCGTCACGCAACAGGCCCAGAGAGATTTTGCTGCCCACCGGCATAGAACCAACTTCTGCGCGCAGTGCCGCAAAGCTGCTGATCGCCTTCCCGTTCAGAGAGGTGATCACATCACCTGCTTTGATCCCGGCTTTAGCCGCGGAAGAGTTCGGCATGACCTGGCTGACAAACGCGCCACGCTGAGCGTCGACTTTCATCGCTTTCGCCAGCTCGGAGTTGAGTTCGGTGCCCATAATCCCCAACTCGCCGCGACGAACCTGGCCGTACTGCACCATCTGAGCGGTCAGGTTTTTCACCATGTTGCTCGGAATAGCGAAGCCGATACCGATGTTGCCGCCGTCCGGTGCCAGAATCGCGGTGTTGATGCCGATAAGCTCACCGTTCAGGTTAACCAGCGCCCCTCCGGAGTTACCGCGGTTAATCGCCGCATCGGTCTGGATAAAGTTCTCGTAGTTTTCAACGTTCAGGCCGCTACGGCCCAGCGCAGAAACGATACCGGAGGTCACGGTTTCGCCCAGGCCATACGGGTTACCAATGGCTACTGTGTAATCCCCTACGCGCAGCGCGTCGGAGTCGGCAATTTTAATCGCCGTCAGGTTTTTAGGATCCTGCAGCTGAATAAGCGCAATATCTGAGCGCGGGTCTTTACCCACCACTTTGGCGTCAAACTTGCGGCCATCGCTCAATTGAACTTTGATCACGCTGGCGTTATCCACCACGTGGTTATTGGTGACGACATAGCCTTTCGCTGCGTCAATAATGACGCCAGAACCCAGGGCCATAAATTTCTGCTGTTGGCTGCCGCCGTCACCCCCACCCTGGGCGCCACCGCCCTGACAGAAAGGTGAACTTTGGAACGGCGAACCGTCCTGGCAGAATGGCGAGTTATCACCGAAGAATTGCTGGAAATTACGCCCCATACGCGGAGTATTTACCGTTGTGCTCCCTTCAACGTTGATACTCACCACTGAAGGCATTACCTGCTCCAGCATCGGCGCAAGGCTTGGCAGCGGCTGCGCAGCAGATGCGGAAGAGGCCGTCTCAGCGGCGGAGGCAGACATCGGACTCAGCGCCAAACCCAGACTAAGAGCCAGCGCACTCATTGCTAACGTGGTTTTTTTCATGGAATCATCTCAACTTTCAAATAACGCAAAATTGCTGTGTTGGTACACCATTCAGAGTGAAGTTTACGCGCTAAGTTCAGCGCTTAAGTGCATGGAAAAAGTAAAAATTTATTGGTCATCTTTACAAAACTCGCGAAAACCTCACTCCACCGCCATCAGGCGTCGATACTCATCCCAGGCATATAAATCGGTCATTCCACTGATGTAATCCTGGATAAGCCTTGCACGGAAATAGTATTCCCACACGGAAAAATCAAGACTTGCCGGATGCAAAGCGTTCACCGCTTCCACATAGGCAAGCCTATGTTTGGTCGAAAGTTTATGGAAAAGGCGTGATTCAATAGGCAGGCGACGCAGGCTTTCCTTACTCACCAGCTCCGTGAAGTCCTCCGTTGAAAGCTCGAGTAAGGGACTGTAAATATCCAGTAAACCGCTGATAACCCGGTATCCCTGCAGTTCCAGTTGCTCAATATCCGGATGGCTGAAGACCTGGCGAACGGCCACCTGCTTATACAGCTCCAGCAGCCGGGCAAACGGGCTGTCGTCCTCCAGCAGCGCATGATTGAACTCGCCGGAATAAATCTCAGGCAAATTGTCGATAAAACGCTGGGCGGCATACGGCGCCAGTTTGTTTAGCGTATTGACACGCAGGTACATAAAGAACTGATCTTCCGCACTGCGCCGCATTTGGTTGGTGCGGGATTTCTCCCAGGCATCTTTCACCACCAGCTCAAAGAGATCGCCCTTGGCCTGCTCTCCCCATGAATCGCAAAGATGCTGATACAGCTGCTCGACGCTGAAAATACGTTTTTCGACGGCATCTTCCAGATCGGCCACACAGTAAGAAATATCGTCCGCCGCTTCCATTATCCAGGTGAGTGGGAAACGGCTGTATTCGCCAAGATCCAGCTCTTTGCGCAGGCGGGCGATATACCCTTCTTCCGACAGGTAAAAGCCCGGTTTTTTCATTAAATAAGCATGGCTGGCCGGCGGCGTTTGAGCAAACCAGGCCGGGCGGGTGTACTTGAGGATACAGCCAACCTGCGCCCAGGTCAGATTCATCCGCAACAGGCTGTGTACCAGCCGAATACCTTGCGCATTCCCTTCAAAATGGCATAAGTCCTGACGCACTTTGCTGCGTAAAGTATTTAATCCCTCTTCTCCTTCGCGCAGCCTTAAAACGTCCACCTTGCAGCGATCGTCACTGTGGGGCTGCCCGCCGCTATCTTTCGGCTGCAGACGCTGGCGGAACCAGTCGTTAATCGCCGACTCGCCAAAATGACCGAACGGCGGATTACCGATGTCATGCATCAGGCAGGCCATTTCCACTATGCTTTCAAACGGGCCGGTCAGCTCATCAAGGCCATATTTCTCCAGCGCCTTCTGCTCCTTCAGGCGGCTGAGGATCTCCTTGGCAATGTAGCGCCCGACCTGCTGCACCTCCAGCGAATGGGTAAGACGAGTACGCACGGCAGCATTACGCTCAAGCGGGAAGACCTGCGTTTTCTGCTGCAGGCGGCGGATTGCGGGAGAATTAATGATCCTGCCGCGGTCGCTTTCGAAGATACGCAGGATCTCCAGTTCGCTCTTCTCTCCTTCGGGCGAGCGGAAGCGTCGATGCCAGTTAATTTTTTTGCGGAAGTCTATTTCGCTCATGCCCACTCCTGTTCCGTTGATAAGGAGACTGTTTGCCATGATAGACTATGCCCCGAAAATCGAGTCATGTTCCACCACATTAGCGAGTATCTCTATGAAAGCAGGCATTATTGGTGCAATGGAAGAAGAAGTTACGCTGCTGCGTGACAAAATCGAAAACCGTCACACTCTGAGCATCGCCGGTTGTGAAATTTATACCGGGACGCTGAACGGCGTTGAAGTGGCGCTGCTGAAGTCCGGCATCGGCAAAGTTTCTGCGGCCATGGGTGCTACTCTGCTGCTGGAACACTGCAAGCCAGATGTGATCATCAACACCGGTTCAGCGGGTGGCCTGGCGCCAACGCTGAAAGTAGGCGATATCGTGGTATCCGACGAAGTGCGCTATCACGATGCTGACGTCACCGCTTTCGGTTACGAGTATGGCCAGATGGCGGGCTGCCCGGCGGCTTTCGTTGCCGACAAAAAGCTTATCGACGCGGCAGAAACCTGCATTAAAGAGCTGGATCTGCACGCGGTTCGCGGCCTGATCGTCAGCGGCGATGCATTTATTAACGGCTCCGTCGCGCTGGCAAAAATTCGCCACAACTTCCCGCAGGCCGTTGCGGTAGAAATGGAAGCAACAGCTATCGGCCACGTCTGCCATAACTTCAATACGCCATTTGTGGTGGTTCGCGCCATCTCCGACGTAGCCGATCAGCAGTCTCACCTCAGCTTTGAAGAGTTCCTGGCCGTTGCCGCGAAGCAATCCACTCTGATGGTGGAAAAACTGGTTCAGCACCTGGCTTGTGGCTAAGCTCATCCTTTGGCGCGGGGCCACCGCCCTGCTCCTTTGCCTCCCGGCGCTGCTGTTTGCGGCGCCCCGGGTCATCTCCCTCTCCCCGGCAAATACCGAACTGGCCTTCGCCGCCGGTATTACCCCTATTGCGGTGAGCGCTTACTCTGATTACCCGCCTCAGGCAAAGCAGATTGAACAGTTAGCTAACTGGCAAGGCGTCAATTTCGAGCGCATCGTCGCCCTGAAGCCGGATGCGGTACTGGCCTGGCGCGGCGGTAATCCTGACAGGCAGGTGAACCAACTGGTTTCGCTGGGGATCAAGGTCATCTGGCTGGATCCTAAAAGTGTCTCTGACGTTGAGGCTGCGCTGCGCCAGCTCGCGCCGTTCAGTCCGACACCTGAAAAAGCAATCCAGGCGGCTGACACGTTATCCCGACAGTTTGCCGAGCTAAAATCTCGCTACGGCCATAGCCAAAGCAAAAAAGTATTCCTGCAGTTCAGCCAGCAGCCCCTGTTTACCACCAGCAAAGATTCCATTCAGAACGAAGTCGTTGAACTTTGCGGCGGGCAAAATATCTTTGCCGACAGCCGGGTACCCTGGCCACAGGTCAGCCGTGAACAGGTGCTGACGCGCAAACCGCAGGCTATTATTATTTCTGGCGATGCGAGCAATATTCCGTCGGTACAACAGTTCTGGAGTAATCAGTTGAAAGTTCCGGTTATTGCCGTCAATGATGACTGGTTTACTCGCTCAGGCCCGCGTATTATCCTCGCCGCAAAACAGCTCTGTGAAGAGCTGGCGAAAGCTTAACGTCATGCTCTGAGGGTCATAAATGCTGGTCTATTGGCTGGATATTGTCGGTACCGCCGTGTTCGCTATTTCCGGCGTTTTGTTGGCCGGAAAGCTGCGGATGGATCCCTTTGGCGTGCTGGTGCTTGGGGTGGTTACCGCGGTAGGCGGAGGAACAATTCGCGATATGGCGTTAGCCAACGGCCCGGTATTCTGGGTAAAAGATCCCACAGACCTTGTGGTCGCCATGGTGACCTGCATGCTGACGATAGTCCTGGTGCGACAGCCGCGACGTTTACCCAAATGGGTGCTTCCCGTGCTGGATGCCGTCGGCCTGGCGGTGTTCGTGGGTATTGGCGTCAATAAAGCTTTTCTCGCGCATGCCAGCCCGCTGGTTGCAATCTGCATGGGCGTAATCACCGGCGTAGGCGGCGGGATCATCCGCGACGTGCTGGCCCGTGAAGTCCCGATGATTCTGCGCACCGAAATTTACGCCACCGCCTGTATTATTGGCGGTATCGTCCACGCCACGGCTTACCATACCTTTAACGTCCCGCTGGATCAGGCCAGTATGATTGGGATGGTGGTAACATTGGTGATTCGCCTGGCGGCCATCTACTGGCACCTTAAACTGCCGACCTTTGCGCTAACTGACCGACAATAGCCATAAAAAAAGCCGCGTATCAAACGCGGCTTTTTTGTTTCAGCAGCTCATCAGATGCTGAAGGAGGAACCACACCCGCAGGTGCTTTTCGCGTTCGGGTTAGTCACCACGAAGCGGGAGCCTTCCAGGCCTTCGCTGTAATCTACCGCGCCGCCGACCAGGTATTGCAGGCTCATCGGATCCACAACCAGAGCAACGCCCTGTTTCTCGATGGTCATGTCGCCGTCGTTGATCTGGTCGTCAAAGGTGAAGCCATACTGGAAGCCGCTGCAACCACCACCGGTGATATAGACGCGAAGTTTCAGATCAGGGTTCTCTTCGTCTGCAATCAGACTTTTCACTTTATTGGCTGCGGCTTCGGTAAACTGCAGCGGCAGCGCTACGTCATCACTCATTTTTTGCTCCCAACAATTAACAAGTCGGGCAGAAAACAACCCGCACTTTTGCGGCATTATCTAATACCCGAGTAATTCGTTCAAGTATTCTGCCCGGCGGAAGCCTGCTCGTTCGCTCGAGCCTTCTCAGCCTCTTGTTTTGCCAGGGTTCTTGCCAGAATTACCGAGTATAGCGGTTTCCCGCCCAGAAATTGTGCCAACAGTGTCGCCCCAAGGCAGGTGATAATCATTGGCAGAATGAGCTGGTAATTATCCGTCATCTCAAGCACCAGCACGATAGCGGTTAGCGGAGCACGCAGCGAGGCCGCCAACAACGCCCCCATTCCGGCAATCGCAAAGGTGCCCATATCCAAATGATACGCGGGGAACCAGGCCGCGCAGGCCGTGCCGAAAGCCGTGCCCAACAGCGTGCCCAGCGCCAGCATCGGGGCAAAAATACCGCCGGGTGCGCCGGAGGAAAAACACAGCAGAGTCGTGATAACG
This sequence comes from Cedecea neteri NBRC 105707 = ATCC 33855, assembly GCF_001571265.1. Taxonomy (GTDB): domain Bacteria; phylum Pseudomonadota; class Gammaproteobacteria; order Enterobacterales; family Enterobacteriaceae; genus Cedecea; species Cedecea neteri. The sequence continues at coordinate 160,442 of NZ_BCTL01000007.1, read as the reverse complement.
CGAGCCACAAACAGGAACAGCAGCATACCGATGGTGTAGTTCCCCATCGCCGCAATCGGGATCAGGCTAAACCCACCGCCGGACGCCGCCTGCTGGATAAGCCCCAGCACGCCACAAAGCCCGCCAATAAGCCCGCCGATCAGCACCCACTTCTTAATGTTGCCGCCGTGAATGCGCTGGAACATATCCTGAGCGCCGATCACCAGCCGGTTAAACACCACGCCGACAATGCCAAAAATCATGCCGAGGATCAGATACAGCCACAGCGTGTTGACCGGCGCATCCGCCAGTTTGCCCACCTGAATCACCGTGGTTTCGGTATTAAAAATGCGGAACACGATGCTCGACATAATCACGCCAATAAACACCGCTTTTATCGAAATCAGGTTGTAGCGGAACTGGGTGCGCATCTCTTCGATGATAAACAGAATCCCGGCCAGCGGCGCATTAAACGCCGCAGATAGCCCGGCCGCAGCGCCGGTTGCCAGCAGTGAGTGACGAGCTTCTGCGCCTTTCATGCGAAAAATGTCGGTGACCATTCGCCCGATATTGCCGCCGAGCTGCACCGTTGGCCCTTCGCGCCCCAGCACCATTCCCGCGCCCAGCGTACCCATCCCGCCGATGAATTTCACCGGGATCACCCGCCACCAGCGCACTGGCCGCAAATCTTCCAGCGCACCTTCTATTTCAGGAATGCCCGAACCACCGGCCTCCGGCGCAAAACGGCGCACCAGGAAATAACCCACCATCGCCAGCAGCGCGGAGCTGATAAACGCCAGCGGCCACACCAGCCAGGCGCTGTCGGCGACCTGCGCCAGCATACCGATACGGTGCTGAAGCACCCAGTTGACCGATTTCTCAAACGCCACGCCGACCAGGCCCGCCAGGGTTCCCACGATGGCAGCCATCAATAGAATCATTAGCGGCATTTTATCCTGGCCAATCAGGCGACGCAGAATAGCGCCGCGACGCTGGCTTACGCTTTGCGCCGGGTCGAGAGCATCATGGGCTAAATTCATGGGTTCAAACCGTTTAGTCATACAAATAAGGCGGGCATTTTACCCACAGATAAGACCTTCGTCTTATTAAATTAGCTAATAAACCGTAACGTTTGATTTGGGCAAATATTTCAACGCAGCGCTGGTTTCACATAGAATAGCCCGCTGTCACCATTTCCACGAATCAGGAGCCGATTCATGAGTAAGTCTGAAAACCTGTACGCCGCAGCCCGCCAGGTCATTCCCGGCGGCGTTAACTCACCGGTACGCGCCTTTACCGGCGTGGGCGGTGTGCCACTGTTTATCGAGCGTGCGGACGGGGCTTACCTGTATGACGCAGACGGTAAAGCCTATATTGATTATGTCGGCTCGTGGGGCCCAATGGTGCTCGGCCACAACCATCCGGCGATCCGCAATGCGGTTATCGAAGCCGTTGAGCGCGGCCTGAGCTTCGGGGCACCAACCGAAATGGAAGTGAAAATGGCGGAGCTGGTTTGTGAGCTCGTGCCAACAATGGATATGGTTCGTATGGTGAACTCCGGTACCGAAGCCACCATGAGCGCAATCCGCCTGGCTCGCGGCTACACCGGCCGCGATAAAATCATCAAGTTCGAAGGCTGCTACCACGGCCACGCGGACTGCCTGCTGGTGAAAGCCGGCTCCGGCGCGCTGACTCTCGGCCAACCGAACTCTCCGGGCGTGCCGGCAGACTTTGCGAAACACACCGTGACCTGCACCTATAACGATCTGGCCTCCGTGCGCGAAGCCTTTGAGCAATATCCGCAGGATGTCGCCTGTATCATTGTTGAACCCGTCGCTGGCAACATGAACTGCATTCCGCCTAACGCAGACTTCCTGCCAGGCCTACGCGCGCTATGCGACGAATTCGGCGCATTGCTGATTATCGATGAAGTGATGACCGGCTTCCGCGTGGCGCTGGCGGGCGCTCAGTCATACTACGGCGTAGAGCCAGACCTGACCTGCCTCGGCAAAATCATCGGCGGCGGGATGCCGGTCGGTGCGTTCGGTGGCCGCCGCGAAATCATGGACGCCCTGGCGCCAACCGGCCCGGTTTACCAGGCGGGCACGCTCTCCGGTAACCCTATCGCAATGGCGGCGGGCTTTGCCTGTCTGACTGAAGTGTCGCAGCCTGGCATTCACCAGACCCTCACCGAGCTGACGGAAATGCTGGCTAATGGCTTGCTGAATGCAGCAAAAGCAGAAAACATCCCGCTGGTGGTGAATAACGTCGGCGGCATGTTCGGCCTGTTCTTCACCGATGCAGAAACCGTGACCTGCTATAAAGACGTGGTTGCGTGCGACGTAGAGCGTTTCAAGCGCTTCTTCCACCTGATGCTGGAAGAAGGCGTGTACCTTGCGCCGTCAGCCTTTGAGGCGGGCTTTATGTCAGTGGCACACAGTAAAGAAGATATTCAGAGAACCATCGACGCGGCGCGCCGCGTGTTTGCGAAGCTGTAATCTTTCACCTCACTCTGCCCTCTCTTTGATATTGAGAGAGGGCTAAGTGAGAGTTACCTTCCCTGCTTTCTCAGCAGATAAACGAAGTAAGGCGCGCCGATAAACGTCGCCAGCAGCCCCGCCGGCACCTGATTCGGGAACAGAATCATCCTGCCGCACCAGTCAGCCAGAATCATTAGCATTCCGCCAAAAACCCCGGCCATCGCTATCTGCGGCATTGCCCTGCGGAAACCAAGCATACGAGCGATATGCGGCGCCATCAGCCCGACAAAGCTTAATGGGCCCACGATTAACGTTGCCGTGGCGGTCAGCGTTGCAGCCAGTAACAACAGCGCAAAGCGTGAGGGCGTTAATGCCATACCAACCGCTCTCGCCGTCGCACCACCCAGCGGTAAAATCACCAGCCAGCGGCGCAGCAGCGGCGTGATCGCTAACAGCACAATCATCACCGCCAGCGTCCTCACGGCCTGATCACCGGTTACGTTATACGTCGAGCCAGAAATCCAGGTCAGCAGCGTCGCCATACGCGGATCGCCGCTTGCCATCAGCATCATCAGCAGCATGGTAAAGGCGGTACTGAGCGCCATCCCGGCCAACAACATACGCTGAGGTGAAAAGCCCCCGCGCCCGGCAGCGATCATGATGATCAGCAACGTCACCGCCGCGCCAAGACTGCCTGCTGGCAGAAGCCAGACAAAAGCATTCCCCGGGACAATAAACAGCATCAGCACCACGCCAAAGGCCGCACCGGAGCTGATCCCCAGCACTTCCGGGCTTGCCATCGCATTGCCGGTTAACCGCTGGATCAGGCAGCCCGCAACCGCCAGCATCACGCCTGCGGTCAGAGCAGCCATAACTCGCGGCCAGCGCCACGGCAGCACATCATCAAAGAGCGCGCCGCTCAGCCAGCGCCAGCCATGAGCATCGCGCCCCAGAGCCAGCGCGGCAGCAATCACCAGTAGCAGAACACCAAGACCTGCGGCAACCCAAAGCAGTACACGCTGGCGTTCAGCCTGAACGTGGTCTCCTGCGCTCATGGACGGTGCACCGCTGGTACGCAGACGCGGCAGCAGCCACAGCAAGATAGGTGCGCCAATAAGTGCGGTAATCGTTCCGGTAGAGACTTCGCCCCACACGCTGGAGAGCCAGACCACAACCTGGTCGGAAAGCCAGAGGATCAGCGCCCCAATCAGCGGGGTGAGGAATAAACGAGCCGCAAGGCGGCGAGCGCCTAACATTTTTGCCAGCAAAGGCGCGAACAGCCCGATAAAACCGACAATACCGACCGCGTTGACCAGCTGAGCGCTGATCACAATCGCCAGCGCCAGCGTCGCCAGCCGTACCAGAGAAAGCGCCAGACCGAGATTGCGGGCTACGCCATCGTCCAGCCCCATCAGCGTCAAAGGGCGCAGCAACAGCAGCGTTAGCAGCAGGCCGCCCAGCAAACGCGGCCACAGACTTTCAACGCTGCTCCAGTCCTGCTGATTGAGTGACCCGGTACTCCACAAGAACATATTCTGCAGCTGATCGTGGTGGAAGATAGCCAGCAGCTGGTTGACCGCCCCGCAGTAAAGGCTCAGCACCAGGCCCGCAAGAATCAGCGTGACCGGCGACATCCGTTTACCCCAGGCTACGCCGAAGACAAGCAGGCCAACAACCGCCGCACCTATCAGCGCCGCAAACGGCTGGGCTGCCAACGGCAACACCCAAAGCGTGGCGACCGTGACGCCAAGCTGGGCGCCGCTGGCTACGCCAAGCGTTGTCGGCTCCGCCAGCGGATTTCGCAGCACCTCCTGGAACAGGACGCCGACTAGTCCCAGCCCGGCCCCCACCAGGAGAGATATCGCCAGGCGCGGCAGAAGGCTGAAGTGAAACAGCATCTGTTGAACATGGTCGATGTCCGGCGCGACAAAGGCGCTGCGCCACTGCGAGGAAGGTAAGACGCCATTCATGTTATGCAGCGTCAGCCAAAGCGCGCAGATAAACAGAACCAGCAGCAGGCTGGCAGGGAAAATAACGTGACGTCTCATCAGGCCAGGCTCCTCAGGCCGTCGTCCAGCACGCGGGCAAAGTGCATCGCCGACATCGTCGTGCCATAAAGCCAGACGGCGGGAACTTGTTGAAAACGGTTCTGGCGGATAAACGGCATTGCTTTCCACAGCGGCGTGGCCGTCACCTGGCGGGCAACCGCTTCGTTTTTATGGTCGAAGCACAGCACATCGGCGTCTCTTATCGCGGCCAGGCGTTCAATCCCGACGACCGCCGTTCCCCAGAAATTCGTTTCTTCTTGCCAGGCATTTTTCACCCCCAGCAGATCCATCACTTGTTCGAATAAGCTGTGCTTGCCCACCACCAGTGCATGACGATTATCCAAAAATGACATCAGCAGTACCGGGCGGTTGCCGCGAGCGGCAAAGCGGGGCTTCATGTTGGCAATGAACGCATCAAATTTGGCCAGATGGTCACTGGCGGCCTGCTGCATGCCCAGCGTATCCCCCAACTGAATGAGTGATTTACGCGCAATCTCCAGCGGCTTGCCGGAACCATCGTTAAAATTGAATCCCAGTCCGGGCGCGATACGGGTGATTTTGTCTGGCGAAGGGCCGTAGCCTGCGGAATAGAGAATTAGAGACGGTTTTAGCTGCGCCATCAGCTCAAGGTTAGGCTCGGTGCGCAGGCCAACATCCACCACGCCTTCCGGCAGCTTAGGTTCGTTAACCCAAATCTGGTAATTAGGAATGTCGGCGACGGCCATCGGCGTCACGCCCAACGCCATCATCAGCTCAACGGGCAGCCACTCCAGCGCGATGATGCGTTTTGCATCCGGCACCGCCGCCTGCGCCGCTGGAAGCTTTAGCAGCAGCGGTGAAAGCGCCATCGCCGCCAGAAGGCGGCGACGGGTCAACAGAAAGTCATTCATACGGCTCATCAATAAACAAAACTTACCGGCGCAGCCCCCGCCGGGTGCGGCAGGATGCCCATCGGAATACCGTAGATGTGCTCCAGCGTATCGCTTTGCATCAGCGTCTCTGGCGTACCCTGAGCAATCATTTCCCCGCCGCGCAGCGCCACCAGGTTATCACAATAGCGTGCAGCCATATTGATATCGTGCAGAACGGCAACCACCGTCAGGCCGCGCTCCTGGCTAAGACGATGAATCAGCGCCAGCACATCTACCTGGTGGGCAATATCCAGCGCAGAGGTGGGTTCATCAAGCAATAAACAGCGGCTATCCTGCGCCACCAGCATGGCAATCCACGCCCGCTGGCGCTCGCCGCCGGACAAGCTGTCCACCAGGCGATGCGCGAACGGCTTCAACCCAACCAGGCTAATTGCCTCATCCACCAGCTCGCGGTCAGCCACGCCAAAACGCCCCAACGCCCCATGCCACGGATAGCGGCCAATCGCCACCAGCTCACGCACCGTCATTCCCTCAGCGGCCGGGAGCTGCTGGGGTAGATAGGCGACCTGACGGGCAAAAGCTTTGCTGCTCCAGCTATCCAGCGGCTGTGAGTTCAGCAGAATTTCACCCTCAGAAGGTTTCTGGTGACGGCCCAGCATTTTCAGCAGCGTCGATTTACCTGAGCCGTTATGGCCAATCAGGCCTGTAACTTTGCCCACCGGGAAGGTGATAGACAGCGGATGGAGTAGCGTGCGGCCTGGCACGCGGAACGTGACATCGGTGAGGCTAAAAGTCGTGTCGGGATGAAGTTGTTTATCCTGCATGGTAGCCATCTTAGTGAAGGGCACGGCGAACCGTGCCCGGGAGACAAGTTAGAAGCGGAAGGTCGCGGTAGCAACCACCTGACGTTCGGCGCCCCAGTAGCATGCATAGTCACGGTAGCAACTTGAGACATACTCACGGTTGAACAGGTTGTTGACGTTCACAGCCACGGAAGAGCCAGGCAAGCCGAATCGAGCCAGATCGTACTTAACCATAGCATCGGCAACGGTATAGCTCGGCACGTTAAACGTTTCGTTCACTTGAGGGCCAGAAGCATAGAAGCTGGACGTTGCGCCAACATAACGAGCGCCAGCCCCGAAGGTGAATCCACTCAGCGCGGTTTCGTGGAAGGTGTAATCAGCCCACAGGGAGGCCATGTTACGTGGCACTTCTGCCGGACGTTTACCCTGATACAGCGTGTCATGGGTATATTCAGCATCTGTGTAGGTGTAAGAAGCGGTCAGGTTAATATTCGCACTAACGGCAGCTTTGGCTTCCAGCTCCAGGCCACGGGAGCGAATTTCTCCCCCCTGAACACTAAAGGCATTATCGTTCGGATCGACAGTTAAGTTCTTGTCTTTCGTCAGATGATAAACGGCAGCGGTAACAGTGACCGGCATGTCTTTAGGTACGTACTTCACGCCAGCTTCGTACTGTTTACCTTTAGACGGATCGAATGGCTTACCTTGCTTGGTAGAGCCTGACACCGGTTCAAAGGATTCGCTGTAGCTCACGTAAGGGGAAATACCATTATCGAACAGATAATTCAGGCCACCGCGCCACGTGAATTGGTTATCGCTAACTTCAGCCAATGTTCCTAAGGAGCGAGTAAACGTAGACGTTTTAGCAAAATCATATCGGCCACCCAGCGTCAGAACGAACCTGTTCCACTCCGCCTGATCCTGCATGTAAAGCCCCGTCTGCTGCTGACGGTTAATGACTGCATAAGGGAAGTTAGTCACAACGTTCGCGTTGCCGTACTGCGGATTACTCATGCTAAGTGGGTCTGCAGAGCCATACATAGCATCAATGTCGTTGCGCATACGCATGTAATCAACGCCGGTCAGCAGGGTATGGTCAACCGCCCCGGTGGCGAATTTAGCCTGCGCCTGAGTATCTACAGAGAAGTTATTAAGGTCTTCGTCAGAACGAACGTAGGCCCGGCTAATCTGTCCAGGAGAGACATAGCCATTTCCGTAAACGGAATCATAGAGCGTGTGAACGCGCGTATAACGAAGATTCTGGCGAACGGTCCAGGTGTCGTTAAACTCGTGCGCGAAGCTATAGCCAACCATTTGCTGGCGACGAGACATTTTGTTGTCTCTCTCACCTTCATTGAAATCGGTAGGCAATTTGTGAGAGTTGCCGTTGGCATCAACGTAAGGAACAACCGTGCCCTGGCGAGGAAGCCAGCCGTAATAACCCGCGTTAGGATCGCTTTGGAAGTTACTCAGGAAGGTGAAATCTGTTTTGTCATTAGGGCGCCAGCTAAAGGATGGAGCAATAGCGTAGCGGTTTGATTTGACCATTTCTTGCTGGGCATTTTCGCTGCGGCCTAAGCCAGTCAGGCGGTAGGAGAATTCACCGTTATCATCCAGCGCATCGCTGAAGTCGAAACCGGTTTGCCACAGGTTGTTGGTGCCCATCTTAAACTGAATTTCGTGCAGCGGCTCGGTCGTTGGGCGCTTGCTGACCATACTCACTACGCCGCCTGGATGGCTTTTACCATAAAGCACAGACACAGGGCCACGCAGCAGCTCAACACGCTCCAGGAAATAAGGATCCATAGAAGCTTCAGAGTAGTTATCTCCCTGCAGCTTCATGCCATCCAGATATTGGTTAGTGTTAACGGTCGAAGATGTCGTGAAACCACGAATGGAGACCACGTCATAAGTTGAAGAACTTCCGCGAGTAGAGAACACGCCAGGCGTGTAATCCAGGGCTTCTTTCACCGTCTGCGGCTGACGGGTATCCATCTCTTCGCGGGTCACCACCGAAATAGACTGCGGGGTCTTTTCAATCGGGGTATCGGTTTTGGTCGCCGTGGCGCTGCGCTTGGCGGCGATGGTTGGCGATGGCCCCCATGCGCTTTCGGCCGGCACCGCGGCGGCTGAAACGGTAATTGTGTCTTCTTTTTTGGTCGTGCCGGTATCCGCCGCGAAGCTATTTGCGCTGACGGTGCCCACCGCCGCCGCCACGAAAAGGGCAAGCTTACGGACAGGGTTTTTGGCTGGCTGACCAGGGAGTGAACGCGCCATGATATTTTCTCTGGTGAAGTAGTAAATGATAACGTAAACGATAATTATTATTATGCCCGCAGGATAATAGACGAAACGTTTGCTGCATAGCAAGTGCTTCACATCCGCGCGAATACTAAGGGAATAAGAAATAACCTGATGGTTTATGAGGTGTTATTGGCGTGTGAAATTTAAGATAAGGAACGCGTTTCGGCGGGAAAAAGCAGGCGAAAAAAAACCTCCCCCATTCAGGGAGAGGTTTATAAGTGAAGCGTGGTTAGTTACTGCCGAACATGTCCTTAATCCAGCCTGCAACACCATCGCTTTTCTGTTCCTGAGCGGGCTGTTGCTGCTGTTGAGGCTGCTGCTGCGGTTGTTGCTGCGGCTGCTGGCCTGCTGGCGTCTGGCTGAACGGGTTAGCCGACTGCTCTTCCTGCTGGCTTTGCTGGCAAAGCGCGCTCGGGTTCGTCGTCCAGACCGGCAGAACGCGATCGCCACCGCCGCTGCACTGGAAGTAGCCCGCGCCGTTGACGCTCATATCCACGATATCTTCGGGCTGAGTCAGATCCAGCGGGATCGGGGACTGGTTCGCCAGATAACGCTGGTACAGAGACATTGCGCCGCTGGCACCGTACAGCTTAGTCGGCTGGTTGTTATCGCGGCCAACCCAGGTAATGGTCACTTCGCGGCCATCAACCCCGGCAAACCAGGTATCGACGTTGTTGTTGGTGGTCCCGGTTTTCCCCGCCAGGTGCAGGTTCGGGTATTTACCGCCCAGGGCACGGCCCGTACCGCGAGCCACCACCTGCTGCATACCAAACAGCGTCAGATAAGCGGCCTGCGCAGGCACCGCCTGTTCCGCCTGCGGGAAGCTCTGATACAGCACGGTGCCGTCTTCGGCAATCACCGAACGCAGCGCGGAGAGCGTGGCGCGGTTACCGCCGCTGGCAATAGTCTGGAACGCCTGCGCTACCTGGATAGGCGTCAGGTTCAGCGCCCCCAGAATCATCGCCGGCACCGGATTAAGCTGGTCTTTTGGTACCCCAAGCTTGGTCCAGGTATCGGTAATAGCCGGCAGGCCCAGCGTCATCCCCAGGTTTACGGTTGGCACGTTCATCGAGCGCGTCAGCGCATCCACCAACATTACTTGTCCGCTGTATTGGTGATTATCGTTCTGCGGCGACCAGACCTGGCCGTTTGACAGTTTGATGCCAATCGGGGCATCGGCAAGCCAGGTATTCAGCCGGAACTTATCCGGCTGGCTCAGCGCCGTCAGGTAAGTGGCCGGTTTTGCCAGCGAGCCAATGGAGCGACGAGCCTGCAGCGCACGGTTAAAGCCCGCAAACTGCGGTTCCGCACCGCCGACGACCGCGCGAACTTCACCGGTAAAGCGGTCAACAATGACCATTGCCGCTTCCAGATCGTTCAGCTTACGGGATGCACGCAGCACCGGCACGCCTTCGGTCACAGCTTTCTCTGCCGCATCCTGAGACACGGAGTCAAAGGTGGTGAATATCTTCACGCCGGATAAGTCTTTCACCTTGTCGCCCAGCTTGTCCTGAAGCTCCTGACGCACCATCTGCATAAAGGCAGGCTGAGGAGAGATAACGCCGCCGCGAGGCTGCACGCCCAGAGGACGCGCGCTCAGCATGTCATACAGCTCCTGATCGATAACTTTCTGTTCCTGCAGCAGACGCAGGACCAGGTTACGACGTTCAAGCGCCAGCTTCGGATTACGCCACGGGTTATACAGCGACGCGCCTTTTACCATCCCCACCAGCAATGCCTGCTGGTCGAGGCTAAGCTCTTCCACCGGGCGGCCGAAGTAATAGAGGCTTGCCAGCGGGAAACCACGAATCTGATCGTCGCCGCTCTGGCCGAGGTATACCTCGTTCAGATACAGCTCAAGGATGCGATCTTTGTCGTAGCGTGCATCCATGATCAGCGCCATGTAGGCTTCGTTGGCTTTACGCCACAGCGTACGCTGGTTACTAAGGAAGAGGTTTTTCACCAGCTGCTGGGTCAGCGTACTGCCGCCCTGCACCGCTCGCCCGGCCGTCAGGTTAGCGACAACGGCGCGGCCAATGGAGTAAATGCTTATCCCGTCATGCTCGTAGAAATGGCGGTCTTCGGTAGCAATCAGCGTGTCGACCAGCAGATCCGGGAAGCCGGAACGCGGCACAAACAGGCGCTGCTCGCCGTTTGGCGAAGAAAGCATGGTGATCAGACGCGGGTCGAGGCGGAAAATACCGAAGCTGCGGTTATTATCCATGTTCTGGATAGATTCCAGATGACCACCGTCGAACACCAGGCGAGCGCGAATCTGCCCTTCTTTACCGTCCGGGAAGTCAAACGGGCGGCGAATCAGCTCGATGTTGTTCCCCTGCACGGTGAACTCACCCGGACGCGTCATGCTCGACACCTGCCGGTACTGAGTCGCTTCCAGCAGCTTCACCATCTCCGCTTTGCTGTAAGGCATATCCGGCTCAAGGTTAACCATACGGCCATAGACCGCCGCCGGAAGCTGCCAGACTTTGCCGTCAATGCGGCTGCGGATCTGCTGATCGAGGTACACGCCGTAAATAACCAGCACCACAAAGAAGATGATCGCCAGCTTCACCAACAGCCAGAAGAAACGGCGTTTTTTCGACGGGCGGCCCGAGCCTTTCCCCTTACCTTTTCCCTTACGCGGCGGCATAGGTTCTTCGTCCTCGTAATCATCGTCTTCATACTCGTCGTCATACTCCTCTTCCTTGAGTCGACGACGGCTCACCTTCTCTTTCGCCGGACGCGTTGGTTTTCCTTTACGTCCAATAGGCTCGCGGTCATTCCCCGCCATGCATCTTCTCCACAAAAGTTCAGGCGCAAAGGCCCGATTCTCCGTTCTTCCGCGTAATGCGAAAGAAGAAATCTCTCAAAAAACAACCAGACATTCTTATCAAGAATGCCTTTTCGTGTTTGCTCCCTCACCCATTGGGAGAGGGTATCAGGAATACTTTTTCGTCCGGCGCGTCGGGGCAGTATTCGCCGGATCGTCCGGCCAGACGTGCTTCGGATAACGTCCCTTCATCTCTTTCTGCACTTCTCGCCAGGCTCCGTTCCAGAACGCCGTTAAATCGCGGGTGATCTGCAACGGCCGCTGCGCCGGAGATAATAGCTCAAGCACCAGCGGAACGCGCCCATCGGCGATGCAAGGCGTCTGTGCTTCACCAAACATTTCCTGGATACGTACCGCCAGTACTGGCGGATTTTCGCTGTCGTAGCGAATCGCAATCTGGCTTCCGGTCGGCACAGTGTAATGAGTTGGCAGGGCACTATCCAGCCGTTGACGCATTGGCCAGTCAAGCAAATTACCCAGCGCCCGGTTGAGGTCGATATTTTTCAACGCACGTAGCGAATGCACGCCTCGCATTTCCGGCAGCAGCCAGTCTTCGAGCTTCGCCAGCAGCGCCTCGTCGTCTACCTCCGGCCACTTTTGTTCCGGCAGCCAGCGAGCGGCACAGGCCAGGCGCAACCGCAGTTGCTCAGCCGGAACGGACCACTCAAGTAGCCCAAGCCCGCGTTCACGGATCCCGTTTAAAATCGCCTGCTGCATTTCATCTTCTGAAGGCTTCGCTAACAGCTGGGTTTTCACCACCAGCCTGCCGATTTGCCGACGGCGATATGCTTTTAACGATCCGCGCTCTTCATCCCACTCCACCGAATCACTTTCGGTCAGCAGATGCGGCATACGAGCGACAAGATCTTCGACATCCAGCGGCAGCGCCAGCAGGATACGAGCGTCCGGCGACTGGCTGCCCTGCAGCAGCAGAGGAGCAATCAGCCATTCATGCCGCGTCATGGCGTCATCCTGCTCCAACATCGCGCCCATACCGTTCGCCAGCTGATAACGCCCCTCAGCCCCGCGCCGCCTGGCGATACGGTCGGCAAATCCGCTGGCCAGCAGCGGCATGGCTAACAAGATATCCAGTTCCCCGCCCCGGGCATTCATTCTTTTCAGCAGCTGAGAAGAGCGCTGCCGCCAGTTGCCGTTTCTGCTGTCGAAAATAGACCGCAAATCACCGCCGCCCTGAGTACGCGGCGGCTCTTCGAGGATTGCAGACAGCCATGCGGCAGTGGCCTGTTCATCCGGCGTTTTTGCCCTCACCAGCATTGAGGCAAGACGCGGGTCATTGCCCATTTGCGCCATTTTTTGCCCTTCTGCCGTCAGGCGTTGCTGCTCGTCAACGGCACCCAACTGTCTTAACAACCGCTGAGCGGCCGCAAGGTTAACCTCCGGCGGCACATCAAGCCAGGTCAACTGGCGCACGTCCTGACAGCCCCATTGCAATAGCTCAAGCAGCAGGCCGGATAAATCGCTTTGTAGGATTTCCGGTTCGCTCTGGGCCGCCGCACGTTCGGCCTGGTCGGCGGCGATCAGATGCAGACAAATCCCCGGCTCCAGACGCCCTGCTCGCCCGGCCCGCTGGGTCATAGAAGCCTGGCTCACGCGCTGAGTGACCAGCCGGGTCAGCCCGGTACGAGCATCAAAACGCGCAACTCGCTCCTGGGCCGCATCAACCACCAGGCGGATCCCCTCAATGGTCAGGCTGGTCTCAGCAATGTTAGTCGCCAGAACCACCTTACGCGTTCCCGCAGGGGCGGGCAGAATCGCTTTACGTTGCTCGCTCAGGGGTAAAGCACCGTACAATGGGCAAAGCTGAACATCGCTCGCCACTCGCTCTTTGAGTTGCTCCTGCACGCGCTGAATTTCGCCCACGCCGGGCAAAAACAGCAGCAGCGATCCGGACTCTTCGCGCATCAATCCCGCCACAGCGCTCGCTACGGCCTCATCAAAGCGCTGATGTGCCGGCAGCGCCATGTAGCGACGCTCAACCGGGAAAGCGCGGCCTTCTGAAGTAATCACCGGTGCATCAGGGAGGCATTGCTGCAGGCGCTGATTATCCAGCGTTGCGGACATAATCAGGATCTTAAGATCATCGCGAAGCCCAGCCTGCACATCCAACAGCAGCGCCAGGGCGAGATCGGCCTGCAGGCTTCGCTCGTGGAATTCATCGAGGATCACAAGCCCTATACCGCTCAGCTCAGGATCCTGTTGGATCAGCCGTGTTAAAATCCCTTCAGTCACCACCTCCAGCCGGGTATTTGGCCCCACGCAGCTATCAGCGCGCATCCGGTAACCGACGGTTTCTCCCGGTTTCTCACCCAATAGCTCAGCCAGCCGCTGAGCAACGTTACGCGCGGCAAGGCGACGAGGTTCGAGCAGCAAAATGCGGCCTTCCAGCTTACTCTGCTGAAGGATTTGCAGCGGCAGCCAGGTCGATTTACCTGCGCCGGTAGGGGCATTGAGCAAAACTTGCGGGGCATACTCGAGCGCTTTCAGCACTTCCGGCAGTACGGCCGCAACCGGTAATGAGGACACAAACGGCTCCAAAGGGTTAACATCGGCAGTCGCGCATTGTAGCATCCCGCCAAACCATAACCGAGAGACAACCATGGCCGAAAATCGACGCCTGTTTTTTGCCCTGACGTTACCGTCCGAGGTTCAGCAGCAAATTATTCACTGGCGCGCAGCCCAGTTCCCGGCAGATGCAGGCCGACCGGTAGCCGCGGCCAATCTGCATCTCACGCTGGCATTTTTAGGGGATGTATCCGACGAAAAACGTCAGGCACTGTGCCGACTCGCCGGAAGAATTAGTCAGCCCGGATTTACGCTACGCCTGGACGATGCCGGGCAATGGCTGCGCTCAAGCGTCGTGTGGCTGGGGCCACGCCAGGCCCCACGCGGCCTGCTGCAGTTGGCCAATATGTTACGCTCCCAGGCCGCACGCAGCGGCTGCTATCAGTCTCCACAGCCGTTTCATCCCCACGTGACGCTTTATCGCAATGCAATACGTTCCGTGGCGCTCCCCGCCCCGGGCTTTAGCTGGCAATTCCAGGTTAATGAATTTTCGCTGTACGAGTCCCTGTTTGAACAGGGCAGAACCCGCTATCAGGCGCTGGAACACTGGTCGCTGACTAATAAGGAAGAGTAAATGGAGTTTTCACCCGCGCTGCAGCCCGCCACGCTGATTAAACGCTATAAACGCTTTCTGGCGGACGTTGTGACCCCCCACGGCGAAACCATGACCCTGCATTGCCCCAATACTGGCGCAATGACCGGCTGCGCTACGCCAGGCGACACGGTCTGGTATTCCACATCGGCCAGCCCGACGCGCAAATACCCCCATACCTGGGAGCTTACGCAAACGCAAAAGGGTGAGATAATTTGCGTCAATACGTTACGGGCGAACACCCTGGTCAAGGAAATGCTGACCACCTCGCCGCCGGTAGAGCTGGCGGGCTATGACAGCCTTCAGGCCGAAGTAAAATACGGTGAAGAACGCAGCAGAATTGACTTTATGTTACAAGCGAGTAACAAGGTTAACTGCTATATTGAAGTGAAATCAGTCACGTTGCTCGAGCAGGATAAAGGCTATTTTCCCGATGCCGTGAGCCTGCGGGGCCAAAAACATTTGAGAGAGTTGATGAATGTGGTTCAGCAAGGAGAGCGCGCGGTGCTACTGTTTGCGGTATTACATTCTGCTATCAATAGCGTCTCGCCAGCCCGCCACATTGATGAGAAATATGCGCGGCTGTTGACCGAGGCACAGCAGTGTGGGGTTGAAATTATCGCCTGGAAAGCAGAACTTTCTGCCGAAAGGATGACTCTAACTACGCCGTTGCCTGTCTTTTTATGAAAGCATCTGGTTAAGGACAGATAACGTATTGTCTTTTTTATAGTCGGGTCGTTTCGCAAATAAGCTTTTCTTCACACGGTTGTCAAGAGAGGAGTTTATATAATTGCCAACCTGAAAAGCATCTGCTATTTATAGCGGCCTGATTTTACCCCGACAGGGGACCGATAAGTGCGTGTTAAGGAGAAGCAACATGCAAGAAGGGCAAAAGCGTAAAACGTCGTCCCTGAGTATTCTCGCCATCGCTGGGGTGGAGCCATACCAGGAGAAAACGGGCGAAGAGTACATGAACGAAGCCCAGCTGTCGCACTTCAAGCTTATTCTTGAAGCATGGCGTAATCAGCTCAGGGACGAGGTAGATCGCACCGTTTCGCACATGCAGGATGAAGCGGCTAACTTCCCGGACCCGGTTGACCGTGCGGCCCAGGAAGAAGAGTTCAGCCTCGAACTGCGTAACCGCGATCGTGAACGCAAACTGATCAAAAAGATCGAAAAAACGCTCAAGAAAGTGGAAGACGAAGATTTCGGCTACTGCGAATCCTGCGGTGTAGAAATCGGTATTCGTCGCCTTGAAGCACGTCCGACCGCTGATTTGTGTATCGACTGCAAAACGTTGGCAGAAATCCGCGAAAAACAGATGGCCGGCTAACGGCTCTCGGAAATGCCAGACCTCTATGGCGGGAGACTCTCCCGCCATATTACTTTATTGCACCCCAAAAAAATGTCAGCTCAACTCTACATTGGCCGTTTTGCCCCCTCACCTTCCGGGGAACTGCATTTTGGCTCACTGATTGCCGCTCTCGGCAGCTACCTCCAGGCTCGCGCTCAACGGGGCCGGTGGCTGGTACGCATCGAAGATATCGATCCCCCTCGTGAAGTTCCCGGCGCCGCAGACACCATTCTCAAACAGCTTGAGCACTACGGCCTGCACTGGGATGGCGAGGTTATGTGGCAATCTCATCGTCACGATGCCTATCGCGCCGCGCTGGCCTGGCTCCAGCAGCAGGGGCTGAGCTATTACTGTACCTGCACCCGCAGCCGTATCCAGCAGATCGGCGGTTTCTACGATGGTCATTGCAGAACCCTTGGCAACGGGCCACAAAACGCCGCAATGCGTCTGGTGCAAAATAACCCGGTGCTGAGTTTCCAGGACGGCCTGCGTGGGCAATTGCATGCCGATGAGGCTTTGGCGCGGGAAGATTTCATCATTCACCGCCGTGACGGCCTGTTCGCCTATAATCTTGCTGTCGTCGTGGATGACCATTTCCAGGGCGTGACGGAGATCGTACGCGGTGCAGATTTGATTGAGCCGACGGTGCGGCAAATCTCCCTATACCAGCAATTTGGCTGGCCCGCGCCCGGCTATATTCATCTGCCGCTGGCGCTCAACGAGCAAGGTTCTAAGCTTTCGAAGCAGAATCACGCGCCCGCGCTGCCGCAGGGCGATCCTCGCCCGCTGCTGGTAGACGCGTTGCGCTTTTTAAATCAACAAGTAGCGGACAGCTGGCAGGATCTAACGCTGGAAAGACTGCTTGAGCAAGCCATAACGAACTGGTCGCTGAATAATGTGCCGGTGAATACATCATTCTCAAATGCCCCACACTGAGCTATGATTAGCCGCTGTTTTTTTTTGTCCCTATGATTGACACTGCCGAGGTGGACTATTTTTACCCGAGTCGCTAATTTTTGCCGCAAGGTGCTTAACCGCGATGACGTCGTGGTCGAGGAGAGCGAAACTCTCCCGCACATTACTGTTATCCCGCGTGACCAGCACGCTATTTCCCGCAAAGATATCAGTGAAAATGCCCTCAAGGTGCTCTACCGTTTGAACAAAGCAGGCTACGAGGCTTACCTCGTCGGCGGCGGTGTCCGCGATCTGCTGCTGGGCAAAAAACCGAAAGATTTCGACGTCACCACAAGCGCGACGCCAGAACAAGTTCGCAAACTGTTCCGTAACTGCCGCCTGGTAGGCCGCCGTTTCCGCCTGGCTCACGTCATGTTCGGGCCAGAAATCATCGAAGTGGCCACCTTCCGCGGCCATCATGAAGAGCAGCAGTCTGCCGACCGCCAGACCTCACAGCGTGGCCAGAACGGCATGCTGCTACGCGACAACATCTTTGGTTCTATCGAAGAAGATGCCCAGCGTCGTGACTTCACCATCAACAGCCTTTATTACAGCGTGGCCGATTTCTCCGTGCGGGATTACGTCGGCGGCCTGAACGATCTGAACAAAGGTATCATCCGTCTGATTGGCGACCCGGAAACGCGCTACCGCGAAGATCCGGTGCGAATGCTGCGCGCGGTGCGCTTTGCCGCCAAGCTGAACATGACCATCAGCCCGGAAACCGGCGAACCGATTCCCCGCCTCGCAACGCTGCTTAACGATGTGCCACCGGCGCGTTTATTTGAAGAGTCGCTCAAACTCCTGCAGGCCGGATACGGGTTTGAAACCTACCAGCTGCTGCGTGAATATCAGCTGTTCCAGCCGCTGTTCCCGATCATCACCCGCTACTTCACCGAGCAGGGCGACAGTCCGATGGAGCGCATTATTGCGCTGGTGCTGAAGAATACCGATAACCGCATTCACAACGATATGCGCGTGAACCCGGCGTTCCTGTTTGCGGCGATGTTCTGGTATCCGCAGTTGGAAATGGCGCAAAAAATTGCCCAGGAAAGCGGCCTCGCCTACTACGACGCCTTTGCGCTGGCGATGAATGAAGTGCTGGATGAAGCCTGCCGCGCGCTGGCGATTCCAAAACGCATTACTACGCTGGTGCGTGACATCTGGGGCCTGCAGCTTCGCCTGTCACGCCGCCAGGGTAAACGAGCCTGGAAGCTGATGGAGCATCCTAAATTCCGGGCCTCTTACGACCTGCTGGCGCTGCGCGCGGAAGTCGAGAACAACCAGGAACTGCTGCGCCTGACCAAGTGGTGGGGCGAATTCCAGGTGGCTGCGCCGCCAATGCAAAAAGATATGCTGAACGACCTTGGCGATGAGCCTGCAGCTCGCCGCCGTACCCGTCGCCCGCGTAAACGTGCGCCACGCCGCGAAGGTAGTTCATGACCCTCGCGTATATCGCGCTGGGCAGTAATCAGGCGTCGCCGCTGGAGCAGGTTTCATCTGCCCTTGACGCCCTGGCCACCATTCCGCAAAGTCGAATGGTGGCAACATCTTCGTTTTACCGCACTCCCCCGCTAGGCCCACAGGATCAGCCAGATTACCTGAATGCTGCCGTGGTGCTGGATACCGGCCTGTCTGCCGAAGCCCTTCTGGACCATACTCAACGTATTGAACTGGAGCATGGTCGCGTGCGCAAAGAAGAACGCTGGGGGCCGCGGACGTTAGATCTCGATCTTATGCTGTTTGGCGATGAAGTGATGCATACCGAACGCCTGACCGTGCCTCATTACGACATGAAGAACCGCGCGTTTATGCTGGTTCCTCTGCTAGAAATAGCACCGGAATGCCGCTTTCCCGACGGGCAATCTGTTGCCGCGATACTGGCTAACCTCTCCCAGGAGGGTATTACTCGCTGGTAAACAGCGCGCCCGTATCCTGTTCAAACCTTTCTCCGGGGATGATGATGAAACCCACTACCACCTCCACCCTGCGTAAGCTCAAGCAGGACAACAAGAAATTCGCCACCCTAACCGCCTATGATTTTAGCTTCGCTAAGCTGTTTGCTGACGAAGGCGTCGGCGTTTTGCTGGTTGGCGATTCGCTGGGCATGACGGTTCAGGGCCACGACTCTACGCTGCCGGTCACGGTGGAAGACATTGCGTATCACACCCGCGCGGTTCGCCGCGGCGCACCAAACTGCCTGCTGCTGGCCGACCTGCCGTTTATGGCCTACGCCACGCCGGAGCAGGCGTTTGCCAACTCCGCTGAGGTGATGCGTGCCGGCGCTAACATGGTGAAAATCGAAGGCGGACGCTGGCTGGCTGAAACGGTGAAAATGCTGACTGAGCGCGCCGTTCCTGTTTGTGGCCATTTGGGATTAACACCGCAGTCGGTCAATATTTTTGGCGGTTATAAAGTTCAGGGCCGTGACGAACAGGCCGCGCAAACGCTGCTGGACGACGCCCTGGCGCTCGAAGCTGCTGGCGCGCAACTGCTGGTGCTGGAATGCGTTCCCGTCGAGTTGGCTAAGCGCGTAACCGAAGCGCTTTCTATCCCGGTGATTGGCATCGGCGCGGGCAACGTCACGGACGGGCAGATTCTGGTCATGCATGATGCCTTCGGGATAACCGGCGGCCATATTCCTAAGTTTGCGAAGAATTTCCTTGCTGAGACCGGCGATATTCGCGCCGCGGTGCGCCAGTACATGAGTGAAGTCGAATCCGGCAGTTATCCGGGCAACGAACACAGTTTTTACTGACAGGAGAAAGGTTGTGCTGATTATCGAAACGTTACCGCTGCTGCGTCAGCAGATTCGCCGCTGGCGCCAGGAGGGCAAGCGCATCGCTCTGGTGCCTACCATGGGCAACCTGCACGATGGGCACATGACGCTGGTTGAAGAAGCCAAAGCCGTTGCTGATGTGGTCGTGGTCAGTATTTTCGTCAATCCGATGCAGTTTGACAGGCCGGATGATTTGGCCCGCTACCCGCGCACCCTGCAGGAAGATTGCGAAAAACTGAACCGCCGCAAGGTGGATATGGTCTTCGCCCCGGCGCCGGTTGACGTTTACCCTCAGGGCCTCGACACGCAAACTTTTGTGGATGTGCCAGGCATCTCCACCATGCTGGAGGGCGCCAGCCGTCCAGGGCATTTCCGTGGCGTGTCCACCATCGTCAGCAAGCTGTTCAATCTGGTTCAGCCTGACGTTGCCTGCTTTGGCCAGAAGGATTATCAGCAGCTGGCGCTGATCCGCAAAATGGTCGCCGATATGGGTTACGATATTGAGATTATTGGCGTGCCTACCGTACGCGCTAAAGACGGCCTGGCGCTCAGCTCTCGTAATGGTTACCTGACCGCCGACCAGCGTAAAATCGCCCCAGGATTGAGCAAGGTGATGAATAGCCTGGCGGACAAACTGCGCGGCGGCGATCGTGATACCGAAGAGATGCTGATCCTCGCGGCAACCGAACTGAACGAAAAAGGTTTCCGTTCCGATGACCTGCAAATACGCGATGCGGACACTTTGTTGGAGCTGTCAACGGAAAGCAAACGAGCGGTGATCCTGATGGCCGCCTGGCTTGGCCAGGCTCGACTGATTGATAATATCACCGTCGATCTGGCGCAGTAGACAGCCCAAATAAAAAGGGCAATACTGCCTCAAATATTCACGGCGCGGGTGGTATTCGCGCTTTTTAAGCCCAGTAACAAAGGTTCAAGTTTATGATTCGCACCATGCTGCAAGGCAAGTTACACCGCGTCAAAGTGACTCAGGCGGACTTGCATTACGAAGGCTCCTGCGCCATCGATCAGGACTTCCTTGAGGCGGCAGGCATTCTGGAATATGAAGCCATCGACATCTACAACGTCACCAACGGGAAGCGTTTCTCTACCTACGCTATCGCCGGTGAACGCGGCTCTAAAATCATTTCCGTTAACGGCGCGGCGGCACACTGTGCAGACGTCGGCGACATTCTGATTATCGCCAGCTACGTCACCATGCCGGATGAGCAGGCCCGCAGCTGGCAGCCTAAAGTGGCCTACTTTGACGGTGAGAATGAGATGAAGCGTCTCGCGAAAGCCGTGCCGGTTCAGGTCGCATAACCACCGCCCCTCGCCCTCTCCTCACGTAGGAGAGGGTATCGAACACCCCCACTTTAGCTCACATACTCACGACTCAGGCTGATTGGTAATCGTCCTCGACATCGTCTCCAGCGAATCTGTTCTCATAATGTAAAGCCGTTTCAATAAGAACGGGTTGTCGCCTGGTTTCACCTTGCCACGTACCGTCGTGACCGCCATATGGAAACCTGCGTCATTCGCCGCTTTCACCGCGATATCGTTATAACCGCCAAACGGATAGGACAGGTAAAGCACGTGCGGATTGAACTGCGACAGCGCGCGGCGCGAGTGCTCAAAATCAAACAGGATATTGTGGTAGCTACGGCTCAGAAGAATCGGGCGACGATAGTTATCAACGCGATGCAGGAAATGCGTGTGTGACTGAATATCAAACACGCTCTGAATCGCCTCCAGCTCAGAAATACTCATAAACTGTAGAGACTTTGGATTCCACGGCTGTGGATGGCGTTTAATACGTGACGAGATGATGTATGCCGTCGCTTTAAAACCGTACTGTTTAAGAATCGGGAATGCGTAGCGATAGACTGATTTCAGCCCGTCATCAAAGGTAATCACCACCGAGCGAGCCGGGAGGTTCATACGGTTACGCACGTAGCCTTCCAGCTGGTACATCGTCAGCGTGGTGTAACCCATATCACGCAGCCAGGTCATCTGGTTGCTGAACGCGACCACCGAGGTTGTCGTCGACGTATGGCGGAAACGCGTATTTTCTTCATCGCGCAGAATGTGGTGATAGGTCAGAACCGGAATGCCGTTATCCTGCTGCGCGTCCAGGCTGCTGATGTAGCCCAGCCGGTTGCCGATGCGGATTTGGTACCAAGTTTGGTTCAGGCGATCCTTCAGCTTGCCGATGATCGGGTAACGCAGGTTATCTGCCAGCGTGCCAAACACCGCCGACGAGGTTGCCGGCTCGCTATAGATAGCCACGTCGCGGAAGGTGATCAAATTTTGGTTACTCAACGGATTGTTGAGATCGCCCAGTCGGTCTTCCACTCGCTGCTTGCCTTTTACCGGGCCAAGGTGCGCCTTATCGATAAACCCGGTGCCAAAGCCAAAATTAAACTCATAGTAATCTGCGGGCGTCGGCACCACTGCCAGAATCTGGCCCTGACCGATACGACCGACGGAGATTACCTCATCACCGACCTGCGCCCAGATATCGGCATCTTCGGTGGTTTGCATATACTGAGCTGGCGTGTCGTGACTACTGAGCAGGCTAGCCTGGGCAGGCCCGATGCTGATGACCAGCATTACGCAATAAACAAGGCGAGTTAACATGGCAAATTAATCAGTTTTTGTCGGAAAGACGGAAGGAAGTCATTATTTTAGCAAAAGACGGGTGAATACCAACCCGAATAAACAGATACCCTTAATATTTGTGTAGCAATACAAACGGCGGATTCTTTTGCTGCTGATGCCATAGGCTGGTCACCGTATCCCCGCCCTGCTCCACAATTAGCTGCCGAAAGGCTTCGCTGGAGATATTTTCCCGCAGCTCCCGCATCACTAAAAGCAGCGGAAGCGTCACGCCGGAGATGACTTCGCAGTGCTCATGCTTATGGTTCATCAGCGCTGCGGTCCGATACGGCGCCTCGCCGGTTATATCGGTCAGAAAAATGACGCCGTCGCCCGAGTCACAGTGGTGGAGCGCATCGCACATCATCCGGCTTAGCATATTGGTGCTTAATCCTTTCCAGAAATTAACCGCACTGCACTGCGGTTGTGGACCAAAACGCTGTTCGAGGGCATCCAGCATCTTTTGTGCGTAGTCGTCGTGTCCGGCAATGACCCAGCCAAGCATAAAGTCTCTCCTGTTTATGGAGCGACAGTGTGCCAGAATGCTGAATAAGTAGCCTGATGCGTATCAATTTGGCGTAAGAAAAATCCCCCTAAAGAGGGGGATTAAGAAGAGAAAATCAGGTGCGCAGTCCGCGACCGCGCTGGATGAGATACCAGCACAACAGGTAAAACACGACGATAAAGATTGCCAGTACGCCGACGGTAGTCACCAATGGCACATCGGTAATGCCGAGGAAACCAAAACGGAAGCCGCTAATCATGTAGACGATAGGGTTCAGGTGCGAGAGCGCCTGCCAGAATGGTGGCAGCAGAGTCAGGGAGTAAAACACCCCGCCCAGATAGGTCAGCGGCGTCAGCACGAAGGTCGGGATCAGGCTGATATCATCGAACGTTTTGGCAAAGACAGCGTTCAACAGACCGGCCAGCGAGAACAGGATAGCCGTCAGCACCAGCGTCAACGCCACGAACAGCCAGGAATGCACCTGGAACGGGACGAAGAACAGTGACACCGCCGTGACCAGAATACCCACACACAGGCCACGCGCTACGCCACCGCCCACATAGCCCGCAATGATCACGTGCGTGGGTACTGGCGCCACCAGCAGCTCTTCGATATTGCGCTGAAACTTCGCGCTGAAGAACGAGGAAGCGACGTTGGCATAGGCGTTGGTGATCACCGCCATCATGATCAGACCCGGCACGATAAACTGCATGTAGGTGAAGCCATGCATTTCGCCGATACGCGAACCAATCAGGTTGCCGAAGATAATAAAGTACAGGGTCATGGTGATGACCGGCGGAACCAGCGTCTGGATCCAGATACGGGCGAAGCGGTGAACCTCTTTGGTCCAGATGCTTTTCAGCGCCACCCAGTACAGCTGCATCATAACCGATCCCCTTGTTTACCGTTTACCAGCGTCACGAACAGCTCTTCGAGACGGTTAGCTTTGTTACGCATACTCTGCACCTGAATCCCCTGTGCACTTAGCTGGCTGAACACGCTGTTAATCCCCTGTTCACGCAGAACTTCGACCTCTAGCGTGGACGTATCCACCAGTCGATACTGGTAGCCGTCCAGCTTAGGCAATGGGCTTTTAGGGGCCAAATCCAGGATAAAGGTTTCTGATTTCAGTTTGGAAAGCAGTGACTTCATCGAGGTGTTTTCCACCAGCTCACCGCGCTGAATAATGCCGATGTTGCGGCACAGCATTTCGGCTTCTTCCAGATAGTGGGTAGTCAGAATAATGGTGGTGCCTTTGTCGTTGAGATCTTTCAGGAAGCCCCACATAGAACGGCGCAGTTCAATGTCTACGCCTGCGGTAGGTTCGTCCAGAATCAGCAGCTTTGGCTCGTGCATCAGCGCGCGGGCAATCATCAGGCGGCGCTTCATCCCCCCGGATAACATACGCGCACGTTCGTTGCGTTTTTCCCACAGATCGAGCTGTTTTAAGTACTTTTCGCTGCGTGCTATCGCTTCGCTGCGCTCAACGCCGTAGTAACCCGCCTGGTGCACGACTATCTGCTGCACTGTCTCAAACGGGTTGAAGTTGAATTCCTGGGGAACCAGGCCAAGCTGGCGTTTGGCGTTGACCACATCTTTTTGCAGGTCGTAGCCAAACACCCGCACGCGGCCCGAGGTTTTATTCACCAGCGAGCTGATGATACCGATGGTGGTGGATTTGCCCGCACCGTTAGGGCCGAGCAGCGCATAGAAATCGCCCGCCTCAACACGAAGATCTATGCCACGCAGCGCCTGAACGCCACCAGGATAGGTTTTCGTTAACTGTTCCAGTTCCAATGCAATTGTCATGGGTATTCGCTTACCTTATTCGGTACTTGTTTGAAAATTCGTTGAGTTACCCTATATTACCCCATCGCACTTCTCGGGTGACAGGCGTTAACCTCACATGAAAGACATTGATTCCCTTATCAGCAATAATGAACTTTGGTCAAAAATGCTGGTTGAGGAAGACCCGGGTTTCTTCGAAAGACTTGCCCAGGCACAAAAACCCCGCTTTCTCTGGATTGGCTGCTCCGACAGCCGTGTTCCCGCTGAACGCCTTACCGGCCTGGAACCAGGCGAACTCTTCGTTCACCGCAACGTGGCAAACCTGGTTGTTCATACCGACCTGAACTGCCTTTCCGTGGTGCAGTACGCCGTAGACGTGCTTGAAGTTGAGCACATTATTATTTGCGGCCACTACGGCTGCGGCGGCGTGCAGGCTGCGGTAGAGAACCCGGAGCTGGGCTTAATTAACAACTGGCTGCTGCACATTCGCGACCTGTGGTTCAAGCATAGTTCGCTCTTAGGGGAACTGGCACCGGAACAGCGGATGGATACGCTCTGTGAGCTGAACGTCATGGAGCAGGTGTACAACATCGGCCATTCCACCATCATGCAGTCTGCCTGGAAGCGCGGCCAGAAAGTCACGGTTCACGGCTGGGTCTACGGTATTCACGACGGGCGCCTGCGCGACCTTGAAGTAACGGCCACCAGCCGCGAGTCACTCGAGCAAGGTTACCGCAGCGGGATTTCCAACCTGAAAAATACCCACCATAGCCACCGGAATCGCGCAGCTTCGCAGTAATCCCAGCAAAAGTGGATAGCAAAAAGGGCCTTTTAAGGCCCTTTTTTGTTAGCTAGCGACTTTTACTCGTCGAGCATAACCACTTTGCCAACGAACGGCAGGTGGCGATAGCGCTGGGCGTAGTCGATGCCGTAGCCCACCACGAACTCGTCCGGAATAGAGAAGCCAACGTATTCAACGTTAACGTTCACTTCGCGGCGGGTTGGTTTGTCCAGCAGCGTACAAATGGCCAGAGATTTTGGCTCACGCAGGCTCAGGATTTCACGCACTTTGCTCAGGGTGTTGCCGGAGTCAATAATGTCTTCCACGATCAGCACGTCTTTCCCGCGAATGTCTTCATCCAGATCTTTGAGGATCTTCACGTCACGAGTAGTGGACATGCCGCTGCCGTAGCTGGAGGCGGTCATAAAATCGACTTCGTGGGACACCTGCACTTCACGGCACAGATCCGCCATAAACATAAATGAACCGCGCAGCAGACCTACCAGCACCATGTCACTGCCGCTGTCGCGATAGTGTTCGGTGATTTGACGACCCAGTTCAGCAACACGGGCTTTGATCTCCGCTTCCGGGATCATCACTTCAACAGTATGTTTCATATCTCTAACCATATGATTTAAAAACAAATCATTTAATGCTGGTGAACCTACAGCCAACACAAAATATTGAGGCGAGGAGTATACCAGCAAATGGCCCTCACATCCGCACTTCAAAAAAAAGCCATAAATGTGACAACCATCACACTTGTTAATAACTATAATTAAATGCTATCAAACCTTTATGAGTGTGATAATTGTGAATACAAATAAAACCGGATCGCAACTATTTGTGACCCTCTCAGCCCTCTTTGCCGTTCTTTGCGGGCTCTATTTACTCTTTGGCGGGATATGGTTAGTGGCTATCGGCGGGTCGTGGTATTACCCGATCGCCGGCCTGGTGATGCTCGGCGTCGCCTGGCTGCTGTGGAAAAGCAAAGCCTCTGCGCTTTGGCTCTACGCAGCCCTGCTGCTATGTACTATGGCCTGGGGCGTCTGGGAAGTCGGCTTCGACTTCTGGGCGCTGACACCACGCTGCGACGTGCTGGTGTTCTTCGGCGTCTGGCTCCTGCTGCCGTTTGTGTCTCGCCGCCTGGTGATTCCGGCAAGCGGTGCGGCTGCATCGCTGGTGGTTTCTCTGCTGATTACCGCCGTCGTGCTGGTCTGGGCGGGCTTTAACGACCCGCAGGAGATCAACGGTACGCTGCAGTTGGATAACACCACCGCCGCCGCCGAGTCTTCAATTCCTGATGCCGACTGGCCTGCCTATGGCCGGAATCAGGAAGGGCAGCGTTTCTCCCCGCTCAAGCAGATCACCACGCAAAACGTGGGTCAGTTGAAGGAAGCCTGGCGCTTCCAGACCGGCGACGTGAAGCGTGCTACCGACCCTGGTGAAATCACCAACGAAGTCACCCCGATCAAAATCCGCGATATGCTTTACCTGTGTACCGCGCACCAACAACTGTTCGCGCTGGATGCGTCTACCGGGAAAGAGAAGTGGAAGTTTGACCCTCAGTTAAATACCGATCCTTCGTTCCAGCACGTGACCTGCCGGGGCGTTTCTTACCACGAAGCCACAGCGGATAACGCCTCTGCGGACGTTGTGGCCGACTGTCCTCGCCGCATTATTCTGCCGGTGAACGACGGTCGCCTGTTTGCTCTTAATGCCGACACCGGCAAGCTGTGCGAGAGCTTTGCGAACAAAGGCATCCTGAACCTGCAAACCAATCAGCCGGTGACCACGCCGGGGATGTATGAGCCGACTTCACCGCCGATCGTGACCGACAAGGTGATTGTGATTGCCGGCGCGGTGACCGACAACTTCTCTACCCGTGAGCCTTCCGGCGTAATCCGTGGTTTTGACGTTAACACCGGTAAACTGCTGTGGGCGTTTGACCCTGGCGCGAAAGATCCAAACGTTATCCCGGATGACGGGCATCATTACACGCTGAACTCCCCGAACTCGTGGGCTCCAGCGGCTTATGATGCAAAACTGGATCTGGTTTATCTGCCGATGGGCGTGACTACGCCGGACATCTGGGGCGGCAACCGCACGCCTGAGCAGGAACGCTACGCCAGCAGCATTGTGGCGCTGAATGCCACCACCGGTAAGCTGGCCTGGTCCTATCAGACCGTACACCACGACCTGTGGGATATGGACATGCCTGCCCAGCCAACCCTTGCGGATATTACCGACAAGAGCGGCAATAAAGTTCCGGTGGTTTACGCTCCGGCCAAAACCGGCAACATCTTTGTGCTGGATCGCCGCGACGGTAAATTAGTGGTTCCTGCGCCGGAACAACCGGTCCCGCAGGGCGCCGCTAAAGGTGACCATGTTTCCCCTACTCAGCCGTTCTCCGAGCTGACCTTCCGTCCGAAGAAAGATCTGAGCGGCGCGGATATGTGGGGCGCAACCATGTTTGACCAGCTGCTGTGCCGCGTGATGTTCCACAGCATGCGCTATGAAGGCATCTTTACCCCGCCTTCAGAGAAAGGAACGCTGGTCTTCCCGGGTAACCTGGGTATGTTCGAGTGGGGCGGGATTTCCGTTGACCCGAATAACCAGGTCGCGATGACCAACCCGATGGCGCTGCCGTTCGTGTCTAAGCTGATTCCACGTGGCCCTGGCAACCCAATGGAGCCGCCAAAAGACGCCAAGGGTTCAGGCACTGAATCCGGCGTTCAGCCGCAGTACGGCGTGCCTTATGGCGTCACGCTGAACCCGTTCCTGTCGCCGCTCGGCCTGCCGTGTAAACAGCCAGCCTGGGGCTACATCTCCGGCGTTGACCTGAAAACCAACGAGATCGTGTGGAAGAAACGCATTGGTACCGTGGAAGACAGCATGCCGTTCCCAACCGGGATCCCAATGAAATTCCGCATGGGGATGCCGATGCTGGGTGGCCCAATCTCCACCGCCGGTAACGTGATGTTCATTGGCGCAACCGCAGATAACTACCTGCGCGCGTTTGATATGCGTGATGGGAAACAGCTGTGGGAAGCGCGTCTGCCAGCAGGTGGACAGGCTACGCCGATGACGTATGAAGTTAACGGCAAACAGTATGTGGTGATTTCCGCAGGTGGCCACGGATCCTTCGGCACGAAGATGGGGGATTATATTGTGGCGTACGCTCTGCCGGACGACGCGAAGTAACTCATTGCTGTAACGCATAGCGGGTGGCTCAGGCCACCCGCTCTTGCTTTTACGCGACGGTAAAACCGAGCATCATACCGGTATCTTCATGCTCCAGCAGATGACAGTGCGCCATATAGGCCGCTTCCTTCGGTGCGGCATGATCGAACTTCACCAGCACTTCGCTGCGCGCGCCCTCCACCTTCACCGTGTCTTTCCAGCCCTGACGATGTGCCGCTACCGGCCTGCCATTCTCTGACAGAATGCGGAACTGGGTACCGTGAATATGGAACGGGTGCAGCATCATGTCGCCTTCCCCTGAGATAGTCCATTTCTCGTATTTCCCCTTTTGCGCAGCAAACGCTGGAGTTGCCATATCAAAGGCTTTGCCATTGATTTTGTTGGCGTTGTGGAAATCAAACCCATGGCTCATGCCGCCGTGATTCATATTCCCCATACTGCTGTGGTCCATATTTTTCATGTTGCCATGATCCATATTGCCCATAGCACCGTGGCCGGCCATCGACATGCCTGCCATAGCCTGCATGCCGTATTTATCCATCAGCGCCTGCATGCCCATCATGTCGAGCATCGGGTCCATCATCAGCTGTAGCCAGCGTTCGGTCACGCCTTCCAGCGACGGCAGCGCAGGCACATTGACCAGCTTGTCAGGCAACGTGCCAGAGGCAGCGATGATCAGCGGCTGGATATGAACAATCGGCGCCGGCTTATCAAATGGCGTCACGGTCATGCCCATTTGCTTCACCGGCAGGGTGACGATATCAAATGGCTTGCCGTCACGGGTATCTACCAGCACCTCAAACCGTTCCCCCATCAGGATTTCCAGCTCGGTGACTTTCACCGGCTCGGCCAGCAGCCCGCCGTCGCTGGCTATGACGTAAAGCGGGCGATTGTCGCTGGCAGCGATGTTCAGTGAACGAGCATTACAGCCGTTAAGCAAACGCAGGCGCAGCCAGCCGCGCGGGTTGGAATGCTGCGGATAAACGGCACCGTTGCACAATAGCGTATCGCCGAACCAGCCTACGGCCGCGCTCATGACGTCCAGCTGGTAGTCAATCTCGCCGTCTTTACCAAAACGTTTGTCCTGGATAATCAGCGGAATATCATCGATGCCCCACTGCTTCGGCAGCATCAATTGGGCGCTTTCGTTATCTTCAATTAATACGAGGCCCCCAAGTCCCATGGCCACCTGATGCCCGGTTTTGCCATGCTGATGCGGGTGAAACCAGCAGGTCGCCGCGCGCTGCTGCGGCGTAAAGGTCACGCTCCGCTTTCCACCCGCCGCGATAACGCCCTGCGGGCCGCCGTCAACTTCACCGCCGACCTCAAGCCCATGCCAGTGCACCGTGGTTTCTTCTGCCAGGCTATTATGAATATCGACCGTGACGGCTTCCCCTTGCGTTAGTTTTAACGCAGGGCCAAGCAAAGCGCCGTTATAGCCCCAGGTTGTGGCCGATTTCCCGGCAAAAACGCTCTTTCCAGCGTTTACGGTGAGGCGAATGCTATTTTTAGCATCCGGGGCAAGCAAAGGTGGGACAGGCAACGCCGGACGTTCGGCTGCCAGCGCGGTTCGGCTCCAGAGCGGCAGTGCGCTGAAAACCCCCAGCGCCGCGGTATATTTTAAAAAATTACGGCGATGCATAGTCAGTTCCTTTCGTTGGCATACTTGTGGCGAGCATAAACCTTTCCCTAACGGTAAGGTCAAGTTTTAAGCTCATAATAAATATCGTCGACGCCTATTTAACTGTGTTAACGTTTCGTATCTGAGAAAAAGTGGTAGACGTGATGAAGATGGGAGTTAGGGCGTTATTACTGGGCATTTTGCTGGCTTTTTCTACCAGCAGCCTGGCGCTGAGTGAGTCTGAAGCAGAAGATATGGCCGATCTGACTGCGGTATTTGTGTTCTTAAAAAATGATTGTGGCTACCAAAATCTCCCTAACGGCCAGATCCGACGCGCTCTGGTGTTTTTTGCCCAACAAAATCAATGGGATCTCAGCAACTATGATAGCTGGAACATGAAAGCGTTGGGTGAAGACAGCTACAAAGATTTAAGCGGTATTGCCATCCCCACGGCAACAAAATGCAAATCTCTCGCGCGCGATTCCTTAAGCCTGCTGGCCTACGTTAAATAACGTTTCCCGCCGGGGCTAGAATAATGACCGTGTAACCACGGTCACTGGCTCTAAAACCAAACGATGTGGAGCGCTAACGGCTCCACATAGGTTAACGCTGCTGCATAAATTCCCGGTAAGCGTTAACCACCTGCAGGAAGTCCTCTACACCGCAAAAAGAGAGGCTTTCTTCGTCGTAATAGCTCATCCCCTCTTCCATCTCATCGCCGGAGATTTCCAGCTGGTTAGCGCGGACGATGACCTCTTTCTCGTCCAGCCACAGGGTATATTCGTGCCCGGCACGCTGCCACTGACGCTCGCTGCCTTTCACCGAGAGCACGGCCTGCTCGACTTCATCCAGAAGCGCCATATTGCCCTTCACTTCTTCATTAAACCAGTGGCCGACAACCTCATGCCCCATCGACATACGCACTTTCACCACGCCGGTGATGTCACGCAGAAATTCATAGTCCATCGCTGTTTCCTCTACATCGCGGGGGAAATCCTCACCCACGCCTATAGCTTAATTATCGCAGCAAAGTGGGGGGAAAACAGCGTGGCGAGTAGAAGGAGGAGAAATAAAAAAGAGAAACGCAGAGTAGTCTGGTGCCCTCACCCCGGCCCTCTCCCAGAGGGAGAGGGAGAACACGGAGTGAAGGTATTTGGCTTTTAAACGGCGGTCTGGAAGATCACGCCGTCCGCCTTCTCAGTGTACTGAGAAAGCTGGTCAAAGTTCAGGTAGCGGTAGGTATCTACCGCCGTTTTATCAACCTGAGTCATGAAGGTCTGATATTCATCAGGTGTTGGCAGCTTGCCCAGCAGGGAAGAGACTGCCGCCAGCTCTGCGGACGCCAGGAAGACATTCGCCCCGGTGCCCAAACGGTTCGGGAAGTTACGGGTTGAAGTCGATACCACCGTCGCACCATCCGCCACTCGAGCCTGGTTACCCATGCACAGGGAGCAGCCTGGAATTTCGATACGGGCGCCGCTCTTACCGAACACGCTGTAATAACCTTCTTCGGTCAGCTGAGCCGCGTCCATACGGGTTGGCGGAGCCACCCACAGGCGAGTTGGCAGCTGACCTTTGTGGCTGTCCAGCAGCTTACCGGCAGCACGGAAGTGACCGATGTTGGTCATGCAGGAACCGATAAACACTTCGTCAATCTTCTCACCGGCCACGTCGGACAGCAGACGAGCATCATCCGGGTCGTTTGGCGCGCAGAGGATTGGCTCTTTGATATCGTTCAGATCGATGTCGATCACTGCCGCGTATTCTGCGTCTGCGTCGGCTTCCATCAGCTGCGGATCGGCCAGCCATTTTTCCATGCCCTGAATACGGCGCTCAAGCGTACGACGGTCGCCGTAACCTTCGGCAATCATCCACTTCAGCAGCACGATGTTGGAATTCAGATACTCTTCAATTGGCTCGCGATCCAGCTTAATGGTACAACCTGCGGCGGAACGCTCAGCGGAAGCATCGGTCAGCTCAAACGCCTGCTCAACTTTCAGCGTTGGCAGACCTTCGATTTCCAGGATTCGGCCAGAGAAGATGTTTTTCTTACCTTTCTTCTCAACGGTCAGCAGGCCCTGTTTGATAGCGTACAGCGGAATAGCATGCACCAAATCACGCAGGGTAATGCCCGGCTGCATTTTGCCTTTAAAGCGAACCAGCACGGACTCAGGCATATCCAGAGGCATAACGCCGGTCGCCGCGGCAAACGCCACCAGACCAGAACCTGCCGGGAAGGAAATCCCAATTGGGAAACGAGTGTGGGAGTCACCGCCGGTGCCAACGGTATCCGGCAGCAGCATGCGGTTCAGCCATGAGTGAATGACGCCATCGCCCGGACGCAG
Organism: Cedecea neteri NBRC 105707 = ATCC 33855; assembly: GCF_001571265.1. Classification (GTDB taxonomy): domain Bacteria; phylum Pseudomonadota; class Gammaproteobacteria; order Enterobacterales; family Enterobacteriaceae; genus Cedecea; species Cedecea neteri. The sequence continues at coordinate 127,968 of NZ_BCTL01000007.1, read as the reverse complement.
AGACACGCCGCCACGGTTCATGATGAAGTCAGGCAAAGTATGGTGAGTTGTCACGTCCACCGGCTTTGGATAAGCGGCAGTGTGGCAGAAGGACTGCATCACCAGATCGGCAGAGAAGCCAAGGCAAGCCAGGTCTTTCAGCTCATCACGGGTCATTGGGCCGGTGGTGTCCTGGGAGCCTACGGAAGTCATCTTCGGCTCGCAGTAAGCACCTGGGCGAATACCTTCCACGCCACAGGCGCGGCCAACCATTTTCTGCGCCAGCGAGTAACCACGGGTGCTGGCCGCAACGTCTTTCGCCTGAACGAAGACTTCGCTGTGCGGCAGGCTCAGCGCTTCACGCGCTTTGGTCGTCAGGCCACGGCCGATGATCAGCGGAATACGGCCGCCGGCGCGGACTTCGTCCAGCAGCACGTCGGTTTTCAGTTCAAAGTTGGCGATCATCGCGTTGGTGTCGTGATTACGCACTTCGCCTTTGTACGGGTAAATGTCGATCACATCGCCCATATTCAGATCGTTAACGTCAACTTCGATCGGCAGTGCACCCGCATCTTCCATGGTGTTAAAGAAGATTGGGGCAATTTTGCCGCCCAGCACAACGCCACCGCCGCGCTTGTTTGGCACGTTCGGAATATCGTCACCCATGAACCACAGCACGGAGTTGGTGGCGGATTTACGGGAAGAACCGGTGCCCACAACATCGCCCACGTAGGCCAGAGGGAAACCTTTTTTCTGCAGCGCTTCGATCTGCTTGATCGGGCCAATAGCTCCAGCCTGATCCGGCTCAATGCCTTCGCGGGCATTTTTCAGCATCGCCAGGGCGTGCAGCGGGATGTCCGGGCGGGACCATGCGTCCGGCGCAGGAGACAGGTCATCGGTGTTGGTTTCGCCGGTGACCTTAAAAACGGTAACGGTGATTTTCTCGGCCAGTTTAGGGCGAGACAGGAACCACTCGGCTTCAGACCAGGACTTCAGCACCTGCTGAGCGTAAGTGTTGCCCGCTTTGGCTTTCTCTTCTACGTCGTAGAAGTTATCGAACATCAGCAGCGTGTGGGACAGCGCTTTGGCGGCAATCGGCGCCAGCTTTTCGTTATCCAGCGCGTCAATCAGCGGATGAATGTTGTAGCCACCCTGCATGGTGCCCAGCAGTTCAATGGCTTTTTCAGGGGAGATCAGCGGGGAAGTGGCATCGCCTTTGGCAATGGCAGCAAGGAAACCTGCTTTCACGTAGGCGGCTTCATCAACGCCCGGCGGTACACGGTTAGTAATCAGATCTAACAGGAATGCTTCTTCACCTGCGGGTGGGGTTTTCAGCAGCTCAACCAGTGCGGCCATTTGGGTAGCATCTAAGGGTTTTGGAACAATCCCTTCTGCGGCACGTTCAGCTACGTGCTTACGGTATTCTTCTAGCACGACGGTTCTCCTCGCTCTCATTGTCATTTGGCGCCACCGGATCTCTCTCTTCACGCTCCTGTGAGACAGCAGTTTGTAGGGTAAATGCCCGGTACCGCGTCGGGCAGCATATCAGGATTTTCAGGGGGTGTTAATCTGTTTACAAAAAAGCAACATTAAAACTTTGCTGAATCGTTAAGGGGGAATAGATTACTTTTTGATATGACGTTCAGGCACAAAAAAACCGCCTTTCGGCGGTTCGTTTGCCCTGACAAAGTGGTAGCACACGATGACAGGAGATGTTTTGTGGCAAGCCTCAAACGCTGTCTATTCTGCATTTGAAAATGAATCACGGCAAGATGAATTGTATTTTTTGCGTACAGTCTTATGAAAATTGATGTAACTCACTGCAAACTTAACATGCTGATTTGTTCAAGAGATTATTTACCGTAACGTTACTCTTGGCCTGCTTCGCTGGCGTAGCAGCCAGTCGCCGGGCATGGGTGGCTGGAATATTTCAGACATTACCATTCAGTTCATTTTGAACCTGGGCAATTAAGCTACTGGCCGCTCGCAAGGGCGGCCTTTTACAGGCAAAAAAAACGGCCCCGGAGGGCCGCTTTATCAAACGCTGAAAGTTACTTTTTCTTCGCTTTGGCGTTTGGCAGGTCGGTGATGCTGCCTTCGAATACTTCAGCCGCCAGGCCAACGGATTCGTGCAGCGTCGGGTGAGCGTGGATGGTGAGCGCGATATCTTCTGCGTCACAGCCCATCTCGATAGCCAGACCGATTTCGCCCAGCAGCTCGCCGCCGTTGGTCCCGACAATCGCACCACCGATAACGCGGTGAGTCTCTTTGTCGAAGATAAGCTTGGTCATACCGTCTGCGCAGTCGGAAGCGATAGCACGGCCAGAAGCAGCCCACGGGAAGGTGGCGGTTTCGTAGCTGATGCCTTTCTCTTTCGCTTCTTTCTCGGTCAGGCCAACCCATGCAACTTCTGGCTCGGTGTAAGCGATAGATGGGATCACTTTCGGATCGAAGTAGTGCTTCATCCCGGCGATAACTTCTGCGGCAACGTGGCCTTCGTGAACACCTTTGTGTGCCAGCATTGGCTGACCGACGATGTCGCCGATAGCAAAGATGTGCGGTACGTTGGTACGCAGCTGTTTGTCAACGCGGATAAAGCCACGGTCGTCAACTTCAACGCCGGCTTTGCCTGCATCAAGGTTTTTACCGTTCGGCACGCGGCCGATAGCCACCAGAACCGCGTCGTAACGCTGTGGTTCTGCAGGGGCTTTTTTGCCTTCCATGGAAACGTAGATGCCGTCTTCTTTCGCTTCAACGGCAGTCACTTTGGTTTCCAGCATCAGGTTGAATTTCTTGCTGATGCGTTTGGTGAAGACCTTAACGATGTCTTTGTCTGCAGCCGGGATAACCTGGTCAAACATTTCAACCACGTCAATGTCTGAACCCAGCGCATGGTATACGGTGCCCATTTCCAGACCGATGATACCGCCGCCCATTACCAGCAGGCGTTTAGGTACGGATTTCAGCTCCAGCGCATCTGTGGAATCCCACACGCGTGGATCTTCATGAGGAATGAACGGCAGCTCGATCGGACGGGAACCCGCCGCGATGATAGCGTTGTCGAAGTTGATCACGGTTTTACCGTTTTCGCCTTCCACTTCCAGGGTGTTAGCCCCGGTGAATTTACCCAGACCGTTTACCACTTTCACTTTACGGCCTTTGGCCATACCCGCCAGGCCGCCGGTCAGCTGAGTGATAACTTTTTCTTTCCAGGTACGAATTTTGTCGATATCGGTTTTCGGCTCACCGAAAACGATGCCGTGTTCGGCCAGTGCTTTTGCTTCTTCGATAACTTTAGCAACGTGCAGCAGCGCTTTAGAAGGGATACAGCCGACGTTCAGACAGACACCACCGAGGGTGCTGTAACGCTCTACGATGACGGTTTCCAGACCTAAATCCGCGGCGCGGAATGCTGCGGAGTAACCTGCTGGGCCTGCCCCAAGTACTACGACCTGAGTTTTGATTTCTGTGCTCATCATGACCTCTTAATTTATACCCGTCGTCCACCGGGTCGTTCTATCCGCCCGCAGTTTACAAAATTGTTAACAATTTTGAAACAACAAACGGCTCACGAATTGTCGCTTTCGCCAATAACCTCACAAACCACATGAGATTATCAGAAAAAAGCCGGCCGATTGGCCGGCTTTTCAATTACATCACCAGGCGGCGAATATCAGACAGCATATTGTTGATGATGGTGATAAAGCGTGCACCATCAGCGCCGTCGATTACGCGGTGGTCAAAGGAAAGAGACATCGGCATCATCAGACGCGGCGTGAACTCTTTACCGTTCCAGACCGGTTCCATCGCAGACTTGGAGACACCCAGGATAGCCACTTCTGGCGCGTTAACAATCGGCGCGAAGTGAGTTGTCCCGATACCGCCCAGGCTGGAGATGGTGAAGCAGCCGCCCTGCATTTCGCCAGCGGTCAGCTTGCCGTCGCGAGCTTTTTTGGAGATAGCCATCAGTTCGCGAGACAGCTCGGTGATGCTCTTCTTGTTCACGTCTTTGAAGACCGGAACAACCAGACCATTCGGGGTATCAACCGCCACACCGATGTTGATGTATTTTTTCAGCGTCAGCTTCTGGCCATCTTCGGACAGAGAGCTGTTGAAGCGAGGCATCTGCTCCAGCGCGGCAGCAACGGCTTTCATGATGAACACCACAGGGGTGAACTTCACATCCAGCTTACGCTTAGCGGCTTCGTCGTTCTGCTGCTTACGGAATGCTTCCAGATCGGTGATATCAGTTTTGTCGAAGTGGGTAACGTGCGGGATCATCACCCAGTTACGGCTCAGGTTAGCACCAGAGATTTTCTGGATGCGGCCCATTTCCACTTCTTCGATTTCGCCGAACTTGCTGAAGTCTACTTTCGGCCATGGCAGCATGCCCGGCAGACCGCCGCCGGTTGCAGCCGGAGCTGCTTCAGCGCGCTTAACAGCGTCTTTCACGTAAGCCTGAACGTCTTCGCGCAGGATACGACCTTTACGGCCGGTACCTTTCACTTTCGCCAGGTTAACGCCGAACTCACGAGCCAGACGACGGATCAGCGGAGTCGCATGAACGTACGCGTCGTTTTCAGCGAATTCAGATTTACCTTCTGCTTTAGCAGCTGGCGCCGCGGCTTTTGCAGCCGGGGCTGGTGCCGCAGCGGCTGGAGCTGGTGCAGCAGCCGGGGCCGCAGCAGGCGCAGCGCCTTCCACTTCGAAGACCATGATCAGGGAGCCGGTAGACACTTTGTCGCCGGTGCTGATTTTAATTTCTTTCACGGTACCGGCGAATGGCGCAGGCACTTCCATGGAAGCTTTGTCGCCTTCAACGGTGATCAGTGACTGCTCTGCGGCAACTTTGTCGCCCACTTTGACCATCACTTCAGTGACTTCAACTTCGTCACCGCCGATGTCCGGGACGTTAACTTCTTTAGATCCGGAAGCCGCAGGTGCTGCGTCAGCGGCCGGAGCCTGTGCCGGAGCGGCAGCAGGTGCAGCACCCGCCACTTCGAAGACCATGATCAGAGAGCCGGTGGACACTTTGTCGCCGGTGCTGATTTTGATCTCTTTAACCACGCCCGCGAACGGAGCAGGGACTTCCATAGAAGCTTTGTCGCCTTCTACGGTGATCAGAGACTGTTCAGCGGCAACGGTGTCGCCCACTTTCACCATGATCTCGGTAACTTCTACTTCGTCACCGCCGATGTCCGGCACGTTAACTTCTTTTGCAGCAGCGGCAGCAGGTGCTGCGGCCGGCGCGGCTTCTTTCTTCTCTTCTGCCTTAGCAGGTGCAGCGGCTGCTGCACCTTCGGCGGAATCGAAAATCATGATCAGTTTGCCGGTCTCGGTTTTGTCGCCGACAGAGACTTTGATCTCTTTCACGACGCCAGCCTGTGGAGACGGAACTTCCATAGAGGCTTTGTCGCCTTCTACAGTGATCAGCGACTGTTCAGCTTCAACTTTGTCGCCAACTTTGACCAGAATCTCGGTGATTTCAACTTCATCAGCGCCGATGTCTGGTACTTTGATTTCGATAGCCATTGTCTCTTTACCTCTTACGCCAGACGCGGGTTAACTTTTTCTGCATCGATGTTGAATTTGATAATTGCGTCTGCAACCACTTTCTTATCGATTTCGCCACGTTTAGCCAGTTCGCCCAGGGCTGCTACGACCACGTAAGAAGCATCAACTTCGAAGTGGTGACGCAGGTTTTCGCGGCTGTCAGAACGACCGAAACCGTCGGTGCCCAGTACGCGATAATCATCAGCTGGTACGTAAGTACGAACCTGCTCGGCGAACAGTTTCATATAGTCAGTAGAAGCTACCGCTGGAGCGTCGTTCATCACCTGAGCGATGTAAGGAACGCGCGGAGTTTCCATTGGGTGCAGCATGTTCCAGCGCTCACAATCCTGGCCATCACGAGCCAGTTCGGTGAAGGAAGTTACGCTGTACACGTCAGAGCCCACGCCGTAGTCGTTCGCCAGGATCTGTGCTGCTTCACGCACGTGACGCAGGATAGAACCGGAGCCCAGCAGCTGAACTTTACCTTTGCTACCTGCAACGGTTTCGAGTTTGTAGATACCTTTACGGATACCTTCCTCGGCACCTGCTGGCATAGCCGGCATGTGGTAGTTTTCGTTCAGGGTGGTGATGTAGTAGTAAATGTTCTCTTGTGCTTCACCGTACATACGGGTCAGACCGTCGTGCATGATGACAGCCACTTCGTACGCGTAAGACGGGTCGTAAGAGATACAGTTAGGGATAGTCAGAGACTGAATGTGGCTGTGGCCATCTTCGTGCTGCAGACCTTCACCGTTCAGGGTCGTACGACCGGAAGTACCACCTACCAGGAAGCCGCGAGCCTGTTGGTCGCCAGCCTGCCAGCACAGGTCACCGATACGCTGGAAACCGAACATGGAGTAGTAGATGTAGAACGGAATCATCGGCAGGTTGTTGGTGCTGTAAGAGGTCGCAGCAGCCAGCCAGGATGCGCCTGCACCCAGTTCGTTGATCCCTTCCTGCAGAATCTGACCTTTCTCGTCTTCTTTATAGTAAGCAACCTGCTCACGGTCCTGCGGAGTGTACTGCTGACCGTTCGGGCTGTAGATACCAATCTGACGGAACAGACCTTCCATACCAAAGGTACGCGCTTCATCGGCGATGATTGGAACCAGACGGTCTTTGATAGACGGGTTCTTCAGCATCACGTTCAGGGCACGAACGAAGGCGATGGTGGTGGAGATCTCTTTATTCTGCTCTTCCAGCAGCTGAGAGAAGTCTTCCAGCGCAGGCAGTTCCAGTTTTTCAGAGAAGTTTGGCTGACGAGCAGGCAGGTAGCCTTTCAGCGCCTGACGACGTTCGTGCAGGTACTTGTGCTCTTCAGTGCCTTCAGGGAAGGTGATGTAAGACAGGTTTTCTACCTGCTCATCGGTCACTGGCACGTTGAAACGGTCGCGGATGTAACGCACACCGTCCATGTTCATTTTCTTCACCTGGTGAGCGATGTTTTTACCTTCTGCGGTATCGCCCATGCCGTAACCTTTGATGGTGTGGGCCAGGATAACGGTCGCTTTACCTTTGGTTTCCTGCGCTTTCTTCAGTGCAGCGTAGACTTTCTTCGGATCGTGACCACCGCGGTTCAGGGCCCAGATCTGCTCATCAGTCCAGTCTGCAACCAGCGCTGCGGTTTCAGGGTATTTGCCGAAGAAGTGCTCACGAACGTAAGCACCGTCTTTGGATTTGAAGGTCTGGTAGTCACCGTCAACGGTTTCGTTCATCAGTTGGATCAGTTTACCGCTGGTATCTTTACGCAGCAGCTCATCCCAACGACCGCCCCACATCACTTTGATAACGTTCCAGCCAGCACCGCTGAAGATGCCTTCCAGTTCGTTGATGATCTTGCCGTTACCGGTGACCGGACCATCCAGACGCTGCAGGTTACAGTTGATGATGAAGCACAGGTTGTCCAGCTTCTCACGGGTCGCGATGGTGATCGCACCTTTAGATTCTGGCTCATCCATTTCACCGTCGCCCAGGAAGGCGTATACGGTTTGCTCAGAGGTATCTTTCAGGCCACGGTGTTCCAGATATTTCAGGAATTTAGCCTGGTAGATCGCACCGATTGGGCCCAGACCCATAGAAACGGTCGGGAACTGCCAGAATTCTGGCATCAGTTTAGGGTGCGGATAAGAAGACAGACCTTTACCATGAACTTCCTGACGGAAATTGTTCATTTGCTCTTCGGTCAGGCGGCCTTCAAGGAAAGCACGTGCGTAGATACCCGGAGAGATGTGGCCCTGGAAGTACACCAGATCGCCGCCGTCTTTCTCGTTGGCTGCACGGAAGAAGTGGTTGAAGCACACTTCGTAAACGGTCGCAGAAGACTGGAAGGATGCCATGTGGCCGCCCAGTTCCAGATCTTTCTTGGATGCACGCAGAACGGTCATGATGGCGTTCCAGCGGATAGCAGAACGAATACGGCGTTCCAGATCCAGATTGCCCGGGTATTCCGGTTCGTCTTCAACGGCAATGGTGTTCACATAGTTGCGAGCACCTGCAGAAGCAGCGACTTTCACGCCGCCTTTGCTGGCTTCGGACAGCAGCTGATCAATCAGATACTGTGCACGCTCAACACCTTCTTCACGGATAACCGATTCGATCGCCTGTAGCCAGTCGCGAGTTTCAATCGGATCCACGTCATTTGGGAAACGTTCTGACATGGGGGGTATTCCTTATCTGTCTAATACGTTGATTATCTGGAACCTGTCCCATTGTATTTTCGCGAGAAAACACAATAAGACAGGTTCTGTGTTTAGTTGCCGCGCGCTAAAGTTTGGCGCTTAATCCTTACGTTGCTGAAGGAGACGGAGAGAGCGTTCACGACGACTCTGCTCGCGGCTGCGATCCAGCAATATTTCCTCAATAAACGCCAGGTGACGGTGCGACGCTTCTCGCGCCTGCTCCGGCTGGCGAGCCATAATCGCCGCAAAAATGCTGGCGCGATGGCTGCTCACTTGCGCCAACATCTCGCGGCGCGCGTAGAGCAATTCAAAATTCTGGCGAACGTTTTGTTCGAGCATCGGCTCCATGCAGCGCAATAAATGCAGAAGCACAACATTATGCGCGGCTTCGGTTACGGCAATTTGATACTGCATGACGGCATCGGCTTCGGCGTCTAAATCGCCGGACTCCTGAGCCTGCTGGATGGCAATATGGCAATCACCAATGCGCGAGAGATCTTCTTCTGTTCCGCGCAGCGCCGCGTAATAGGCGGCAATGCCTTCAAGAGCATGGCGGGTTTCTAGCAGATCAAACTGGGATTCGGGATGGTCTGAGAGCAGTTCGACCAGCGGGTCGCTCAGGCTCTGCCAAAGGCTGTTCTGGACAAAAGTACCGCCGCCCTGGCGACGAAGCAGCAAACCCTTGGCTTCGAGACGCTGGATAGCCTCGCGCAGCGAAGGACGGGAAACATCAAATTGTTTCGCCAGTTCGCGTTCAGGTGGAAGTTTTTCGCCCGGGCGTAGAGTGCCCTCAAGGATGAGAAACTCCAGCTGCTGCTCTATCACATCGGATAATTTTGGTTGGCGGATTTTGCTGTAGGCCATCGTTCCCTATCTCTGCCATTAGCCCGGAGTCAATTGGTAAGACCAATTTCACGTTCGTGAGGCTAAAAGTAACAAAGTATTCACCTTCTGTCCATATTGGTTTTGATTGAAATCATGAAAGCAGGCACATTTTAACAATAACAAAAGAAGGGGTTTTCAAAACCATAACCTGGACACTAACTCGCGTTTACCCACAAAGCGGTAAGTTAACGTTTATGAAACGATATATTTTTCAAAAACAACCGAGAGACACGGTGAATGTATGTCATTTTTGTGACGCAAAACGGCAGCTCAAGAAGTATTCCGGACTCACATTTCCCTCCCCCCTTTTTTACAAATGGTTTCTTTTTGCCCAACTCGTCAGAGCAGTGGCAGAAACCAGGTGCAAAGGCATGCGCTTAACATTATTCTTTGCGATGCGGTAGCCCTATCCGCAAAATTCATAATTGATAGCCGTAAAAAAAATACTACACGTTACGGAACACAACAATTACATCCGCGTCAATGTAGCGCAGACATTAACCACTACGAGGTTACATGATGGAAGGTCAACAGCACGGCGACACGCTGAAGCGCGGTCTCAAAAACCGCCACATTCAGCTTATCGCGCTGGGTGGAGCTATCGGGACGGGCCTGTTTCTGGGCAGCGCATCCGTCATCCAGTCCGCAGGTCCGGCAATTATTCTCGGCTATGCCATCGCCGGGTTTATCGCTTTTTTAATTATGCGCCAACTGGGCGAAATGGTCGTTGAGGAGCCGGTAGCCGGGTCATTCAGCCATTTCGCTTATAAGTACTGGGGCGGTTTCGCGGGCTTCGCTTCCGGCTGGAACTACTGGGTACTCTATGTTCTGGTCGCCATGGCTGAACTCACGGCTGTCGGCAAGTACATCCAATTCTGGTGGCCGGAGATCCCGACCTGGGCCACGGCGGCAGTGTTCTTCGTCGCTATCAACGCCATCAACTTAACTAACGTGAAAGTCTTTGGTGAGATGGAATTCTGGTTCGCCATCATCAAAGTGGTGGCCGTTATCGCCATGATTTTGTTCGGTGGCTGGCTGCTGTTTAGCGGCAACGGTGGCCCACAGGCATCTGTCAGCAACCTTTGGGATCAGGGTGGCTTCCTGCCGCACGGCATCACCGGGCTGGTCATGATGATGGCTATTATTATGTTCTCCTTCGGCGGGCTTGAGCTGGTCGGTATTACCGCTGCCGAAGCCGACAACCCGGAAGTGAGCATTCCAAAAGCGACCAACCAGGTTATCTACCGTATTCTGATTTTCTATGTGGGTTCGCTGGCGATTCTGCTGTCTCTGCTGCCGTGGACGCGCGTTACCGCTGATACCAGCCCGTTCGTACTGATCTTCCATGAGCTGGGCGATACCTTCGTTGCCAACGCGCTGAATGTTGTGGTGCTTACCGCCGCCCTGTCGGTTTACAACAGCTGCGTTTACTGCAACAGCCGTATGCTGTTTGGCCTGGCGCAACAGGGCAACGCGCCTAAAATGCTGAAAAGCGTCGATAAGCGCGGTGTACCGGTGAACACGATTCTGGTTTCCGCCGGCTTTACCGCCCTCTGCGTGCTGATTAACTACCTGGCACCGGAATCCGCTTTCGGCCTGCTGATGGCTCTGGTGGTCTCTGCCCTGGTGATCAACTGGGCAATGATCAGCCTGGCGCACATGAAGTTCCGCCGCGCCAAACAGCAGCAAGGGGTCAAAACCCGTTTCCCTGCCCTGTTCTATCCTTTAGGAAACTGGGTCTGCCTGCTGTTCATGGTTGCCGTGCTGGTCATCATGTTGATTACGCCGGGGATGGCCATCTCGGTTTACCTGATCCCAGTCTGGATTGCGATTCTGGGCGTCGGTTACTTCCTTAAGCAGAAAAACCTGAAGACGGTTAAAGCCTGATAAACAAAACGCCCCGCAAATGCGGGGCGTTTTGTTACAAGCCTTCTGATCCTAGACCAAAGTCCCGTATATCGTCAGTAACGCCACAACCGCTACAATCACCAATGAAATCTTCTTCGCCAGCGATACCGCAGCTTTCGGCGTTTTCATTTTATCCTGATGGGGTTCTCGTGCCAGCGAGTACTGCGCCAGCTGCGTCAGGACCTGATACTGAGAGGTATGCCTGTCGGCAAGAGAAGCAAACCACGCAGGAAGCGCTCGCTCGCCGTGACCCAGCAGGGCATAAGCGACCCCAACAAGGCGAACAGGCACCCAGTCCAGCACGTGAAGAATGCCATCAATACCCGAGAGCAAACGCTCATGCGGCGTGTGGTGCCGGGCAAGCCAGGTTTGCCATGCGCGCAGGAAAGCATACCCCGCAAGCGTGACCGGCCCCCAGACTCCGCCAACCACGAACCAAAATAGCGGGGCAAGATAGAAACGGAAGTTAATCCACAGCAGCGCGTTTTGTAGCTCTCGCAGGTATTCACGCTCGCTGCACTCAGGCGGAACACCATGAATCAAGGTCAGTTCCGCAGCCATAGCATCTCGAGCATGTTCATCATCGTGGCTGGCAGCTTTAAGGTACGAATGGTAATGCAGCCTGACCTGGCCGGCCCCGATGCACAGCACACCCAGCGCAATCCAGAATACCAGCAGTGGAACGTTGAACAGTAATCCATGCAAAGCGCGGAGGATCAGGAAAACCACGGCCATAAATGCAGCGGTCATTAGCAGCGTTCTTAACAGAGAAAAATGCTTAACCCGTCCAAACAGGACTTCAAGACGGTGATCTAACTGCCAGTGCTCGCCCATTTTGAACAATCGCTCGCCCATCAGAACTAACAGCAGGGTAAACAGGGTCATGTGCTCTCCTTGTCAGTAGCCTCTTGGACCGCTCCCAAAAAGCGCGGCCAGTCAAACGAAGGGCCGGGATCGGTCTTTCGCCCGGGCGCGATATCGCTGTGGCCCGTCATATGTTTCGCCATATCAGGATAGTGTTGAATCAGTAAGTTAGCTAAAACTGTGAGTTGTTCATATTGTGCGTCGGTGTAAGCCAACGTATCGGTACCTTCCAGCTCAATACCGATGGAAAAGTCGTTGCACTTTTCCCTTCCCTGATAGTTTGAGACGCCCGCATGCCAGGCTCGCTTATCGAAAGGCACATACTGAACAATTTCACCGTCCCGGCGAATCAGGCAATGGGCTGACACGCGCAAATGCGAAATACCGGCAAAGTAAGGATGCGCTTCAGGATCGAGCGTTCCGGCAAATAATGCATCAATCCAGGGGCCACCGAACTCCCCCGGCGGCAAACTGATATTGTGCACCACCAGCAATGAGGGATTTTCCTCTTCCGGTCGGCCGTCACAATGCGGGGATGGCAGATGTTTTACCCCCACCAGCCAGCCGTCTTTAAGCTGCATGAGAGGTTCTCCTTAGAGTGGTACTTGAAGTCGCTTCAGAGTAGCATGAAACGATACTAACTTATTCATTCCGGAGTTTTATCATGCCGCCCCGCCGTTATAATCCTGACCGCCGACGTGACGAGCTGCTCGAACGAATTACCCTCGATATTCCTCTCGCCGTATCGCAAGCGCTGCGGGAAGATCTAGGCGGTGAAGTCGACCCGAACAATGACATCACGGCACAGTTATTACCCCCAGAAAGCACGTCGCATGCGGTCGTTATCACCCGCGAAAATGGCATTTTTTGCGGTAAACGCTGGGTCGAAGAAGTCTTTATTCAGCTTGGTGGAGACGTGACAGTGACCTGGCATGTTGAAGATGGCGATGAAGTCACCAGCAATCAGCCGCTGTTTGAGCTTAACGGCCCGGCACGTGTTCTGTTAACCGGCGAACGAACCGCGCTAAACTTTGTGCAAACGCTGTCCGGCGTAGCCAGCGAAGTTCATAGCTACGTTGCGCTGCTTGAGGGCACTAAAACGCAGTTGCTGGATACCCGTAAAACGCTTCCCGGCCTGCGCACCGCGCTGAAATATGCCGTGCTATGTGGCGGTGGCAGCAACCATCGACTTGGCCTTTCCGATGCTTTCCTTATCAAAGAAAATCACATTATTGCTTCCGGCTCTATCCGTCAGGCAGTGGAGAAAGCATTCTGGATGCATCCGGATGTGCCGGTAGAAGTTGAAGTTGAGTCACTGGATGAATTGGAGCTGGCGCTAAAAGCCGGGGCTGACATCATCATGCTGGACAACTTTACCGTTGAGCAAATGCGTGAGGCCGTGGCAATTACACAAGGGAAAGCACGCCTGGAAGTCTCCGGTAACGTCACTAAAGAGACCCTGAGAACATTCGCTGATACTGGCGTGGACTACATCTCCGTGGGCGCCCTGACGAAACATATACACGCCCTCGATTTGTCGATGCGTTTCCGCTAACACAATACAACGGCGGGCCAGTCGGTACTGCGCCCGTCTTTTTACGTGCCGACTTCCATTTTGATTGTCGATACATACAACTGCGTTAACTAACGCGGAAGGCACTTCCTGAATACCCGTTTCCCTGTTCGCTATTGCTTTGCCTGTTCAGCACAGTGTTGCTCTCTAACCAAAGGAGCGACAAATGAACAAGCAAAAAGGATTTACGCTAATCGAGCTTATGGTGGTGATAGGCATCATCGCCATTCTTAGCGCCATCGGCATTCCAGGGTATCAAAACTATCTTCGTAAGGCAGCATTGACCGATATGCTGCAAACCTTCCTCCCCTATCGTACCGCCGTCGAACTTTGTGCCATCGAGCGTGGGGGGATCTCCGGTTGCAATGCTGGCAGTAACGGCATCGCGGAAACCAAAACGACGCGTTACATCAGCGCGATGAGCGTTGCCAGCGGAATTGTAACGCTAAACGGCCAGGAATCTCTGAACGGGCTGGCGGTAACGTTCACGCCTCAGTGGAACGATGCAAACGGCGTAACCGGCTGGACAAGGGTCTGCAATGCGGAGAATGGATCGCCGCTGAAACAAGCCTGCGAAGATGTATTCCGCTTTAACGAAACGGAAGCGGGGACTGGCAAATGAGCACAAAAGAACAGCTTAACGCCCTATGCCAGCACTACAACGCCATACTGGTAGAGGAAACGCCTGACACGGTACGAATTGCTACTGTAGAAGCCCCAAACGAGCAAATGTACGAAGCACTTCGTTTTCTTTGCGATAAACGCATCGATGTAGAGATCTGGCCCATTGAGCGGCTCGAGAAATGGCAAACACGGGAGTCTTCTCAACCCTCGGAGCATGACCGCACCGGCTCAGTGATCGCACTCTTGAATACAACCCTTGCCGCCGCCGTACAGCAACGTGCATCCGATATCCATTTTGAGCCCTTCGAGAATGCCTATCGAATTCGGCTTCGTATTGATGGCGTGCTGCAATCCCAACCGTTACTGCCTCAGGCAATGGCTGCGCCGATCACGGCAAGGCTCAAAATTCTGGCTAATCTGGATATCGCAGAAAAGAGGCTGCCGCAGGATGGACAAATGGACTACCTTACCGAGGACGTGAAAGCGTCATTCCGCGTCTCGACATTGCCTTGCCGCTATGGTGAAAAGGTCGTTTTACGGCTCCTTCAGCAGGGTAAACAGCATATGGACATTCATTCTCTGGGTATGTCAGAGGATGAAACCAGCCAACTTGAGCAATCGCTCCAGGCTCCGCAGGGCATGATTTTGGTAACAGGTCCAACGGGCAGCGGAAAAACAATTACGCTCTACAGCGCCCTGACGGCGATTAACCAGCCGGGTATCAATGTCTGCAGCGTAGAAGACCCGATAGAAATCCCTCAGGAAGGGCTGAATCAAACGCAGATAAACCCTAAGGCCGGTCTCACCTTTCAGCACGTCCTGCGCGCATTACTGAGGCAGGATCCAGACGTCATTATGGTCGGTGAAATCAGGGATGGAGAAACGGCAGAAATTGCTATCAAGGCAGCCCAGACCGGGCACCTTGTTTTATCGACGCTGCACACCAACTCCACCGTTGAAACGCTTGTCCGCCTGGAGCAAATGGCTATTCCACGCTGGATGATTGCGTCTGCTGTGAATATCATCGTGGCTCAAAGACTGGTGAGAAAGCTTTGTCCTCACTGCAGAACACACCACGAACCCGCCATACTATTACCTGAACACATTTGGCCTTCCGCGCTGCCCAATTGGCATGCAGCAGGATGTGAACGTTGCTACGGAGGATATTATGGGCGAACAGCCTTATTTGAAATCCTGCCGCTATCCACCGATCTAAAGCAAGCCATCACGCAAGGCGAACCCGCAAGTAAAATTGAGATGCTCGCCAGAGAGCAAGGGATGAGTACCCTTTTCGAAAGTGGCTGCGTTGCCGTAGAACAAGGCCATACAACGTTGGAAGAGGTTTACCGTGTGCTAGGTGTGCCAAATGCCTAAGCCTCTCCTCTGGCACTGGGAGGCCATAGACAACGAAGGCCAACTAAAGAGTGGTGAAACACTTGCCGGCGAACGCACTTCGCTTGAGGAGGAGCTTGCTCAGCAGCAACTCCAGCTCATTTCTGTTAAAAAATCATCGCTATCAGGAAGGTCCGGTTGGCATATTCAACAAAAAATTGACGTTGTCCGGCAACTTGCAGCGCTACTCCATGCCGGTATTGCCTTAACTGACGCGCTGTTGCTCATAGCCCGCCAACATCCCAAACCTGCATGGTCTGCATTATTACAGCACATCGAGCGGCAGGTAGCGCAGGGTATACCGTTTTCGGAAGCGCTTAAGCAATGGCCCCATATCTTCCCTCCCCTTTTTATTGCCTTGTTGCATACCGGAGAATTGACGGGGAGGCTTGCTGAGTGCTGCCAGCGGTTGGTCGAGCAACAAGAACAACAATACCAGCTCACCAAAAAGGTTGTGAAAGCCCTGCGTTATCCGCTTTTTATTTTGATTGTTGCACTGCTGGTAACCGCAGGCATGGTTGGGTTTGTTCTGCCTGAGTTTGCCAATATCTATCGTTCTTTTAACGCTCCTCTGCCCGCTATCACCCAGGCAGTCATGAGCCTTTCAGAGTGGGCAACATCTCAAGGGGGATGGTGGTTTTTAACCGCAGTACTTTTAGCGGTTATCGGCGGGTGGCTTCGCCGTATTCGACCCGGCGTACGGGAAAAAGAACAATTACTGCTGTTAAAAATACCGGTGATTGCACCGCTGAGGCGGGGCCAGTTACTCAGCCAGATCTTTACCGTGCTAACGCTGTCTCAGCATTCTGGCGTTCCCCTGTTGCAGGGCCTTGAAGCGGTGGAGAAAACGCTGACCCAAACCCTCTGGCAACGGCAAATTGCTGATGTACGCGATCGGGTTTCTGAAGGAAAGCCCTTATGGCAGGCGCTGGAGCAGTCGGGATATTTCACGCCACTTTGCCAACAGTTGGTTCGCATTGGTGAAGAATCTGGTTCTCTGGATCTCATGCTTGAGCGTCTGGCACGCTGGCATCATGAGAAAACACAGGAACTCGCCGAAAACCTTGCTGCCACGCTGGAGCCCGTAATGATGCTGGTCATAGGCTTGATCATTGGCACGCTAGTAATAGCGATGTATTTGCCTATTTTCCAGATGGGAGATGCTATGAGCGGAGGAGGATGACGCAGCCTGAGCTACGTCATCGATGCTCATCAGAGGCTATTGAAAACGCGGTTTTCCTGTTCCGCCACGCGGATGAAAGTTGTGCGCTTAGTCAGCTCTTTAAGACGTGAGGCACCTACATAAGTGCAGGCAGAACGCAGGCCACCAAGGATATCGCGAGCGGTGTTTTCCACCGGCCCACGCAGAGGCAGCTTAACCGTTTTGCCTTCTGCGGCGCGGTACTGTGCAACACCACCTACGTGACGGGTCATGGCAGACTCGGAGCTCATGCCGTAGAACAGCATAAACTTCTCGCCATCCTGCTCAACAACGGAACCACCGCTTTCTTCATGCCCTGCGAGCATACCGCCCAGCATAACGAAATCAGCGCCACCGCCGAAGGCTTTGGCCACATCGCCCGGCACGGTACAGCCACCGTCGCTGACGATCTGCCCGCCCAGGCCGTGCGCGGCATCAGCACATTCAATGACAGCGGAGAGCTGAGGATAGCCCACGCCGGTTTTAACACGCGTGGTACATACAGAACCAGGGCCAATGCCAACTTTCACAATATCAGCCCCAGACAGAATCAGCTCTTCACACATTTCACCGGTAACCACGTTACCCGCACAGATAACCTTGTCAGGCCATGCTTCTCGGGCTTTGCTGACGAACTGAGTGAAGTGCTCAGAGTAGCCGTTTGCCACGTCTATGCAGATAAATTTCAGCGCAGGAGTCAGAGCCAGAATCTGCTTAGTTTTGGCAAAATCCGCATCGGAAGTACCGGTTGAGACCATGATATGGCACAGCAGGTTTTCAGGCACGGAGCGAATAAAGTTGCCCCACTCTTCTACAGAGTAGTGCTTGTGCACGGCGGTAAGAATATCGAATGAGGCCAGCGCCTGCGCCATCGCGAATGTGCCTACGGTGTCCATATTTGCAGCAATAATAGGAACGCCAGACCACGTAATACCGGAATGCTTGAATGTGAATTGACGTTCCAGCTCAACGTCTGAACGGCTTTTGAGAGTGGAGCGTTTTGGGCGGATTAAAACGTCTTTAAAACCTAACTTCAAATCTTCTTCAATACGCATGTTGCAAATCCCTGGGTCGAATGGCGATGAACACATAAGTACGATCGGCGAAACAACGGCCAACCCCAGTGACGCTATCATACGCAGTAATAATGACTCCGCAAGACTGCGAAAACCGACTTTTTTACGCTACAATCGTTTAAATTTACCTGGTAAACGGTAAAAAGCCCGCAGACAGCACATATCTGATTTTTATGTGATGCAAACTCACTTAAAATCACATTGCAAAAAGGCTTTTATCTTATTGATAAATACAGCATCAGGATCGGTTATCTATGGTTTATACGGTTGCACTTACGGGCGGTATTGGCAGTGGGAAAAGTACCATCGCCGAAGCCTTTTCCCGTGCTGGAGTCACCGTCATCGATGCAGATGTGATTGCCCGCCAGGTTGTTGAACCAGGCCAACGTGCGTTAGCTCTTATTTCTCAACATTTTGGCCCTACAATCCTACTGGAAGATGGTTCTTTGAACCGTCGGGCGCTGAGAGAAACGATCTTTAGCTCCCCGCAGCAAAAGCAATGGGTTAATAACCTGCTGCATCCCATCATACAGCAGCAAACCCGTGATGAAATTGCCCGCGCTACCTCACCTTACGTGTTGTGGGTCGTCCCCCTGCTGGTAGAAAATAATCTGCAACAAAAGGCGGACCGGGTTTTAGTGGTGGATGTATCCCCCGAGACCCAAATTACGCGTACTATGCTGCGGGACAGTGTTTCCCGCGAACACGCGCGGCAAATCCTTGACGCTCAGGCCTCCCGGGAAGCCCGTCTCGCCGTGGCAGATGATGTAATTAATAATGACGGCAGCCCCCAGGACGTTGTCGTGCATGTTGACCGCCTGCATCGCCAGTACCTGAAACTGGCTAGTCTGGCCGCACAACAGGAAGCAGAATAATGAACACTCAGGTTCTTTTCGAACACCCATTAAATGAGAAAATGCGCACATGGCTGCGTATTGAGTTTTTAATCCAACAGATGCAGTCAGCACTTCCCATTAATGACAGCGCAAAGGCACTGCATTTTTTTCGTAACGTCGGTGACTTGCTGGATGTGTTTGAGAGGGGTGAAATTCGCACCGAGATCCTCAAAGAAATAGGCCGGCAGCAGCGTAAACTGCTGAGCTGGTCAGAAGTTCCGGGCGTTGATATGCAACGCATCGACTCGCTGCGAAGCCAGTTGGAGAGCTGCGGCAGTGTGTTAATGGCCGCGCCGCGCATCGGGCAGATACTGCGAGAAGATCGGCTTATTGCGCTGGTACGCCAGCGCCTTAGCATCCCCGGCGGCTGCTGTAGCTTCGACCTGCCTACCCTGCATATTTGGCTTTATCTACCGCAGGAACAACGCGATGCTCAGGTTAATTTTTGGCTGAACAGTCTCGAGCCGGTGAAACAATCGCTCAATCTTCTGCTGGACATCATCCGCAATTCCGCGCCGTTCCGTAAACAAACCAGCCTCAATGGCTTCTACCAGGATAACGGCGATGATGCCGACCTGCTTCGTCTACATCTCACTCTTGGCGACCAGCTTTATCCGCAGATTTCCGGCCATAAAAGCCGCTTTGCGATTCGTTTTATGCCACTGGACTCGGAACATGGCCTGGTGCCTGAGCGTCTCGATTTCGAACTGGCCTGCTGTTAAGGAATAAACATGAGCGAAGAGACTATCGTCAATTGTCCAGGCTGCGGTAAAGCCGTTATCTGGAACGAGAGCAGCCCATATCGGCCATTCTGCAGCAAACGCTGCCAGCTTATAGACCTTGGAGAATGGGCCGCAGAGGAAAAACGTATTCCGAGCAGCGGCGACCTCTCTGAAAGCGAAGGCTGGAGCGAAGAGCAGGAGCGCTAAGCGTTCAGCAGTTTTAAAATAACGGGCTCGTTGGCTGGCGGAAACTCGTCGGCAATGAGCTCCCCTTGAGCAATCCAGCGCCCAGGTTGCCCTTCTTTTCCCCAGGGCTCCCCTTCCCACTGCTCAACCAGATAAAACCACAGTGAAATTTGGCGATCGGGAAACTGATATTCCAGGGTTTCAAACAGGCTGGTACTTTGCACCACAATACCGGTTTCTTCCTGTAGCTCGCGGATCACCGCCTGTTCCGGAGACTCACCGGCTTCAATCTTCCCACCGGGGAATTCCCATTTATTCGCCATGTGTGCATCGGCTGCGCGTTGCGTGATAAAAATTTCACCTTGCTGATTACGGATAATACCGGCGGCGATTTGCAGTTGCTTCATATTCTCAAACTCCATGCGTAAAAAAGGCGCAGTAAGCTGCGCCTTTTTGATTTTGTCAGACCTTAGCTTAGACGGCCATGGCACTGTTTGTATTTTTTACCGGAACCGCATGGGCAAGGATCGTTCCTCCCCACTTTACGATCGCCAGTTTCTGCTGCCAGCGACTGTGCGGCCTGAGTTTCATCATCCACATGGCTAAGCTGCTGCATACGTGCCAGACGCTCGGCTTCTTCACGACGCTGCTGCTCCATCGCTTCGACTTCTTCCGGCATACGCACCTGAACTTTGCTCAGAGTGCTGATCACTTCATATTTCAGTGATTCCAGCATCGCGGCAAACATGGAGAAGGATTCGCGCTTATATTCCTGCTTCGGATCTTTCTGCGCATAACCACGCAGGTGGATGCCCTGACGCAGGTAGTCCATTGCCGCCAGGTGCTCTTTCCACAGGGAATCCAACGTTTGCAACATCACGCCTTTTTCGAAGTGGCGCATCATTTCAGCCCCGACAACTTCTTCTTTGCGCTGATAAAGCTCAATTGCCGTCTGCAGAATACGTTCACGCAGCGTTTCTTCGTGCAGCTCTGGCTCTTTATCCAGCCATTCTTTGATTGGCATCTCGAGATCAAAGTCGTTTTTCAGGCGTTCTTCCAGACCTTCTACGTCCCACATTTCTTCCAGAGACTGAGGCGGAATATGCGCATCGATAGTGACTTTGAAGACGTCTTCACGAATGCTGGCGATGGTTTCGCTCACGTCGCTAACGTCGAGCAACTCATTACGCTGGGTGTAGATTGCACGACGCTGATCGTTCGCAACGTCATCGTATTCCAGCAGCTGTTTACGAATATCAAAGTTACGGCTTTCGACTTTACGCTGTGCGTTGGCAATAGCCTTGGTCACCCACGGGTGTTCGATAGCTTCACCCGGCTTCATGCCCAGCTTACGCATCATGTTGGACACGCGATCTGAAGCGAAGATACGCATCAGGGCATCTTCCATCGACAGGTAGAAACGGGAAGAACCGGCATCGCCCTGGCGACCAGAACGGCCACGCAGCTGGTTATCGATACGGCGAGATTCATGACGCTCGGTACCGATAATATGCAGACCACCAGAAGCCAGTACTGCATCGTGGCGAACCTTCCAGTCCGCTTTAATTTGGGCAATTTGTTCTGGCGTTGGATCATCCAGTTCGGCAATCTCTTCCTGCCAGCTGCCACCCAGCACGATATCCGTACCACGACCTGCCATATTAGTGGCGATGGTTACCGCTGCAGGATAGCCCGCCTGAGCAACAATACCCGCTTCGTTAGCGTGGAACTTAGCGTTCAGTACGTTGTGCTTAATACCGGCTTTGGTCAGCTCATGAGAAACCACTTCAGATTTCTCGATGGAGATGGTCCCCACCAGCACAGGCTGGCCATTCGCGGTACGCTCTTTAATGTCTTCGATAATAGCGCCAATTTTATCCAACTCGGTCATGTAGACCAGATCCGGCATATCTTTACGGATCATTGGGCGGTTGGTCGGTACAACGATGGTGTCGAGCTTATAAATGGAGCTAAATTCAAACGCTTCGGTATCTGCAGTACCGGTCATCCCCGCCAGCTTCTCGTAAAGACGGAAGTAGTTCTGGAAGGTGATAGACGCCAGCGTCTGGTTTTCATTCTGAATATCGACGCCTTCTTTCGCTTCAACGGCCTGGTGAAGACCATCTGACCAACGACGTCCCTGCATGGTACGGCCAGTGTGTTCGTCAACGATGATAACTTCGCCATCTTTAACAATGTAGTCAACGTCACGGGTGAACAGCGCGTGAGCACGCAGCGCCGCCGTTACGTGGTGCATCAACATGATGTTGGCAGGAGAGTACAGCGACTCGCCTTCTTCCATCATGCCTTCTTGCACCAAAAGCTCTTCAATCAGCACCAGACCGCGTTCGGTCAGGTTAACCTGGCGAGATTTTTCATCCACGGAGAAGTGGCCTTCACCCTGGAAGGTGTCGGAGTCTTCTTTTTCCTGGCGCAGCAGGTGCGGAATGATTTTGTTCACGCGTTTGTACAGTTCAGAGCTGTCTTCGGCCGGGCCGGAGATGATCAGCGGCGTACGCGCTTCATCGATCAGAATGGAGTCAACTTCATCCACCAGCGCATAGTGAAGCTTACGCTGCACGCGTTCTTCAGGGCTAAAAGCCATGTTGTCACGGAGGTAATCGAAACCGTATTCGTTGTTGGTGCCGTAGGTGATGTCCGCGGCGTAAGCTTCACGCTTAGCCGGAGCTGGCATGCCTGGCAGGTTGATACCTACGCTCAGGCCCAGATATTCAAACAGAGGGCGGTTGTTTTCGGCGTCACGCTGGGCCAGATAGTCGTTCACGGTAACAACGTGAACACCTTTGCCACTCAGTGCGTTCAGGTAAGCTGGCAGCGTTGCGGTCAGGGTTTTACCTTCACCAGTACGCATTTCCGCGATGCAGCGATCGTTCAGGACCATGCCGCCCAGCAGCTGTACGTCGAAATGACGCATGCCGAAGACGCGCTTACTTGCTTCACGAACAACGGCGAAAGCTTCCGGAATCAGATTTTCCAGCACTTCACCTTTTTCAAGGCGCGCGCGGAACTCACCGGTTTTAGCCTTCAGCTCATCGTCAGTGAGCTTTTCCATTTGCGGTTCCATGCTGTTAATCACGGAAACAACTTTGCGCATACGGCGCAGGGTACGATCGTTACGACTACCGAAAACTTTAGTTAATAATTTGATTAGCATAATAAATTCTCAAACGCCTGCCGTCAGTGCGGTCAATAAATTGTTGTTAGTTCGGAAGATGAATTAGCTGAGGCGAAGCGGGCCTGCTCGGATGCCCTGTACCTGACGGATCCACACCACGGTACAGAAAACGTCTCCCGCAGGAGATGCCCTAAACGCAGTCTGGCGCACAATAACGGGAGGTTTACTTTCCTGCGTTAACAGCGCGCTAAGCGTGTCCAACAGGGCAAGGTGCTGTGCCTGAAGAGGTACGTTTTCCTGTGCTACAGGCAAAGCCTGAGGTGCCATAGCAAAAGAAAGATGGCGGATAACGGTGCGGATTGCATGCTGGTGCCAATAGTCCACACTAAAGGAAGGACGGCGGGTGCTTTCTTGCAGCTGAACAAGGCTATCGAAACGCAGCTGACGCACCGAATCGTGACGGCTGGCGGAAGCTTCAGCGGGAACGCCGGTTTCTGTGTTACCGTTGAGCGCAGGCATGCCAAAACTCGCCGCGACCATCCCCAACAGGAGATGCGGCCAGAAATAACGTCTGCCAAATTGTCGCCAACGATTTAGAATACCAATCACTTTTTCCGCCGGAGCTTAATGTATGCGCGACAGTCGCCCGCAATCTTTAGAAAATCTGTTCGACGATGCCGGCCAGGAAAGCATGCTGCAGAACGTTCAGCAACGCGCCGTCGCTCTGCTACGTCTTAACCGGGCAGTGAAAGGCATTTTGCCTGCTCCACTGCATCCCTGGTGCCGGGTGGCCAACTTCCGTCAGGGCATTCTCGTCCTTGAAACCGCAAATGCCAGCTGGCTGATGCGCTTACGCTATGAACAAGCCACGCTGCTGAGTGCATTACGCGCCCAAATCTTACCATCATTGACATCAATCGACATCAGGATTAATCCCTCGCTGGCGGTAAAAGGGCAGGAAATTGTTCAAGAAAACACCACTCAGACGGGGACCGAGAAATACGAAGTGAATCGCCAACTGAGTAAGCAGAGTGCGGAAGCGTTGAGAGAGGTGGCTAAACGTAGCCCGGAGAAATTAAGAGCAACAATAGAACGACTGGCTTCACTGGCCGGAGAGGGTACCAGCAAAACCAGTCGTAATCGCTAATTCAAGCGTTACGCCAGCACCAGGTTAGATGCTTTAAACGCCAGCGGAAGTTCGGCTTCGTCTTCGAAGGTCGCCCATTCCCAGGCTTCCTGCTTAGCCAAAACAGCCTGCAGCAGTTTGTTGTTCAGCGCGTGACCTGATTTATAGGCGGTAAATGCGCCGATAATGTTATGGCCACACATGAACAGATCGCCGATCGCATCCAGCATTTTGTGACGAACGAATTCATCTTCAAAACGCAGGCCGTCTTCGTTCAATACGCGATAATCGTCAACAACGATGGCACAATCGAAGCTGCCGCCCAGGCACAGGCCGCGGGACTGCAGATATTCAATATCACGCATAAAACCGAAGGTACGTGCACGGCTAATCTGACGCATGAATGCTTCAGCAGAGAAGTTCATAGTGTAGCGCTGGGTGCTTGCGTCAATCGCCGGATGGTTAAAGTCGATGGTAAAATCCAACGAGAAACCATTAAACGGTGACATTTCAGCCCATTTATCGCCATCTTCCACGCGAACCGTCTCTTTCAGACGTATAAATTTCTTGGCCGAATTCAGTTCGTCGATCCCTGCATCAAGCAGCAGATAAACAAACGGCGCCGCACTGCCGTCCATGATAGGGATTTCTGGCGCATCGACTTCAACAATAATGTTGTCGATACCCAGTCCTGCCAGGGCAGCGTTGAGGTGCTCTACGGTAGAAATCCGTACATCATGCTCGTTTACCAGACAAGTACAGAGCATGGTATCCCGCACGGATTTGGCATCAGCCGGAAAATCTACCGGAGGATTCAAGTCGGTGCGACGATAGATGACCCCGGTATTTGCCGGCGCAGGGCGCAGCGTCAGCGTGACTTTCTTGCCGGTATGCAAACCGACGCCAGTCGCCTGAACGATACGTTTAAGTGTCCTTTGTTTGATCATCGTATAATCCCGCCAAATTACTAAGCTAGCCGAGAGTGTATATCACTAACGGCAGGCCAGTTTAGCACAAAGAGCGAATATTCCCAACTTCCGGTTTATTCTTAATCAGCTTGCTTACGCAGGAACGCTGGAATATCCAGATAATCAGGCTCTTTCGCCGTCTGCGGTGTATTGTCGTTAACCACTTTAGCAGCCGGCTTTTGCTCTTGCGTCAGCGGAGCCATACCGTGCTGCTGGTAGCGATCCATCACCGGCTGCTGTACCTGCTTGTTAGTCACCAGGGTAATCTCAGGACGTTTGTCCATGCCGATACCGGTAGCAACAACGGTTACGCGCAGCTCGTCGTTCATCTCTGGGTCCAGAGAAGTACCGATAACTACGGTTGCATTGTCGGACGCGAACGCACGAATGGTGTTACCCACGGTTTCGAACTCATCCAGGCGCAGGTCGAAGCCAGCGGTGATGTTAACCAGCACGCCACGAGCGCCAGACAGGTCAATGTCTTCCAGCAGTGGGCTGGAGATAGCCATTTCTGCAGCTTCTTCCGCGCGGTCTTCGCCGCTGGCAACGCCAGAGCCCATCATCGCGTAGCCCATTTCGGACATCACGGTACGTACGTCCGCGAAGTCAACGTTCATCAGGCCCGGACGAGTGATCAGTTCGGCGATACCCTGCACCGCGCCTTTCAGTACGTCGTTTGCCGCACCAAATGCGTCAAGCAGAGAAATCCCACGACCCAGCACTTTCAGCAGCTTGTCGTTCGGAATAGTGATAAGGGAGTCAACGTGCTTGGACAGCTCAGCGATACCCTGCTCAGCGAATGCCATACGCTTCTTACCTTCGAAGTTGAAAGGCTTAGTCACAACGGCAACGGTCAGGATACCCAAATCTTTAGCCACTTCAGCAACAACAGGTGCAGCGCCAGTACCGGTACCACCGCCCATACCTGCGGCGATAAACACCATGTCTGCCCCATCCAGCGCAGCGCGTAAAGCTTCACGGTCTTCTTCCGCAGCATTACGACCCACTTCTGGATTTGCGCCTGCGCCCAGACCTTTAGTGATCCCATTACCAATCTGGAT
The DNA here is from genome assembly GCF_001571265.1 of Cedecea neteri NBRC 105707 = ATCC 33855. GTDB lineage: Bacteria > Pseudomonadota > Gammaproteobacteria > Enterobacterales > Enterobacteriaceae > Cedecea > Cedecea neteri. Next base: position 102,140 of record NZ_BCTL01000007.1, on the reverse strand, counting down.
CGTCTGGCCAACTGCCGTTTTACGCAGCGCCTGAGCGTCAGTATTAACCGCAAAGAATTCAACGCCTTCGATGCGCTCACGCACCATGTGTTCAACGGCATTACCGCCGCCGCCACCGACGCCGATGACTTTAATCACCGCGTCGTTGGTCAGTTCCATAGGTTCAAACATAGTTTCTCTCCGTTTTGTGCCTGTCGCCTGAGACCGCTAATTGTCTCCGGTCTCTTATAAAAATTAAAATTCTTTTCTCAGCCAGCTGTTCAGTCGCTTAAACCATGAGCCAACAGAGGTCCTTTTTTCCACTTCTGCTTCACCACTGAGATGAGACTCTTTCCCGTAGTGCAGCAACCCTACTGCGGTCGAGTAATACGACTCCTGGGCATAATCAGTAAGGCCAGTAATATTCAACGGCTGGCCGATACGCACCTGCGTATGGAATACACGCTGAGCACAGGCTGCCAGGCCTTCAATTTGTGCCGCGCCGCCGGTTAACACAATCCCCGCCGCCAGGTGATGTTTAACACCCTGCTGGCGAAGCTGTTCCTGTAACTGCAAAATCTCTTCGTTGACCAGGTTGAGCAGCTCTGTGTAGCGGGGCTCAATCACTTCGGCCAGCGTCTGACGCTGAAGGCTGCGCGGCGGACGTCCACCAACGCTCGGGACTTCGACGTTCTCGTCTTTCCCGACAATAGACCCCAGAGCACAACCATGACGCACTTTAATCGCTTCCGCGTCGCTCGGTGGCGTACCGAAGGCGTAGGCGATATCGCTGGTCACCACGTTCCCCGCATAGGGGATAACTTTGGTATGACGCAAAGCACCGCCGGTATAGACAGCCATATCCATGGTACCACCGCCGATGTCCACAACACAGACACCCAGCTCGCGCTCATCTTCGGTCAGTACCGCATAGCTTGCGGCCAGACCGGCAAAAATTAATTGGTCAACTTTCAAACCACAACGTTCAACTGCTTTAACGATGTTTTTCGCCATATCGTTATGGCAGGTAATCAAATGCACTTTCGCCTGCATACGGACACCGGACAGGCCTACCGGATTTTTGATCCCTTCCTGGTAATCAATAGCGTATTCCTGTGGAATCACATGCAGAACGCGGTGCTCATCACGAACACGCACTGATTTTGCCGTATGCACCACATTTTCAACATCTTCCTGCGTCACTTCCTCTTCCGAAATCGGCACCATGCCTATCTCGTTTTGGCAGCTGATATGCTTGCCGGACAGCGCCAGGTAAACTGAAGATATCTGGCAGTCTGCCATCAATTCAGCCTGGTCAATCGCCCGTTGAACACATTTAACCACCGACTCGAGGTCGTTTACTCCGCCTTTGTCCATACCACGCGAAGGGCAACTGCCCACGCCAATAATATTGACCATACCGTCGGGCAGAACTTCCCCTACTAAAGCGGCAACCTTCGCGGTGCCAATCTCCAGTCCAACTACCAGTTTTCTGTCCGTCGCCTTGATCATTGTTGTTCTGCCTGTGCCTGATTCTGTTGCTGATTCGGATTAGGTACCGGAGGAGGAAGAGCCTCCCAACCTACCGCGGCGCCTGAATCGTATCGCAGGTCGACATAACTGATCCGTTTGTTATCAGCCTGCGCCTGCTGCTGCAGAACCGGGTACAGTTCTACAAAACGATCCAGACGTTTCATCGTATCGCCCCGACCAAGGTTGAGCTTAATGCCGTTATTCAGCGTCAACTGCCAGGAGCGACGAGCGGTCATAGCCGCTTGTTTCAACGTAAACTTATCCTTCGCCAGCACCACACCCATGTCACGGTAACCTTGCAGAACTTCGTTTTCGCTGCCTTCCGGACCGGAAAGCAGCGGCAAGTTCTGCTTGCTGGTGCGCTCTGCTGGTACGCTGAAGGAATTTCCCTCCGCGTCAACCATATGCTGGTCATTCCAACGTGCTATCGGCACATATTCAACCAGATGAATCTTCAATTCGTCCGGCCACTGCTTTCTAACGCTTGCCTGCTTGATCCAGGGCAAGCGTTCTATCTGCTGTTGGATGATATTCACATCCTGGGTCATAAAAGTACCCGGAGGCCCCAGGGCCAGAATAGACTGGCGTATATCATCATTACGTGTGTAGTGCCGCTCCCCGGTCACCACCAGCCTGGAGAGTGGCAAACGCTGGGCATCTTCCATCCAGCCCACCACTATCCAGCCGCCGATAAACACGCTCAACAGTACCGCACACAGGAAAATCATCCCTGCCAGACGGGACCCGTTGCTGCGCCGAGAGCTGGCATTTTCCTCGGCACGATTACGCGCGTTCAGTGCAGCCTGCGACATATCAGTCCGCCAGTTCCAAAATACGTACAACTAATTGTGAGAAGCTCATCCCCGCCTCGCGAGCCGCCATTGGCACCAGGCTATGGCTGGTCATCCCTGGAGAAGTATTCACTTCTAACAGGTAAAATTGCCCGTCGCTATCCAGCATCACATCTACACGGCCCCAGCCGCTGCAGCCAAGAACCTGCCACGCCTGCAGAACTAATGCCTGTAATTCCTGCTCTCTTTGTTCAATTAATCCACCAGGGCAGAAATATTGAGTTTCATCAGAGAGATACTTCGCTTCATAATCATAGAAGGTTCCAGCGGGTTGGATGCGAATAGACGGTAAAATTTCATCGCCTAAAATCGCAACCGTATACTCCGGGCCGCTCAACCACTTTTCAATCAGCACTTCTTCATCATGTTCAAAGGCAAGCTCAAGCGCCGCTGGCAGTGCCTCTACGTTGTCTACCTTCGACATACCGACGCTGGAACCTTCCCGGCTCGGCTTGACGATAACCGGCAACCCCAACGCAGTAACACGCTCAACCAACGCGCTGCTCAGGCTCGCAGCAATATCCTGGCGATTAACGGCAACCCACGGTGCCACAGGTAAACCAGCGCCCTGCCACAGCAGTTTGCTGCGCAGCTTATCCATCGTTATCGCCGAAGCCATCACGCCACTGCCGGTATATGGCAGTTCCAGAAACTCCAGTAGCCCCTGCAGAGTGCCGTCTTCACCACCGCGACCGTGCAGCGCGATAAAAATTTTGTCAAAGCCCTGAGCCTTCAGCTCGAGCACCGACTGGCTTTGCGGGTCGAACGCGTGAGCATCAATGCCTGCTTCTTTTAACCCGGCCAGCACCGCGCTGCCGGATTGCAGGGAAACCTCACGCTCAGCGGAGGTGCCCCCCAGAAGAACGGCGATCTTATCAGCCATGACGCCCTTCCTCTTTAGTTTGAGGCTGCAACTTGATTTCAGCCAGGTTTCGGGCGATTTTGCCGATATTCCCGGCACCTTGAACGAGAATCAAATCATTTCCCGTCAAAACAGGCGCCAAAATTTCCGCCACTTCCGCGTGATCGGAAACCAAAATGGGGTCAACTTTGCCACGGCCACGAATGGTGCGGCACAAAGAACGGCTATCAGCTCCTGGAATAGGTGCCTCACCTGCAGGATAGACTTCCAGCATTACCAGGGAGTCAACCTGGGACAGAACCCCAGCAAAGTCATCATACAAATCACGCGTACGCGTATAGCGGTGTGGCTGGAAAATCATCACCAGATTTTTGTCCGGCCAGCCGGCACGCGCGGCCTTAATCGTGGCATCCACTTCCGTTGGGTGGTGGCCATAATCGTCCACAAGCATCGCGGTGCCCGCTTTGCCATTAACCGGAGCCAGAGGATATTCGCCCAGGAAATCGAAACGACGCCCTGTGCCCTGGAAACTTTCGAGCGCCCGCAAAATGGCGTCGTCTTCGATACCCTCTTCCGTCGCGACGGCAACCGCGGCAGCCGCATTCAGCGCGTTATGGCGGCCCGGAGCATTCAGCACTACATGCATCTCAGGCTTGTCCTGGCGCACAATGGTGAAAAAGCCCTGAGCGCCCTTCTGCTGATAATTTTCAACGCGTACATCCGCGTCGTCGCTAAAGCCATATGTGGTGATTTGACGACCCACACGAGGCAAAAGCTCACGAATCACCGGATCGTCAACGCACATCACCGCACGTCCATAAAACGGCAAGTTGTGCAGAAAATTAATAAACGTCTGCTTTAAATTTTCGAAGTCGCCCTGGTAAGTATCCATATGATCGGCTTCGATATTGGTCACAATTGAGACCATCGGCTGCAGATGCAGGAACGATGCATCGCTTTCATCAGCCTCGGCAATCAGGTAACGACTGTTGCCCAAACGCGCATGCACCCCAGCTGCTTTAACCAGACCGCCATTGACAAACGTAGGATCGAGGCCCGCTTCGGCGTATATGCTGGACACCATCGCCGTTGTCGTGGTTTTGCCGTGCGTACCCGCAATCGCAATGCCGTGACGGAAACGCATCAGTTCCGCCAGCATTTCGGCTCGGCGGATTACCGGAATACGCGCTTCATGGGCAGCGACAATTTCCGGGTTATCCGCAGAAATCGCTGTAGAAACAACAACCACGCTTGCATCACGCACGTTTTCAGGACGATGGTTGAAATAAATCGTGGCACCCAGTGCCGACAACTGTTGCGTGACCGGGTTCGGCGCCAGATCGGAACCGCTGATCTGGTAACCTTCGTTAGCCAATACTTCAGCAATACCGCCCATACCGGCGCCGCCGATGCCAACAAAGTGAATGTGCCGGACGCGACGCATCTCGGGCACGATTGAACGCAGTTTCGCCAGTTGTTGTGTATTCATTCTCTAAACCTGCAAGCGGCATGCCGCCATTACATCAAATTTACGGGGGGCAATTTGCCTCCCACAAGTATTACGCGCGCGCTGCGGCGCTGACTTCATTTGCTACACGTTCAGTTGCATCAGGGATGGAAGCAGCACGCGCCCGCTCGGCCATTGCCAGCAGCGTTGCTCTGTCCCACCCGGCCAAGGTACGGGTAACGGCATCCACGGTGAACTGCGGTTGCTCCAGTATTTTTGCGGCACCAGCCTGCTCCAGCGGCAACGCATTCCAGTACTGCTGCCGATCTTTGTGCTGGAACGGAACGAACAATGCAGGTAACCCTGCAGCCGCGATTTCACTCACCGTTAACGCCCCGGAGCGGCAAACTACAACGTCGGCCCATTCGTAGGCTGCGGCCATATCATCAATAAACTCGGTGACCTTATGCTGAGGCTGGCCGGCTTCAGCATAAGCCTGCTGCACGACTGCCTGACCGCCTTTTCCGGTTTGGTGCCAGACAGTCACTGCATCCCCCAAACGCCCAGCCACCTGCGGTATGATTTGGTTCAGCACGCGAGCCCCCTGAGAGCCTCCCACAACCAGCACGCGAACCGGGCCTTCTCTTCCGGCAAAACGCACCTGTGGCGACGGTAATGCAAGTACATCGGTCCGCACCGGGTTGCCAACAACGTCAGCTTTAGGGAATGCACCCGGGAAGGCTTGCATTACCTTGGTCGCGATCTTTGCCAGCCATTTATTCGTCAGCCCGGCAATGCCATTCTGTTCATGCAAGACAACGGGAATGCCAAGAGACCACGCAGCCAGACCACCCGGCCCGGAAACATAGCCGCCCATGCCCAGCACAACATCAGGTTTCCATGCCTTCATGATGGCGCGAGCCTGGCGCCATGCGTTGAAAATACGCACCGGGGCCATCAACAGGGCTTTTACGCCCTTGCCACGAAGGCCGGAAATACGAATGAAGTCGATCTCAATCCCGTTTTTCGGGACCAGATCGGCTTCCATACGGTCCGCAGTACCAAGCCAGCGAATATCCCATCCTTCAGCCTGAAGATGATGGGCTACGGCCAGCCCCGGGAAAACATGCCCGCCAGTGCCACCCGCCATCACCATCAATCGCTTCGCTTTGCCCGTCATTTGGCACTCCGTGTAAACGCCTGTGCTTTAGCCAGGCGCGTTTCATAATCTATTCTCAACAGCAGCATGATCGCCGTAGACATGATCAGCAGGCTTGAACCGCCGTAACTGATAAGCGGCAGCGTCAGACCTTTAGTGGGTAACATCCCCGCCGCGGCACCTACGTTAACCAGTGCCTGGAAGCTAAACCAGATCCCGATAGAACATGCCAGGAAACCGGAGAAACGCTGATCCAATTCCAGCGCACGTTTGCCGATGGACATCGCGCGAAAAGCGACGAAGAATACCATCAAAAGTGCAAGCACCACACCGATATATCCCAGCTCCTCACCGATGATCGAGAAGATAAAGTCAGTGTGTGCTTCAGGCAGATATTCCAGCTTCTGAACCGAGTTCCCCAGCCCTTGCCCCCACAATTCACCGCGCCCGAAAGCCATCAGCGATTGCGTTAGCTGGTAGCCGCTGCCGAACGGATCTTCCCACGGGTTCCAGAACGAGGTTACGCGGCGAATACGATAAGGCTCGGCGAGGATCAGTAGAATAACCGCCGAAATCCCCATGCCGATGATCGCGATGAACTGCCATAGTTTTGCCCCAGCAAGGAACAGCATCGCCAGCGTGGTGACAAACAGCACAACTACGGTACCAAGGTCAGGCTGGGCCAGCAGCAGAACGGCCATCACCAAAATCACGCCCATTGGTTTCAGGAAGCCACGCAGGTTGTTTCGAACCTCATCAACCTTGCGCACAAGGTAGTTTGCGAGATAGCAGAACAGCGACAGCTTGGAGAATTCAGCGGGCTGAATACGCAGTGGACCGAAGGCAATCCAGCGCGATGCACCGTTAACCGAGCTGCCTACGACCAGTACAATCAGCAGCATCACTATAGAAGCCAGCAGCATCGCCGTACTGTGACGCTGCCAAAAATCCATCGGCAAACGCAGCGTCACCATCGCCAGCACAAACGCGACGATGATGTACAGCCCGTCGCGTTTTGCAAACAGGAACGGATCGTTGGCAAGACGCTGGCCCACCGGCATTGACGCCGAAGTCACCATAATAAAACCGATAGCTGCCAGGCCTAAGGTTAGCCAAAGCAGCGTGCGGTCATAAAGCACCATGCTATTGGCGTCAGCCTCACGGGAGCCCATTACCCACCCTTTTAACGCCGAAGCGACCCAGGCCAGGATGCCAAATCCTGGGATGCGGGGGACGCGAAGGCGAGGGAGAGATAAACGCATCAGCCTAGCTCCTTCGCTAATTGAGTAAACATGTCGCCGCGTTGTTCAAAGTTTTTAAACTGATCGAGACTGGCGCAGGCCGGAGAGAGCAGCACCATATCGCCAGATTCCACACGGCGCGCGGCAAGTTTCATTGCCTGCTCCATGGTTTCTGTCTGCTCGGCAATATCCGGGCGTAACTCGGCCAGTTCGGCGCCATCACGACCAAAGCAGTACAGGCGCACGCGGTCGCCCTTCAGGTAGCGAGCCAAAGGTGAGAAATCAGCGGACTTACCGTCTCCCCCCAGCAGCAGATGCAGCGTGCCTTCAACATGCAGGCCGTTCAACGCGGCTTCAGTACTGCCAACGTTGGTGGCTTTGGAGTCGTTAATCCAGCGAACGCCATTACGTTCCCAGGCCAGCTGGAAGCGATGAGCCAGGCCAGTGTAGGTGGTCAGTGCTTTCAGGCTGCTGGAGCGAGGAAGATTCACCGCATCCGCCAGCGCCAGCGCTGCCAGTGCGTTGCTGTAGTTATGTTGCCCAACCAGTTTCATTTCTTTGGTGTTGAGGATCTTCTCCCCTTTAACCCGCAGCCAGGTGTCACCCTGCTGACGATTAAGATGATAATCGCCGACGTCCACACCAAAGCTGATGCAGCGTTCGTCCGCGCCACGGACCGGCATCGTCAGCGCGTCATCTGCGTTAACCACGCAAACTTTGGCATTTTCATAGATGCTCAGCTTTGCCGCACGGTATTGCTGCATCCCGAACGGATAGCGATCCATATGATCTTCCGTCACGTTCAGGACGGTCGCCGCCGCAGCCTTCAGGCTATGGGTGGTTTCCAGCTGGAAACTGGAGAGCTCCAGAACATAGAGCTCACAGCCTTTGTTCAGAAGCATCAGCGCCGGCAGGCCAATATTTCCGCCTACGCCTGCGTTCACACCGGCCGCTTTCGCCATCTCCCCCACCAGGGCGGTCACGGTACTTTTACCGTTGGAGCCGGTAATAGCGACAATCGGCGCCTGGGCTTCACGACAAAACAGTTCGATATCACCGATGATCTCGACCCCAGCATCCGCCGCGGCGCTCAATGCCGGAGTAGCAAGCGCCACCCCAGGGCTGGCAATAATCAAATCCGCCGCCAGTAACCAGTCTTCATTCAGCGAACCGATATGGCGATCAACGTTCTCAGGCAATTTATCAAGACCAGGAGGGGAGATGCGGGAGTCCATTACGCGTGGCGTAACGCCGCGCGCAAGGAAGAAATCCACGCAGGACAGGCCCGTAAGGCCCAGTCCGATGATAACAACGTTTTTACCCTGGTAATCTGCCATGTTTAGCGAACCTTCAGCGTAGCCAGGCCAATCAGCACCAGCATCAGCGAAATAATCCAGAAGCGCACAATCACGCGCGGCTCCGGCCAGCCTTTCAATTCATAGTGATGGTGAATGGGTGCCATACGGAAGATACGCTGCCCGCGGAGCTTGAATGAGCCCACCTGCAGGATCACCGATAACGTTTCAACGACGAACACGCCGCCCATAATCACCAGCAGGAATTCCTGACGCAGCAGTACCGCGATAGTCCCCAGCGCCCCGCCGAGAGCCAGAGAACCCACGTCCCCCATGAAGACCTGAGCCGGATAAGTGTTGAACCACAAGAAACCTAAGCCAGCACCGACAATGGCCGTACAGACGATAACCAGTTCACCCGCGTGGCGCAGGTAAGGAATGTGCAGATAGCCCGCGAAGTTCATGTTACCCGTCGCCCACGCGACCAGTGCAAAACCAGCGGCAACGAACACGGTCGGCATAATCGCCAGGCCATCGAGACCATCAGTGAGGTTTACCGCATTACCGGTACCGACAATGACGAAGTAGGCAAGCAGTACGTAGAACAGGCCAAGCTGCGGCATCACGTCCTTGAAGAACGGTACCACCAGCTCGGTTGCAGGCGTCCCTTTGCCAGCTGCATACATGGTGAAAGCAACCACCAGTGCAATCACCGACATCCAGAAGTATTTCCAGCGCGCAATCAGCCCTTTAGTGTCCTTACGAACCACTTTGCGGTAGTCATCGACAAAGCCAACAATCCCAAAGCCTATCAGGACAAACAGCACGCACCAGACGTAAGGGTTGGAGGGATAAGCCCACATCAGTACGGACACCACAATGGCGGTCAGGATCATGATCCCGCCCATGGTTGGCGTCCCTTTCTTGCTAAAGTGCGACTCAGGGCCATCGTTACGCACAACTTGCCCGAAGGAGAGTTGCTGTAAACGCGCGATCATCCGCGGCCCCATCCACAGGGAGATAAACAGAGCGGTCAGCAGGCTGACGATGGCGCGAAACGTCAGATAGGAAAAGACGTTAAAGCCGGAATAATATTTGACCAAATGCTCGGCCAGCCAAACTAGCATGCTTGTTTCTCCTGTAATGCGCGAACCACCTCTTCCATGGCCGCACTACGTGAACCTTTCACCAAAATGGTTAAAATTGAGTGTTCCGCGATAAGCGCCTTCAAACGCGCCACCACGGCTTGTTTATCGGTAAAATGTTCACCAACTTCTGATGCGTCACTGAGCGTCTTGCTTAATGAGCCGACGCTCAAAACACGGTCAATACCTGCGGCTTTTGCTGCTTCGCCAACCTGACGATGACAAGCTTCAGCTTCCTCACCGAGTTCACCCATATCGCCAACCACCATCACGCGGTAACCCGGCATTTCTGACAACACCTGTGCTGCCGCGGTCATTGAACCCACGTTAGCGTTGTAGCTGTCATCCAGCAGCAGCTGATTTTCTGCCAGCTGAATAGGGAACAGGCGGCCTGGTACGGCTTTAAGCTCAGCGAGGCCAGCTTTCACCGCATCCAGCGTCGCGCCAACGGCCATTGCCAGTGCAGTAGCCGCCAGCGAGTTAGCAATATTGTGGCGACCCGGCAGCGGCAGAACGACATCGACATTGCCCTGCGGCGTATGCAGCGTAAATTCAGTGCCGTGGGAGGTAATATGGATATTCGTCGCCGTGAAATCACTTCCGGACGCATTCGGTGAGAAGCGCCAGGTTTTGCGATCGCCAATGATCGCCTGCCAGTTAAGCCAGTCGTTATTATCGGCGTTAAGGATCGCCGTGCCGTTTGCCGCCAGGCCGGTAAAGATCTCGCCTTTAGCTTTCGCCACGCCGGCCAGAGAACCAAAGCCTTCAAGGTGCGCAGCAGCCAGGTTGTTTACCAGAGCCGCTTCCGGACGGGTTAAACCCACGGTCCAGGCGATTTCACCCTGGTGGTTTGCCCCCAGCTCAATAACGGCATAATCATATTCCGGCGTCAGGCGCAGCAACGTCATCGGCACGCCAATATCGTTATTCAGATTGCCGGAGGTATAAAGCGTATTGCCACACTGACGTAGAATAGATGCCGTCATTTCCTTCACGGAGGTTTTGCCGGAAGAACCGGTTAACGCGACAACGCGAGTAGGCACCTGCTGGCGAACCCACGCGCCTAGCTCGCCAAAAGCAAGACGAGTATCAGCCACAACCAGCTGTGGCATATTAATATCCAGCTTGCGGTTAACCAACAGCGCACCCGCCCCGCCCTGCACCGCATCAGCGGCAAAGTCATGGGCGTCAAAACGTTCGCCTTTCAGCGCGACAAACAGGCAACCAGCCGTCAGCTTACGGGTATCCGTGGTGACATCGATAATGTCCGCATCTTCGCCATGTAGCTGTCCATTGAGAATGGACGCCAGTTGCTTCAGAGAAACGCGAATCATGCCACCACCCCCAACAGACGCGCCGCTGTTACACGGTCGGAGTAATCCAGACGACGGTTACCGACAATCTGATAGTCCTCGTGGCCTTTACCTGCCAGCAGCACCACGTCATTTTCTTTGGCCTGCATAATCGCGTTGGTCACCGCTTCTGCGCGCCCCAGCACTACGTGTGCACGCCCGGCGTCCAGCATGCCGGTCAGGATATCGTCGACGATTGACTTCGGTTCTTCGGTGCGTGGGTTGTCATCGGTCACCACCACCACATCGGCGTATTGCTCAGCAATACCGCCCATGATTGGCCGCTTACCTTTATCACGATCGCCGCCGCAGCCAAACACGCACCAAAGTTTGCCGGAGCAATGCAGGCGAGCTGCCTGCAGGGCTTTTTCCAACGCATCCGGCGTGTGGGCATAATCCACAACTACAGTAGGTTTGCCAGCAGTGTTGAACACTTCCATTCGCCCACAAACAGGCTGCAGCCGTGAACCAGTTTCAATTAATGCCTCGAACGGATAACCCAGCGCCAGCAGCGTTGCCAGAGCCAGCAGCAGGTTGCTAACGTTAAACGCGCCCATCAGGCGGCTTTCAATTTCGCCTTTACCCCACGATGAGCTGAAGCGGATAGTCGCCCCGCCGTCGTGATAAATCACTTCGTCAGCTTTCAACCAGCGGCCATGAGCACCCGGCTCAAGGTTATTTTCCATAGTGACCGCAACGGCATCCGGCAGGCGAGCGAGCCAGCGGTGGCCCACTTCGTCATCGGCGTTAATGATCGCCTGGCCGTAGTCATGCTCGGAGAACAGCAGCCATTTAGCGGCTTCGTAATTCGCCATATCACCATGATAATCAAGGTGATCACGGCTTAGATTAGTAAACACGGACGCAGCAAACTTCAGCGCTGCAACGCGATGCTGAACCAGGCCATGGGATGAAACTTCCATGGCGCCAAAGGTTGCGCCTTGAGCCTTCAGGCTCGCCAATACGTGCTGAACGTCTACCGCAGAGCCCGTAGTATTTTCTGTCGGCACAACCTGCCCGAGCAGGCCGTTACCCACGGTACCCATCACGGCGCTGATTTCACCCAGCAATTGCGCCCACTGCGCCAACAGCTGCGTGGTTGTCGTTTTTCCGTTAGTCCCCGTAACGCCGACCAGGCGTAAAGCTTCAGAAGGCTGATGATAGAAACGACCAGCCAGCGCAGACAGCCGCTGATGCAGCTGGCTCAGGTAAATTACCGGCACGCCGTGCATCTCGCGAACTTCACCATCCGCAGCTTCGCCGTCCGCTTCTGCGATCACGGCAGCCACACCCTGTGCTATCGCCTGCGGGATATAACGACGCCCGTCCGCCTGATGACCAACCACGGCCACAAAAAGATCGCCCGCAGCCGCCACGCGGCTATCGAGTGTCATCTCTCGCAGCGCTCTCGCAGGGAGTCCAGCTACCCACGGAGCAAGAAGGTCGCTCAAATTACGATCTGCCACCTGATGCCTCTTTCTGATTAATTACAAATTCGCTTTTTTCACCGGTTGCCAGCGCATCCGGCTCTATGTTCATGGTGCGCAATACGCCGCCCATGATTGCACCGAACACAGGTGCAGAGATGGCACCGCCGTAATATTTACCGGCTTGCGGATCGTTAATCACCACCACCAGAGCAAAACGAGGATTGCTGGCTGGCGCAACGCCTGCGGTGTAAGCAATGTATTTGTTGATGTATTTGCCGTCCGGCCCAACTTTTTTCGCGGTACCGGTTTTGATAGCGATACGGTAGCCCTTGATGGCCGCTTTCACGCCGCCGCCGCCGGGCAGCGCCACGCTTTCCATCATGTGAAGCACCGTACGAACGGTTGAGTCGGCAAAGATACGCTCGCCGGGAACCGGCGGGTCAACTTTGGTTATCGACAGCGGCCGGTAGACGCCATAGCTGCCGATGGTTGCGTAGACTCGCGCTAACTGTAACGGGGTTACCATTAGCCCGTAGCCGAAAGAGAAGGTGGCCCTCTCTATGTCAGACCACCGTTGTTTTTGAGGATATAAGCCACTGCGTTCCCCGACCAACCCCAAATTGGTCGCTTTTCCCAGTCCAAAACGTGAGTAAGTGTCTACTAACGCTGAGGAGGGCATCGCTAACGCCAGTTTAGATACACCGACGTTACTCGACTTCTGTAGTACCCCGGTAAGGGTCAATTCGTTGTAGCGACCCACATCTTTGATCTCATGACCATTGATGCGGAACGGCACGGTGTTAAGTACGGTATTTTCCTGAACCACACCACGCTGCAGCGCGGTCATCACCACCATTGGCTTAACGGTGGAACCCGGTTCAAAAATGTCGGTAATGGCACGGTTACGCATCACGTCTTTTGCCGTGCCGGTCAGGTTGTTCGGGTTATAGGACGGGCTGTTTGCCATCGCCAGAACCTCACCGGTGTTCACGTCGACTAAAACGGCGCTGCCAGATTCGGCTTTGTTAAAAGCAACGGCGTTATTCAGTTCGCGGTACACCAGCGCCTGCAGGCGTTCATCAATGCTCAAAGCCAGGTTGTGGGCGGCCTGGCTGTCAGTGGAGGAAATGTCTTCGATAACGCGCCCGAAGCGGTCTTTACGCACAATGCGCTCCCCGGGCTGACCGGTGAGCCATTTATCAAAGCTTTTTTCTACCCCCTCGATCCCTTCGCTATCGACGTTGGTAAAGCCGATGAGGTGAGCAGTCACTTCGCCTGAAGGATAGTAGCGGCGAGATTCTTGCCGCAGGTGAATCCCCGGGAGCTTAAGCTTTTTGATGTAGTCGCCAATATCTGGATTAACCTGACGAGCGAGATAAATAAACCGCCCATTTGGGTTGCTGTTCACGCGGGAAGCAAGCTGGTCGAGAGGAATTTTTAGCGCATCCGCCAGGGCCTTCCAGCGGTTATCCAGCGTCACACCGCCGGCATCGTGTAATTCTTTCGGATCGGCCCAAACCGCATTTACCGGCACGCTAACCGCCAGAGGGCGTCCCGCGCGGTCGCTTATCATCCCTCGGGAAGTAGACACTTCCTGTACGCGCAGTGAGCGCATGTCGCCCTGCCGCACCAGCATGTCCGGACTGATTATCTGCAGCCAGGCGACACGGCCCAGCAGGAAAGCCAGCGCCAACAGAATGCAACCGCAGAGCAACGCAAAACGCCAACTGATAAAGTTGGCCTGTTCTTCCTGACGTTTTGGTTTAAGCGTTTTTGCCGCTGCTCTCATCTGCCGCACGATTCCTTATTGCTGAACTACGATGTTTTCCTGCGAAGGATCGACATGCTGCAACTGCAGCTTTTCCGTCGCGATCCGTTCTACCCGGCTATGATCGCCGAGCGCATTTTCTTCAAGAATCAGGTTGCGCCATTCAATATCCAGCGCATCACGTTCGAGTACCATCTGCTCACGCTGCGCGGTAAGCAGACGGGTATGGTGCGCCGTCGTGACTACGGAAACCGCAGTCACAATAATGGCGACGAACAAGCAAAGTGCCAGTTTCCCGTGGCGCAGAAGATCGCCACCAATCACGGTAGGCAACGCATGTCGCTCGTTGCTACCGAGCTGCGTCACTCTACTGAGGGTTTCTGTCACCCGATTGATCATGCGTTAGTCCTCTCCGCAATACGCAAAACAGAACTACGAGCGCGCGGGTTTTCCGCGACTTCTTCTTCACCAGGCATCATTTTGCCGAGCGCTTTAAGCTGGCGACCGCCCAGCTTATTCAGCTGCATTTCCGTCATAGGTATTCCTGCCGGAACCTGTGGACCACGACTCTTTTCACGCATAAAGCGTTTAACAATGCGATCTTCCAGAGAATGGAAACTGATGATCGATAAACGACCGCCAACCGCCAATGCTTCCAACGAGCCGTTTAACGCTTTTTCAATTTCATCCAGCTCGCTGTTAATCCAGATACGGATGGCCTGGAATGTTCGGGTAGCCGGGTGCTTAAACTTATCTTTAACCGGCATAGCGGCAGAGACGACGGCCGCCAGCTCTTTGGTACGGGTCATCGGCTCTTCGCGGTTACGCTCAACGATGGCGCGTGCAATGCGCTTACCAAAGCGTTCTTCACCGAAGGTTTTAATAACCCAGGCAATATCGGCTTCTTCCGCCGTCATCAGCCATTGGGCAGCGGATTGACCTCGCGTTGGGTCCATACGCATATCCAGCGGCCCATCGCGCATAAACGAAAAACCGCGTTCTGCATCATCCAGTTGAGGAGAAGAGACGCCGAGATCCAGCAAAATGCCGTCTATCTTGCCGTCCAGTTCGCGCTCACGAACGTAATCTGCAAGCGCAGAGAATGGGCCATGAATGATGGAGAAGCGTGGGTCATCGATAGCGGCAGCCGCAGCGATCGCTTGCGGATCGCGGTCGATCGCCAGTAGCCGTCCTTGCTCACCAAGCTGGGACAGAATCAGGCGTGAGTGGCCACCGCGACCAAAAGTGCCATCAATGTAGATGCCGTCGGGACGAATATTCAGGCCGTTCACGGCCTCGTCCAGCAACACCGTAGTATGTTTAAAATTTTCCATCATTTCTAAAGTGACAAGTCCTGCAGACGATCCGACAAGGTATTTGTCGAACCCTGCTCAGCGTCGATATCTTCCTTGACCTGTTGATGCCAGGTCGCTTCATCCCACAGCTCAAACTTATTGAACTGGCCGACCAGCATGACTTCTTTGGTAAGCCCGGCGTGCTGCCGTAAAACGGGCGCCAACAGCAATCGCCCGGCGTTATCCATCTGACATTCACTGGCATGTCCCAATAACAGACGCTGCACGCGGCGTTCTGCAGGGTTCATGCTCGACAGACGGGCAAGCTTTTGTTCAATGATTTCCCACTCGGGAACGGTATAAAGCAGCAGGCATGGGTGATGGATGTCGATGGTACAAACCATCTGACCTTCTGAGGTTTCGATCAGCTTTTCCCTGTAACGGGTAGGTACGGCGAGCCGCCCCTTGCTGTCGAGATTGACTAACGTTGCCCCACGGAACATGCCAGCCTCACCCTTTAATGACCCATTTCACCACTTTAACCCACAAATTCCCACATAAAGGAGTTTACGGAGGGGAGGAAAACCTTGTCAAGCCAGCCAGGCCGCTTACAGGAATAAATTCCCGCGCCTAAGCGATTGATAAATGGCTGGCGTGAAAAGCCCGCATTGGCGAGGCAAAAATTAACGTTATGAATATTTGAAAGAAAAAGACCAATAAACATCAACAGCGTTAAAACGACCGAATACTTGTTTAGAGAAATATTAAGTACCCAGTTTGCGACGCGGCCGGCATTTTAAGGTATTTCATGGCGGGTGAACAGCGCCAGATGCCCGTCTGGCGCTGGCTCTGCGCAAGACAGAAGTAAAGAGAGGTTGCTAATGATTAATAATCCAACATTTCTTAACTGCTGGTGTGTAACAAAATAATACAAAGGAGAGATTTATTTCGCGACGGGGATTTTTTTACCCGATTTTTCCCGCCTAATTAATTGCCTTAAAAAATAAGGGTAAATATACGGGAAAAATCTTAATTAACTTTAAGTGGCTGATAATGATCTCTTTATCAGTAACGACTTAAGCTCCCCCGGCGATAAAGATTGCGGCGAATTCTGGTTAACCCTGGCTTTGGCTTACGTGGCTCATCGAGGCTTGCCAGCACCAGCTCCAGCACACGCTCAGCAACATCGCGGTGACGCTGTGCCACAGCCAGTACCGGACACTGCAGGAAGTCCAGCAGCTCATGATCGCCAAAGGTGGCGATGGCTAATTCCGAAGGTAATCGCCCCTGACGGCGCAGCGTTACATCCATCACGCCCTGCAGCAGCGCAAAGGAAGTTGTGAACAACGCATCCGGCATCTCGTGAGTTTCCAGCCATTTTTCAAAAAGCTGAGCGGCAGCTTCACGCTCATAGCTGTTGGCGTAGAGATAATTAACGGTGCGAGGATCATCTTTCCAGGCAGTGCGGAATCCTTGTTCGCGCAGGAAGCTGACGGACAGCTCGGGTAACGCACCGAGGTAAAGGATGTTGTCACCCGGGAATTTCCGCAGTTCTTCAGCCAGCATTTCTGCGTCGTCCTGATCGGCACCGACAACGCTGGTGAAATGTTCACGGTCTAACGCACGATCGAGCGCAATAATCGGGAACGAATCGTTTGCCCAACGCTGATAAAAGGGATGTTCCGGCGGTAAGGAAGTAGACACTATAATGGCATCAACCTGCCGCTGCAGAAGATGTTCAATACAGCGCATTTCGTTGTCAGGCTGATCCTCAGAACAAGCAATCAGAAGCTGGTAACCGCGCTGGCGAGCCTGACGCTCAAGGTAATTTGCTATACGGGTGTAGCTGGTGTTTTCCAGGTCTGGGATCACCAGCCCAATAGAACGCGTGCGTCCTGCACGTAGCCCGGCGGCTACCGCATTAGGGTGGTAATTATGCTCGCGTACCACCGCCATGACTTTCTCAACGGTTTTATCGCTGACGCGATACTGCTTTGCTTTTCCGTTGATGACGTAGCTTGCCGTGGTGCGCGACACGCCTGCCAGACGCGCGATTTCATCCAATTTCACTGTAGCCCCTTACTCTCCAGGTGATCCATAACCATGCCCTGGTTATGGTTAACGACATTCACATCTAAACGCAGAATAATAACTCCGGCAACCGCTTTTGCAGGCGCTTGTTTTCTTATTTGCAAAAAAAAGCCCGGCAGTGATTACCGGGCATGTGAATTAGATCACATTAGTGACTAACGCATGATCTTATCGCCGCGTGAAACGCCAACAATACCCGAGCGGGCCACTTCGACAATTTTCGCAACATCACGGATCGTATCAAGGAAAGCGTTGAGTTTATCGCTGGTCCCGGCAAGTTGGACAGTATAAAGCGTTGGCGTCACATCAATGATTTGCCCACGGAAAATTTCCGTACTGCGTTTCACTTCTTCGCGACCATATCCACTGGCCTGCACCTTCACCAGCATGATTTCACGTTCAACATAAGCTCCCTGCCCCAGCTCACTGACGCGCAGAACATCCACTAACTTATGCAGTTGCTTTTCAATCTGCTCCAGCACTTTCTCATCACCCACGGTTTGGATCGTCATACGAGAAAGCGTGGGATCATCCGTAGGCGCTACGGTAAGGCTTTCAATGTTGTAGCCACGCTGAGAGAACAGACCAATGACCCGGGACAACGCACCTGATTCATTTTCCAGTAAGACAGATAATATCCGGCGCATAATCAGGTTCTCTCCGTTTTGCTTAACCACATTTCATCCATTCCGCCACCGCGAATCTGCATCGGATAAACGTGTTCTGTACCATCAACCGTCACATCGACAAACACCAGTCGCCCACCGCGCACGGTTTCCAGTGCCTGAGCCAGTTTGCTTTCCAGTTCTTCAGGCTTAGTAATGCTAACCCCCACATGGCCATAAGCTTCAGCCAGGCGAACAAAGTCCGGGAGCGACTCCATATAAGACTGGGAGTGGCGACCCGAGTAAATCATGTCCTGCCACTGTTTCACCATGCCGAGATAACGGTTGTTAAGGTTTAAAACCAGAACCGACAAGCCGTACTGCAGCGCGGTGGAAAGCTCCTGGATATTCATCTGGATACTGCCATCGCCGGTGACGCAAATGACCGTTTCATCCGGCAGCGCCATCTTCACGCCAAGCGCTGCAGGAAGACCAAAGCCCATCGTGCCCAGGCCACCTGAATTTATCCAACGACGCGGCTTATCGAACGGGTAGTAAAGCGCGGCAAACATTTGGTGCTGGCCAACATCAGAAGTCACATAAGCATCACCCTTAGTCAGGCGATAAGCTGTTTCAATGACCGCCTGCGGCTTGATCGCCGGGCTGTTGCGGTCAAACTCCAGACACTGACGAGCCCGCCACTGTTCAATCTGCTGCCACCAGTCCCGAATGTCATCCCCGGATTGCTGAATTTCTTCCTGAGCAAGCAAGTCCAGCATTTGTGTCAGAGCTTGACGGGCATCCCCCACAATAGGGATATCCGCCGCAACGGTTTTGGAGATAGACGTAGGATCAATATCAATATGCAACACCGTCGCATTCGGGCAATATTTTGCGAGGTTGTTTGTGGTTCGGTCATCAAAGCGCACGCCAACGGCAAAGATAACGTCCGAATGATGCATCGTCATATTGGCTTCGTAGGTGCCGTGCATACCTAGCATACCTAACGACTGCCGGTGCGTGGCGGGGAACGCACCTAATCCCATCAGCGAAGAGACAACCGGAATATTTACCTTTTCAGCAAGGGTGAACAATTCTGCCTCACAGGCCGAATTGATCGCGCCGCCACCTACGTACATCACCGGTTTTTTTGCCGCAATCAACGTCTGTAGCGCGCGCTTAATCTGCCCTTTGTGGCCCTGCGTCGTTGGATTATAAGAGCGCATACTGACTGCATCTGGCCAGGTATACGGCAGCTTGTTCAACGGACTCATGATGTCTTTGGGTAAATCAACCACCACTGGCCCTGGGCGGCCGCTAGAAGCAAGCCAGAAGGCTTTTTTGATAATCCCCGGGATATCCTCAACCTGTTTTACCAGGAAGCTATGTTTAACGACGGGTCGAGAGATACCGACCATATCGCATTCTTGAAAGGCGTCGTAACCAATCAATGAAGTTGCGACCTGCCCGGACAACACGACCATCGGAATAGAATCCATATAGGCGGTAGCGATGCCGGTAATGGCATTCGTCGCGCCAGGCCCCGAAGTCACCAGCACAACGCCGGTCTCTCCGGTAGCTCGCGCCAGACCGTCGGCCATATGCACGGCAGCCTGCTCATGGCGCACCAGCACATGATCGATTCCGCCCATAGTATGAAGCGCATCGTAAATATCGAGAACTGCGCCTCCCGGATAGCCGAATACTTGCTTTACGCCCTGATCGATTAACGACCGGACGACCATCTCGGCTCCTGACAACATCTCCATGGTTTTGCCTCCAGGCTCACGTTTTTGACCGCGCGCAGAAATCATTTCCACGCCGTCGTTGCGACAGGTTGTGTCTCTGCCTGTATCGTTTTTATAGGTTTAGCCCATTAACATAACCGCTCAAGATCCGTCAGGCAATTACCCGCCAGGGCGAGCGGGAAAGAAGAAATTGCGCTCACCGCTATAAAAATCGTGCATGGCGGAGCGATCGACTAAATACGGGGGGTGACTCTTGACGAATATGTCAAAGATGCGGAAAAACGCAGTGTGTTATGTATTAATTTAGCATGATGCTGCTGTCAGAAGACCACAGTCAGAAAATGCTTAAGTTGAAAATACTGGCTTTTTTATTTTAAAAAGTGGAAACGGGCTGTTTAGGCCCGAAAATCCAAAATGCTGCTGATGTTATTGGCATAAGCTTGTTGCTATTTGGTTTTGCATCCACAAATGCCCCTTGTCTTGCCCCGCTGAGCTATACCACGATAAATAGCAGGTGCGAGCTTTCTGGATGAAAGGCAAAGGGAATACCTTAAGATTCAATTCAGTAGATACTGAATCAACCAGCCAGCGTGGTGCAACGGCCACCAGCCGAGTTTGTGAAACCACGTTTAATACACAGGTCATTGCCATCCCCTGATAGGCAATCGCCTTTTGCTTATTCAACGTGTCATACCAGAGCGAACTGAAGGAGCCATAACATTCAGGGGAAGTGACTGCATGCTTCTGATGATAGAAATCGCGCGCCGTTAATGGCGAGCAAAAGCCGGGATGTTCTTTGCCGGTGACTAAAACCATCTCATCCTCGAACAAAGATATTTTTTTAAATTCAGGGCACATGATTTCATCATAGCAAATCAAAAAGTCAACTTCCTGATAGCGTAGCTGCCGTTCAATATCGCCATTAAAAGAAGACTTAAAAATTAATTGAACATTCGGCGCAGCATATTTAGTGGTATCTAAAATACGCGACATTATTTTACTGTCCAAAGGACTGGCTATACAAAGCGTAAACTGACGCTTACTACTCAAGGGATCAAAATTCCCTTCAGGTAGCTCATTCTGGACCATCTGCAAGGCATCACGAATGACGTCATAAAGCTGAAAAGCTCTTGTCGTTGCTTGTATAGTTCGCCCATTACGTACAAATAACTCGTCATTGAAGGTCGTTTTCAACCGGGAAACAGCGTTGCTGACCGCAGGTTGAGACATCCCCAACAACTTGGCTGCACCGGTGATACTTTGCGCTCTCATTACCGTATCAAAAACAGTCAGCAAATTTAAGTCTACATTACGTAGCCGGGGTTTTATGGTATCCAGAGCCTCCCGACTCTTATTTCTTCTGCAATCCATTTTTTACTCCAGTAATGAATTGGGGTCCATTTCACAATACATAAGTTTGAAGTTCCATTTTATATTTCCTGCCAGGACTCGATTTTAACAATTCGCGTAACCAGCACGCTTATTATTGATGATGATGAAACATTCCATAGAACTCACCGATATAAAGAACCTCGGCTTTTATCGAAAATAAGAAACCTGTCAGACGAGGAACAATACATGAGTTCTGTCATATTCATAAGATTAATTTCAATAATTCAGCACATTATTAGATAGCATCAATTCCTTTAATCTTAATTAATATATTAAGAAAACTTTCTTTCACAGTATTTTTCACTGAACGAGATCCTGCTACTTACCCTTCCTGCGATCCCACTGCTTGTCTAAAGGTTGACACCTGCGTGGAGATCAAGTACCAATAAATACAACACGAAATTGCACAGGGCTTGAAACATGAATCGCAGCATCCGCCTACTTGGTCTACTACTAAACGCAGCTTATTTGCGCGGTAGACTGGTGGGCGACAATCAGCGTTGATTCAAGCCTTCAGACAGAAAAAACCCGCGCCAATGCGCGGGTTTTTTTATGCTCGTCGCGAAGGCGCTCAGACAGATAAAGGACCAAACCATGAGCCAGCAAGTCATTATTTTTGATACTACATTGCGCGACGGCGAACAGGCTTTACAGGCAAGCCTGAGTGTAAAAGAGAAATTGCAGATCGCTATGGCGCTGGAGCGAATGGGCGTTGACGTCATGGAAGTCGGTTTCCCCGTCTCTTCCCCTGGTGATTTCGAATCCGTACAGACTATTGCCCGCAATATCAAAAACAGCCGTGTTTGCGGCCTGGCCCGCTGCGTTGAGAAAGACATAGATGTTGCTGCCGAATCCTTAAAAGTCGCTGAAGCCTTCCGTATTCATACTTTCATCGCCACTTCCCCAATGCACATCGCCACCAAGCTGCGCAGTACGCTGGACGAAGTCATTGAGCGCGCTATTTATATGGTGAAACGCGCCCGTAACTACACCGATGATGTAGAGTTTTCCTGTGAAGACGCCGGCCGTACGCCGATTGCCGATTTGGCCCGCGTAGTGGAAGCCGCTATCAGCGCAGGCGCCACCACCATTAACATTCCTGACACCGTCGGCTACACCATGCCGTTTGAGTTTTCCAACATCATCACCGGCCTGTACGAGCGAGTGCCAAATATCGATAAAGCAATTATCTCCGTGCACACCCACGACGACCTGGGTCTGGCCGTAGGTAATGCAATGGCGGCCGTTCATGCGGGCGCTCGCCAGGTTGAAGGCGCAATGAACGGTATCGGCGAGCGGGCGGGAAACTGCTCGCTGGAAGAAGTGATCATGGCTATCAAAGTGCGCAAGGACATCATGAACCTGCACACTAACATCAACCACCAGGAAATCTGGCGCACCAGCCAGATGGTCAGCCAGATCTGCAACATGCCTGTTCCGGCGAACAAAGCCATCGTCGGCACCGGCGCCTTCGCTCATTCCTCCGGTATCCACCAGGATGGCGTGCTGAAAAATCGCGAAAACTACGAAATCATGACCCCGGAATCCATCGGCCTGAATCAGGTACAGCTGAACCTGACTTCACGCTCCGGCCGTGCGGCCGTGAAACACCGCATGGACGAGATGGGCTATAAAGAGGCCGATTACAATCTGGATAATCTGTACGACGCCTTCCTGAAACTGGCGGACAAAAAAGGTCAGGTCTTCGACTACGACCTGGAAGCGCTGGCCTTCATCAACAAGCAGCAGGAAGAACCAGAACACTTCAGCCTGGATTATTTCAGCGTGCAGTCTGCCTCTAACGGCATTGCTACCGCCTCCGTGAAGCTGGTTTGTGGCGAAGAGATTAAAGCCGAAGCGGCAAACGGCAACGGCCCGGTCGATGCTGTTTATCAGGCGATTAACCGCATCACCGATTACAACATTGAACTGGTGAAATACAGCCTGAGCGCCAAAGGCCAGGGCAAAGATGCGCTGGGCCAGGTCGATATTGTGGTGGATTACAACGGCCGCCGCTTCCATGGCGTGGGTCTGACAACCGACATTGTCGAATCCTCCGCTAAAGCGATGGTGCACGTGCTGAACAACATCTGGCGCGCCGGTGAAGTCGAAAAAGAATTGCAACGCAAAGCTCAACATCAGAATAAAGAACAAAATCAGGAAACCGTGTAATGTCGAAAAATTATCATATTGCAGTTTTGCCGGGTGACGGTATTGGCCCGGAAGTGATGGCTCAGGCCCTTAAAGTACTGGATGCAGTTCGTCACCGTTTTGATATTCGCATCAGCACCAGCACCTATGACGTCGGTGGTGCCGCCATCGATCGCCATGGCAGCCCGCTGCCGCCGGCCACGGTCGAAGGCTGCGAGCAGGCTGATGCTATTTTGTTTGGCTCGGTAGGCGGCCCTAAGTGGGAACATCTGCCACCGGCCGAGCAGCCTGAGCGTGGCGCCCTGCTGCCGCTGCGTAAGCATTTTAAACTGTTCAGTAACCTGCGCCCGGCTCGCCTGTACCAGGGGCTGGAAGAGTTTTGCCCGCTGCGCGCCGACATTGCTGCAAACGGATTCGATATTCTGTGCGTTCGCGAACTGACTGGCGGTATTTACTTCGGCCAGCCGAAAGGCCGCGAAGGTAGCGGCATGCACGAAAAAGCTTTCGATACTGAGGTTTATCACCGCTTTGAGATTGAACGTATTGCGCGTATCGCCTTTGAGTCTGCCCGCAAGCGCCGCAGCAAAGTGACCTCCATTGATAAAGCAAACGTGCTGCAAACTTCACTGTTGTGGCGTGAAATCGTCAACGAAATCGCTAAAGAATACCCGGATGTGTCGCTGTCTCACATGTATATCGACAACGCCACCATGCAGTTAATTAAAGATCCGTCTCAGTTCGACGTGCTGCTGTGCTCCAACCTGTTCGGTGACATTCTCTCCGACGAATGCGCCATGATCACCGGTTCTATGGGCATGCTGCCGTCCGCCAGCCTCAACGAGCAGGGCTTTGGCCTGTACGAACCTGCGGGCGGTTCAGCGCCGGATATCGCCGGTAAGAACATTGCCAACCCTATCGCGCAGATCCTGTCCCTGGCGCTGCTGCTGCGCTACAGCCTGGATGCCGAAGAAGCCGCCCAGGCTATCGAAAGCGCCATCAACCGCGCGTTAGAAGAAGGCCACCGCACCGGTGATTTAGCCCGCGATGGTCACGCTGTCAGCACCGACGAAATGGGCGACATCATTGCCCGCTACGTAGCTCAGGGGAAGTAATCATGGCCAAAACCTTATATCAGAAGTTGTACGACGCCCACGTCGTGTATGAAGCCCCGGAAGAGACGCCGCTGCTGTATATCGACCGCCATCTGGTGCATGAAGTCACTTCCCCGCAGGCGTTTGACGGACTGCGCGCCCATGGCCGACCCGTTCGTCAGCCGGGGAAAACCTTCGCCACGATGGACCACAATGTGTCGACCCAAACCAAGGACATCAACGCCTCCGGCGAGATGGCCCGCATTCAGATGCAGGAACTGATGAAGAACTGCAAAGAGTTTGGTGTTGAACTGTATGATTTGAATCACCCTTATCAGGGCATCGTTCACGTTATGGGGCCAGAACAAGGGATCACCCTGCCGGGCATGACCATCGTGTGCGGCGACTCCCATACCGCTACTCACGGCGCATTTGGCGCGCTGGCTTTCGGCATCGGTACCTCCGAAGTCGAACACGTGCTGGCGACGCAGACCCTGAAACAGGGTCGTGCGAAAACCATGAAAATTGAAGTGAAGGGCAAAGCAGCTCCGGGGATCACCGCCAAAGACATCGTGCTGGCAATCATCGGCAAAACCGGCAGCGCAGGCGGCACCGGTCACGTGGTTGAATTCTGCGGCGATGCTATTCGTGCCCTGAGCATGGAAGGCCGCATGACGCTGTGTAACATGGCCATTGAAATGGGGGCTAAGGCCGGGATTGTTGCGCCGGATGAAACCACCTTCAGCTATGTGAAAGGTCGTTTGCATGCGCCAAAAGGGACGGATTGGGATGAAGCCGTTGAGTACTGGAAAACCTTCAGTACGGATGAAGGCGCGAAGTTCGACACTACCGTCACGTTAGACGCCGCCGACATCGCGCCACAGGTCACCTGGGGAACCAACCCAGGCCAGGTTATTTCCGTCACCGATAATATTCCTAACCCGGAGTCATTTAACGATCCGGTTGAGCGTGCCTCGGCAGAAAAAGCGCTGGCCTATATGGGCCTGAAGCCCGGTATTCCACTGACAGAAGTCGCCATCGACAAAGTCTTTATCGGCTCCTGCACCAACTCACGTATCGAAGACCTGCGTGCTGCGGCGGAAGTCGCTAAAGGCCGTAAAGTCGCACCTGGCGTTCTGGCGATGGTTGTGCCGGGCTCTGGTCCGGTAAAAGCTCAGGCCGAGTCAGAAGGGCTGGATAAGATCTTCATTGAAGCCGGTTTTGAATGGCGCCTGCCGGGTTGCTCAATGTGCCTGGCAATGAACAACGACCGCCTGAATCCAGGCGAGCGCTGTGCCTCTACCAGCAACCGTAACTTCGAAGGCCGTCAGGGCCGCGGGGGTCGCACCCACCTGGTTAGCCCTGCAATGGCCGCCGCCGCCGCCGTTACCGGTCATTTTGCCGATATTCGTACACTGAAATAAGGGGAACTACCATGGCAGAGAAATTTATCCAACATACCGGCCTGGTCGTTCCACTGGATGCGGCAAACGTCGATACCGATGCTATTATCCCGAAGCAGTTTTTGCAGAAGGTCACCCGCACCGGCTTTGGCGCACACCTGTTCAACGACTGGCGTTTTCTGGACGATGCCGGGCAGCAGCCTAACCCGGAGTTCGTGCTGAACTACCCGGAATTTAAAGGCGCTTCAATCCTGCTGGCGCGTGAAAACTTCGGCTGCGGCTCTTCCCGTGAGCACGCTCCGTGGGCATTGACCGATTACGGCTTCAAAGTGGTGATTGCACCAAGCTTCGCCGACATCTTCTACGGCAACTCGTTTAACAACCAGCTGTTGCCGGTCATCCTGAGTGATGAGCAGGTAGATGAACTGTTTAAGCTGGTCGACGCCCAGCCGGGCATTAAGTTTGTCGTCGACCTGGAAGCGCAGACGGTTCAGGCGGGTGAGAAAAGTTATTCGTTTGAGCTGGATAGCTTCCGCCGTCACTGCATGTTGAACGGCCTGGATAGCATTGGCCTGACGCTGCAGCACGAAGCCGCTATTTCCGGCTACGAGCAAAAGCTGCCTGCATTTATGCGGTAATTCGTTTTCCCCTCTCCTCTACTGGCGAGGGGAAACTCTTAAACGTTCTTAACCCGGCTAGTAAGAAACAGCGCGACCACCGCAAGCGCCGCCATCAGCCAGTAAACAGAATAGTGACCCAGCCCCTCAGCCAGCGCGCCTTGCAGTATGCCAGCCAGAATCACGCCCGTCGAAATACTGTTGGTGAATAGCGTCGTCGCAGAACCGGGCCTTCCCGGCATCAAATCCTGAAACCACAGCATTCCAATCCCGGCAATAATCCCGATAAATACCGCGTTAAACAGCTGCAATACCACTAGCGCCGTTTTAGAGTGAAACAGGATTAGCCCAAGGTAAAACAGCACGCCCGCAGCCACCGCCGCCACCATCATGTTACGTTTCCCAAAGCGCTTCACGTAGTAACCGGCGAGGATCATCGCAGGGATCTCCAGCCCGGCGGCCGTGCCCATCAATAAGCCCGCCAGCTCATCCGGCAGCCCGAGATCCTGGCTTATCCACAGCGGCATATCGATGATGTACATGGTGTTGCAGGTCCACATCAGCATTGAGGCAATAAACAGCATACGCACGTTGCTGTCTTTCCAGCCGCTGACCTGCGTTATCGCCACCTCTGCAGGCTGTTCAACTCTCGGCACGGACGGCAGCGCGAAAATAATCAGCGCCAGTGAAATAACGAATATCCCGGCAGCGATAAGGAACATCGTGGTGAAGCCATATTTCAGCGCCAGCATAAAAGAAAGCGGAGGCCCGATAACCCAGGCAAGGGAAAGCTGCGCACGCATGATAGAGCTAAACATCACCACTTCATGGGCGGAACGGTCGGCGTATTCACGCGCCAGGGCAAAAATCTGCGGCATTGCAGTGTTGGCTATCGAAGCAAACATAACGCCAAGCGTAATCAGCGTCAGATAATGACGGTTGAAGGCAAAAAGAACGCAGTTTGCCACCGCCATTACGCAGCAAACCATAATCAGCCTGCGACGATCGCCCCGGCTATCCGATCTTTTGGCCAGCAACAAACTGACGCCGATCCCCGCTATCGCGTTAACGGTGTAAAACAAGCCAACCCAGAAGGGCCGAACTTCAACTTCGCGGGTCAAAAAGAGGCTAAGTGTTGGAGCCTGTAGCGCCCCGGCAACGCCAATCATGAAGGAGACGGCCATAAAGGCAGCGTATACAGGGTTAAAACGGCGTGCGCGGGTCAAAAACCAGAGCATGGAGTGTCCTTAAAAGGAGAGTGTCGTCAGAGGTATTCGCTAAATACGTAAAGATTAAACGAAAAAAGCCAGCAGTAAACAGCTGCTGGCCGGTGAAAAGCACCAATACTCAGTCACACATGAGTCGGCGCGTTGGCGTTCTCGGGCATCGGGGTTGTAACCTCCCACTGCATCAAGTCTTCGAGCATCCTTAGTCTTTGCTCCACCGTCAGGCGAGCCAGCCATCCAGAACAAACAAACTGTGTTGCGGCAAAGTACTGTTGGAAAAACTTCGCAGGTGATGACCGCTTCATAAACACCTCCTCGCTTCATCGCTGATGATTATTGACGTAATATAGGGAAAGTTAAATTGATGAGTTTCCGCCGGGAGTTCCTCTTTTATGTCCTCATCTCGTCTGCAACAACAGTTCATCCGCCTGTGGCAATGCTGCGAAGGCAAGCCTCAGGAAACCACGCTGAATGATTTAGCGGAGTTGCTCAACTGCTCCCGCCGCCATATGCGGACATTACTCAACGCCATGCAGGAAAAAGGCTGGCTAAGCTGGCAGGCTGAGGCCGGGCGAGGAAAGCGTTCCCAGCTCACGTTTCTTTATACCGGGCTGGCGCTCCAGCAGCAGCGTGCGGAAGATCTGCTGGAACAGGATCGCATAGATCAACTGGTCCAAATCGTCGGCGACAAAGCCGCTGTCCGCCAGATGCTCATTTCTCATCTTGGGCGTAGCTTTCGCCAGGGCCGACATATTCTGCGTGTCCTTTACTATCGCCCGCTGCTAAATCTGCTGCCCGGTTCGGCGCTGCGTCGCTCCGAAACCCACATTGCCCGCCAGATTTTCAGCGGCCTGACGCGCATAAATGAGGAAAACGGGGAACTCGAAGCGGATATTGCCCATCACTGGCAGCAAATTTCTCCTTTACGCTGGCGTTTCTTCCTGCGCCCAGGCATCCATTTCCATCATGGCCGTGAGCTGGACATGCTGGATATCATCTCTTCCCTGCAGCGCATCAACGCCCTGCCGCTTTTTGCCCATCTCACGCAAATTACCTCGCCGACGCTCTGGACGCTGGATATTCATCTTAGTCAGCCGGATGACTGGTTGCCCTGGCTGCTGGGTAGCGTCAACGCCATGATCCTGCCGCGGGAATGGACGACGATGACAAATTTCGCCAGCCAGCCGGTCGGCACAGGCCCCTACTCCGTGGCGCGAAATAACCACAACCAGCTGAAGATCCACGCCTTTGATGATTACTTTGGCTTCCGGGCGCTGATAGACGAGGTCAACTTCTGGGTATTGCCCGAAGTGGGTGAAGAGTCGAGCTGCGGCGTGCAGCTTCAGGGCATGCCGGACAGCGAGAAAGCAGTAGAAAGCCGCCCGGAAGAAGGTTGCTACTACCTGCTGTTCGATAGCCGCTCCAGCCTGGGTTGCAATGAAAACGTGCGCCAATGGATTGGGCATATTCTGTCCCCGGTAAACCTTATCTACCGGGCGACCGAGCAGTATCAACAATACTGGTTCCCGGCCTATGGTTTACTCCCGCGCTGGCACCATTCTCGGCCCGGGCCGCTGCAGGCTAAACCCACCGGGTTAGAGAGCATTACCCTCACCTACTACCGCGATCACGTAGAACACCGGGTGATCAGTAACATAATGACCGAGCTACTGGCCGAGCAGGGCGTGAAGCTGATTATTCAGGAAATCAATTATGACGAGTGGCATCAGGGCGACGCCGAAAGCGATATCTGGCTGAACAGCGTAAACTTCACTATGCCACTGGAATACTCCCTGTTCGCCCAGCTCTATGAAGTCCCGCTGATTCAAAAGTGCATCCCCATCGACTGGCAGGGCGATGCCCGCCGCTGGCACAGCAAAACGCTGGCGCTGCCGGAATGGAGCAGGCAAATGCTGGAACGAAATGACGTTATCCCGTTGATTCACCACTGGTTACGAATTGAAGGGCAGCGCAGCATGCGCGGGGTGCGGATGAACACGCTAGGCTGGTTTGATTTCAAGTCCGCCTGGTTTGCGCCTCCGGGCCCATAACGCTTTCGTAACATCGCTTCCGTAACCCAAAGGAAATCAGTAGAATCCTCCCTGCTCAACGGGGTGCCAGGACAGTTTGTCCGCGCTGAGATAATACCCGTCGAACCTGATCCGGATAACGCCGGCGAAGGGATTTGAGACACTCAACTCAATTCCTTTGCCCCCTTTTACTGAGGTGCAAAGTGTTCAAAAAATTTCTGCCGCTGCTGGCGCTGGTTGCCGCGCCCGTTTTCGCCAAACCCGTATTAACCGTCTACACCTACGACTCGTTTGCCGCCGACTGGGGCCCTGGCCCGGCGGTGAAAAAAACCTTTGAAGCCGACTGTCACTGCGAGCTGAAATTCGTGGCGCTGGAAGATGGTGTTTCGCTGCTGAACCGAGTGCGCATGGAAGGCAAGAACAGCAAAGCAGACGTCGTGCTGGGACTGGACAACAACCTGGTAGAGGCCGCCACGCAAACCAAACTGTTTGCGCCTTCTAACGTCGAAATCAGCGCGCTACAGGTGCCCGGCGGCTGGAAGAACAGCACCTTCGTTCCTTACGACTACGGCTACTTCGCTTTCGTTTACGACAAGAACAAGCTAAAAAATCCGCCGAAGAGCCTGAAAGAGCTGGTTGAAGGCGACCAGAAATGGAAGGTGATATACGAAGATCCGCGCACCAGTACGCCTGGGCTTGGCCTACTGCTGTGGATGCAAAAAGTCTATGGCGATAAAACTCCGGAAGCCTGGCAAAAGCTGGCGAAGAAAACCGTCACCGTAACCAAAGGCTGGAGCGAAGCTTACGGCCTGTTCCTGAAAGGCGAAGCCGATCTGGTACTGAGCTACACCACGTCGCCGGCCTACCACATCATTGAAGAGAAGAAGGACAACTACGCCGCGGCCGACTTCAGCGAAGGGCATTACCTGCAGGTTGAAGTGGCAGGCCGACTGGCGAACAGCAAGCAGCCAGAACTTGCCGAGAAGTTTATTAAGTTCATCACCACGCCGGGTTTCCAGAACACCATTGCCACCGGCAACTGGATGTATCCGGTGACCAATGTGGCGTTACCTGCTGGCTTCGACAATCTGGTGAAACCGCAAACCACGCTGGAATTTACGCCTCAGCAGGTCGCCACCCAGCGCGCAGCATGGATCAATGAATGGCAACGCGCCGTCAGTCGCTAATACCGGGCTGGCTGTATCCAGGGCTATTTGCCGCGACGCTGGTCGTGGCGGTAGCCCTGGCGGCTTTTCTGGCGCTATGGCTTAATGCCCCGCAGACGGATGTCCTCGCCATTTTGCAGGACGGCTATATTTGGCATGTCCTGCGCTTCTCCTTCTGGCAGGCATTTCTTTCCGCCGCGCTTTCCGTTTTCCCGGCAATATTTTTAGCCCGCGCGCTTTACCGCCGTCGCTTCCCTGGCCGACTGGCGCTGCTGCGGCTTTGCGCCATGACGCTGGTTCTGCCGGTGCTGGTCGCCGTCTTCGGCATTCTTTCCGTTTATGGCCGAGAAGGCTGGCTGGCAACGCTCAGCGGCTGGCTCGGTTTTGAATGGCACTTTTCCCCTTATGGCCTGCAGGGAATTCTGCTGGCGCACGTCTTCTTTAATATGCCGATGGCGACCCGCCTGCTGCTTCAGGCGCTGGATAACATTCCCACCGAGCAGCGCCAGCTTGCCGCTCAACTGAATATGCAGGGCTGGCATTTCTTTCGTTTTGTCGAATGGCCCTGGTTGCGCCGACAAATACTCCCGGTTGGCGCGCTGATTTTTATGCTTTGCTTCGCGAGCTTCGCTACCGTGCTTTCGCTGGGCGGCGGCCCACAGGCCACCACCATCGAACTGGCCATCTTCCAGGCACTAAGCTACGACTACGATCCGGCCAAAGCGGCGCTATTAGCCCTGCTGCAAATGGCGTGCTGCCTGGGCCTGGTGTTACTGAGCCAGAAGTTAAGCAAGGCGATCCCCGTCGGCGTCAGCCAGCTTCAGGGTTGGCGCGATCCGCAGGATTCTCTGCGCCGAAAAGTTAGCGATGGCCTGCTCATTCTATTCGCCCTGCTAATTCTGCTCCCGCCGCTGCTGGCGGTGATAGTCGACGGGATTAACGGCAGCATGGGCAACGTACTGCAACAGCCCGCACTGTGGAACGCGCTTGGGACTTCGCTGCGCATTGCCGTTGCAGCCGGGCTGATTAGCGTGACGCTAACCCTGATGCTGCTTTGGAGCTCGCGCGAGCTTCGTTTGCGCAACCGTATTTTCGCCGGGCAGGCCATTGAACTTAGCGGTATGTTGATTCTGGCGATGCCAGGCATTGTGCTCGCCACTGGCTTCTTCTTATTGCTAAACAATACCGTGGGCCTGCCGCAATCCGCCGATGGCATTGTCATCTTTACCAATGCGCTGATGGCGATTCCTTATGCCCTTAAAGTGCTCGAAAACCCAATGCGCGACATCGCCGAGCGCTACTCGCAGCTTTGTCAGTCGCTGGATATTCGTGGCTTCAATCGACTGAGGTTCATTGAGTTAAAAGCCCTTAAACGCCCGATAGCTCAGGCGCTGGCCTTTGCCTGCGTATTGTCGATTGGCGATTTCGGCGTGGTGGCGCTATTCGGTAACGAAGATTTCCGGACGCTGCCCTTCTGGCTGTACCAGCAAATCGGTTCCTACCGCAGCCAGGACGGCGCTGTCACCGCGCTGCTCCTGTTGCTGCTTTGTTTTATGCTGTTTACTTTGATTGAAAAACTTCCGGGGCGAGATGCTAACTCTGACTGATGTAACCTGGCTGTACCAGCACTTACCCATGCGTTTTTCCCTGCAAATGAGTGCGGGTGAAAGAATCGCTATTCTGGGGCCGAGCGGCGCAGGAAAAAGTACGTTGCTAAGCCTGGTCGCCGGATTTCTGGTACCCGCTAATGGCAACATCATCATCAACGGAGTGGATCACACCCGGACACCGCCTTCGGACCGCCCGGTTTCTATGCTCTTCCAGGAAAATAATCTTTTTAGCCATCTGACGGTTCGGCAGAATATCGCCCTGGGAATGCATCCTGGGATGAAGCTCAATGAGGCTCAGAAGCAGCGGCTGCTGGAGATAGCGGCACGCGTAGGGATGACGGAGATGCTGGATCGCCTACCGTCTCAGCTTTCCGGCGGCCAGCGGCAGCGTGTTGCCCTGGCCCGGTGCCTGGTTCGTCAGCAGCCTGTTCTACTGCTGGATGAACCCTTCTCCGCGCTCGATCCTGCGCTACGTAAGGAGATGCTGCAGCTGCTCGACGAGCTTTGTCAGGAACAGAACATGACGCTGCTGATGGTGTCCCACAGTATTGAAGATGCCGCCCGCATAGCCAGCCGCAGCATAGTAGTAAAAGACGGGCGCATAGCATGGGACGGCGAAACCGGCACGCTGCTCAGCGGCGAGGCAAGCGCCTCAGCGCTGTTGGGGATCGGCAGTTAGTGCGACAGCACCTTCCACAAAATATCCCAGTAAACCGGCATCAATGGATGCTGCAGCAGGGCAACAAAGCTGCCCACGCCCACCACCAACATTAGCGGCGCCAGCCCGTTCAGGCGAGAACGCGGCAAATAACGCGTCAGGCGGTCCGTGCCACGTTTGCCGCTGCGGTACCAGCGCCAGCACAGCCACGCGGCCAGCCAAAGCAGTAAAGCCACCGCCAAAAGCAGCCACTTGAAGCTGGCGCTTTTCATGTCCGCGGGAATGTCGATTGCCGCTCCGGCGAGGATCCCTGGTAGAAAGTAGAGCGGCGGCCAGAACAGGCAGCCGATAATATTCGGCGGCAAAAACTTCGCCAGCGGTAAATCCAGCATCCCGGCAACCATCGGCACCAGCGGGCGCGTAGGGCCAACAAAGCGTCCAACAAGAATGGTAAACATGCTGTGCTGATGCAGGGCGTGCTCGGTTTTATCCAGCAGCGCCTTGTTCTTTTTCATAAATGACCAGCGGTGCAGCGGACCTTTGAAGCGCTGTCCAAGCCAGAACGAGATCCAATCCCCCAGCAAACAGCCGACGATTCCGGCCCCCCAGGCATAATAGAAATTAACCTGCCCGCTGCCGATCAGCGCGCCGAGCCCGGCCATCATCACCGTGCCCGGCAGAATAAGCCCCACCAGCGCCAGCGACTCGAGAAAGGCCACCAGCATCACCGCGATAAGCGAATATGCAACTGACTGTGTAATAAAGTGTTCCAGTAAGGATTCCATAGGCTTTCCGTCGATGAGCGAGCGGGCGATTCTCCAGAATTAATGTGATAGGCGTCAAGGTCTCATTTCTATGAATAAAGAATAGACGGTAAAGTTCCGGATAATTCGCACGCCGGGCCAACAATACTGTATATAAATGCAGTAAATAGCGGTTATTTGCGCTATAATCGAAACACTTTTCCTGAGAGAGAATGCAGCGTGTCTCAAGCTCGTCAGGGGTTTCTGCTGACCAGGCACTGGCGAGACACCCCACGCGGTACCGAAGTCGATTTCTGGCTGGCTACGGATGATGGCCCACAGAAGGTGCGCCTGCCGCCCCAGGAGTCCGTTGCCTTTATTCCCCAACAGCAGTTAGCTCAGGCCCAGCGCCTGCTGGCCAGTGAAAGCCAGTTTCGCCTGACACCTCTGGAACTTAAAGATTTCCATCGCCAGCCGGTAGCCGGCCTTTATTGCCAGCAGCACCGCCAGCTGATGAGGCTGGAGAAACTGCTGCGTGACGGCGGCGTGACGGTCTATGAAGCGGATATTCGCCCTCCAGAGCGTTTCCTGATGGAACGCTTTATTACCGCCCCGGTCTGGTTTAGCGGTGATCCTCAGGGGGACGTGCTGCTGAATACCCGCCTGAAGCCCGCGCCAGAATATCGCCCACCGCTAAAGTGGGTTTCTCTCGATATCGAAACGAATCGACACGGCGAGCTGTACTGCATCGGCCTTGAGGGCTGTGGGCAGCGCCATGTCTATATGCTGGGGCCTGAAAACGGCGATGCCAGCGGCCTGGATTTCACGCTGGAATATGTCGCCAGCCGCCCTTTGCTGCTGGAAAAGCTTAACAGCTGGTTTGCCGAGCACGATCCCGACATACTGATCGGCTGGAACGTCGTGCAGTTTGACCTGCGAGTGCTGCAAAAGATGGCCGAGCGCTACCAGGTTCCGCTCCGTCTGGGCCGGGGTAACAGCCTTTTAGAATGGCGCGAGCACGGCTTCAAGCAGGGCGTTTTCTTTGCCCAACTTGCCGGCCGGGTGATTATCGACGGCATTGAAGCGCTAAAATCGGCGTTCTGGAATTTCTCTTCGTTTTCACTGGAAACTGTCTCCCGCGAACTTCTCGGTGAAGGAAAGTCGATTGATAATCCCTGGGACAGGATGGATGAAATCGATCGCCGCTTTGCCGAGGACAAGCCCGCGCTGGCCACCTATAACCTCAAAGACTGCGAGCTGGTCACGCGTATTTTCCACAAGACCGAGCTGATGCCCTTCCTGCTGGAGCGCGCGACGGTCAACGGACTCCCGCTGGATAAACACGGCGGTTCGGTAGCCGCGTTCAGCCACCTCTATTTCCCGCGCATGCATCGTGCAGGCTACGTTGCGCCTAATATGGGCGAGGTTCCACCGCAGGCAAGCCCCGGCGGCTACGTGATGGACTCGCGTCCCGGGCTTTATGACTCGGTGCTGGTGCTCGATTATAAAAGCCTGTATCCCTCGATTATCCGCACTTTCTTAATTGATCCCGTCGGCCTCGTCGAAGGGACTGCCCAGCCAGACGTGACACACTCCGTTGAAGGGTTTATTGGCGGCTGGTTCTCCCGTGAAAAAAACTGCCTGCCGGAGATCGTCAGCCAGATATGGCACGGCCGGGATGAGGCAAAACGCCAGGGTAACAAACCGCTCTCTCAGGCACTCAAGATCATCATGAATGCCTTTTACGGCGTACTGGGCACCAGCGCCTGCCGCTTTTTCGATCCGCGTCTTGCCTCGTCGATCACCATGCGTGGCCACGAGATCATGCGCCAGACAAAAGCACTGATTGAGTCCCAGGGCTATGACGTCATCTATGGCGATACGGACTCCACCTTTGTCTGGCTGAAAAAGGCCCATAGCGAAGAGGACGCTGCACAGATTGGCAAACGGCTGGTTGGGTACGTCAACACCTGGTGGCAAGAGCATCTGAAAAACACGCAGAATCTCGACTGTGCCCTTGAACTTGAGTACGAAACGCACTTCTGCCGCTTCCTGATGCCCACCATTCGTGGCACAGACCAGGGCAGCAAAAAGCGCTACGCAGGGCTGATTCAGGAAGGTGAAGAACAGCGTATGGTGTTCAAAGGGCTTGAAACGGTGCGAACCGACTGGACACCTCTTGCCCAACAGTTCCAGCAAACGCTCTACCTGCGGATTTTCCGCGGCGAGCCCTATCAGGACTACATCCGGGACACGATTGCCAGCCTGATGGCGGGCGAGCTTGATGCACAGCTGGTCTATCGTAAGCGGCTGCGCCGGCCGCTGAGCGAATATCAAAAGAACGTCCCGCCGCACGTCCGCGCGGCAAGGCTTGCCGATGAGCATAACCAACGTCTGGGCAGACCAGCGCAGTATCAGAATCGCGGCACAATAAAATATGTCATGACCATGAGCGGCCCGGAGCCGGTTGATTATCAGCAGTCTCCGCTGGATTATGACCACTACCTTACTCGCCAGCTACAGCCCGTCGCCGAGGGGATTTTGCCCTTCCTTGAGGACGACTTTGCTACACTGATGACGGGGCAGATGGGGCTATTTTAAAAATACTGTACATAACTCAGCTTACGGTAAGGCGCTAAGAGAGTGCAGCCCACGCCGCCGTAATTTGAAGCATGACGAGTGCGTGACGAATCCGTTGCCATCCAGTACCATAGCGCCCTTTCTTCGAATCCTTAGACCCAATTTTAAACAACTGCGACGCCTGTGCGCGGTTGCCATGCTATTGCCTGCAAATTTAAGTCACTGAAATAGAGCCGAAAACTTATGCCTTTTACACTTGGTCAACGTTGGATCAGCGATACCGAAAGCGAACTGGGACTGGGAACCGTGGTGGCGCTGGATGCGCGTATGGTTACCCTGCTCTTCCCGGCAACGGGTGAAAATCGTCTGTACGCCAGAAATGACTCCCCAATCACCCGCGTGATGTTTAACCCAGGCGATGTGATTACCAGCCATGAAGGCTGGCAGCTGAAAGTTGATGAAGTTAAGGAAGAAAAGGGGTTACTCGCCTACTTCGGCACTCGTCTCGATACCGAAGAACAAGACGTTCTGCTGCGTGAAGTGTTCCTCGACAGCAAGCTGGTCTTCAGCAAGCCGCAGGATCGTCTGTTTGCCGGGCAAATCGACCGCATGGACCGCTTTGCCCTGCGTTTCCGCGCCCGTAAATATCAGAGCGAACAATCTCGCCAGATTTGGAGCGGACTGCGCGGGATGCGCACCAGCCTGATCCCACATCAGTTGAACATCGCCCACGACGTCGGCCGCCGCCACGCGCCTCGCGTATTGCTCGCGGATGAAGTTGGCCTGGGCAAAACCATTGAAGCCGGGATGATCATCCACCAGCAGTTGCTGGCCGGTAGCGCCGAGCGCGTGCTGATTGTGGTGCCAGAAACCCTGCAGCATCAGTGGCTGGTCGAAATGCTGCGCCGCTTTAACCTGCGTTTCGCCCTGTTTGACGATGAGCGCTACGCAGAAGCCCAGCACGACAGCAGCAACCCATTTGATACCGAGCAACTTGTCATTTGCTCGCTGGACTTTGTGCGCCGCAACAAGCAACGCCTGGAAAACCTGTGCGAAGCGGAATGGGACCTTCTGGTCGTCGATGAAGCCCACCACCTGGTGTGGAGCGAAGATGCGCCAAGCCGTGAATATCAGGCGATTGAACAGCTTGCCGAACATGTTCCTGGCGTCCTGCTGCTGACGGCAACGCCTGAACAGCTGGGTATGGAAAGTCACTTTGCGCGCCTGCGCCTGCTGGATCCAAACCGCTTCCATGATTTCGCGATGTTTGTTGAAGAGCAGCAGAACTATCGTCCGGTTGCCGATGCCGTCGCCCTGCTGCTGGCGGGCGATCGCCTGACAGACGAGCAGCTGAATACCATGGGTGAACTGATTGGTGAGCAGGATATTGAGCCCCTGCTGCAAACCGCCAACAGCGACCGCGATGGCAGCGAAGCCGCGCGCCAGGAGCTGGTCTCCATGTTGATGGACAGGCACGGCACCAGCCGCGTGCTGTTCCGTAACACCCGTAACGGCGTGAAAGGTTTCCCGAAACGCGAACTGCATACTATTCGCCTGCCGCTGCCAACGCAGTATCAGACGGCGATTAAAGTTTCCGGCATCATGGCCGCGCGTAAGTCCGTTGAGGATCGCGCCCGCGACATGCTGTATCCGGAGCAAATTTATCAGGAGTTCGAAGGCGATACCGGCACCTGGTGGAACTTCGATCCGCGTGTTGAATGGCTGATGGGCTACCTGACCAGCCACCGCTCGCAGAAAGTGCTGGTGATCTGCGCCAAGGCCGCGACTGCGCTTCAGCTGGAGCAGGTTCTGCGTGAGCGTGAAGGCATTCGTGCCGCCGTCTTCCATGAAGGCATGTCCATCATCGAACGCGACCGCGCCGCTGCCTGGTTTGCGGAAGAAGATACCGGCGCTCAGGTTCTGCTGTGTTCCGAAATTGGCTCCGAAGGCCGTAACTTCCAGTTCGCCAGCCAGTTGGTGATGTTTGACCTGCCGTTTAACCCCGACCTGCTGGAACAGCGTATTGGTCGTCTGGACCGTATTGGCCAGGCGCACGACATTCAGATCCACGTTCCGTATCTGGAAAAAACCGCTCAGTCAGTGCTGGTGGACTGGTTCCACTCGGGCCTCGACGCTTTCGAACACACCTGCCCGACCGGCCGCACGATTTACGACAGCGTCTATCCGCAGCTGATCGAATATCTCGCTGCCCCGGAAAATACCGAAGGCTTTGACACCCTGATCAAACAGTGTCGCGAGCAGCACGATGCCCTGAAGCAGCAGCTCGAGCAAGGCCGTGACCGCCTGCTGGAGATTCACTCCAACGGCGGTGAAAAATCACAGGCGCTGGCAGAAGCCATTTCAGAGCAGGATAACGACACCAACCTCGTTAGCTTTGCGATGAACTTGTTCGACATCGTCGGCATTAACCAGGACGATCGCGGCGACAACATGGTCGTTATTACTCCATCCGACCATATGCTGGTCCCGGATTTCCCGGGCCTGCAGGAAGACGGCTGTACTATCACCTTTGAACGTGACGTCGCGTTGTCTCGCGAAGACGCACAGTTCGTTACCTGGGAACACCCAATCATCCGCAACGGTCTGGATTTGATCCTGTCCGGCGATACCGGCAGTTGCGCCCTGTCTCTTCTGAAGAACAAGGCGCTGCCGGTCGGTACGCTGCTGCTGGAGCTGGTTTATGTTGTTGAGGCCAAAGCGCCTAAACAGCTGCAGCTCAATCGCTTCCTGCCGCCGACGCCGGTGCGCATGCTGGTGGACAAAAACGGCACCAATCTCGCGGCTCAGGTGGAGTTTGAAAGCTTTAACCGCCAGCTCAGCGCGGTTAACCGCCATACCGGCAGCAAGTTGGTGAACGCCGTGCAGTCCGACGTGCACGCTATTCTGCAGGTGGCGGAAGAGAAGGTTGCCGATGCGGCACAGGCGCTGATCGACGCGGCACGTGAAGAAGCGGATGAGAAGCTCAGCGCGGAACTGTCCCGTCTGGAAGCGTTGAAGGCCGTTAACCCTAACATTCGTGACGACGAGCTTGCGGCTATTGAAACCAATCGCCAGCAGGTGATGGAAGCCCTGAGCCAGGCTAACTGGCGTCTCGACGCGCTGCGCCTGATTGTCGTGACGCACCAGTAAATATGCGTCGCTTTACTCAAATCATTCGAGTTGCAGCAAGGCGACAAAAGAGAGAACTCCTAGTCACTTACTAAAGTAAGTGCCTGGGATAAGTGAGAGCAGCCAACGCGGCTGCAGCTTGAAGGATGCAGAGTAAATGCTGATGGAACCTTACAATCCGCCTCTCGATCCCTGGCTGGTTATCCTTTACCAGGATGAGCACATCATGGTGGTTAACAAGCCAAGCGGCCTGCTGTCCGTCCCGGGGCGACTTGAGGAGCACAAAGACAGCGTGATGACGCGCATTCAGCGCGACTTCCCGCTGGCGGAATCGGTCCATCGGCTTGATATGGCAACCAGCGGCGTAATTGTCGTGGCGTTGACCAAGGCGGCAGAGCGGGAGTTAAAGCGTCAGTTCCGCGAACGCGAACCTAAAAAGCAGTACGTAGCTCGCGTTTGGGGCCATCCGCTGCCGGAAGAAGGTTTGGTTGATTTACCGCTGATTTGCGACTGGCCTAACCGGCCAAAGCAAAAGGTCTGTTATGAAACGGGAAAATCTGCCCAGACCGAGTATCAGGTGCTGGACTACGCGGCGGATAATACCGCCCGCGTTCAGCTGAAGCCGATTACCGGGCGATCGCACCAGCTCCGCGTTCACATGCTGGCGCTTGGGCATCCGATTCTCGGTGATCGCTTCTACGCCACGCCGGAGGCGCTGGCAATGGCACCAAGGCTTCAGCTCCATGCCGAGATGCTCACCATCACGCACCCAAACTACGGCACGCCAATGACCTTTAAAGCTCCGGCGGACTTCTAAAGAAAAGCCTCTCATTTGAGAGGCTTTTTTCTATTTAAATCCTTTTGCAGTTTTAATCAGATCGTAAGCGCCCTGAATCTCCTGGGCCTTTTGCTTCGCCATCTGCATCATTTCAGGCGGCAGGCCTTTTGCCACCAGCTTATCTGGGTGATGTTCGCTCATTAACTTGCGGTAAGCACGCTTAATAACCGTGGGCTCATCGCTGCTTTTTACCCCAAGCACCTTGCAGGCATCCTCCAGCGTAGGCCCCCTTTGCTGCTGCGCGAAGCCGCCCTGAGATTGCTGATACTGCCCGCCGCCAAACTGCTGACCGCCCTCCATCATGCGCAGGAACTGGTCGAACTGGCCGCGAGAGATACCCAGCTCTTCGGCTATAACATAAAGCACCTGACGCTCATTCGGATGCAGTGAACCGTCGGCAAACGCGGCCTGGATCTGTATTTCCAGAAACATCCGAATTAAGTCAGAGCGGCCAAAGCAGACGCTTCGCATCTGGCCCATTTTCTCTCTGAGCGGATAGTTATTTTCTTTACCCACTCGAAATGCACGCTGGGCTGCGGCGCGGCCCTCACCGTGAAGCTGCATTCGGTCCATTAGCAAAGAAGCAATTTGAATATCGGCTTCCGTTACCCGACCTTTCGATTTGGTGAGATGGCCCATCACTTCAAAAGTGGTAGAAAAAAAGATCGCCTGACGCTGCTGTTGGTTAGCAAACCAGGCCCCACGACGGCTGCGGGCCTTATCAAACATATGGCCGATAAGAAAACCTATCACCACGCCCCAAAAGCCGCCGCCCGAGATTAAACCCAAAGCAACACCGAGTACTTTTCCCCAATACTGCATATACTCCCCAAATCGTCATGCTGTCGTCTAGAATTTGCTTTATCATACCCGCCATTGATAGCGCTGCCTAACGGCATACTGCTAATGGGCTGGATTAACACTAGCGCTGTGGTGATGAGTAAGTTAGTCTCTGACCGTTTGCCTTCGCTATACCCTGATGACGGAACAACAAATAACACGTATGAAAAAACGTATTCCCACCTTGCTGGCCACCCTGATTGGTTCAGCCCTTTATAGCCAACAAGGTATGGCTGCCGACCTTGCCTCGCAGTGTATGCTGGGTATCCCAAGCTACAATCGTCCATTGGTTAAGGACGACGGCAATAGCCAACCGGTGACAATCCTGGCCGATCACGCCAAAGGTGACTACCCGGACAATGCCGTGTTTACCGGGAATGTTGACGTTCAGCAGGGCAACAGCCGCCTGCAGTCAGACGAAGTTCAGCTTCATCAGAAGCAGGTCGACGGTCAACCCGAGCCTGTCCGTACCGTGGACGCCTTAGGTAATGTGCATTACGACGACAATCAGGTCATCCTGAAAGGTCCGAAAGCATGGTCAAATTTAAACACCAAAGATACTAACGTCTGGAACGGTGATTACCAGATGGTTGGCCGCCAGGGTCGCGGCACCGCGGATCTCATGAAGCAGCGCGGCGACAACCGCTACACGATTCTTGAAAACGGGACTTTTACCTCCTGTCTGCCGGGTTCTAATACCTGGAGTGTGGTCGGTACTGAAGTGATCCAGGATAGACAGGAAGAAGTGGCCGAAATATGGAACGCCCGCTTTAAACTGGGCCCTGTACCGGTCTTCTACAGTCCTTATCTGCAACTTCCTATTGGTGATAAACGCCGTTCAGGTTTCCTGATCCCTAGCGCTAAATACAGCACCAACAACGGTATTGAGTTCTCACTGCCGTATTACTGGAACATTGCGCCAAACTTCGATGCCACTATCACACCTCACTATATTGATAAGCGTGGCGGCATCCAGTGGCAGAACGAATTCCGTTACCTGACTCAGGCAGGTACGGGCCTGATGGAGTTTGACTATCTGCCGTCGGACGACGAATACAAGAACGAGCCTGGTGTTTCATCGGATGAAAAAGATCGCCGCTGGTTGTTCTACTGGAGCCATAGCGGAGTCATGGATCAGGTGTGGCGTTTCAACATTGACTACACCAAGGTTAGCGATTCGCGCTACTTCAACGATTTTACCTCGCAGTACGGTAGCGGTACCGACGGCTACGCCACGCAAAAATTCAGCGTCGGCTATGCGAATCAAAACTTCGATGCCACACTGTCGGCTAAACAGTTTCAGGTCTTTGCCAATCAGCTGAACAGCGGCGCAAGCTCTTACCGCGCTGAGCCACAGCTAGACGTCAACTTCTACCAGAACGACGTTGGCCCATTTGATACTCGTATTTATGGCCAGGCGGTGAAATTCACTAATGTGAATAGCAATATGCCCAATGCGACACGCTTGCACCTTGAGCCTGTCATCAACCTGCCGCTGTCCAACGGCTGGGCAAGTCTGAACACCGAAACCAAGCTGATGATGACCCATTATCAGCAGGACAATCTTGATAAATACAAACAGAATATCAATAGTGCCAGTACCTTAGAAAACACGGTCAACCGCACGTTGCCGCAGTTTAAAGTGGACGGCAAGCTGATTTTCGATCGCGATATTGACTCTGTTGCCGGCTGGACGCAGACCCTGGAGCCACGCGCCCAGTACCTGTACGTGCCGTATCGCAACCAAAGTGCTATCAACAACTACGACTCATCGCTGCTGCAGTCTGACTACAGCGGGCTGTTCCGCGATCGCACCTACGGTGGTCTGGACCGTATTGCCTCCGCCAATCAGGTGACGACCGGCGTAACTTCTCGCGTTTATGATGACGCTTCCGTTGAACGTTTTAACGTGTCCGCGGGTCAAATCTACTATTTCACCCAGTCCCGTACCGGGGATGACAACATCAACTGGGAGAAAGATAAGAAAACCGGATCCATGCTTTGGGCCAGCGACACCTACTGGCGCATGACCGATCGCTGGGGCCTGCGCGGTGGCGTACAGTATGATGCGCGCCTGGGCAGCGTGGCTAACGGTAACGGTGTCATTGAGTACCGCCGTGATGCCGATCGTGTAGCGCAGTTGAGCTATCGTTATGCGAGTCCCGAGTATATTCAGGCAACATTGCCTAGCTACTCGACCTATGAACAGTATAAAGAAGGGATTTCGCAGGTCGGTATGGTCGCCAGTTGGCCAATCGTGGATCGCTGGTCAGTTGTAGGCGCCTACTACTACGATACCAATGCCCGACAGTCCGCTGACTCTATGTTCGCCGTGCAGTACAGCTCTTGCTGTTATGCCATTCGCGTGGGCGTCGAACGTAAAATCAACGGTTGGGAAAATAACCAAAGCAAATACGATAACGTAATCGGCTTTAACATCGAGTTACGTGGCCTGAGTTCCAACTATGGCCTGGGCATCCCGCAGATGTTGCGTTCAAACATTCTGCCGTACCAAAGCTCGATGTAATTCACTTTGACGAATACTCTAAATAATCCGCTTTGCGGCTAAGTAAAATGGAAAAAGTATGAAGAACTGGAGAACGCTGCTTCTTGGTGTCGCACTTGTGGCGAACACGACCTTTGCAGCCCCACAGGTTGTCGACAAAGTAGCTGCCGTAGTCAATAACGGCGTAGTCCTTG
Source organism: Cedecea neteri NBRC 105707 = ATCC 33855 (assembly GCF_001571265.1). Taxonomy (GTDB): domain Bacteria; phylum Pseudomonadota; class Gammaproteobacteria; order Enterobacterales; family Enterobacteriaceae; genus Cedecea; species Cedecea neteri. Next base: position 58,165 of record NZ_BCTL01000007.1, on the reverse strand, counting down.
AAAGCGATGTTGACGGCTTAATGCAGTCCGTCAAAATGAACTCACGCGACGCGGGGCAGCAGCTTCCGGATGACGCGACGCTTCGCCACCAAATCATTGAACGTCTGATCATGGATCAAATCATCCTGCAGATGGGCCAGAAAATGGGCGTGAAGATCACCGACGATGAGCTCGATCAGGCCATCGCCAACATCGCCAAACAGAACAACATGACGATGGATCAGATGCGCAGCCGTCTGGCCTATGATGGCGTGAATTACAACACCTACCGCAGTCAGATCCGTAAAGAGATGACGATTTCGGAAGTGCGTAACAATGAAGTCCGTCGTCGCGTCTCAATCCTGCCGCAGGAAGTTGATGCCCTGGCACAGCAGGTCGGCAACCAGAACGACAGCAGTACGGAACTGAACCTGAGCCACATCCTGATTGCTCTGCCAGAAAACCCAAGCTCTGCTCAAGTTGATGACGCAGAAAAGCAGGCACGTAACGTTGTCGATCAGGCGCGTAACGGAGCAGACTTCGGCAAGCTCGCTATCAGCTATTCTGCCGACCAGCAGGCGCTGAAAGGTGGCCAGATGGGCTGGGGTCGCATCCAGGAACTGCCTTCTATTTTTGCCCAGGCATTGAGCACGGCGAAGAAGGGCGACATTATCGGCCCTATCCGTTCAGGCGTTGGCTTCCACATTCTGAAAGTTAACGATATGCGTGGCCAGAATCAGAATATTTCTGTGACCGAAGTTCACGCCCGCCATATCCTGCTGAAAACGTCGCCTATCATGAACGATACCCAGGCACGCCAGAAGCTGGAACAGATTGCCGCTGACATTAAGAGCGGGAAAACCACCTTTGCCGCAGCAGCAAAATCGTTCTCTGACGATCCAGGTTCAGCGAACCAGGGTGGCGATCTGGGCTGGGCAGCAACGGATATTTATGATCCTGCTTTCCGCGACGCACTGCAGAAACTGAACAAAGGCCAGATGAGCGCCCCGGTGCACTCTTCCTTCGGCTGGCACCTGATCGAACTGCTGGATACTCGTAAAGTCGACAGAACCGATGCGGCGCAAAAAGACCGTGCCTACCGCATGCTGTTCAACCGCAAGTTCTCAGAAGAAGCGCAAACCTGGATGCAGGAACAGCGCGCCAGCGCTTACGTGAAAATCATAGGCAGCAATGGCTAACATCTTTCGTGTGACCATCACTCCCGGCGAACCCGCCGGGATTGGTCCCGACCTGGTCGTCGCGTTAGCGCAACGCGACTGGCCCGTTGAACTGGTCGTCTGCGCTTCCCCTGAATTGCTACTCGCCAGAGCCTCTCTACTCGGCCTCCCCCTGACGCTCCAGCCTTTCGAACCCGATCAACCGGCAAAACCGCAGGCTGCTGGCACGTTGACCGTGCTCCCCGTCGAGCTTCGCGCACCGGTCGTTCCAGGGCAATTGGATATTCGTAACAGTGCTTACGTCGTCGAGACGCTCGCCCGTGCCTGTGATGGCTGTCTGAGCGGAGAGTTCGCCGCCCTGATTACTGGCCCGGTACACAAAGGCATTATCAACGACGCCGGCATTCCGTTTATTGGGCACACCGAGTTCTTCGAAGAGCGTTCACACAGCGAAAAAGTGGTGATGATGCTGGCCACGGAAGAGCTTCGCGTTGCGCTGGCCACAACTCACCTGCCGCTGAAAGCAATTTCTGACGCCATTACGCCGGATTTACTACGCCAGATTGTCACCATCCTGTATCATGACCTGCAAACCAAATTTGGTATCCCGCAGCCGCATGTTCTGGTTTGCGGTCTCAATCCGCACGCCGGGGAAGGTGGCCATATGGGCACCGAAGAGATAGACACCATTATCCCGGTGTTAAATGAGATGCGTGCTTTAGGGATGCACCTTTCTGGCCCATTACCGGCAGATACGTTATTCCAGCCTAAATACCTCGATAGTGCTGACGCCGTACTGGCGATGTATCACGATCAGGGTCTGCCCGTGTTGAAATACCAGGGCTTCGGCCGCGCGGTAAATATCACGTTGGGGTTACCTTTTATCCGTACCTCGGTTGACCACGGCACGGCTCTTGAGCTGGCAGGCCAGGGGAAAGCCGACGTCGGCAGTTTTATTACGGCGCTTAATCTCGCCATTAAAATGATTGTAAATAGTCAATGAATACTCGAGTCCACCAGGGCCACCTTGCCCGCAAACGTTTTGGACAAAACTTCCTTAATGACCAGTTCGTTATCGACAGTATTGTCTCCGCAATTAACCCACGGCCAGGCCAGGCGATGGTCGAAATTGGCCCGGGCCTCGGCGCACTGACCGAGCCTGTGGGCGAACGCATGGATAAACTGACCGTTATCGAACTGGACCGCGATCTCGCCGCCCGTTTGCAAACGCATCCGTTCCTGGCCCCTAAGCTGACGATTTATCAGCAGGATGCCATGACCATGGATTTCGGCGAGCTTTCGCAGAAAATCGGCCAGCCGTTGCGCGTTTTCGGTAACCTGCCGTATAACATCTCTACGCCGCTGATGTTCCATCTCTTTAGCTATACTGATGCCATTGCGGACATGCACTTCATGCTGCAAAAAGAGGTGGTTAACCGCTTAGTCGCCGGGCCAAACAGCAAAGCGTATGGACGCCTGTCGGTGATGGCGCAGTATTACTGCAACGTCATTCCCGTGCTGGAAGTACCGCCAACTGCGTTTACGCCAGCGCCGAAAGTGGACTCTGCCGTTGTGCGTCTGGTACCACACGCGACTTTACCGCACCCGGTTAAAGATCTGCGTGTGCTGAGCCGTATCACGACAGAAGCATTTAACAAGCGTCGTAAAACGATCCGTAATAGCCTTGGCCATCTGTTTAACGCCGAAGTGCTGGCGGAGCTTGGCGTCGATGCGACACTGCGTGCGGAAAACATTTCCGTTGAGCAGTACTGTAAGCTTGCAAACTATCTGGCTGACAACCCACAGCAGCCTTCGGAGAGCTAAACCATGCTTGATTCGCCCCGCGTATGCGTGCAGGTGCAAAGCGTTTATATTGAGTCGCAATCCTCACCGGATGAAGAACGTTTCGTCTTTGCGTACACAGTCACTATTCGCAATCTGGGGCGAACAGCAGTTCAGCTACTTGGCCGTTACTGGCTAATCACCAACGGTAACGGCCGCGAAACCGAGGTTCAGGGCGAAGGTGTTGTCGGCGAGCAGCCGCACATTGAGCCGGGCAACGACTACCAGTACACAAGCGGAGCGGTTATCGAAACGCCGCTCGGCACCATGCAGGGCCATTATGAAATGGTCGATGCGCAGGGAGAGTCCTTTAGGGTCGAGATCCCGGTTTTCCGTCTGGCCATTCCAACTTTCATTCACTGATACCATGTCTACATATCTGATTGGCGATGTTCACGGCTGCTACGATGAACTGATCGCGTTGCTGCAGCAGGTTAATTTCACCCCTGAAGAAGATACGCTATGGCTGACGGGCGATCTGGTGGCTCGCGGACCTGCTTCTCTGGAAGTGCTGCGCTATGTTCGCAGCCTCGGAGAAAGCGTGCGAGTCGTGCTCGGTAACCACGACCTGCATCTGTTAGCCGTCTTTGCGGGCATCAGCCGAAACAAGCCTAAAGACCGCGTTACGCCGCTGCTGGAAGCGCCTGATGTCGACGAGCTTCTGAACTGGCTTCGCCGCCAGCCGCTCATTCAGGTGGATGAAGAGAAAAAGCTTGTGATGTCACATGCGGGGATCACGCCGCAGTGGGATATCAACACCGCGCTGGCCTGCGCGCGTGATGTCGAAGCCGTTCTCTCCAGCGACAGCTATCCGCTGTTTCTGGATGCAATGTATGGCGACATGCCCAACAACTGGTCCAGCGATCTCTCCGGCCTGGCTCGCCTGCGTTTCATCACTAACTCACTCACCCGCATGCGCTATTGCTTCCCTAATGGCCAACTGGATATGTACTGCAAAGACACGCCGGAAAAAGCGCCCTCGCCGCTGAAGCCCTGGTTTGCGATTCCTGGCCCCGTTACCGCCGAATATTCTGTGGCCTTTGGTCACTGGGCCTCGCTGGAAGGGAAAGGCACGCCGGAAGGGATCTATGCGCTGGACACGGGTTGCTGCTGGGGAGGAGAACTGACCTGCCTGCGCTGGGAAGATAAAACCTGGTTCGTACAGCCTTCAAATCGCCAGCAGGATAGCGATGAAGGTCCGGCGGCCGTCGCTTCATAAAAGCTAACCCTCTCTCTGATGAGAGAGGGTTAAAACTTAGCGACGTTCGAGAATTTCGAAGCAGTAGCCGTGGGAGTTATTCTCGTCGGCATCGTGGAATTCGCTGAAGGTTGACTGCCACTCATCCGGATCGTAATCCGGGAAATGCGTGTCCCCTTCCACTTCCGCATCAATATGAGTCAGGTACAAGCGCTGCGCCTTGGGCAGGAACTGCTCGTATACGCGTCCCCCGCCAATGACCATGATTTCTTCGGCATCACCGCAGGCTTTGATAGCCTCTTCCACCGATTTCACCCACTCAACGCGATCGTCATTTCCAGCTTTGCTGCTGATCACGATATTTTTACGTCCCGGCAGCGGGCGACCAATAGACTCCCAAGTCAGGCGCCCCATAACAACAGGTTTATTTAGCGTGTTGCGCTTGAACCAGGCCAGGTCGGCCGGTAAATCCCATGGCATGGCGTTTTCCATGCCGATAACGCGATCCACCGCTAAAGCAGCAATCAGACTGATCATTTAAATAACCTAAGGATGATGAAAAAAATTGCCGCCACTATACGGAAAGCGCAATCTTTCGTCGACAGGGGGCAAGGCGCGTAACGAGAATTTTTTTTATTCTGCGCCACCCTGGACGCCTAAATAATCAACTGCGGGATATGGAACAAGGGGTTAGCGTTAACCCCCGTTCACTATAAGGAAAAGTAAATATTTTTCAGCAAGTTCACTCCGCTGGCCGCACCGGGGGCTCATCGGAAAGCTTACCGCTGTGAAGCCCTTCTTTTGTTCCCTGCCAGCCATCACGTTGAATAACGTGCAGGTGAGCACGATCCTCGTTAATCACCTCTGTCAGCATCGCGCTATTACGCTTAAAGACATCGGCGCGCTCGGCAGTCTTGTCATCCGTCGGCACCATTTCTTCAAGCATTTGCAGGTTAAAGCGGCGGAAGTGGTCCGCCCGTTCACGTGCTTCGTATTTGCCGACGCCCAATCCCTCCAGCGCGCGGCGGCCAATCTTCAACGAGCTTTCGAACGTTTCACGTTCCGGCATCTCGACGCCCGCCTGACGCAGGCGGATGTAGTGATTAATATCGCGCGCACGGGCAAGGATCTGCAGATGCGGGAAGTGCTCCTTCGCCAGTTCAGTGAGCTGCATGCTGGCTTCAGGATCGTCAATGGCGTTAATCAGCACTTCAGCCCCTGCGGCCCCGGCTGACTCAAGCAGGTCAACGCGGGTGGCGTCCCCGTAAAAGACCTTGGTGCCAAATTTTCGCAGCGTCTCTATATGGTCAGGATCGTGATCCAGAATGACCACATTCACTCCGCTGCTCAGTAACAGACGACCGGCAATCTGCCCAAAGCGCCCAAAGCCCGCGATGATAACCCGGGGTTGCTCTTCATCGATTTCGTCGGCCTCTCCGGCCTGCTCGCTGCCCGTTTTCTCGAGCCTGTTCAGCAACACCAGCAACAGAGGCGTGGCCGCCATTGATAGCGCCACGGCAAGCGTCAGCGACTTCGACCAGTCATCGTCAAGCACCTGCGCCATATGCGCCGCGCCGAAGATAACGAAGGCAAACTCACTTCCCTGCCCCAGCAAAACGGCAAACCAGCGGCGCTGCTTACGCGGCACTTTTAAAGGCTTAGCGACCAGCCAAAGCATCAGCGTTTTGATGGCCAGGAAACCGACCAGCAACATGAGAATACGCAGCGGGTTTTCGAGCAAGGTTCCAAAATCGATAGACATCCCCACGCCGATAAAGAACAGCCCCAGCAGCAAGCCCTTGAACGGCTCGATATCGCTTTCCAGCGCATGACGATATTCAGAGCTGGCTAACAGCACCCCGGCAAGAAATGCTCCCATTGCCATCGACAGTCCGGCCTCTTCAAGCAGCAGGCCAAAGCCGAACACCAGGAATAGCGCCACGGCGCTGAACACTTCACGTAACCCTGAGCGCGCCACAAATCGCAGCACCGGCCGGGTGACATAACGCCCAAGCAACACAACCAGAGCAAGCGCCGCCACCACCTTGAGCGCGGAGATCAAGAACGTTGCAAAGGTCATTGTGCCGCCGCTGCTCGCCAGCAGCGGGATCATAGCCACCAGAGGAATCGCCGCAATATCCTGGAACAGCAGCACGGCAAACGCGCTGCGTCCCATCGGCGTCACGGTCAGGTTACGTTCGTTCATCGCCTGCATGGCAATCGCGGTTGATGAGAGCGCCAGCGTCAGGCCAATAAGCAATGCGATTTTCCAGTCGAGCCCCATCACAATACAGAAAGCGCCCAGCGCCAGCCCACAGGCTGCCATCTGCAGAAAACCGCCGCCAAACACCGAGGCGCGTAACGTCCATAGCCGCTGCGGATCGAGTTCCAGCCCGATAACAAAAAGCATCAGCACCACGCCTATTTCAGCAAAGTGCAGAATTGTTTCGGCGTCGGTAACCAGCCCCATCCCCCACGGGCCGATAATACAGCCGGCAATCAGGTAGCCCAGAACAGAACCCAATCCGAGCCGCACGGCAATAGGCACGATCAGCGCCGCCGAACCGAGATAAATCAATGCCTGAATTAAGCTATGGCTATCCACGGTGAGCCTCCTGCCAGTCAATTAAGCGTTGCTTATAGTCATCCGCCTGGCGGGCAAGCGTAAATTCATCGCAAACAAAGGTGAAATGAATCGCGAAGGCAGGAAGCCACTGCATTCCGCAGTAGAGCGCCGTGGCCTGAAGGGGCTGGGCAAGAACCTCAAATCCAGGGTGATCGCCCAGTTCGAAATGTTTTTCGCTGCCGCCGGTTGTGACGGCCCACATCACTTCTTTACCATGCAGTGCATTCCCGCCTTTGCCGTATGCCCAGCCGTGCGAGAGCACTTTATCTATCCACAATTTCATCAGCGGCGGCATGCTGTACCACTGCATGGGATGCTGCCAGATAACCAAATCAGCGCGGCTTAACGCCTGCTGCTCAGCGGCAATATCGATATTGAAGTCGGGATAAAGTTCGTAAAGGGAGCGAATCTCTACCCCTGGGAGCGCTTTGGCTCGCTCGAGCATTTGCCGGTTGGCATGGGAATGCTGGGGATAGGGATGCGCATAAATTATAAGAATCATTGTTAAGCCTGTCTTCACTACTGCCTTTAATGACAGTGAGTTTAGTCAGTTAATCGACAGGCTAACAGTCAATATTGCTGAGCGTGTTGTTGGATATTTCTTAACTAGTTATCCAGCTCGCTCATCTCTTTCACCTGGTCACGGTTGATCTGCTCGGTTTTACCCGTTTCGGCATTTTTGTAAGACACCAGGCCGGTATCTTTATCTACCTGCGGTTTGCCATCGGTCACAATCGTTTTGCCATCGCTCGTTTTAACGGCCTGATTCGACGAGCAGCCTGCTACGGTCAGAAGTGTTACGGCAGCGAAAAGGGAAGCGAGTAAAGTATGTTTCTGCATGGTGTTCTCCCAGCGTGTTAGTCATTTTCAGTTGTGTGCTGGTTAACTGTAGACTATCTCGCTGAGTCCGAAGCAAAAACGGCCTCTTTTCAGAGGCCGTTGGCGTTTTTTTCGGAATATTCTTTCAGGCTGACGAATATCAGCCTTTAATCTGCGCGTGCATTTCCTGCACCGAAGTCACCTTTTCGGTGGCGTCTGCGTTCAGCGCCATCGCCGTAGCGAAGCCGCCGTTCAGCGTGGTGTCGTAATGCACTTTGTACTGCAGCGCGCTGCGGCGAATCAGCTTGGAATCTTCAATCGCCTGACGGCCCGCGGTGGTGTTGATGATGTAGGTGTATTCGCCATTCTTGATACGGTCCTGAATGTGCGGACGCCCTTCATGCACCTTGTTCACCAGGCGTGGGTTGATGCCCGCTTCGCCCAGAACAATCGCGGTACCGTGGGTAGCATCCAGCTCGAAGCCCTGTTTCAGCAGCTTAGCGGCCAGGTCTACTACGCGCTCTTTATCGCCTTCACGCACGGAGAGAAGCGCGCGGCCCGGCTTACGCATCGTGGACTGGCTGCCCAGCATCGCTTTAGAGAAAGCTTCAGCGAAGGTACGGCCCACGCCCATCACTTCCCCGGTAGAGCGCATTTCTGGCCCTAACAGCGGGTCAACGCCAGGGAATTTGTTGAACGGCAGCACCACTTCTTTCACCGAGTAGTACGGGGGAATGATTTCTTTGGTCACGCCCTGCTCAACCAGAGTTTTACCTGCCATGACGCGAGCGGCAACTTTCGCCAGCGGCACGCCCGTTGCTTTAGAAACAAACGGCACGGTACGCGCGGCACGTGGGTTCACTTCAATCAGGTAAACCTCGTTGTCCTTCACCGCAAACTGCACGTTCATCAGGCCACGCACCTGCAGCTCGAAAGCCAGCTTCTGCACCTGCTGGCGCATGACGTCCTGGATTTCCTGGCTCAAAGTGTAAGCCGGCAGAGAACACGCAGAGTCACCGGAGTGAACGCCCGCCTGCTCGATGTGTTCCATGATGCCGCCAATCAGTACGGTTTCACCGTCGCAAATGGCGTCCACGTCCACTTCAACCGCGTCATCAAGGAAGCGGTCAAGCAGCACCGGCGCGTCGTTGGAAACGCTCACCGCAGTCTGGAAGTAACGGCGAAGGTCTGCTTCGTCGTAGACAATTTCCATCGCGCGGCCGCCCAGCACGTAGGAAGGACGAACCACCAGCGGGTAACCAATCTGCACGGCTTTTTCTACCGCCTGCTCGATAGCCGTTACGGTGGCGTTAGCAGGCTGCTTCAGCTTCAGGCGTTCAACGGCATGCTGGAAGCGCTCACGATCTTCCGCACGGTCGATAGCATCCGGGCTGGTGCCGATAACCGGCACACCTGCCGCTTCCAGCGCACGAGCCAGCTTCAGCGGAGTCTGACCGCCGTACTGTACGATAACGCCTTTTGGCTTCTCAACGCGGACGATTTCCAGCACGTCTTCCAGAGTCACCGGCTCAAAGTAGAGGCGGTCGGAAGTGTCGTAGTCGGTGGAGACGGTTTCCGGGTTGCAGTTAACCATGATGGTTTCGTAACCATCTTCGCGCAGCGCCAGAGAGGCGTGTACGCAGCAATAGTCGAACTCAATGCCCTGGCCGATACGGTTTGGACCGCCGCCCAGCACCATGATTTTATCGCGGTCGTTGTTCGGGTTAGCTTCACACTCGTCTTCATACGTGGAGTACATGTAAGCGGTGTCGGTCGCGAATTCTGCCGCGCAGGTATCCACGCGCTTGTAGACAGGGTGCAGGTTATATTGCTCACGCAGTTTGCGAACTTCGGATTCGCGAACGCCAGCCAGTTTTGCCAGACGCGCATCCGCAAAACCTTTGCGTTTCAGCATACGCAGGAAGTCGTGGTTCAGGCCGGTGATACCAATTTCAGTCACCTGCTCTTCCAGGCGCACCAGCTCTTCAATCTGTACCAGGAACCAGCGGTCGATGTTGGTCAGGTTGAACACACCGTCGACGGACAGGCCAGCACGGAATGCGTCAGCCACATACCAGATACGCTCTGCACCTGCGTCTTTCAGCTCGCGGCGGATTTTGGTCAGCGCTTCCGGGTCATCCAGGCTGACTTTCGGGTCAAAGCCGGTGGCGCCCACTTCCAGGCCGCGCAACGCTTTCTGCAGAGATTCCTGCTGGGTGCGGCCGATAGCCATGACTTCACCCACGGATTTCATCTGGGTGGTCAGGCGGTCGTTTGCGCCGGCAAATTTCTCGAAGTTAAAGCGAGGGATTTTGGTCACGACATAGTCGATAGACGGCTCGAAGGAAGCCGGAGTGCGGCCGCCGGTGATGTCGTTCATCAGCTCGTCGAGGGTGTAACCCACCGCCAGCTTCGCGGCAACTTTAGCAATCGGGAAGCCCGTGGCTTTAGAGGCCAGTGCGGAGGAACGGGACACGCGCGGGTTCATCTCGATGATGATCAGGCGGCCAGTCTTCGGGTTAACGGAGAACTGAACGTTTGAGCCGCCGGTTTCCACGCCAATCTCACGCAGCACCGCCATCGAGGCGTTACGCATGATTTGGTATTCTTTATCGGTCAGCGTTTGCGCTGGCGCCACGGTGATGGAGTCACCGGTATGAATGCCCATCGGGTCGAAGTTTTCAATAGAGCAGACGATAATGCAGTTGTCGTTTTTATCACGCACCACTTCCATCTCGTACTCTTTCCAACCAATCAGCGACTCATCAATCAGCAACTCTTTGGTTGGTGAAAGGTCGAGACCGCGTTCACAAATCTCTTCAAACTCTTCGCGGTTATAGGCGATACCGCCGCCGGTGCCACCCATAGTAAAGGATGGGCGAATGATGCACGGATAACCCACGTCTGCCGCAACCGCCAGCGCTTCTTCCATATTGTGCGCAATACCGGAACGTGCGGTGTCGAGGCCGATTTTTTTCATTGCAATGTCGAAGCGACGGCGGTCTTCAGCCTTGTCGATAGCATCGGCGGTGGCACCGATCATGGTGACGCCGAACTCTTCCAGCACGCCCTGGCGCTCAAGCTCCAGCGCACAGTTCAGCGCGGTCTGCCCGCCCATGGTTGGCAGCACCGCGTCCGGGCGCTCTTTTTCGATGATTTTGCGTACCACTTCCCAGTGAATCGGCTCGATGTAGGTCGCATCCGCCATTTCCGGGTCGGTCATGATGGTGGCCGGGTTTGAGTTCACCAGAATAACGCGGTAACCCTCTTCACGCAGCGCTTTACAAGCCTGAGCACCAGAGTAGTCGAACTCACAGGCCTGGCCGATAACAATCGGGCCGGCACCGAGGATCAGGATGCTTTTTATATCTGTACGTTTTGGCATTTTATTTCGCTCCTGATTTTATTTAGCGGTGTTACGGTATTGCTCGATAAGTTCGATAAAGTGGTCGAACAGCGGCGCGGCGTCGTGCGGCCCCGGGCTGGCTTCAGGGTGACCCTGGAAGCTGAACGCGGCTTTATCGGTACGATGGATGCCCTGCAGCGTGCCATCGAACAGAGATTTATGCGTTACACGCAGATTGGCAGGCAGCGTGGCCTCATCAACCGCGAAACCGTGGTTCTGGGCGGTGATCATCACGCAGTCTTTATCCAGGTCTTTCACCGGGTGGTTACCGCCGTGGTGACCAAACTTCATTTTCACGGTGTTTGCACCGCTGGCCAGAGCCAACAGCTGGTGGCCGAGGCAAATCCCAAAGACAGGAATATCTGTCTCAAGGAAGGATTTGATTGCGCTGATGGCGTAATCACACGGAGCTGGGTCACCGGGGCCGTTAGAAAGGAAGATGCCATCCGGGTTCATCTTCAGCACTTCTTCAGCCGGCGTTTGTGCCGGGACAACGGTCAGGCGGCAGCCTCTGTCGACTAACATGCGCAGAATATTTCGTTTTGCGCCGTAGTCATAAGCCACTACGTGGAAGGGTAAATCTTCAGCTTTTGCCGCTTCAGGCAGGTCGTTTTCAAGCGTCCAGCTCCCCTGCTGCCAGGTGTAAGCTTCTTTCGTAGTCACTTCTTTGGCGAGATCCATGCCGTTCAGGCCAGGGAACGCTTTCGCTTTTTCCAGCGCCAGGGCCGCGTCTACGTTATCGCCCGCGATAATGCAGCCGTTCTGAGCGCCTTTTTCACGCAGCAGGCGGGTCAGCTTACGGGTATCGATATCGGCAATGGCCACGATGTTATGGCGCTTAAGGTAAGAAGAAAGGTCCTCGGTGCTCCGGAAGTTGCTCGCAATCAGCGGCAGGTCACGAATGACGAGACCTTGTGCATGGACCTGGGAGGATTCTTCGTCGGCTTCATTGGTGCCGACATTGCCGATATGAGGATAAGTAAGGGTGACGATCTGGCGGGAGTAGGAAGGATCAGTGAGGATTTCTTGATAACCGGTCAATGAGGTATTGAAAACGACTTCACCCACTGCCGTACCCGATGCCCCAATGGCCCGACCGTGGAATTGGGTTCCGTCTTCCAGAACCAACAGCGCTGACTTAATCAAAACGTCCTCCAGGGAATAAACATTCAATTTATTCGCATATTAATTCAAAACCAACGCTTGAATCAAATGCAAAAAGCGTCTGCCCTACGGATTTTTGGCAAACGGCGGCATTCTAGAGACAAGCCGGGTGAAAGTCTACCTTAAGACGAAGTTTTTATGTCTATTTCGCCGCTCAGAGTAAAAAGATCTGATTTGAGGGTCAAAATAACCAGCTAACTTGGGGAAAGTAATCGGTTGCCGGCCATGAATACTGGAAAAGTAGTGAGTCGGCAGCGAAAAAGTGGACCAAATGGTCAAAATTAACATTACAACAACACAAAAGTGAGCAATAACTGTAAATTAAATAAATAATAATGAATTATTAAAACCAAAGCCTTTAAAAAAACAAAAGGGTGAATTAATCACCCTAAAATCAATCAATTAAAAACAAACAACCACATTTATAAGGATAGGTTTAACTACAGATTGTTAAGATCAAGCACATCTCGCATATCAAAAATGCCGTTCTTTTTACCTTTAAGCCATGAAGCTGAGCGAACGGCTCCATTAGCAAACGTCATACGGCTGGAAGCCTTGTGGGTAATCTCGACGCGCTCGCCAATATCTGCAAACATCGCGGTATGCTCCCCGACAATGTCGCCCGCGCGCACGGTCGCAAAACCGATGGTGCCAGGCACTCGCTCGCCGGTATGACCTTCCCGAGAGTAAACCGCGCAGTCTTTGAGATCTTTGTCCATCGCCTGAGCAATCGCTTCACCCATAGCCAGCGCGGTGCCTGATGGAGCATCCACCTTGTAGCGGTGATGCGCTTCGATGATTTCGATATCGGTGTAATCGCCCATGACCCTGGCCGCTTTCTCCAGCAGCTTCAGCATGACGTTCACCCCCACGCTAAAGTTCGCCGCGAAGACAATCGGGATCTCACACGCCGCATCGTTAATGGCCTGCTTGCCAGCATCATCAAAACCGGTTGTGCCGATAACCATGCCCTTGCCATGCTTGAGGCAAAATGCGAGGTGAGCCAGCGTCCCTTCCGGGCGGGTAAAATCAATAAAGACGTCGAAATCATTAGCTACCGCATCCAGGCTATCGCTTACCAGCACGCCAGTTTTAGCCGCGCCGGCCAGTTCACCTGCATCGCTACCGACCAGGGAAGAGCCTGGACGTTCAAGCGCCGCCCCAAGCTGAACGCCATCCAGCTGCAAAGCGGCCTGAATTAGCTGGCGCCCCATACGGCCGCCCGCGCCCGCGATGGCTACGCGAATCTGTGCATCATGCATATCATTACTCTTTGGTTAAATAATTCGTAAAAACGTTATCAGGTTAACCAGCCCGCTGCCGGGCCGCCAGCCGAAAACACCCATAATTAGAATTTACTGTCATGGCGCGTCAGTTATCAATAACGGACAGAAAAACCTTTATTTTACTGTGGCTAAATACGGTCTGGACAAAACCTTTGCGCAGCCCCCTCTTCTCCTGCTCAGGCGTCATATAATTTGCGCTAAAAATGCTGCATCAGGGGCTTATGCAAGCGTGTAATTAACGATCAGCTGCCCTTTTTTAGTTTTGATGCCGGTAATCTTGAGCCCGTTAATCTCGGCCAGCGTCTGAACGTGAGTACCGCCGCAGAGATAAGCGGGCAGGTCGCCGAACCACACTTTGCGCCTTCCTGCCGCCAGTTCAATGGTACGGTTCAATTTACTCTCCAGCCACGGTTGTATTATTTCAAGCAGCGCAGCCGCCGTGGGTTCAGGGGCATTTCCTTTCGCGGCAAAAGTAATACGTCCCTCATCAGGCCAGTGGTGCGCCTTAACAGGCTGCCAGCCCGAGACTTCACCAGCATAGCCGACTAAATGTCCTGCAGAGTGCCAGCGTGAATGCAGTTGTCTAACTGACGCATCAACTCGTATATCTACCTCGCTTGCCTCCAGTGGCTGACGAAGAATATGCACTACGCTCTTACCGCGCTGTACGACACCCTCAACAGGTATGCCCGCAATCCAGCCTTTATCCGCCGGCTGCCCACCGCCTTGCGGATGAAACAGTGTTTTATCAAGTTCTATTGCATAGCGATCTTCGGCTTGTGCCTCGCAGTTAATAACCGTCGCACGGCCTTCGGTTGCATCACTTGAGTAATAAAGTCGTTCAGTCATCGTGTTCTCCTCTTTGTCAGAAGAGTATATTGCGTTTATCAGTACGGATAATCTCACCACCAAACAATGCATCTTTGCCTGGTAAGCACAAATGAACCTGACCTTACTTCCCGACCTCGCCACTTTCGTTGTTATTGTTGAGCAGGGCAGCTTTTCCGCTGCTGCCAGAATAACGGGAGCCACGCCCTCTGCTATCAGCCGCAGCGTCTCACGCCTTGAGCGGGAGATGGGTTGTAAATTGTTGCATCGTACAACCCGCAAGCTGGCGCTAAGTGATACAGGTAAAACGGTGCACCAACATGCCCTGGAGATGCTGGATGCTGCTCATAAGGCGATGGATAAAGGGCGAAGCCTGCAATCTGTCGTGCAGGGGAAAGTTGCACTCAGCGTGCCAAAGGCCGTTGGCCATTTTGTTATTCATCCTTTGATCCCCGAGTTTCTTGCTCGCTACCCGCAGGTGAATGTATGCCTGCGCCTGGAAGATCGCTATATGGATCTCATTGATGACGGAATGGATCTGGCACTGCGTATTACTAATGTGCCCTCACCGGGGCTGTACGGTAAACCGCTGATGCCGATCACCCATATTATTTGTGCCACTCCAGAATACCTGTCCCGGCACGGAACACCTGCAACGCCCACTGACTTACGCCAGCATAGTTGTATTAGCCTGGGGGAAACGCCAACTGATTCACGCTGGAAGTTTCGTCGGTCGGATAAGACCGAGACAGTACAAACCCACGGACGCTATACCGCAAACCATACGGGCGTCAGGCTGGACGCGGTTAAGCAGAATCTGGGTATTGGCAGCCTGCCGCTATTTACCGCTCGTGATGCGCTGGCGCGCGGCGAAATAGTGCGGGTGCTGCCAGAATGGGAGTTCATTAGCGCCTATACGGGTGAATTATGGCTCTTGTGGACGCGAAACGAGCACATGCCAGGCCCCATGAGGGCAATGATCGACTATTTAAGCGAGAAGATCGCCACTCAAGGCGCCAGCGCCAGCACCTCAGAGACCCACGCCTGAAAACCGGGAACGTCGATATCCAGCGCAACCTGAGCATTTGCCGGGCGATCCAGGCGATGCTCCAGATCCACAACCGTGGTTCCGCTGGTATAAGTTCCGTGTGTTTCTACCGCAACAAAACAAGGGTAAGTTTGAAACAGTTCGGGCTTCACCAGCCACGCAATGGCGGTCAAATCATGCATTCTCAGCCCGGTTTCCATGCTGCCGCTGCGGTAATGGCTGAATAGCGCGTGCAGCATTTTCCCGGTGCGGTTTAATGCTGGCAGCTAAGCCAAAAATTCAGGCGCAAGCATTGCACGATTTGTCACATCCAGCCCGCACATGATTATCTCCAGACCGCTCTCAAAAACACGGGCAGCGGCTTCAGGATCGATAGCGATGTTGAATTCTGCCGTCGGCGTGAAGTTGCCCCGCCCCGCAGAACCGCCCATCATGACCACGCGTTTAATACGCGCCTTGCACTCCGGGTACTGAGTCAGCAGCAAAGCGACGTTAGTCAGTGGACCAATGGTAACCAGAGTCACCGGCTCATCGCTATTTATCAGGCAATCGTACATAGCCTGAAAGGCGGGCGCCGGCAGCGCACGACGAGACGTTTCTGTAAAGACATAACCTTCCATTCCTGATTCGCCGTGCACGTAGGCAGCATCCCGCAATGGACGCAGCAGCGGTACCGAAGCACCTCTGGCAACGGGAGTATCTTTTTGCCAAAACTCCAGCAGCTGTAGCGCATTCCTCGTGGTTTTATCCACCGATACATTTCCGGCAACGGTGGCGATCAGTTTCAAATCCAGCTGGGGTGCAAACAGGGCTGCGGTGAGGGCAACCGCATCGTCGATACCGGGATCGGTATCAAGAATAATCGGGATTCTGGTCATGCTGTTCTCCATAAAAAAATGCCAGCGGGCATACACCAGCTGGCATCTTCTCATAAACGTAAATCGACGACGCTAGTCTACTTCACGGATGTCGACTCGCAGCTCACGCGGCACTTCAAACACGATGTTCTCTTCGCGCCCGGTCAGCTCCTGGGCTTCACTGCCGCCAAGCTCACGCAGGCGGGTGATGACGTTTTGCACCAGCACATCCGGCGCAGAAGCCCCGGCGGTAACGCCGACGCAATTGGCTTCTTTGACCCAAGCTTCCTGGATATCTGCGGCGTCATCAATCAGGTAGGCCGCCTTCCCCATTCGCTGTGCCAGTTCGGCAAGGCGGTTGGAGTTAGAGGAGTTTTTAGACCCTACGACCAGCACCACATCAGCTTCACTGGCCAGCGCACGCACCGCTTCCTGGCGGTTAGTGGTGGCATAGCAAATGTCGTCTTTACGCGGGCCGATGATTTTCGGGAAGCGCTTGCGCAGGGCGTCAATCACGTCCGAAGTATCGTCCACGGAAAGCGTGGTCTGGGTCATAAACGACAGATTGCTTTCGTCTTTAACCTCAAGCGTCCAGACATCATCCGGCGACTCAACCAGGTACATTCCGCCTTTTGGGTTGCTGTACTGGCCCATAGTGCCTTCGACTTCAGGGTGGCCGGCATGGCCAATCAGAATCGACTCTTCGCCGCGACGGCTGGCACGCGCCACTTCCATATGCACTTTAGTCACCAGCGGACAGGTGGCATCGAAGACCGTCAGCTCGCGGCTTTTGGCTTCGTTACGCACCGCCTGAGAAACGCCGTGTGCCGAGAAAATCAGGATCGCGCCGTCCGGCACTTCGCTGATCTGCTCAATGAAAATCGCCCCGCGCTCGCGCAGGCTGTCCACCACGTAGCGGTTATGCACAACTTCGTGGCGAACGTAGATTGGCGCGCCGTAAATCTGCAGCGCGTTTTCGACAATGCTGATAGCGCGGTCGACCCCAGCACAAAAGCCTCTGGGATTAGCCAACAGGATCTGCATTCAACGCCTCCAGTACCGGATTAACTTCCAGTACTTCAATATCAAAATGGATAGTCTGCCCGGCCAGCGGATGGTTAAAGTCGACGGTTATCGAGTCACCGTTAACTTCACGTACCACGCCCGGCATTTCGCTGCCATCCATTGCGGTAAACAGCATGATAGCGCCCGGCTCAGGCTCGCCCGCCTCGACAAACTCACGACGCGAAAAGTACTGAATCATATCCGGGCTTGGAATGCCAAAGGCCGACTCTGGCGCCAGCGAGAACGCTTTTTTATCACCAGCCTTCAGGCCAACCAGCTGGTCTTCCATGCCCGGGGACAATGTCTCATCCCCAAGGCGGAACAGCGCAGGCTTACCGTTTGCGCGGGTTGACTCGGCGGTGGAGCCATCCTCAAGCTTTAGCGTGAAATGCACCAGCACCGCGCTGTTGGTTTGTACGGACTCAGCCATGGATTACCCTTTTTGCTTTGCGGGCTTGTCGGAGGAGACAAAGAAGCCCTCCAGCACAATCAGCGCCGCGCCAATACAGATTGCGGTATCGGCCAGATTGAAGGTGGCAAAGTGCCAGTCGCCAACGTAGAAGTCGATCATGTCGACGACAAAGCCGTGCCACAAGCGATCGAACAGATTACCGAGCGCACCGCCAATGATTAACGCATAGGCGATGTTATTCAGCTTCTGGCTCGCCTTAGCGCGATACATCATCCACACCAGCGCCACGCAAATACCGATCGCGATACCCGCGAAGAACCAGCGCTGCCAGCCGCCTTTGTCGGCCAGGAAGCTGAATGCCGCGCCATAGTTACGGGCGTAGTGCAAATTCAGGGACGGGAACAGTGACACCGTATCCCCCAGCATGAAGTGCTGGAGGATCAGATATTTACTGCCCAGATCCACAATCAGAACTACCACCACCAGCCACAGCCAGCGCAACCCGGTAGAGAAAATTGGTTTCATCAAGCAAACTTACGTTGTTCGCCGTCGCCGGCTACGTTGCTGACACAGCGGCCGCAGATTTCTGCGTGTTCCGCTACCTGACCGATATCGGTGGTGTAATGCCAGCAGCGCGGGCACTTCTCACCGTCGGCTTTAGTTACCAATGCCTGTACAGCTGTACCACCTCCAACGTATTGAAGATTTTCGTCACTCGTAACACCACCAGCCTCTGGAGCAATCTCGAACTGAGAAGTAATAAAAATAAATCTAACTTCATCACCAAGTTTACGTAATTTACGGATAGTGCCAAAAGAATCATCATCGTATTTCAATAGCACTTTCGCTTCGAGATTCGACTTAATACCATTTGCCTTCTGGGCCTCAAGCTCTTTGTTAACTTGATCTTTAATGCGACGCACATCTCCCCAGAAAATATTATTAAACTCTTCACCTTCCGCCAGGCCAAACAGACCTTCGTACCACTCGCCGGTGAACACATACTTCTCGCGAGAACCCGGCAGGTAGCCCCAGATTTCGTCGGCGGTGAAGGACATGATCGGCGCCATCCAGCGCACCAGCGCCTCAGAGATGTGATACAGCGCGGTCTGGCAGCTGCGACGAGCTACGCTGTCGGCCTTCGCGGTATACTGACGATCCTTGATGATGTCGAGGTAGAACGAGCCCATTTCGACGGAGCAGAAGCGCATCAGGCGCTGCACCACTTCGTGGAAATCGTAGTTTTCGTAAGAAGCGAGAATATCCGCCTGAGCTTCTTTCGCGCAGCCAACGGCCCAGCGATCCAGCACCACCATATCTTCCGGTTTCACCATGTCGGTTTCTGGATTGAAGCCGTTCAGGTTTGCCAGCAGGAAGCGAGCGGTGTTACGGATACGACGATAAGCGTCAGCGGAGCGTTTCAGAATCTCGTCAGACACTGCCATTTCGCCGGTATAGTCGGTAGACGCCACCCACAGACGCAGAATGTCCGCGCCGAGCTTATTCATCACGTCCTGCGGGCTAACGGTGTTGCCGATAGACTTGGACATTTTGCGGCCCTGGCCATCAACGGTAAAGCCGTGGGTCAGCACCTGGCGGTACGGCGCTTTGCCTTTCATCGCCGTGGAGATCATCAGGGAGGACATGAACCAGCCGCGATGCTGATCGGAGCCTTCCAGGTACATATCCGCAGAATGGCCGTGGAACTCAGGGCGCGCATCGACCACGGAGTAGTTGGTTGAACCGGAGTCGAACCAAACGTCCAGGGTATCAGGCACTTTCACGTAGTTGTCAGCGTCGTCGCCCATGATGTCGCGCGGGTCGAGATCCCACCACGCCTGAATACCGTCCTGCTCAACGCGCTTAGCCACTTCTTCCATCAGCTCAAGCGAGCGTGGGTGCAGTTCTTCGGTGTCTTTATGCACGAACAGAGACATCGGCACGCCCCAAGTACGCTGACGTGAGATACACCAGTCAGGGCGATTCGCCACCATGGATTCGATACGCGCCTGGCCCCAGTCAGGGATCCACTGCACGCCTTTGATCTCTTTCAGGGACTGCGCGCGCAGGCCTTTCTGATCCATGCTGATAAACCACTGCGGCGTTGCACGGAAGATGATCGGCGTTTTGTGGCGCCAGCAGTGCGGATAGCTGTGCAGCAGTTTTTCAACGTGCAGCAGAGCGCCTTTATCACGCAGGATGTTCACGATCAGGTCATTAGCTTTGAATACCTGAACGCCGTCGAGGCCCTCATAGGTACCCGGCAGATAGCTGCCGTCCGGGCCAACCGGGTTAGCGATTTCCAGGCCGTATTTCTGGCTGATGGTGTAGTCGTCCGGGCCGTGGCCACCGGCGGTGTGAACCGCGCCGGTACCCGCGTCCAGAGTAACGTGATCGCCAAGAATGGCAGGCACGTCAAAGCCCATGAACGGATGTTTAAAGCGCAGCAGTTCGAGCTCAGCACCTTTCACGGTACCGAGGATCTGGTAATCGGTCACGCCAGCGCGCTTCAGCACGCTTTCCATCAGGTCCTTCGCCACGATCAGCGCCTGGCCTTCAATCTGCACCAGCACGTAGTCAAACTCAGCGCCCAGGGAGATAGCGCGGTTAGCCGGCAGGGTCCACGGCGTCGTGGTCCAGATAAGCAGGGAGACCGGACCAGTGACGGCTGAGGCACCAAACTTAGCTTTCACCGCATCGGCATCCACGGCGTTGAACGTTACGTCGATAGACGGGGACGTTTTGTCGTAATACTCAACTTCCGCTTCCGCCAGCGCGGAACGGCAGTCAACGCACCAGTGAACCGGCTTAGCCCCTTTGTGCAGGTGGCCGTTACCGATGATTTTACCCAGCGCACGAATGATGTTGGCTTCAGTGTTGAAGTCCATAGTCAGGTACGGACGAGACCAGTCGCCCAGCACGCCCAGACGGATGAAGTCTTCGCGCTGGCCATTAACCTGCTCGGCGGCATATTTGCGGCACGCAGCACGGAACTCAGCGGCGGACACTTTCTCACCCGGCTTACCGATCAGTTGCTCAACTTTCAGCTCGATTGGCAGGCCGTGGCAGTCCCAGCCCGGCACGTACGGAGAGTCGAAGCCAGAGAGCCCTTTAGACTTGATAATAATGTCTTTGAGAATCTTGTTAACTGAGTGACCAATGTGAATGCTACCGTTCGCATAAGGAGGGCCATCATGCAAAATAAAGGTTTTTTTGCCTTTTTTCGCATTACGGATGATGCCGTACAGATCGTCATCATTCCAACGCGCCAGCATACCCGGTTCGCGCTTGGCTAAGTCGCCGCGCATCGGGAACCCTGTTTCAGGCAAATTTAGGGTAGATTTAAAGTCACTCATTAGATTCTCGGTTCCGTATTTCGGTTAGCCTTTCAGGCATTTGACTCAAAAAATTCTCGGGCTGACACCACATCTCTGGCGATTTGCGCCTTCAGCTCATCGAGTGAAGCAAATCGCTGCTCATTACGTATCTTTTTACGCAGCACTACTTCTATATGGCGACCATAAAGGTCCATTACAACGTCCAATAAATGGACTTCAAGCTGCTGGCGTATTCCCGCCACCGTAGGGCGGGTGCCAATATTTGCCACGCCGGCAATCGGCTTTTCACCCAGGCCTGAGACTTCAACCGCGTAAACCCCTTTTACCGGGGAAACATGGCGGCGCAGCGGTAGGTTTGCCGTCGGGAAGCCAATGGTGCGGCCCAGTTCATCCCCATGCACGACGCGGCCGGAGATCATGAACGGATGCCCCAACAGGTTTTCGGCCTGCTGCAGGTCATCAGCAGCCAGCGCCTGACGCACCGCGGTACTGCTGATACGTACCCCGTCGTCACAAAACGTTTGAGTGCTGGTAATATCAAAACCGTATTCGCGGCCAGCCTTCTGTAATAACAAGAAATCCCCCTGACGACCAGCGCCAAAGCGGAAATCATCACCTACCGCGAGGAATTTCACCCCGAGGCGGTCAACCAGAAGATCGCTGACAAAGTTTTGTGCACTCAACGCGGCGAATCTGCGGTCAAAACGCACGCACAGAACGTAGTCCACGCCACACTCGGCCAAATAGTGCAGCTTTTCTCGCAGGCGAGTCAGCCGGGCCGGGGCTTTATCTGGTGCAAACAATTCGAGCGGCTGAGGCTCAAAAATCATGACCATTACCGGAAGGTTGCGCGCACGCCCCTCTTCGCACAGACCCTTTAATAGCGCCTGGTGGCCACGATGTACGCCGTCGAAATTACCGATGGTGAGTACACACCCGTGGTGCTCCCGGCGCAGATTATGTATACCGCGTATCAGCTTCATGGCTGGCTCAAAACAGTGGAAATTGGCGGATTATACCAACTACCGCGATTAAGGTTAACCGACGATTACCGCCTTTAACGTAAAGCTTGAATGAATTCATTGAACTGGGAAGGACTTTGCGCCCGCTTCGTATTTGTCTTGACGAATTTTGATGCGAAAGACTGTATTCCCAAGCCTGATGCTGGTAGAATCCGCGCCATCACACGTAAGAGGTGTCGGAAATTTAACGACGCTTATTTGCACAAATCCATTGACAAAAGAAGGCTAACGGGGCATATTCCTCGGCCTTTGAATTGTCCACATAGATCATATTTGGGAGTTGGACCTTGGCTAATATCAAATCAGCTAAGAAACGTGCCGTACAGTCTGAAAAGGCTCGTAAGCACAACGCAAGCCGTCGCTCTATGATGCGTACTTTCATCAAGAAAGTATACGCAGCGATTGAAACTGGCGATAAAGCTGCTGCACAGAAAGCATTTAACGAAATGCAACCAATCGTGGACCGTCAGGCTGCTAAAGGTCTGATCCACAAAAACAAAGCTGCGCGTCATAAAGCAAACCTGACTGCGCAAATCAACAAACTGGCTTAATCGCCTTTTTGCTGTGAGCTTTGATAAAAAAACCGGCTAACGCCGGTTTTTTTATACCTGTCATTCAGTCAACTTTGAAGAGCGCCGAATAATCCTTGCTGCAGATGCGCTGCACGGCAGGATGCTGAATCATACGCTCAGCAAAAATGGCGTGGTACTCCTCCAGCACGTTATCCATTCTGCCAATCTCGACGATGTTGTCATCGCTGTAGATGTCCTGCGCGTACAGCGTCGGAGCAACAAAGATAGCGTTATGCGCTGCACCAAACGCTTTCATCAATGCAGCATCATCAAACTCGCCCAAAATCTCAATCTTCAGACCCTGGATGTTAATCCAGTTGAGAAGCTTGCGCCCGAGCATGGAGCGGCGTCCAGGAATAAGCAGACGGCGAGTTTCAAGGCAGGCGGGGAAAGATTGCTCCGGCGCAGGCCCTTTACACCAGAAGCTGATACCGCACTCGCCGAGCTTCACCGAAAACAGCCCTTCTTGCTGAGTCGAATCAATCGGGCAGTCCGAAATGATCATATCCAGCTTATGCTGGCTCAGCTGTTCGAGCAGCATTTCATGGGTGGACTCAAAACAGCGCAGGTGAATTTGCTCATCCCCAACGACCGCGGCGTCCAGCACGCCGCTGACCAAGCGTTTGGACAACGCATCCGCGACGCCAACATCAAACAGGATATTGGCCTCTTTACGGTAGTTAACGATATCCAGCATTTCCTGGCTCAGGGTAAACATTCTGTCGGCGTAGCGGAACACCAGTTGCCCCAGCTCCGAAGGGACTAGTCCCCTGCCCTGACGGCGGAAAAGCTTCCCTTGCAGGCGTTCTTCAAGCGCTTTAATCTGCCCGGTGATGGTTTGCGGGGTCAGGAACAGAGCCTCAGCGGCACCGACGACTGACCCCTCTTTGCACACGTGCCAGAAATAATAAAGATGATTGTAATTGATATGGGACATGCCCTTCACTCCCTGAGAGTTAATCCATTATCGGGTCATCTGATGATGACCCGGCAGCCAGTACCGTCATGAAGCAGCCTTAGGCAACCGTGCTTTTAGCATGGCAAAACCTACGACCGCAGAAAGTAACGATCCCAACAAAATCCCCAGCTTCGCCCAGGTAATAAGCTCCGCATCCACGTCGCCAAATGCCAGCGAGGCGATAAAAATAGACATCGTAAAACCAATGCCGCACAGCACGCCCACCGCCATAATATCCCTGAAGCTTGTGCCCTCCGGCAGCGAGGCAAGCTTCAACTTGAGCGCCAGCCAGCAGAACAGGCTAATGCCCAGCGGCTTGCCGATAAACAGTCCGGAAATAATGCCGAGCGGTAGCAGAGACGTCAGCCCCTCCAGCGTCACCCCGTTGAGCGAAACCCCGGCGTTGGCAAAGGCAAACAGCGGCAGGATCAGGAAAGCAACCCAGGGGTGTAGCACATGCTCCAGCTCCTGAGCAGGCGAGCGCCCTTTCTGCTCTTTTAGCGGGATGAAGAAGCCAATAATGACTCCCGCAAGCGTGGCGTGCACGCCTGATTTTAATACCGCCGTCCAAAGTATAATGCCGACCAGGATGTAAACGCCTGTACGACGCACGTTGAACAGGTTTAACAACGCCAGGACAACGATGGCCGCCGCCGCAACGCCCAACGACATCATCGAGAGATCGTGGGTATAAAACAGCGCGATAATCACGATCGCTCCAAGGTCATCGATAATGGCCAATGCCATCAGAAAGACCTTCAACGCCAGCGGAACCCGGTTGCCCAGCAACGCCAGGATCCCCAAAGCAAAGGCGATATCCGTTGCCGCCGGGATAGCCCAGCCTTCACGCGTGACAGGATCAGCATAGTTGAAAACCAGGTAAAGCAGAGCCGGCACAACCATCCCGCCCAGCGCGGCAATGACCGGAAACGAAGCCTGACGGCGATCGGCCAGTGAGCCAATAACCATTTCCCGCTTCACCTCAAGGCCAATCATCAGGAAGAAAATCGCCATCAGGGCGTCATTCACCCACAGCAGCAGATTTTTACTGATATCCAGCGGCCCAATTCTTACTTCAACAGGTGTGGCAAGAAACGCCTCGTAGCCGGCGCTGGTTGCTCCCATATTCGCCAGCAGCATCGCCAGCACGGCGGCAACAATCAAAAAAATACCGCCAGCGGCATCATTCTGAAAAAAGCGTTGCAGATTTTTAGTCATTATTTCACCCAACTCTCTAAGTAGCGTATTCATCCTGAACACTAATAGGGTAGCCAGCATAGCGATAATGACACATCGTTAAAAACAGCTTATATTGCAAGTAACGATCGAAAAAACCGATCGATATAAAGAGGCATAAAAAAACCTGAACCGAATGAAGCAGTTCAGGTTTTTGCGGTCTTGCAGCCGGAAGAAATTAGCGGGTCAAATCGTCAAAGAATTTCTTCACGCCGTCGAAGAAGCTCTTCGAGCGCGGGCTGTTGTTTGCCCCGGTTGGGCCGCCGAAGCTCTCTTCCAGGTCACGCAGCAGCTTTTTCTGCTTTTCGTTCAGGCTAACCGGCGTCTCGACAACCACACGGCACAGCAGATCGCCCTGCGCACCGCCGCGTACGGACTTAACGCCTTTACCACGCATTCTGAACAGCTTGCCGGTTTGCGTTTCGCCAGGGACCTTCAAGTTAACTCGACCGTCCAGCGTTGGGACTTCAATTTCCCCACCCAGCGCAGCCATCGCAAAGTTGATCGGTACTTCGCAGTACAGATTATTGCCTTCACGTTCGAAGATTGGGTGCTGTTTCACCTGAACCTGAACGTACAGATCGCCTGATGGTGCACCGTGTTCACCCGCTTCGCCTTCGCCCGACAGACGAATACGGTCGCCGGTATCCACGCCAGCCGGGATTTTCACCGACAGCGTTTTGGTTTTCTCTACGCGACCGTGACCATGACAGCTGTTGCACGGATCTTTAATGATGGTGCCGCGGCCCTGACAATGCGGGCAGCTTTGCTGCACGGTGAAGAAGCCCTGACGCATCTGCACCTGGCCCTGTCCGTGACAGGTTGGACAGGTCTGCGGAGAAGAACCTTTTTTCGCGCCGCTGCCGTGGCAAACGTCACACTCTTCCAGGGTCGGGATACGGATCTCTTTGGTGACGCCACGAACCGCTTCTTCAAGCGTTAAGTCCATGTTGTAGCGCAGGTCTGCACCACGAGACGCACGTTGACGGCGTCCGCCACCAAAAATGTCGCCAAATACGTCGCCAAAGATATCGCTGAAGTCCGCACCGCCGCCGCCAAAGCCACCGCCGCCACCCATACCGCCCTGCTCAAACGCAGCGTGGCCATACTGATCGTAGGCCGCACGTTTTTGATCGTCGGTAAGGATTTCGTAGGCTTCTTTGATCTCTTTGAACTTCGCCTCGGCCTCTTTATCGCCCTGGTTACGGTCCGGATGGAACTTCATCGCCAGGCGCTTGTAAGCCTTTTTGATTTCACGCTCTTCCGCTGACTTCGGAACGCCTAAAACCTCGTAATAGTCTCTCTTCGCCATCTCTTTATTCTGCCCTTAACATACGAGCACGGGCGTGGAGTAAACTCCGCGCCCGTGCCGGTTAATTACCCTGCATCAGGGCGATTATTTTTTATCTTTAACTTCTTCGAACTCGGCATCAACAACATCGTCGTCTTTGCCGGCGTTGGCGTGGCCTGCATCTGCGGCATTGCCAGCCTGCTGTTCAGCGTGCTGCTGCTGAGCCAGTTCCATCAGCTTCTGGGAAACTTCAGCCAGTGCCTGGATTTTGGCTTCGATATCCGCTTTGTCTTCGCCTTTCAGAGACGCTTCCAGCGCGGTCAGCGCAGACTCGATAGCAGTTTTGTCGTCAGCCGGCAGTTTGTCGCCTGCTTCTTCAACCTGCTTACGGGTGCTGTGCAGCAGATGGTCACCCTGGTTGCGGGTCTGAACCAGCTCTTCGAACTTACGGTCAGCTTCGGCGTTAGCTTCTGCATCACGAACCATTTTCTGGATTTCTTCTTCGTTCAGACCAGAAGATGCCTTGATGGTGATCTTCTGCTCTTTACCGCTGTTTTTGTCTTTTGCGGAAACGTGCAGGATACCGTCAGCATCGATGTCGAAGGTGACTTCGATCTGTGGCATACCGCGCGGTGCCGCGCTGATCCCGTCCAGGTTGAACTGACCCAGTGATTTGTTATCGGATGCGCGTTTACGCTCACCCTGAATCACGTGGATGGTTACCGCAGACTGGTTATCTTCAGCGGTAGAGAACACCTGGCTGTGCTTAGTCGGGATCGTGGTGTTTTTGTTGATGAGTGCAGTCATTACGCCGCCCATGGTTTCGATACCCAGAGACAGAGGGGTAACGTCCAGCAGCAGTACGTCTTTCACTTCACCCGTCAGAACACCACCCTGAACCGCTGCACCGATAGCAACAGCTTCGTCCGGGTTAACGTCTTTACGCGGCTCTTTACCGAAGAACTCAGCAACTTTTTTCTGCACCATTGGCATACGAGTCTGACCACCGACCAGGATAACGTCCTGGATATCGGAAACGGACAGGCCAGCATCCTGCAGGGCAACTTTCAGCGGCTCGATAGAACGGTTCACCAGGTCTTCGACCAAGGATTCCAGTTTCGCACGAGTCACTTTGATGTTCATGTGTTTTGGACCGGTCGCGTCTGCAGTGATGTACGGCAGGTTTACGTCGGTCTGCTGCGCAGAAGAAAGCTCGATTTTCGCTTTTTCTGCCGCTTCTTTCAGGCGCTGCATGGCCAGCGGATCGTTACGCAGGTCAATGCCCTGATCTTTCTTAAACTCGTCAACGAGGTAGTTGATCATGCGGCTGTCGAAGTCTTCACCACCCAGGTGGGTATCACCGTTGGTTGCCAGAACTTCGAAGGTTTTTTCGCCGTCAACTTCATCAATTTCGATAATAGAGATATCGAAGGTACCACCACCGAGGTCGTAAACCGCGATAGTACGGTTGCCAACTTCTTTATCCAGACCGTAAGCCAGCGCGGCTGCGGTTGGTTCGTTGATGATACGCTTAACTTCCAGACCCGCGATACGGCCGGCGTCTTTGGTTGCCTGACGCTGAGCATCGTTGAAGTATGCAGGTACGGTGATAACAGCTTCGGTTACCGGCTCACCCAGGTAATCTTCAGCGGTTTTCTTCATTTTCTTCAGCACTTCTGCAGAGATCTGCGGCGGTGCCATTTTCTGACCTTTTACGTCAATCCATGCGTCGCCGTTGTCAGCGCCGATGATTTTGTAAGGCATGATGGCTTCATCACGCTGCACTTCTTCGTCCTGGAAGCGACGGCCAATCAGGCGTTTGATCGCAAACAGAGTGTTTTGCGGGTTAGTCACTGCCTGACGTTTAGCCGGCTGACCTACCAGGATTTCGCCGTCCTGCGTGTAAGCAATGATAGAAGGCGTGGTGCGGTCGCCCTCGGCGTTCTCCAGCACACGAGCAGTTGTACCATCCATAATCGCGACACAAGAGTTGGTTGTCCCCAGGTCGATACCAATAATTTTACCCATCTAAACGTCTCCACTAAAAATTCGTCATCATGTGGTTGTGAACCTGTTATGCGGGCAAAAGCGTCTGTTTCAACTGCCCGAAGCGTTTTTTTTCAGGTCCGCCAACTGCGGTTGCATACAAGATGGGGTCACAACGCTTGCCATCAAGGGGCAGGTGAAAAAAAATTTTCCGCTTTCCCCCCGCTCAGATCATAGACGGCGACGTGCTGCCTGATTATTATGCCGCGCCCGCAACCGGACTCCCGGCTGCAGGGCGTTAATTAACACTACATTTCAAATGAATTTTTCAGAGGAACTATGGGCAACATTAAGTTGGCTAATCCAGCTCCCCTGGGCTTAATGGGCTTCGGCATGACCACCATTTTGCTCAACCTGCATAACGCAGGTATTTTTGGTTTTGACGTTACTATCCTCGCGATGGGGATTTTCTACGGTGGGATCGCGCAAATCTTCGCGGGCTTGCTGGAGTTTAAAAAAGGGAACACTTTCGGTTTAACCGCCTTCACCTCTTACGGCTCTTTCTGGCTGACGCTGGTGGCGATTCTGCTGATGCCTAAGATGGGCCTGAGCGATGCGGCCAACGGCCACTTCCTTGGCGCGTACCTGGGCCTGTGGGGCGTATTCACGCTGTTCATGTTCTTCGGCACCCTGAAAGCACCACGTATGCTGCAGTTCGTGTTTGCCAGCCTGACCGTGCTGTTTGCCCTGCTGGCGATTGGCCACCTGGCAGATAACGAAGCTATCGTGAAGGTTGCGGGCTGGATTGGCCTGGTTTGTGGCGCAAGCGCTATCTACCTGGCAATGGGTGAAGTGCTGAACGAGCAGTTTGGCCGCACCGTGCTGCCAATCGGTGAAAAGCACTAATCTTCCTTTAGCGGAAACTAAAACGCGGAGCCCTGCTCCGCGTTTTTTTATTCAGGACGACGTAAGTGCCCCTTCTTCTATCTTATCCTGATGATGAATATCCTTTCTCAGCCAAATCCCCATCACTAATCCCACGATAGCCAGCGCCAGCACGTACCAGGCCGGTGCCATTGGCGAAACGCCCATCAGCATGGTCACCGCAATTGGCGTCAGGCCGCCGAAAATGGCATACGACAGATTGTAAGAGAACGATATGCCGGTAAAACGCACCTGCGCCGGGAACGCACGTACCATAACAAACGGCACCGCGCCAACCACGCCCACGCTCAGCCCGACCAGGCCATAGAGCAAGAAGAGATGTTCCGGATGAGTCCCACTCAGGTGATAAAAAATCCAGCTACAGATAGCGAGCAGGACGCTGCCGACGGTAAAGGTCTTCCCCGCGCCAAAGCGATCAGCCGACAGCCCTGCCAGCAGACAGCCCACGCACAGCATAATAGTGGCAATACTGTTTGCCTGCAGCGTTAAGGCAGGAGCAATCCCATGCTGTTTTTGCAGCCAGATCGGCGACATCAAAATCACCACCACGATGCAGGCAGAGAGCAGCCAGGTCAGCAGCATAGAAACGACCACCGCTTTTTTATGCCCAACGACCACCGACTTAAGCGGTAGCTCCTCGGCCAGCGCTTTACGCTGCTGCATTTCGAGAAAGATCGGCGTTTCACGCAGCCAGCGGCGAAGGTACATCGCCACCAGGCCAAAAATTCCGCCAAGGAAGAAAGGAATGCGCCAGCCGCCGTCATGAATCGCCTGCTGGGTCATGGAAGTATTAATAATGGTTGCTACCACGGATCCCAACAGAATGCCGACGGTAAGCCCCATCGTTAAGATACCGCAGGCAATACCGATGCGCTTCTCAGGAACATGTTCGGAAACAAATACCCAGGCTCCGGGGACTTCTCCCCCAATTGCCGCGCCCTGAAGGATGCGCATCAGCAATAACAGCAACGGAGCCGCAATGCCTAACGAGGCATATGTTGGCAACAGGCCAATGGCCAGCGTCGGCACCGCCATCAGCAGGATGCTAAGGGTAAACATCTTTTTGCGGCCGACCAGATCGCCAAAGTGTGCCATTACAACCCCGCCCAGCGGACGCACAAGATAACCCGCCGCAAAAATAGCGAATGTTTGCACCTGGCGCAGCCACTCCGGGATGTTGGCCGGGAAGAACAGCTCTCCCAGTACTGCCGCAAAGAAGACGAAAATGATGAAATCGTAGAATTCGAGGGCGCCACCGAGGGCAGCAAGCGTCAGGGTTTTATAATCCTGGCGATTAAGAGGTCTGGCGTGCTGTTTTGACATAGGGGACCGCTTGTAAAGAGGAGTGTTAATTATTTTTTCCGTTTAGCTGTAAAGCCAGAGTTACTATAACGGCAAAATGTTCACACTCCACTCCAATTCGATCTTATGTCACAAAAGCTAATTATTCAGGGTTTTGTCTCGCGACGGGCGCTTTTAGGGCGGAAAGCTGCTACCACATGGTCATGCGTTTCAACATAAGGCCCATCCAGCAACTGTATACAATACGGTACACTCGCAAAAATTCCCGGCACCACAACCTTACCGTTTTCATCTTTCACGCCTTCCAGCGTTTCCTGAATCGATTTTGGCTGCCCCGGAAGGTTGAGGATCAAAGCCTGTTTGCGAATGACGCCTACCTGACGCGAGAGGATCGCCGTGGGGACAAAATGCAGGCTAATCTGACGCATCTGCTCACCAAAACCCGGCATTAAGCGATCGGCAACGGCAAGCGTAGCGTCCGGCGTTACGTCACGACGTGCCGGCCCGGTTCCGCCGGTCGTCAGTACCAAATGGCAGGCCATTTCATCCACCAGCTCGCAAAGCGCTTGCTCAATGAGGGATTGTTCGTCAGGGATCAGACGGGTTTCTATCTTAAAGGGCGTCGTCAGAGTGTGCTCGAGCCACTCTTGCAGCGCAGGGATGCCTTTATCCTGATAAACGCCGCTAGAAGCGCGGTCTGAAATGGACACGAGTCCAATGCGTAAGGTATTCATATCAATCCCGGAAATCAGCAAGTCTGAGTGGAATGATACACGGGGAAAGGCGTTGCAGACAGGGAAAGCGGTGAAAAGCGTGGCCGACAGGCGCCGGCCACGGGAATGATTACAGCAGGTCGCCGATCATTTTTTCCAGTTTTTCCTGGTCGATAGCAAACTTACGGATACCGTCCGCCAGCTTGTCTACGGCCATTGGATCCTGGTTGTGCTGCCACAGGAACTGGGACTCGGTGATGCGCTCAGGGCGCGCCTTCACTTCACCGGTGTAGCTCAGTTTACGCTCGAGCGCGCCTTCGCTTTCTGCCAGCTCTTTCAGCAGAGCAGGTGCAATGGTCAGACGGTCGCAGCCAGCCAGCTCGACGATTTCACCGACGTTACGGAAGCTTGCGCCCATCACCACGGTTTCATAACCGTGCTGCTTGTAGTACTGGTAGATTTCGGTCACGGAAACCACGCCTGGATCTTCCTGAGGAGCGTACTCTTTCTTGTCGGTGTTAGCTTTGTACCAGTCAAGGATACGACCAACAAACGGAGAAATCAGGAACACGCCGGCTTCAGCACAGGCACGAGCCTGAGCGAAGGAGAACAGCAGGGTCAGGTTACAGTTGATGCCTTCTTTTTCCAGCTGCTCTGCAGCGCGGATGCCCTGCCAGGTAGAAGCCAGTTTAATCAGGATACGATCGTTGCTGATGCCCGCGTCGTTGTAGAGCTTGATCAGGTGTTTGGCTTTAGCGATGCTGGCTTCGGTGTCATAAGACAGGCGAGCATCCACTTCGGTAGAGATACGACCAGGGATCAGCTTCAGAATTTCCAGGCCGATGTTTACAGCCAGCTTATCGGAAGCGTCAACCACCTGCTGAGCGCGATCGTTGCTCTGGCTACGAGCCCAGGTAATCGCTTCGTCAATCAGTTTGCGGTACTCAGGGATCTGCGCAGCGTTAAGGATCAGAGAAGGGTTGGTAGTAGCATCTTGCGGCTGATACAGCTTCATTGCCGCGATATCTCCGGTGTCAGCAACCACGGTGGTCAGTTGACGCAAAGAAGTCAATTTATCCGTCATAATGAGTGTTTCTCTTCAGGTGTAGCTTGTTAGGGAGATGTAACCGGTCTGGCTTGATGATATCACGCCGCCCATCAGGTGCAACCGCGACAAGTGCTGTCCGTCCAGTGGACGAGAATATGCTAAACTCGACCGCCAATTTATCTGTAACGTAATGGATTGCATGGCCCGGGCCCGTCAACCTCGCCGCCATCACGCATTAACAAGAGGGACGTTAATGACAGATTTCTTATTCTTTATCAACGAAGTACTCTGGGGCTCGGTACTGCTTTGGCTGCTGATTGGGGCAGGCATCTGGTTCACCTTCCGCAGCGGCTTCGTCCAGTTCCGCTACTTTACCCGGCTGCGTCTCTTCCTCCGCAACAGCGGCTCGCCGGATCCTTCCGGAATATCCTCATTCCAGGCACTTTGCACCAGCCTTGCCGCGCGCGTCGGCAGCGGCAACCTTGCGGGCATCGCGCTGGCCATCTCCGCAGGTGGCCCCGGTTCGGTGTTCTGGATGTGGGTTGCCGCAGTGCTCAGCATGGCAACGGCCTTTGCAGAATGCTCCCTCGCCCAACTTTATAAAACCCGGGACAAAGAAGGAAACTATCGCGGTGGCCCGGCCTGGTATATGGAACGCGGGCTTGGCATGCGCTGGATGGGCGTGCTGTTTTCCATCTTTTTGATCGTAGCCTTCGGTATGGTGTTCAATGCCGTACAGGCCAACTCTATCGCTATTGCCACTCAGTACGCGTTTGACGTGCCGAAAATCTGGGTGGGCCTTTTCCTGGTTGCCATGACCGCGCTGGTTATCTGGCGAGGCATGAGAACCATCGCGAGACTCTCGCAATGGCTGGTGCCGCTGATGGCGTTACTTTGGGTGTTCATGAGCCTGTATGTTGTTGGCCTGCACATTGAACGCTTCCCGGAGGTTATCAGGCTGATTTTCAGCCACGCTTTTGGCTGGCATGAAGCCGCTTCAGGTGCGCTGGGCTATACCGTCAGCCAGGCCATCACCAATGGCTTTCAGCGCGGGATGTTTTCAAACGAAGCGGGCATGGGCTCCACGCCGAATGCCGCCGCTGCCGCTGCCGCATGGCCTCCACACCCGGCTACTCAGGGCGTGGTGCAAATGTTTGGTGTGTTAATTGATACGGTAATCATCTGCACCGCGACAGCCGCCATCGTGCTGATGTCCGGCATGATGGACGGCATTGAAACCTCGCGTAGCGGCATTATCCTGGTTCAGCAGGCGCTTAGCTCGGCGGTTGGCGGCTGGGGTAGCGGCTTTATCGTGATCATCGTCTTCCTTTTCGCCTTCACGTCCATCATGGCGAACTACACCTACGCAGAGAACAATTTACTGTTCCTTAACCAGGACAGCCGCGCGCTGAAATTTTTACTGCGCTTTATGGTACTCGCTATGGTGATGTTCGGTACGCAGGCCGCGCTGCCGCTGGTCTGGCAGCTGGCAGACGTGGCGATGGCTATTATGGCGATAACCAATATCACGGCGATTCTGTTGCTTTCCCCGGTGGTGAAAGCGATAGCGGCGGATTATCTGCGCCAGCAAAAGCTGGGGATCTCGCCCATTTTCAACCCCAACCGTTTCCCGGAGATTAAGAACCAGCTTGCCCCCGGCGTTTGGGACAGAAACGTGGAAAAAAAACCTTAGCTGATTGCAGCCATAGGCCGCGACAGGCGGGAAATTTGCTAAAGTAACGGCCAAACTATGCAAGGAGTGGACATGCTAATTCTTATCTCACCTGCCAAGACGCTGGATTACCAAAGCGAGCTCCCGACGGACCGCTACACACAGCCTGAACTGCTGGAATACTCCCAGCAGTTAATCAGCGTTGCCCGCAAGCTTAGCGCGCCGCAAATTGCCTCGCTGATGAGCATCAGCGACAAGCTGGCTTCACTGAACGAAACGCGCTTCCACGAGTGGCAGCCTGCGTTCACGCCGCAAAACGCGCGCCCGGCTATCCTCGCCTTTAAAGGTGACGTTTATACCGGCCTGCAGGCCGAAGAGTTTAGCGAAGCAGACTTTGATTTCGCCCAGCAGCATCTGCGTATGCTTTCCGGGCTTTACGGCGTGCTGCGTCCATTGGACTTAATGCAGCCTTACCGCCTGGAAATGGGCATTCGCCTGGAAAACCCGAAAGGCAAAGATCTTTATCACTTCTGGGGCGACACGATTACCGAGAAGCTGAACCAGGTGCTGGCGACGCAGGGCGACAACATCGTGGTAAACCTGGCGTCTGATGAATA
The DNA here is from genome assembly GCF_001571265.1 of Cedecea neteri NBRC 105707 = ATCC 33855. GTDB lineage: Bacteria > Pseudomonadota > Gammaproteobacteria > Enterobacterales > Enterobacteriaceae > Cedecea > Cedecea neteri. The sequence goes on along the minus strand of NZ_BCTL01000007.1, from coordinate 23,757 downwards.
CTTTAAGGCGGTTAAGCCGAAGAAGCTGAATGCGGACATCATCAAGCCCGTCTTCCTGGATGAGAAAAACGGCAAGTTTAAAGTCATTAGCTTCTACGCGAAAAAAGCGCGCGGATTGATGAGCCGCTACATCATTGAGAATCGCCTGACGAAGCCCGAACAGCTGAAAGCGTTTAATACCGACGGCTATTTCTTTGATCAAGACGCCTCGCAGAAAAACGAGCTGGTGTTTAAGCGCCACGAGCAATAAAAAAACGCCAGCACTAAGCTGGCGTTTTACTTTGAACTAACACCGGTTATCTATCCCAGCGATTATCATGATGATAACGCGGCGGGCCATCGAATTGTGCATGGCGCTGCCAGCGATGTTCACGCCACTCATAGTGCCTTCCCCACCAGTCATGATCTCGCCAGTAACGGCCGTCCCAGTAGCGCCCGTGATCGTCCCGATCGCCAAAGTGCAGCGTCACGGCAGGCACCAGCGTGATTTCTCCCGCCTGTACTGCCAGCGGCGTCACCACCAGCAGGGACAACGCCAGAAAAATGGATTTCAACATAGCTTGCTCCTTACTTCTTAAGCCGGCCCACTGGGCCCGTTAAGATGAGCTTATGTCGGAAATCACACCCGCGTTATTCTCCGCAATCCTAATCTCTAACCTCCCGCATTTTATGGGAATTTCTCCTTTATCCCTGCGGGATTTCTGCTAATTTTCTCCCTAATTCAGCAGAGAAAACGACCCCATTTTTACCCACAAAATGGGGCTTCAAGATTAAGCTTTAACCATCATAAACTTACGCAGTTCGGCGAAATCAGCCGGAAGATTGTTGGACAGCAGCGGCAGGTCGGCACGGGACGCCAGCTCCTGCGGCAGCGGCAGTGCTTCACCCAAAATTTCTTCTACGCTCTCTTTAAACTTCGCCGGATGCGCAGTCCCCAGGAACAGCCCAAACTCACCTGGCTGCAGCTGGTCGCGCAGAGCTCGGTAAGCAATGGCCGCGTGTGGTTCGGAAACATAGCCAATTGCCTTCAGCTCACGCATCGTATCTTTGGTCGTTTCGTCGGTCACGGCAGCATAGCCAAGGTCGGTCAGACGCCAGATCTTACGGCGGAAAAGTTCTTCCACGCGCGGCCAGTTGTTCGGCTGGCTAACATCCATTGCGTTGGAAAGCGTTGCGACGGTCGTTTTAGGCGCCCACTGGCCTTCCGCGAGGAAACGCGGAACGGTGTCATTGGCGTTCGTGGCCGCAATAAAGCGCTTAATCGGCAAGCCGAGGGATTTCGCCAGCAGGCCGGCAGTCAGGTCACCAAAGTTACCGCTCGGCACGGAAACCACCAGCTGGTTACGGGCTTCCTGCGGCAGCTGAGCCACGGCTTCAAAGTAGTAGCAAATCTGCGCCAGCAGGCGGCTGATGTTGATGGAGTTCGCCGAGTTTAACCCGAGCGCCGCCTTCAGTTCCTCATCGTCAAACGCCTGTTTCACCAGCGCCTGACAGGCATCAAAGTCACCGTCAATCGCCACGGTTTCGATATTGCCGCCGAGGGTACAGAACAGTTTTTCCTGCAGCGGGCTGATTTTCCCACGTGGGTAAAGAATGACTACGCGTACGTTCTCAATGCCGTAAAACGCATGGGCCACCGCCGCACCGGTATCACCGGATGTTGCAGTCAGAATGGTCACCGGTTTATCGCCGCTGATGTGGGTTAGCATCTGCGCCATAAAGCGCCCGCCAAAGTCTTTAAACGCCAGCGTCGGGCCGTGGAACAGCTCCAGGCAGCCTACGTCCGGCTCGACCATATTAACCGGTGCAGGGAAAGCGAAAGCCGCACGCACGCGCTCTTCCAGAATCTCCTGCGGGATCTCATCGCCGATAAACGCGGACAAAATTTTGCTGCTGCGGCTGACAAAGTCCATCTCCAGCATGGCGTCGATTTCAGTCAGCTCAAACTCCGGCAGGTCGTGCGGGAAGAACAGGCCCTGCTGCTTGCCCAGCCCCTGGGTAACAGCCTGTGCAAAAGAGACCTGCTCGTTGTGATCTTTAAGGTTGTACAGTTTCATGCTTTATCCCAAAACTCGTGCGCCAGCCGTATCCAGACGGCAAATATGTACAAAACCTTCCTGGTTCTGCAAATAATGTTGGCTGAGCCAGTCAGCCACGCGCTGTGCGGTATCGGTGTTATCGCACAGTGCAAATAAGGTCGGGCCAGAACCCGAGATCCCGCTCGCCAGGGCGCCAATATCCGCCACGGCTTTACGGGACTCATCAAACTTAGGCAGCAGTTTGGCTCGGTAAGGTTCAGCAATCACATCCTGCATCATCTTCGCGGCGAGCGCAGGCTGGCGGGTATGGCAGGCATGAATAAAACCGGCCAGGTGGCGGCCGTGGCTGATGCAGTCCTGACGGCGATACTGGGCAGGCAAAATCGCACGCGCTTCGGCGGTTGAAACCTTAATGCCAGGGTACGCCAGTACCCAAAGCCACTCATCAAAGCCTGGCACCTGCTGGCTAATGATGCCGCTTTCTTCGATCATCAACTGCATTCCGCCGAGGAAACAAGGCGCGACGTTGTCGTAATGAATGCTGCCGGAAATGCGCCCTTCCAGCTCGCCCATCAGCGCCAGCAGACGCGTGTCGCTAAGAGGCTTGCCGCAGAATTCATTCATCGCCATCAGGCCAGCGACTACAGAGCAGGCGCTGGAACCCAGGCCAGAACCAATTGGCATGTTTTTCTCAAGCGTCATCGCTACGGGGATAGTTTTACCTATCTCCTGACAAAAACGCTCCCAGCACTGATAAACAATGTTCTCACGCGGTTCATCCGGCAGTTTGCTGGCGAAGCGCCCAAGGTTAGTCAGGCTGAAGCTATCCGCCGCCTCAACCGTGACGTAATCGCCCAAATGTGAGCCATCGACAGGCGACACCGCCGCGCCCAGCACATCAAAACCAACGCTCATATTGGCGCTGGAAGCCGGGGCATATACTTTAACCATCTTAAACTCCTAACTTCCATGACAGGGTGCGAAGCAGATCCGCGAAGACGCCGGCGGCAGTAACATCGTTACCCGCCCCATAACCGCGCAGCACCAGCGGCAGCGGTTGATAATAGTGGCTGTAGAAGGCCAGGGCATTTTCGCCGTTCTTCACCTTATAAAGCGGATCGTTGCCGTCTACGGCGTCGATTTTCACTTTACAGCTGCCGTCTTCTTCAATAATGCCGACGTAACGTAGCACTTTCCCATCGTCACGCGCCTTCCTCACACGAGCCGTAAACTCATCATCCAACTGAGGAAGGCGTGCCATAAAAGACTCAACGTCTCCGCTCGCATCAAAATTTTCCGGAAGCACGGATTCAATCTCGATATCCGAAAGTTCCAGATCGCTTCCGGTCTCACGAGCCAGGATCAACAGCTTACGCGCGACATCCATACCGGAAAGATCGTCACGCGGGTCCGGTTCGGTATACCCCATTTCACGGGCAGTGCTGGTCGCCAGCGAGAAGCTCATCCCTTCATCCAGCTTACCGAAAATATAAGAAAGCGACCCGGAAAGAATGCCGGAAAAACGCTGCAGCTCATCGCCCGCATTCAGCAAGTTTTGCAAGTTTTCGATCACCGGCAGCCCCGCCCCCACGTTGGTGTCGTAGAGGAACTTACGGCGCGAACTCTCCGCGGCATTACGTAACTGATGGTAATAATTCATGCTCGAGGTGTTGGCCTTTTTGTTTGGCGTCACCACGTGGAAACCTTCGCTCAGGAAATCGGCGTACTGATCCGCCACCGCCTGGCTGGAAGTACAGTCCACAATCACCGGGTTCAGCAAATGGTACTCTTTCACCAGCCGGATCAGGCGGCCAAGATTGAACGGCTCTTTAGCCTGCTCCAGCGCCTGCTGCCAGTTTTCGAGATCCAGGCCATGAACGTTTGTCAGCAGGGCCTTAGAGTTCGCCACGCCGCAAACGCGCAGGTCGATGTGCTTCGCCTTCAGCCATGCCTGCTGGCGTTTAACCTGCTCCAGCAGAGCCGCACCCACGCCGCCAACGCCCACCAGGAACAGCTCGATAACCTGATCGGTGTTAAACAGCATCTGGTGGGTCACACGCACGCCGGTCACAGCATCGTCGTTATTGACCACAACGGAGATAGAACGCTCTGAAGAGCCCTGTGCGATAGCGATAATGTTGATATTTGCACGAGCCAGGGCGGCAAAGAACTTGGCGGAGATACCGCGCAGCGTCTTCATGCCGTCGCCCACGACGGAGATAACCGCCAGGCGTTCAGTCACCGCCAGCGGCTCCAGCAGCTCTTCTTTCAGTTCGAGATAGAACTCGTCTTCCATCGCCTTGCGGGCACGACCACAGTCAGCCTGCGGCACACAGAAACTGATGCTGTACTCGGAGGAGGACTGGGTGATCAGCACCACGGAAATCCCGGCACGGGACATGGCGGCAAACACGCGTGCAGCCATGCCGACCATGCCTTTCATTCCAGGGCCTGAGACGCTAAACATCGCCATATTGTTCAGGTTAGTAATGCCTTTCACCGGCAGCCCTTCGTCATCGCTCTTGTCACCAATGAGCGTACCTGGCGCCTGCGGGTTTCCGGTATTTTTAATCAGGCAAGGGATCTGAAACTGGGCAATCGGGGTAATGGTGCGAGGGTGAAGCACTTTGGCGCCAAAGTAAGAAAGCTCCATCGCTTCCTGATAAGACATCGACTTCAGCAACCGGGCATCGGGCACCTGGCGCGGGTCGCAGGTATAAACGCCGTCGACGTCAGTCCAGATCTCACAACAGTCGGCTCGCAGACAGGCAGCCAGTACGGCGGCAGAATAGTCGGAGCCGTTGCGCCCCAGCACCACCAGCTCACCTTTGTCGTTCCCGGCGGTAAAGCCGGCCATCAGGATCATGTGATCTTCAGGAATACGGCTGGCGGCGATACGGCGGGTTGACTCTGCGATATCCACGCTGGAATCCAGGTAGTGCCCGACCGCCAGCAGCTTCTCGACCGGATCGATGATGGTAACCTGGTAGCCGCGGGCCTGCAGCACGCCCGACATAATAGCGATAGACAACTTCTCGCCCCGGCAAATAATCGCCGCATTGATGCTGTCCGGGCACTGACCCAGCAGGCTGATCCCGTGCAGAACATGTTTAAGCTGGGCAAACTCTTGATTCACCACGGCCTTTAGTTCGGCCAGCGGGAAGCCTGGCTGCGCCTCTGCCAGGCCAGCCAGCAGTTCAGCAAAAATACGCTCGGCGTCGCTGATATTCGGCACTGCATCCTGGCCACCGATAGTTTTCTCTATCATCGCCACAAGATGGTTAGTAATTTTTGCCGGAGCAGACAGCACGGTCGCTACCTGCCCCTGTTTGGCATTACTTTCCAGGATATCGGCAACGCGAAGGAAACGCTCCGCATTAGCCACCGAAGTACCGCCGAATTTCAACACTCGCATTGTTGTGACCCCTTGATTTTTTCCCGAAAAAAAAGCCCGCACTGTTTAGGTGCGGGCTTTTTTCATTTTTACCTGTATGCGTCAGCCCGCACCGTTACCTGTGGTAATGGTGGTTGTGATAATTGTGGTAATCAGGCTGAAGCGAAACATGGATGTTGTGTGCTCTAAATTTGGAATAGCTCTATTGGTTAAAGCAATCCCTTTTCCAAGTCAATTTTTTTTAGTTCTGTCACAAAAAACGACCTCGACCGGTCGCGCTGGAAAACCCATCAAAAATGGGAGTAAAAGCGCGAAAATACCGCAATAAGTTAGATGAACGTCTCAAAAAATAGACATTCAAAAACATTTCATTCTGGCACTTTTTTTTCGATGTCATGAAGCAAACGGTGAAGCATCGCCGTGTCTCTTTGCTCCAGCAGGCCCAAACGTTGCTGAACCCAATCGACCATTTTTTGGTCGTCCGCGACGTCAAGACGATGCAAAAGCGCCGTCATTCGCAAACGCAGCGCATTCAATTGCTGCCCGTCACCTGCCATGTGCTCCACCGGTGATTGCTGCATCAAAGCAGAAAGCTGGTAGCAATAAACCATCACGGCCTGGCCCAGGTTAAGCGACGGGTAATCCGCGACCATCGGCACGCCGGTTAAAACATCCGCCAGCTCCAGCTCTTCGTTAGTCAGCCCGGAATCTTCACGACCAAAAACCAGCGCCGAACATCCTACCCACTGGCGTTTCTCTTCAAGCATTGGCACCAGCTGCTGCGGCGTCGCGTAGTAGTGAAATTTCGCCCGGCTGCGGGCCGTGGTGGCGATAGCAAAATCGACATCACTCAGGGCTTCAGCGAGCGTGTCGAAGTGACGAATACCATCAAGGATATCGCCCGCGCCGTGCGCCACCCAGCGCGCAGCGGGCTGAAGATGCGCATCGCTGGCGACAATCCTCATCTCCGTAAACCCCATGGTCTTCATCGCCCGGGCAGCGGCCCCGACGTTCTCTGCTCTGGCCGGTGAAACCAGGATAATTGGCAAACGCATTGGAACTCTCTTCTAAAATTCGTTAAAACGTGCGAAGTGATGCACAAATTTGGATAATACGCATCGCAAATTTACTTTGTTGCAACATATATTGTGACAACGGCTTTCGATGGATTTATAACTTAAGCTTATGCTTTTACGTGATTATATACCATGACAATGGGGTAAATAACGGTTATATCCACTTGTTTAGCATGGTTTATTCTTCCGTAAGCGCATTACCGCCACAGGCCAGATTCAGCTTACTTTTTTAACGCTTTACGATCTTGATTATTAAAAAGTTGTGACAAAAGCTAGCATTGAGCTACGATGATTTAATGAAACTGTTAACGTGCTACAATTGAAATTGATATATGTCAACGAAGCGTAGTTTTATCAGGTGTCTAAGCAGCAGTAGCCTGTTATGTTGCTGTTAAAATGGTTAGGATAACAGCCGTTTTTGACACCGTCGGGTCCAAAGGGAACGTACCCACGACCAAGCTAATGATGTTGTTGACGTTGATGGAAAGTGCATCAAGAACGCAATTACGTACTTTAGTCATGTTAAGCCCGGCATGTTAATTTATGGCATGTAACAGGCAGGTCAGGGACTTTTGTACTTCCTGTTTCGATTTAGTTGGCAATTTTAGGTAGCAAACATGCAGACCCCGCACATTCTTATCGTCGAAGACGAATTAGTAACACGCAACACGCTTAAAAGCATTTTTGAAGCGGAAGGCTATGATGTTTTTGAAGCGACCGATGGCGCAGAGATGCATCAAATCCTTGCCGATAATGACATCAACCTCGTCATTATGGACATCAACCTGCCGGGTAAAAACGGCCTGCTGCTGGCGCGTGAATTGCGCGAACAGGCTAACGTGGCGCTGATGTTCCTGACGGGTCGTGACAACGAAGTGGACAAAATCCTCGGTCTTGAAATCGGTGCGGATGACTACATCACCAAACCTTTCAACCCGCGTGAGCTGACTATTCGTGCACGTAACCTGCTGTCCCGCACCATGAACTTAGGGGCCATCAGCGAAGAACGTCGTTCCGTTGAAAGCTACAAATTCAACGGCTGGGAGCTGGACATCAACAGCCGCTCTCTGGTTAGCCCGAACGGTGAGCAGTATAAGCTGCCGCGCAGTGAATTCCGTGCGATGCTGCACTTCTGTGAAAACCCGGGCAAAATTCAGTCTCGTGCTGAACTGCTGAAGAAAATGACCGGTCGCGAGCTGAAGCCGCATGACCGCACCGTCGATGTGACTATCCGCCGTATTCGTAAACATTTCGAATCCACGCCGGATACGCCGGAAATCATCGCCACCATCCACGGCGAAGGCTACCGTTTCTGCGGCGATCTGCAGGAATAAACGGTTAGAAATAACAAAAAGGGCCGACATATGTCGGCCCTTTTTTATTCCCGCCTTTCAGCGGGAAATGCGTTCATTCCAGTCGCGGGTAAAAACCACTTCCCCGTTGTGTTGAACCGTCATTTGTCCGCTCACGATAAAATGCGTCAGGTCACTGCGCATCTCCAGCACAATATCTGTGTCCGTCCACCAGCCTTCCCGGCCGATTTTCATGTTCTGAGTCAGTAGATAATGCGCTGAAAGCGGATCGGCATTCTGCACGGTCAGCTGACGTCTGAGACTATGATCGACGGTGGTATTGATATCGTCAAAGCGATACACGCCCTCGCCAAAAACACCGCCCACACCCTGAGTAATGCTCTGCCAGCTGTCTTTCACCACGTCATAGCGCAGCTCGCGATCGACGCGCCCCGGAGAGAGAATCGTCAGAGGCGTATTGGCCGCCGTTTCAGGGTGAGGGTTCGGGCCAGCAATCGGCTTCACTTCCCGACAAACCGGCAATTGCAGCTGGGCGCTGGCCAGATCAACGCTAAGCGTCGCGTTTTCGGCCATCGGCCAGATCATCGGCCAGAAGGTGGTCGCGAGAGAAACCCGCAGCCGGTGCCCGGCTGCAAAGCGCCAGGCGATGCCATCTAGCTGCACGGTCACATTGACCTTTTCACCGGGCACCAGCGCGACGTTCTGTTCCTGCCCCTGCAAATGACTCAGATTCACCCAGCCGTGGCTGACCCGGGTCGAAGCTCCGTCTGGCGCAACGTCTGACAGGCGGACATACAGCATTGCCGCAGGTTTATCGCTGGAAAGCGTGACGTCAAACTGCGGAAAACCGTAAATCGCCAGACTTTCACTCAGTGGCGCGCTATCGAAACTTTCTGCCAGCCCGTCGTCCATTCGCTGATCGCTCGGGCTTTCCCCCAGCACGCCAGCCCCCATCCACTCTCCGGCAAACAATCCGTGGTTCTGCACACTACGGATATCTTGTTGATATTCATTGGTTAATGGCGAAGTTCCCAGCCGACCTGGCTGCAAATGCCAGCGCTGAGGGACGGTCACCGCATCCGTATCATCCTCAATGGCAATCCACTCCCCAAAGGCCTGCGGCCGCTGCGAATCCGGCCGCTGACTGTCGTTCAGCCAGGCCTGGACGCGCGGGCCATCCAGCACGTCGTTATCGATTTGCTTCAGCCAGCGGTCCCACCAGCTCACCGCCTCCTGCAGAAAGCCGATAGCCGGCGTAGGTGAGCCATCCTGAGGATAAATATGCGCCCACGGGCCGAGGATCGCCTTACGCGGGACGTTAAGGTTATCCATCAGACGGAAAACCGCGTTGCTGTAGGAATCCGCCCAGCCGCCCACCGCCATCACCGGGCAGGTAATGGCCTGCCAGTCTTCCCCCACCGAGCCGTGCTTCCAGTAGGCATCTTTCAGCGGATGCTCCATCCACAGCGCCGGGAAGAACGGCATATTTTCAAGGCGATTCAGCCAGGCCTGATACCAGCCCTCCCCCACCAGCTCCGGGTCCTGCGGGCGACTTTGGTAGGCCAGCATAATGCCGCCCCACCACAGATTGTCATTCAGCAGGCAGCCGCCTTTATAGTGGATATCGTCGTTGTAACGATCGTCCGTCGAACATACGGTGATAATGGCTTTCAGCGCCGGCGGGCGGCGAGCCGCCAGCTGCAGGCAGTTAAACCCGCCCCAGGATTTTCCCATCATGCCCACGGCGCCGTTGCACCAGGTCTGACGGCTGATCCAGTCGATCACCTCCAGCGCATCCTCCTGCTCCTGCAGAAGATATTCATCGGCCATCAGCCCGTCGGAATCGCCGCTGCCGCGCATGTCTACCCGCAGCACGGCATAGCCATTGCCGGCGAAATAGCCGTGCATCGGCTCATCACGGGTGCGAGTTCCGTCGCGCTTGCGATAGGGAATGTACTCCAGAATAGCGGGCACCGGCTGTTGCGAAGCCGATAAAGGCAGCCACATACGCGCGGCCAGACGAGTCCCGTCTTTCAAAACAATCCACAAATGCTCCGTCACGCTCACGCTGTGAGGGAATTGCGTAATAAGAGTTTTCATGAGGCTCCTGCCATAGCATTTAACTGACGCTGACCCAGCACCTCATCCAGCCAGGAAGGGCGCATTTCCGGCACGGAAGTCAGCAGTTTTTCGGTGTAGCTGTGCATTGGGGCACTGAATACCTGCGCTGTCGGGCCCTGCGCAACGACGTTGCCCTGGTACATCACGGCAACCTGCTGGGCAATACGTTTTACCGTGCTCAGGTCGTGGGTGATGAATAAGTAAGACAGCCCCAGCTGTTCCTGCAGGTTTCGCAGCAGCTTCAGCACTTCTTCCGCTACCAGCGGGTCAAGCGCGGAGGTTGCCTCATCGCAGATAATCAGATCGGGCTTCGCGGCCAGCGCTCGCGCAATACATACCCGCTGCTTTTGGCCACCGGAAAGCGAACCAGGGTAGCGGTCAATGAGGTAATCAGGGAGTTCAGTTAGTTTCAGGAGTTCGAGAACACGTGTGCGAACCTGCTGTTTATCAAGGCCAAAATAGAACGCCACCGGGCGACCAATCGCCTCAAGCACGGTTTGCCTTGGGTTAAGCGCCACATCGGGCAACTGATAAATCATCTGAATACGCCGCAGCGTCTCTTTATCACGCTGCTGATAGCGGTTGGCCAGCGCCTTGTCGGCAAAAGTGACGCTGCCTTTGGTGTCTGTGAGCAGGCCGCAAAGCGCACGGGCCAGCGTACTCTTCCCGCTCCCGGACTCGCCGATAATGGCCATCGTTTCCCCTTTGGCAATACTGAGGGAGACGTTGTGGACGACCGTCTTACCGTTATAGCCCGTAGAGAGATTGTTTAGCGCCAGAAGCTGTCCTTCAGGTTTGCTTTCAGCATGAACCGGCGTTAAGGCGTGGGCGCGTTCGGAAACCAGCCGCTGCGTGTAGCTCTCAGCTGGGTTTTGCAGAATATCGGCCGTGCTGCCACATTCCACTTCACTTCCCTGACGCAGCACCATAATGCGGTCGGCAATCTGTGCGACAACCGCCAGATCGTGGGTGATATAAAGCGCTGCGGTATTAAACTCGCGGACCAGTTTGCGCAGCATCACCAGCACTTCGATTTGCGTGGTCACATCCAGCGCGGTGGTCGGTTCATCCAGCACGAGGACATCCGGCTTGCAGGACATCGCCATCGCCGCCATCGCCCGCTGTAGCTGCCCGCCCGAGAGCTGATGCGGATAGCGCTGGCCGATAGTTTCAGGCTCAGGGAGATCCAACGCTTTAAACAGCGTTACGGCCCAGGCCTGCGCTTCCTCCTGATTCATCAAACCGTGCCGAAGTGGCCCTTCGCAAACCTGCTTGCCGATGGTGAGCGCCGGGTTAAACGCCGCCGCCGCGCTCTGCGCCACATAGGCCACGCGCTTACCGCGAAACTCGCGCTTCTCTTTGCTGGACAGCGCCACGATATTTTTCCCGGCCACCAGCACTTCCCCCCCCGCTATCCGGCAGCCTGGTCGGGCATAGCCCAGAGCCGCAAGACCAATGGTTGATTTCCCCGCGCCGGACTCGCCAATCAGCCCCAGCACTTCGCCGGGCATCAGACTGAGAGATACGCCTTTCACCAGCGGCAGCCCCTGCTCGGTTTCAATACGTAAATCACGCATTTGTAAAATCGGTTGTGTCATGCCTCTTCTCCCAGCGAAAGGTTGTTACGCACCAGCAGCCAGTCGACCACCAGGTTGACGCCGATCGTCAGCAGGGCAATCGCCGCAGCGGGGTACAGCGGAGCAAACTGGCCAAAGTTGATGGCCTGCGCGTTGTCGCGCACCATGCTGCCCCAGTCCGCCCACGGCGGCTGAATGCCCAGCCCAAGGAAGCTAAGCCCGGCAATAAACAGGAAGGTAAAGCAGAAGCGCATGCCGAATTCCGCCAGCAGCGGCGGCATGGCGTTAGGCAGAAACTCTTTGCGGACGATCCACCACAGCCCCTCTCCACGCAGGCGCGCCGCCTCAACGTATTCAAGGCAGACGATCCCCTGCGCGACCAGGCGGGCAAGACGGAAAACGCGAGTTGCGTCTAATAACGCAATAGTTCCCACCAACACAGGAATAGATGTCCCCAGCACGGACAGGACGATCAGCGCCAGGATCAGCACCGGAATCGACATCAGCGTATCCACAATACGGGTCAGCACGACATCCACCCAGCGCCCGTAAATCGCGGCGGTAAACCCGGTAATAATGCCCACCACAAACGAAATAGCGGTGATCGCCAGCGCAATCGCAATGGTGGTTCGGGCACCAAACAGAATGCGCGACAGCATGTCACGTCCCAGGCTGTCGGTACCGAACGGCATCGAACTGGACGGCAGCATCCAGATGTCACCCACCTGTGCCGTTTCGCTGTGCGGCGCCAGCCAGGGTGCAAAAAGCGCGGCAATTAAATTGACGGCAATGATGGTCAAACCCAATATTGCCGACAGCGGCACCGTGCGAATTTTGATATTTTTCATGGCCTACCTCGCATGTCGCAGTCGTGGGTTACACCAGATAGCCAGCAGATCTGCCGTCGTATTCAGCAGGATATACGTCCCGCCAAACAGCAATCCGCAGGCCTGCACGACCGGTAAATCTCGTTTTGTCACCGCATCTACCATCAGTTGCCCGATGCCAGGATAAACAAAGACCACCTCAACCAGGATGACGCCTACCACCAGGTACGCCAGGTTAAAAGCAATCACGTTGATGATCGGCGCCAGCGCGTTAGGCAGCGCGTGGCTGAGCACAATACGCCAGCGGGAAAGCCCTTTTAGCAGCGCCGTTTCGATATAGCTGCTGGACATCACCGCGCCGACTGAAGCGCGCGTCATGCGCAGCATGTGCGCCAGCACCACCAGCACCAGCGTCAGCATTGGCAACGTGCAGGCATAGAGCCTGTCGAGAAGGCTGGCATCCGGGTCGACCAGCGCGAGGCTGGGGAACCAGGCCAGACGAATGGCAAAGAAGATTACCAGCACGTAGCCCACGAAAAACTCCGGCACCGAAATGCTCATCAGCGTCAGCGTATTCGCCAGACGGTCAAACCAGGACCCGCGCCATACCGCAGAGGCAATGCCCAGCACCACCGCTAACGGAATCGCAATCAGGGCGGCATAAGCAGCAAGGAACAGTGTGTTCGCCAGGCGAGGCAGCAGCTCTGCACCGATAGGCTGGTTATTGGCAAGCGAAGTGCCCAGGTCACCGTGCAGCACGCCAGACAACCAGTGCAGATAGCGATAAACTGCAGGCTGATCCAGACCAAGCTGCAGACGCAGCGCGGCAATGGTTTCAGGCGTGCCGTTCTGGCCCAGGATGGCGCTCGCCACGTCGCCAGGTAACAGCTCAGTGCCGACGAAGATCAGCACCGAAACCAGCCACAGCGTCAGCACGCCCAGCAATAAGCGATGAAGGATCTGTTTTTTCATTACGACTCCAGCCAGACGCGTTCAGCCAGGCGGCCACCCATAAAGTTGAACAGCGGATGAGGTTTCACGCCGCCGACTTTTTTGCTGGTGGCATCCAGATAGTCACCAAACAGCGGGATCATCGCCCCGCCGTCATCCCGGGCAATGCTTTGCAGCTCGCCATAAATTTCCGCACGTTTTTGATCGTCCAGCAGCGATCGCGCCTGGATCAGCAGGCTGTCGAACTTGTCGTTTTTCCAGTGGGTATCGTTCCATTTCGCCGTGGACTGCCAGGCGGTGGAGAACATCTGATCCGCAGTTGGACGCCCGCCCCAGTAGCCCATGCTAAACGGCGCTTTCATCCAGACGTCATCCCAGTAGCTGTCTGCCGGCTGGCGTTTGATGCTGACCTGGATCCCGGCCGCGGCGGCTTCACCCTGGAACAATGCGGCGGCGTCCAGCGCCCCGGCAAAGGCAGCATCAGATGACGACAGTTCAAGCGGCAGCGCACTCAGCCCGGCTTTTTTCAGGAAGAACTTCGCTTTGTCAGGATCGTAGGCGCGCTGCTCCAGGCTTTTATTGAAGAAGCGATCGGTTTTCGGAATGGGGTGATCGTTGCCGAGCGTGCCGTAACCCCGAAGCACGGTAGCCAGTAATTTTTCACGATCGATGCCGTATTTAATCGCCGTACGAACATCATTGTTGTTGAACGGTGCCACGCGGCAATCCATCAGGAAGGTGAAATGCTGCCCGCCGGCCGCACGCACGATGTTCAGCGCCGGACTGCGCTTCAGGAAATCAACGGTTTTAAAGTCAACGCGGTTGATGGCATGCACCTGGCCCGAGATAAGGGCGTTGGTGCGCGCGGTCGCATCGTTGATAACCAACACCTCAACGGCATCAACAAAAGCACGGTTAGGTTTCCAGTAATTCGGGTTGCGCTTGAAGTAGGAGCGCACGCCCGGCTGGTACTGATCAAAGACGAAGCCACCGGTGCCAATCGGATGTTTCCAGTCGGTAAAGCCGTCCGGCACCACTACGAGGTGGTAGTCCGCCAGCAGGAAGGGCAAGTCGGCGTTGCCGCTGTCCAGCGTCAGGGTAATTTCGTTCTCGCCGCTCTTCTTCAGCTCTTTGATAGCCGCCAGCTGCGTTTTAATGGCGCTGCGTGACTGGTCGCCACGGTGGAGATTAATCGAGTAAAGAATGTCTTCCACGGTAAGAGCCTTACCGTTGTGGAAGGTCACGCCCTGGCGCACTTTAAAGGTCCACTCCTGCGCGCCCGGCTTAGCTTCCCAGCTTTCCAGCAGTTCCGGCGTGGCCTGGTTATTCTCATCGATTTCCACCAGGCCGTTCATCAACATATACGCCTGGTTAAGCGGCACCCAGTCGCTAAAGAGCGTGGGATCCAGAGAGTCGCTGGTATTGCCGCCAGACATGCCCAGTTTCAGCACGCCACCTTTTTTAGGCGTCGCTTCGGCTGCAAAACCCGCCAGCGGCGACAGCGATAAAGCACTGCCCACGCCAATCAGCGCCGCCGTATTGATAAATGAACGGCGGCTCATGCTCACGCCTTGCAGGTATTTGTTTTCGTCTGAACGATCGTCTTTCATTTATTTTTCTCCGTTATTATTTGTTTGTCTGACCACCGGCCAGATGCCATAGCACATCTATTTATGATTTATATCAAAACAGCTAAACACTGAGGCATGAGTTTTTCGTATCAGACTATGAAAAAAATGCACGGCAGAACCACGGCAAAAAAGATAATTTCCCGTTCACGGAGTCACATCAGGAAAGAAAAAGTGGAACTACATACCCTTGTAGGTTTAATTGGCGTGTTTTGTTACCTGCTGGCATACGCGCTGGTTCAAATGCGAAGGCTATCAATAGATTCAAATGGTTACGCCTGTCTTAACATCGCAGGCTGCGTGGGCGGGCTGTATTCTCTCAGCCATGATTTTAATTTAGCGTCAGTAATATCACAGTCGATGTGGCTGGTTTTCACGCTTATAGGTATGCATACTTCTTATCGTCGCCGGGGCGAGTTAAAAAATAAAATACCGCCTCTGGATTTAGAGACAATAAATAAACCAAAGGATTAAAAGTAATGCATCGATTATTTCTCGCTACGTTACATAAGAAAACGTTATGGCTAATAAAATATGCAGATAATTTATTGATGACCCAAATAATAAAATAATCGTCTTTTGTGATTTACATCTATTTTCTGCTTATTCCACCAACGGCTGTCGCTGAAGCCAGCTCATCACATGACGAACAACCGGCTTCATATAGCGATCCTGTGGGATAAGCAGGAAACATTTACTGGCGGCCGCCAGCTTTCCAGAGTGCGCCGCAACAAGTTCACCCCGGTTAAGATAATCCTGCACTAGCCCTTCCCAGCCGAGTAATATCCCGTCGCCGCGGACCGCCGTCTCCACCAAAAACGGGTAGTTATTGGCTCGCCAGGTTTGCCGTGGCACAAAGCTCAAAACATTCTGCGAGGCAAACCAGTCGCTCCACCCGGTCCACTCCCGCTGCGGATCGTCCTGAATCAGCAGCGTGTGCTGCAGCAGCGCTTCCGCCGGGGCGTCTGAACCAATGCGTGAGAGAAACGCCGGGGAGCACATGGGGTAGCAGACTTCATCGAAGAGCGGCGTGGCGTGAAAGCCGATGGGCACGCTCCGCAGGTAAAAAATAGCCAGATCAAATTCCGATGAGCGCAGTTCGGAGAAGTTGTCGGTGATTTTCATGCGAATCTGTAAATCCGGCAGCTCACGATGTAGCGCCGAAAGGCGCGACGACAGCCAAAGCGAGCTCATAGCGCTGGTACAGGCGATGGTCACCTGTGGCAGCCCGGTCCAGCCCATCACTTCCGCCGTGGCATGCGACAGTGCAGCCAGCTGCTGCCTGACCCGCTCCGCGTAAGCTTCACCGCGTGGCGTAAGCAGCACTCGCCGCTGGGTGCGGGTAAAAAGTTTGCAGCCGAGCATCTCTTCCAGCTGCAGGATTTGCCGGCTGGTGGCGCTTTGCGTCAGGTTAAGCTCTTCCGCCGCACGAGAAATGTTGCCATAGCGGGCCACACATTCGAAGGCGATAAGGGTATTAAGGGGCGGTAGAGGCTCGATCTGCATCAAAGAAGCCTTAAAAGGCAACGGCACGGTCATAACACACTAATAAGGAAGGTAAGAACTGACAAGCCTGATGCATCAGAAATACATCAGGCTTCTCATGCCGGTCACGCGTGGGCGCATCCGTTCAACGGCAGGAGAGACGATTATTTACTCCACGGAATAATCGGCACCGCGCTGATGGCGTTCTTCGGCGAACCTTCAACAACGCGGTCAGAGTAGGCAAGATAGGCCAGCGCATTACGCTTCGCATCATAGAAACGCACCACTTGCAGCTTTTTAAACACCAGCGACGTTCGCTTCTGGAAGACGACATCCCCCTGTGCTTTACCCGCTTTTATCTTGTCGCTGAGTTCAACCGGGCCTACCTGCTGGCAGGAAATTGCCGCATCAGACGTGTCTTCCGCTAATCCGAGGCCGCCCTTAATGCCCCCGGTTTTTGCACGGCTGATATAACAAGTCACATTCTTCACATCAGGATCGTCAAATGCTTCGACTACAATCTTGTGATCGGGGCCAAAGACTTTAAACACGGTATCCACCGATCCGATCTGCTCCGCGCTCGCGCCGTAGCTCACGGCCAGAAGCGCACTGCAAAGTGCTAAAGCTTTATATTTCATATTGTTACCATTGTTTAAAAATTACCCTACGGGACTATTCAACAATCGGACAAAAAGTCGTTGAATATCACATTATTAGCAAAACCTGCCTCCATAATCGGCAAATTTGGCACAACTTGTTAAATAAAAACGGTGAATGCATAAAGTACAAAAATGCTATCATCCGCTACCTTAGTAAACAGGCATTCGCTTGTATGGATGAGGATATTTTATGGATCAGGCTGGGATCATTCGCGATCTTCTTAGCTGGCTGGAGGGCCACCTCGACCAGCCTCTCGCCCTTGATAATGTGGCGGCAAAGGCAGGTTATTCCAAGTGGCATTTACAACGGATGTTTAAAGAGGTTACCGGGCACGCAATTGGTGCCTATATTCGCGCCCGCCGACTCTCCAAATCCGCCGTTGCTCTGCGCCTGACTGCGCGCCCTATTCTGGACATTGCGCTTCAGTACCGATTTGACTCGCAGCAGACGTTTACCCGTGCGTTTAAAAAGCAGTTTGCTCAAACACCGGCGCTCTATCGTCGCTCGCCGGACTGGAGCGCTTTTGGCATGCGCCCGCCGCTGCGTCTCGGCGAATTTACGCCACCGCAGGCCCACTTCATCACGATGCCGGAAACGCATCTGGTTGGGGTGACGCAAAGCTACAGCTGCACGCTGGAACAAATCTCCGACTTCCGCAATGAGATGCGCATCCAGTTCTGGACACAGTTCCTCGGCAACTCACCGACGATTCCGCGAGTGCTGTACGGCCTGCATGAACCTCGTCCAAGCTCGGAAAAAGACGATGAGCAGGAAGTCTTCTACACCACGGCGCTTACGCCTGAGCTGGCGAATGGTTTCCTGCCGGACTCGCATCCGGTGGTGCTGGAAGGGGGGGATTATGTACAGTTTAACTATGAAGGGCTGGGCACCGGGCTGCAGGACTTTATCCTGACGGTTTATGGCACCTGTATGCCATCGCTCAACCTGACCCGTCGTAAAGGTCAGGACATCGAACGTTTCTATCCTCAGGATGAAACGCGGGAACAGGATGTGCCGATGCATATCCGCTGTGAATACCTGATCCCGGTTCGTCGTTAACGCTGGATCTCATCCAGAGCAGGAGCATCAAGATGCGAGATGTCTCCTGCTGTTTCAACCACCCACCCAGACGCCAGCCACGGGCTGTGCTGATAATCCACACGGGAAATCGAACAGTTGCGCAGACGCAAGCGACGTTCAGCCCATGCCGGTAAGCCAAGAATCGTACTCACCAACCCACCCAGCGCCATACCATGACTCACCAGCAATGGTCGGCTTCCGGCCGGCAGTTCCCGGCAGGCGTTCAGGGCTTCGTGCATACGGTTGCTCAGCTCCAGCATGCTTTCGCCTTCAGGAATACGCCCGTCCGGGGTGCCGTCCACCAGGCGACGTCGCCAGCTCTCTTCCTCTTCGGTCAGAGAGTCCATTTTACGGCGTTCAAGCACGCCCATGTTGAGCTCACGCAGGCGCGAATCCAGGATAATCTCGCAGCCGCAGGCTTCGGCGATTATCTCTGCGGTGCGGCGAGTACGGCCTAAATCGCTGCTGATGATGTGGGTGATGCCAAGGGCTCTGGCTCGTTCGGCCACTTGCCAGGCCTGACGTTCTCCGTTTTCAGTCAGCGCGCTGTCTGACTGCCCCTGAATGCGGCGCTCAGCATTCCACTGCGTTTCGCCATGACGAACAAGGTATACCTGTAACATGCGTTTTTTCCGTTATACTCCGGTCACGAAATATCGAGAGTTCTGACTTATTATGAACCATGTCGTAGCTGCAACAACCAATCCCGCCAAAATTCAGGCGATTCTGCAGGCGTTTAGCGAGATTTATGGTGAAGGATCCTGCCATATTGAGCCCGTGGTCGTCGATAGTGGCGTGCCGGAGCAGCCCAACGGCTGTCAGGAAACGCGAACTGGCGCACGGTGCCGGGTAGCAAATGCCCGGGAGATCAGACCAGATGCCGACTTTTGGGTCGCCATTGAGGCCGGAATCGATGAAGGTAGCACCTTCAGCTGGGTGGTGATTGAGAACCGTCAGCAGCGCGGTGAAGCCCGTTCCGCTACCCTGCCATTGCCGGAAATTATTCTGCAGAAAGTCAGCGCCGGAAACGCCCTGGGGCCGGTGATGTCGGACTATACGGGTATCGATCAGATTGGGCGTAAAGAGGGAGCGATTGGGGTGTTCACCGCCGGAAAGCTCACGCGGAGCAGCGTTTACCATCAGGCGGTGATTCTGGCGCTAAGCCCGTTTCATAACGAGATTTACGGCCGGTAGCGCATTAGCGGGTTGGCTTTCCGCCCTGCAGCAGCTCTTTTTCAAGCCATTCACGCAGCTCGGTCGGCGCGGCCTTCAGGCTGTTGGAGCCGCGGGTAATGGTTGCAATACCCGCGCCCAGTTCGTTCTTCAGCTCACGCTGGCTAAGCTCACCGCGCAGTAACTCTTCGATTATCCGTACCCGCGTACCTAACGCAGTACGTTCATCCGGCGTTAGCAGCAGCGTCAGCAAAGGCATGTGAAGCTCCTGCCCAAAAGCTTGCTGCAACAGCCCCACAAAGCGGAGCCACTCTTTATTACTTTGTTCGGCCTGTTCTGCCGAATACTGAGAGAGCTGAGTCATGTCAGGCCACCATACTCTTTAACTAGTACGGCAGCATAACATACTCTTCGCGCAATCAGTAACGTCGCTGCCATTCGCTGTCCGACAGGATTTTGTCAGGCTGCCCCATGAAATAGCGATAATAGGCATCGTAGGCCAGCACGTTTTTCACATAGCCGCGCGTCTCTGAGAACGGAATACTTTCCACGAACGCGATGGCGTCAATCCGCCCTGCGCTGTTCCCAAGCCAGGTCCGCACGCGCCCTGGCCCGGCGTTATAGGCGGCGGAAGCAAAGATACGGTTGTTCTCAAACTGCTGGAACACGTACTGCAGGTAGCTGGTACCGATATTGATGTTGGTGTCCGGATCCAGAAGCTGCACCGGACTGCTGTAGCCTGGAATGCTGAACATCTTCACAGTATGGGTAGCGGTGCCCGGCATGATTTGCATCAGGCCGCTTGCCCCCACTGGAGAGCGTACCTTCGGATTCCAGGCACTTTCCTGGCGGGCAATCGCCATGGCATAACTTTGTGGCACAGTTTTGCCGCTCACGTAGCGGGCAAAGGTGCCTTTATAAGCCAGCGGGAAGCGCTCTTCCAGGTTATCCCACAGCTTGCCGGCAATCGTTGCCTGCACGCTAAGATCCCACCAGTCCTGCTCAAATGCATAGCGCGCCAGCCCGGCTTGCTCCTGCTTGCTGCGGCTGGTGACCAGATTAGCCCATTCACTACGCGCCGTGTTGTCCATATTCCAGTACATCAGCTCGCGGACGCGGGCCATTTCAGGCCCCTGTACCAGCTCCGGGTTCACAGGTTCAGCTTTATCCACGCGCAGGGGATACTCTTCCCCAAGCCGCTGTGCGGCGACCATCGGGTAAAAACCTCGCTGCTGCATCAGGGCACGAAGTATGCCTTTCGCTTCGTCTTCACGCCCCCGCTCAAGCAGTAAATCAGCCTGCCAGTAGCGCCATTCGTCTTTCTCTTTGGCTTCCATCGGCAAACGCGCCAGCCAGGTATTCAGTCCTGTACGGTCTCCGGCACCCAGCGCCATGCGCACACGCCGCTCAATCAACGAGGTAGACTGGGAGCGCATAATAGCGTCATCCCGCCAGCGAGCCTGTTCATCCGTCACGTCGCTGCCCATCAATCGCCAGGCCACAACGTCACGCAATTCCTGCACCTGCTCCTCGGTCAGCTTCTGCGCCTGGGCCAAGGAAGGAATCATCAGACGCGCATTTTCTACATCCTGACGGGCAACGCTTGCAAAGGCGATAGCGGCCGCCTGACGAGTGAAATCCGTTGCGCCCACCGTATTGGCGAAGGTCAGCACCGTGCTGGGGTTATTTTGCAGGCTGACCAGGGCACTGGAAATGGTCTGATATTCCGCTGGCATCTGGTTCGCAAGCGCGTTCACCAGCGAGGTATTCCCCTCTTTCATCGCCAAGCGGATGCGCTCAAGGTAAGCCAGCGGATCCTGCGTGCCAGAGGCCCGCCACGCCGAAAACAGAGCATCACAGCTCGATGGCTGGCTCTTTCCCGTCAGCCAAAGTTCTTTCGCACCGGCCCAGGCGGCATCCGCTTGCCCGGTATTCCACTTGGCATAGTAGTAATTACATTTTGCTTCGTTAGTGGCTGGCGGCTCGGGGCTAAAGGCCAGCAGACCTCGCCAGTCCTGGCGCCTTGCCAGCTCGTTAACAAAGCGGGAGCTTAGGGTGCGCGCCGGAGGCAGGGTTGGATTCGCCTGGATAAACTGGGTCACCGCGACGGTCGGCTCGTTCATCAGGTCGTCGGTGAGCTGACGGTATTCGAGATAAGGATAAAGGGGATAGGTTTGCAGCGTGGGCATCAGCTGCTGCACCACGTCCATTTGCTTGTTATCCCAGGCTTGTTTGATTTGCGCGTAACGGTTGCGCTGCTCATCGAGAGAATCCGCACGTACCGCGCCGTTTAACATCACCAGGCTAACGCCTGCGGCAAGCAACTGCCATACGACTTGTTTGGCTTTTACCACACCTTCTCCTCATTATTTTGCTGACGGCATCATGCCTGCGCTGCAATAAGCGAATGCATTCATGCTAACCAGGGGAGACACAATACGCCACGTCCGGGAGGGATATTTTGGTCATTAAACGTATAAAGGCGCCATGCGCGGCAGAAGCACGATACCCCGCTGGGATTAGACCGTGAAAACCGCTACACTTCGCCTTTGTTATGTACCATCTTACATCACGATAAAAGAGGCAAAGTCGCACTGTGGCTCAATTCGTTTATACCATGCATCGTGTCGGCAAAGTTGTCCCGCCGAAACGACATATTCTGAAAAATATTTCGCTCAGCTTCTTCCCTGGCGCCAAAATCGGCGTGCTGGGTCTGAACGGTGCCGGTAAATCCACCCTGCTGCGCATCATGGCCGGCATCGATACCGATATCGAAGGCGAAGCCCGTCCTCAACCTGGCATCAAGATCGGCTACCTTCCGCAGGAACCTAAGCTGAACCCGGAACACACCGTACGTGAGTCCGTAGAAGAAGCCGTTTCCGAAGTGGTTAACGCGCTGAAAGGCCTGGACGAAGTCTACGCCAAGTACGCCGAGCCGGACGCGGACTTCGACAAGCTGGCCGCGCAGCAAGGCAAGTATGAAGAAATTATCCAGGCGCACGACGGCCATAACCTGAACGTGCAGCTGGAGCGCGCCGCTGATGCCCTGCGCCTGCCGGACTGGGATGCAAAAATCGAGAAGCTGTCCGGGGGTGAACGTCGCCGCGTTGCGCTGTGCCGCCTGCTGCTGGAAAAACCAGACATGTTGCTGCTCGACGAACCAACCAACCACCTGGATGCAGAATCCGTGGCGTGGCTGGAACGCTTCCTGCACGACTTCGAAGGGACCGTTGTGGCGATCACCCACGACCGTTACTTCCTCGACAACGTCGCCGGCTGGATCCTCGAGCTTGACCGTGGGGAAGGTATTCCATGGGAAGGCAACTACTCCTCCTGGCTGGAGCAGAAAGACCAGCGTCTGGCGCAGGAAGCCTCAACGGAAGCCGCTCGCCGCAAATCCATTGAGAAAGAGCTGGAGTGGGTTCGTCAGGGCGCTAAAGGCCGTCAGTCTAAGGGCAAGGCCCGTCTGGCACGCTTCGAAGAGTTGAACAACACCGAATACCAGAAACGTAACGAAACCAACGAACTGTTTATTCCACCTGGCGCACGCCTGGGGGATAAAGTGGTGGAAGTTAGTAACCTGCGTAAATCCTACGGCGACCGCCTGCTGATTGACGATCTGAGCTTCTCCGTACCGAAAGGCGCTATCGTCGGCATCATCGGTCCGAACGGCGCGGGTAAATCCACCCTGTTCCGCATGATGTCCGGTCAGGAACAGCCTGACAGCGGTTCTATCACCCTCGGTGAAACCGTGAAGCTGGCCTCCGTGGACCAGTTCCGTGACGCTATGGACAACAGCAAAACCGTGTGGGAAGAAGTTTCCGGCGGCCAGGACATTATGCGTATCGGTAACACCGAAATGCCAAGCCGTGCCTACGTCGGCCGCTTTAACTTCAAAGGCGTCGACCAGGGCAAACGCGTGGGCGAGCTGTCCGGCGGTGAGCGTGGTCGTCTGCACCTGGCGAAACTGCTGCAGGTTGGCGGTAACGTTCTGTTGCTCGATGAACCAACCAACGACCTGGATATCGAAACCCTGCGCGCGCTGGAAAACGCCCTGCTGGAGTTCCCGGGATGTGCGATGGTTATCTCGCACGACCGCTGGTTCCTTGACCGTATCGCGACCCACATTCTGGACTACCAGGATGAAGGTAAAGTCGAATTCTTCGAAGGTAACTTTACCGAATACGAAGAGTACAAGAAGCGTACCCTGGGTTCAGATGCTCTGGAGCCAAAACGCATCAAGTACAAGCGCGTTACCAAGTAAATGCAAAAGGCACCTTCACGGTGCCTTTTTTATGGCTAGCTCCCGGTCCATGGGGGCTGTTTCTTAGTTACACGTTTCTTGCAAATCCCTCGTGAGATATCTTTCTCTCCGTAGTTATTCCGTTCACCCATAGATCTGTTTCCCCTGCATGTTCCGAACACGGTGAACG
>NZ_BCTL01000006.1 GCF_001571265.1 Cedecea neteri NBRC 105707 = ATCC 33855 | reverse complement strand
CCTTAGCCGATCCTTCATAGAGCGTATTTGTGACTAAGAGACAGCCCTTAAAGGGGAGAGGGACGAGGGGCTTGTAACAAATAGCCACAATCTACAAAAGAACAAAAAACACTCAAAAGACTTGTTGATAGGTCTCTTAGCTCTATAATAAAGACCAGTTAAACAGTCTTAAGAGGTGACTCATGCCTAGCATCATTCTGAGCGACACTAGCGCCAGCGTTAGCGAACTGAAAAAAAATCCTATGGCGACGGTTAATGCCGGAGACGGCTTCCCGGTTGCAATACTGAACCGCAACCAGCCGGCGTTTTACTGCGTACCAGCCGCGCTGTATGAAAAAATGCTTGATGCGCTGGATGACCAGGAGTTGGTAAAGCTGGTCAATGAACGCAGCAACCAGCCACTGATTGAGATGGATTTGGACAGCTATTTATGAGCTATAAGGTGAAGTTCAGGGAAGATGCGCTGAAAGAATGGCACAAGCTCGATAAATCCATTCAACAGCAGTTCGCCAAAAAGCTTAAGAAATGCTGCGAGGAACCTCACATTCCATCAACGAAACTGCGTGGCATGAAGGATTGCTACAAAATCAAACTACGCTCCAGCGGATTCCGGCTGGTGTACCAAGTGATAGATGAGGTGTTAGTGATCGCCGTCGTTGCCGTGGGAAAACGCGAGAGAAGCCAGGTTTATAACCTGGCCAGTGAACGGATGAAGCCCGTCCGTTAATACTTAGCGCAGCCGCTCCGGGTGCGTATAAACCGTGGCACGGCCTGGCCGGTTAAAGCCCACCAGCGTCAGATTCGTACGCTGTGCAACTTCCACCGCCAGCGAAGTCGCGGCAGACACCGCAAACAGGATTTCAATGCCGCACATCGCGGCCTTCTGCACCATTTCGTAGCTCGCACGGCTGGAAACCAGCGCGGCGCCGCTGTGCCACGGGTTACGGCTGCGAACGCCGAGCATTTTATCCAGTGCCACATGACGGCCTATATCTTCCCGTCCGTCGAGGATCTGCCCGTCAGGATCAAGCCATAACGCCGCATGAGTGCAGCCGGTTAGCTCGCCGACGGGCTGGTAGCCGCGCATTTTTTTCAGCGGCTCGTCCAGATTTTCCAGGGCAAACGTCTGGGTAAACGGCAGCGGCGGCACGGGGCGGCCAATATCGTTTAACTGCTCGACGCCGCAAACGCCACAGCCGGTTCGTCCGGCCAGCGCCCGGCGACGCTCTTTCAGGCCCGCGAAGCGGCGGCTGGACAGCTCGACCTGCACTTCAATCCCGTTACAAGTTGGCAACACATCCATCCCGAAAATATCCGCCGGACTTTCAATAATGCCTTCAGACAGGGAAAACCCCAGCGCAAACGCTTCAAGGTCTTTGGGCGAAGCCATCATCACAACATGAGAAATGCCGTTGTAGACCAGCGCGACAGGGACTTCTTCCGCCAGCCAGTCGGTTTCAGCCACGGTGAGATTGCCCCGATGCCAAAGCTCGATCGTGCGTGCGCCGGTAACCTGTTCCATTATATTTTTTTCAGAGTGGTGAAGTTTGTTCACTTTGTTTTAACCATTCGAGAACACCCTCAGTACCATTGTGGTATTCTACTAAATACCCCTTCCGGATGAAGGGAAGTAAGCCATCAAAATCTATACTGGTTCTAATTGTGAACCTTTGCGGGTAACCCCGCAAAATAAATCCTAAGCAATGTGAAATGTCGAAATGTAAGGAGCGATCCATGCAGGTCAGCAGAAGGCAGTTCTTTAAGATCTGCGCTGGCGGTATGGCAGGCACCACGGCAGCAGCACTGGGTTTTGCCCCCGGCGTTGCGCTCGCGGAAACCCGGCAGTACAAGCTGCTACGCACCCGTGAAACCCGTAACACCTGCACATACTGCTCCGTCGGCTGTGGGCTATTGATGTATAGCCTCGGCGACGGCGCAAAAAACGCAAAAGCCTCAATTTTCCATATCGAAGGTGACCCGGACCACCCGGTAAACCGCGGCGCGCTGTGCCCGAAAGGGGCCGGTCTGGTGGACTTTATCCATTCCGAAAGCCGCTTGAAAACGCCTTCTTACCGCGCGCCAGGCTCCGATAAATGGCAGCAAATCAGCTGGGACGATGCCTTTGACCGCATCGCGAAGCTGATGAAAGAAGACCGCGACGCCAACTTTATCGAAAAGAACGAACAGGGCACCACGGTCAACCGCTGGCTCTCCACGGGGATGCTGTGCGCTTCCGCGTCGAGCAACGAAACCGGCTATTTAACCCAGAAATTTTCCCGCGCCCTCGGCATGCTTGCCGTGGATAACCAGGCGCGTGTCTGACACGGACCAACGGTAGCAAGTCTTGCTCCAACATTTGGTCGCGGTGCGATGACCAACCACTGGGTTGATATCAAAAACGCCAACCTCATCGTGGTGATGGGTGGGAACGCGGCAGAAGCGCATCCGGTGGGATTCCGCTGGGCGATGGAAGCCAAAATTCACAACGGCGCGAAGCTGATTGTGATCGATCCTCGCTTTACACGTACTGCTTCGGTGGCGGATTTCTACACGCCTATCCGATCCGGGACCGACATTGCATTCCTGTCGGGCGTCCTGCTGTACCTGATAAACAACAACAAATTCAACCGCGAGTACGTCGAGTCTTACACCAACGCCAACCTGATTGTGCGTGAGGACTTCGGCTTCGACGACGGCCTGTTCACCGGCTACGACGCGGCAAACCGCAAGTACGACAAAACCACCTGGAACTACGAGCTGGATGAAGAAGGCTTCGCCAAACGCGACCTGACGCTCCAGCACCCGCGCTGCGTGTGGAACCTGCTGAAAGAGCATATTTCCCGCTACACGCCGGACGTGGTGACCAGTATCTGCGGCACGCCGAAGGAAGACTTCCTGAAGGTGTGCGAGTACATCGCCGAAACCAGCGTGGCGGACAAAACCGCGTCGTTCCTGTACGCCCTGGGCTGGACACAGCACTCCATCGGCGCGCAGAACATTCGCACCATGGCGATGATCCAGCTGCTCCTCGGCAATATGGGGATGGCAGGCGGCGGCGTCAACGCCCTGCGAGGCCACTCCAACATTCAGGGCCTGACCGACCTCGGCCTGCTTTCCACCAGCCTGCCGGGTTACATGAACCTGCCGAGCGAAAAACAGGTGGATATCGACAGCTATCTGGCGGCCAACACGCCTAAACCACTGCTGAAAGGCCAGGTGAACTACTGGGGCAACTACCCAAAATTCTTCGTCTCGATGATGAAAGCCTTCTTTGGCGACAAAGCGACGAAGGAAAACAGCTGGGGCTATGACTGGCTGCCGAAGTGGGACAAAGGCTACGACGTGCTGCAGTACTTCGAGATGATGAGCCAGGGCAAGGTCAACGGCTATCTGTGCCAAGGCTTTAACCCGGTGGCCTCGTTCCCTAACAAGAACAAGGTCGTGGCCTCGCTCTCGAAGCTGAAGTTCCTGGTCACTATCGACCCGCTGAACACCGAAACGTCCAACTTCTGGCAAAACCACGGCGAGATGAACGACGTTGATCCGTCGAAAATCCAGACCGAGGTGTTCCGCCTGCCGTCCACCTGCTTCGCGGAAGAGAACGGATCCATCGTGAACTCCGGGCGCTGGCTGCAGTGGCACTGGAAAGGGGCGGATGCGCCAGGGGAAGCGCTGAACGACGGCGAAATCCTCTCCGGCATCTTCACCCGCCTGCGCCACATGTACGAGCGCGACGGCGGCAAAGTGCCTGAGCAGGTGCTGAACATGACCTGGAAGTACCTGACGCCGGACAACCCGGCGCCGGAAGAAGTGGCTATGGAAAGCAACGGCAAGGCGCTGGCAGACCTGATCGACCCGGCCACCGGCGCGGTGCTGGTGAAAAAAGGGCAGCAGCTTAGCTCCTTTGCTCAGCTGCGCGACGACGGTACAACGTCCAGCGGCTGCTGGATATTCGCCGGGAGCTGGACGCCGGATGGCAACCAGATGGCTCGCCGCGACAACGCCGACCCGTCAGGCCTGGGCAACACGCTCGGCTGGGCATGGGCGTGGCCGCTTAACCGCCGCATTCTGTATAACCGTGCCTCCGCCGATCCGTCGGGTAAACCGTGGGATGAAAAACGCCGCCTGATCTCCTGGGATGGCGCGAAATGGGGTGGTATCGACGTGCCGGACTACAGCACCGCCGCGCCGGACAGCGGCGTCGGGCCGTTTATCATGCAGCCGGAAGGCCTGGGTCGCCTGTTTGCCCTCGACAAGATGGCAGAGGGGCCGTTCCCGGAACACTACGAGCCGTTTGAAACGCCGCTGGGCACCAACCCGCTGCACCCGAACGTGGTTTCCAACCCGGCGGCACGCGTGTTTAAAGATGACCTGGAAGCAATGGGCACGCACGACAAGTTCCCGTATGTCGGCACCACCTATCGTCTGACGGAGCACTTCCACTACTGGACCAAACACGCGCTGCTGAACGCCATCGCGCAGCCGGAGCAGTTTGTCGAGATTGGCGAGAAGCTGGCCAACAAGCTCGGCATCGCCCACGGCGATACGGTGAAGGTCTCCTCCAACCGAGGCTACATCAAGGCCAAAGCGGTGGTGACCAAGCGTATCCGCACGCTGGACGTTCACGGCCAGAAGGTGGACACCATCGGGATCCCGATTCACTGGGGTTACGAAGGCGTGGCGAAAAAAGGCTTTATTGCCAACACCCTGACGCCGTTTGTCGGGGATGCCAACACGCAAACGCCGGAGTTCAAGGCGTTCCTGGTCAACGTGGAAAAGGTGTAACGGAGACGAATTATGGCTTATCAATCTCAGGACATTATCCGTCGTTCCGCTACTAACGGCTTCACGCCCGCGCCTCAGGCGCGGGATCATCAGCAAGAGGTCGCCAAGCTTATCGACGTCACCACATGCATCGGCTGTAAGGCCTGCCAGGTGGCGTGCTCGGAATGGAACGACATCCGCGATGAAGTGGGGCATAACGTCGGGGTGTACGACAACCCGGCGGACCTGACCGCCAAATCCTGGACGGTGATGCGCTTCTCGGAAGTGGAGCAGAACGACAAACTGGAATGGCTGATCCGCAAAGACGGCTGTATGCACTGTGCGGATCCGGGCTGCCTGAAGGCGTGCCCGTCGGAAGGGGCTATTATTCAGTATGCCAACGGCATCGTCGACTTCCAGTCTGAGCAGTGCATCGGCTGCGGCTACTGCATCGCCGGCTGCCCGTTCGACGTGCCGCGCCTGAACCCGGAAGACAACCGCGTCTACAAATGCACCCTGTGCGTAGACCGCGTCACCGTGGGCCAGGAGCCAGCATGCGTGAAGACCTGCCCGACCGGGGCGATTCATTTCGGCTCGAAAGAGGATATGAAGACCCTCGCCGGTGAGCGCGTGACGGAGCTGAAAACCCGTGGTTACGACAACGCAGGTTTGTACGATCCGGCCGGCGTTGGCGGGACGCACGTCATGTACGTGCTGCATCATGCGGACAAGCCGACGCTGTATCACGGCCTGCCGGAGAACCCGTCCATCAGCCCAACCGTGAAGTTCTGGAAAGGCGTCTGGAAACCGCTGGCCGCCATCGGCTTTGCGGCCACCTTCGCCGCCAGCGTCTTCCACTACGTTGGGGTCGGCCCGAACCGTGCCGATGAAGAGGACGATAATCTGCACCATGACGACGACGAGGTGCGTAAATGAAAAAGCAACCGACCATTCAGCGCTACAGCGCGCCTGAGCGCATCAACCACTGGATCACCGCCTTCTGCTTCGTGCTGGCGGCGGTGAGCGGACTGGGCTTTTTCTTCCCGTCCTTCAACTGGCTGATGGGCATTCTCGGCACGCCGCAGCTGGCGCGCATCCTCCACCCGTTCGTTGGGGTGGTGATGTTCGCCTCGTTTATCATCATGTTTTTCCGTTACTGGCACCACAACCTAATCAATCGGGATGATATCTTTTGGGCGAAGAATATTCGTAAGATCGTCGTCAACGAGGAAGTGGGAGACACCGGGCGTTATAACTTCGGCCAGAAATGCGTGTTCTGGGCGGCGATTATTTTCCTGGTGCTGTTGCTGGCGAGCGGCGTGATTATCTGGCGTCCTTACTTTGCGCCAGTCTTCCCTATCCCGGTTATTCGATTTGCGTTAATGCTGCATTCATTTGCTGCGGTAGCGTTAATTGTGGTTATCATGGTGCATATTTACGCCGCCCTTTGGGTAAAAGGCACCATCACCGCGATGGTGGAGGGCTGGGTTACCACGACGTGGGCAAAGAAACATCACCCGAAATGGTACCGCGAAGTCCGCCAGAAACAGGAAAAGTCATCTGAATGAGTATTCGCATAATCCCGCAAGATCAGCTGGAGAAGAGCGAGAAACGCACGGCGGAAGTGATTCCGCCGTTATTATTCCCCAGGCTCAAAAATCTCTACAACCGCCGCGCTGAACGCCTGCGCGAGCTGGCTGCCAGCAACCCGCTGG
The DNA here is from genome assembly GCF_001571265.1 of Cedecea neteri NBRC 105707 = ATCC 33855. Classification (GTDB taxonomy): domain Bacteria; phylum Pseudomonadota; class Gammaproteobacteria; order Enterobacterales; family Enterobacteriaceae; genus Cedecea; species Cedecea neteri. Next base: position 159,234 of record NZ_BCTL01000006.1, on the reverse strand, counting down.
GCGACTATCTGCGCTTTGCCGCGCTGATTGCCCACGCCCAGGAAGTGGTGCTGTACGACCACCCGCTGGAGATGGATTTAACCGCCCTGATTGCCGAAGCCGCCAAAACCGGCAAGCCGCCGCTGGACATTCACGTTCTGCCGCGCGACCCGCACTGGCAGCGCCTGCTGCAGTCGCTGATTGCCGAGCTGAAGCCAGAAATGGACGGCCCGGCGTTAGCGGTGATTGAAAATCTTGAGAAAGCTTCTTCACAGGAGCTGGAAGAGATGGCCACCGCGCTGTTCAACGCCGACTTCGCGTTGGTCAGCAGCGACAAAGCGCCGTTTATCTGGGCCGCGCTGTCGCTCTACTGGGCGCAAATGGCGACGCTGATTCCCGGCAAAGCCAAAGCAGAGTACGGCGAGCAGCGCCAGTTCTGCCCGGTTTGCGGCTCGATCCCGGTCGCCAGCATGGTACACATCGGCACCACCAACGGCCTGCGTTATCTGCACTGCAACCTGTGCGAAACCGAGTGGCATGTGGTGCGCGTGAAGTGCAGCAACTGCGAACAGACTCGCGACTTAAACTACTGGTCGCTGGACAGCGAACAGGCGGCGATTAAAGCCGAAAGCTGCGGCGACTGCGGCACCTACCTGAAGATTCTCTATCAGGAGAAGGACCCGAAAGTTGAAGCCGTCGCCGACGACCTGGCCTCGCTGGTGCTTGACGCCCGCATGGAGCAGGAAGGCTTCGCCCGCAGCAGTATCAACCCGTTCTTATTCCCTGGCGAAGGCGAATAAAACGACCAACGGCATTCAAAATTGAATGCCGTTTTCTTTTAGTACCCCTTCGTATCAGGCAGCCGTCTGATCAAACTCCAGCCTTTCGCCATCTGGCCCGCGAATCAGTAAAAAACTCACCTTATTCATTGGCGACGATTCCGTTACCGGCCCTTCATCCAGCCTATAACCCAGCGTTTCCAGGCGCGCGGCCACGGCCTGAAGGTCACTCACCTCAAGCGCAATATGGTCAATACCGCAGCGTGGCACATCGAAGCCCTCGCTCTGTGGCAGCTGGTACAGCTCAAGTAACACGCCGCCAAGTTCAATAAAGGCCACTTCAATTTCGCCCATCGACGCGGTTTTGCTGTAGCGACTTTTCACCTCAAAACCCAGCGGCAGATAGAAGGCCAGCGAACGCTCAAGATTGCTTACCTGATAGCCGATATGGGCCAAATGTTTCACCAGTTCGCGCATGTTATACCCCCTTCCTTACGCACCAGAAGCCGTAGAAACCCACATACACAAAGCACAGCAGCGGCACCAGGAAGGCAATCTGCATGTTACCGTGGTTAATGTCCGAGATGACGCCCATCACCAGCGGGATCACCGCCCCACCGATAATCGACATCACCACAATTGAGCCCGCGGTCTGGGTGTCTTTCCCCATGCCTTTGATCACCAGGCCAAAGTTAGTTGGCCAGCACGGCGCCATACAGAAGCTCACCAGAATCAGCGCATAAACAGCCAACATGCTGTGGCTGGCCACGGCAATCAGCAGCAACAGCGTGGCGACAGAGGCAAACACGCCGAGCAGCAGCGCAGGGTTCAAACGATTCATCAGCCAGGTCGCAACGCCTTTACCCACCGCGTAAATTACCAGCGAGGCCAGTAACCAGTAAGTTGCCGAGTGTTCGCTGGTGCCATGCTGAACCAGCTGCACGAAACGAATGGTGAAGCTCCACACCCCAACCTGAGCACCCACATAAAGGAACTGTGACAACACGCCGAGGCGGAAACGAGGGATCGCGAATAAACGTCGCAGCGTGCTGCCCATCCCCTCGGAAGAAACCTGCTGCTTTGGCGCGTCGCCTTTGCAGGAAGGGAACTTCACGAAGACAAAGATCAGCGCCAGCACCACCAGCACAGAACCGATAATCAGGTATGGCCCGACGACCTGACCCACCATCTGGTGACGTGCCGCATCTGCCGCAGCGGCAGGCATTTTTAGCAGTTCTTCATGGCTCGGGTCATCTTTGCCAAACACCATGATCTGGCCGATTAACACCCCGGAAATGACCCCCAGCGAGTTAAAAATCTGCGAGAAGTTAATGCGCTGGGTGGACGTTTTAATCGGCCCCAGCAGGCTCGAGTAAGTATTAGCCGACGTTTCCAGGAAAGAGAGGCCGCAGGCGATGACGCCCAGGCAGGCAAGGAACGCACCGTAGGTCATGACCTCTGCGGCAGGGATAAACAGGAAGCAGCCCAGCGCGTAAAGGCAAAGCCCGGTAATAATCGCGGCTTTGTAGGAGTAGCGTTTTATCAGCGCGGCGGCCGGGAGCGCCACGAAGAAGTAGCCAAGGAAGAAGATAGATTGCACCAGCGCAGTTTGGGTATCCGACAGATCGAACCCCTTTTTAAACTGGGCAATCAGGATATCGTTCAGGTTTCCGGCCATCCCCCACAGCGCAAACAAGCAGCAAACCAGCAAAAACTGCAGCCAGGGCGTATGGGCGAGATAGGCGCTGGTGTCCAGTTTTTCAGTGTGAACGTTGTCGCTCACTTTATCGTTAATCAGAGTACTCATGTGAAGTCCCCGTAATCGGTTATTTTATCGGTAAGGTTTTTACGCTACCTCATGGTGCGGGGTAGCCAGGGCAAGACGTTCCAGCGCTTCCTGATACTCTGGTAAAGCAGAAGCGCCGTGTTTCTCAACGCTGACCGCGGCATAGGCAGCCGCGAATCTGGCGGCCTGAGGGAGAGACTCTCCGCAGGCCAGACGTGCGCAAAGCGCGCCGTTGAAGGCATCCCCGGCGCCGGTGGTATCGCGGGGGTGGGATGGGAAGCAAGGGATCACGTTTTGTTGTCCCCCCTCACTTAGCAGGGCGCCGACGGCACCCAGAGTGATAATGACTCTTGCCACGCCTTTGGCATGGAGTGCATCGGCGGCAAGCTTCGCGCTGTCTGCATCGGTGACCCGGCAGCCCGTTAACAGCCAGGCTTCGGTGGCGTTTGGCGTGAGCAGATCCACACTCGCCAGCAGCGCATCTTCTACGGGCTGATAAGGCGCGGGGTTCAGCACCACAAATGCGCCATGCTCGCGACCTGCGTTAATCACCTGCTGAATCGCTGAAAGGTTATTCTCCAACTGCACCAGCACCACATCGGCGCAGCTAATCGCCGGAATGCACTGGGTAATTTCTTCGTCTGTCACGGTCATGTTCGCGCCGGGATCGACGGCAATCATGTTTTCCGCTTCGTTGCCGGCGACATAGATCAAGGCGTTGCCGGTGGGCACTTCATCAGTGGTCAGCAGCGTGATGGCGTTAAAGCCGACGGTTTTCAGGTGACGGCGGGCGAACTGGCCGAAAGTGTCCTCCCCAATTTTGCCGATGTAATGCACGTTAGCCCCCGCCTTCAGCGCCGCCGTGGCCTGGTTGGCTCCCTTCCCGCCGGCGCTGGTCATGCTGCCGGTAGCAACCAGCGATTCTCCAGGTACAGGAAAACGATCCACCCTGGCGACCATGTCGAAATTGAACGAGCCAAATACACAAACTTTTCCTGTCATGACGTTTCTCCTCAGGCATGTGCCGGGCTGAGTGCAGCTTCAATATCGCGGGTCATGTTCTGCCAGGCCTGCTCCAGCGCCACATCCGGGCGGAACAGGCCGCTGCTGCCCAGGATCAGCACCTGAGCCCCGGCGGTCAGCAGTTGGCGGTAGGTATTGCGGTTGCAGGAGCCGTCCACCTCAATAAGAAAATCAAGCTGGCGCTGCTGTTTAAGGCGATGCAGCTGAGCAATTTTCTCCACCATCTCGGGGATAAACGGCTGCCCTGCGTAGCCAGGATCGACGGTCATCACGGTGACTTTGTCGAGCAAGTGGAGGTAATGGTTTAGCGCCTCAACGGGCGTGGCCGGGTTGAGCACGACCCCCACCTTTTTCCCGGCATCGCGGAGGGTATGAATGATTCGAAACGCTTCACGGCTGATGACTTCGGCATGCACGGAGAACGAGTCCGCCCCGGCTTCGATCAGCGGCCCAATAAAATCGGCCGGGTTTTCTACCATCAAATGGACGTCGACAGGCAACGTCGTGTAGGGGCGAATTTGGGCGACGAAGGCGGCGGAAAGCGCCAGGTTTTTAACATAGTGCCCGTCCATCACGTCCACATGCAGCATGTCAGCCTTTTGGTTCAGAACCTGCAGCTGCTCGGCCGTTTTCATAATGTCCATGCACATCAGTGACGGGGAAATGTAATACTTCATAGCGCTTCTCCTGGAAAAGAGTCGGATTTCAGGCAAAGTCAGGCCCCACCGAACGGGCGGTGTGAATGACAGTGCGGTTTTTATCCGTCACGACATGACGGGCACTCAGGCGATCTGCACCCCGACGTTATGCCAGGTCATCTCCTTTTCGAGCAGCGGATCGTTAAAGGGCTCGGTAATCAGCCAGTCCAGATCCCCCAGTCCTCCGACACGGGCCACGCCTAAACGTCCGAGCTTGCTGCCGTCCATCAGCGCGACCACCTTGCGAGCATGAATAATCATCTGCTTGAGCAGCGCTGCGTGCGCCTCGCTGCCGGCATACAGCCCACTGTCGCGCTCCAGCCCCTGGCACGAGAAAAACAGCGTCTCGATGGGATGCTCGAGCAGCATTCTGGCCGTTGTTTCGCCGAAAAAAGCCTCTTCGCTCGCCGACAGCTCCCCACCCAGCCCCACCACGCGCAGAGAGCGGCGGCTCATTAACGTCTGCACAATGCTCACTGACGGGGTAATGACGGTCAGCGCCATCTCCGGCAGCTGACGCGCAAGGAACCAACTGCTGCTGCTACCGTCGAGCAAAACGGTGTCTCCCGGTTGCAGTAGTCTCAGCGCCTTACGGGCAATGCGCATCTTGGCTTCGCTGTTCAGCAGCGTTCGCTGACGGAAGCTGCCCTGCGCATCCTGAACCGGCACGCCCTGCGGGGCCAGAATGCTTATCGGTAGGGCATTCTCGGCTACCAGTGCGCCGCCATGACTGCGGCTGAGCATCCCTCTGCGCTGCAGTTCGCTGAGGTCACGGCGCACCGTTTCACGGGAAACGCCGGATGCGGCAGCGATATCATTCACCCGCATCACGCCTTGCTGCCCGAGCAGTTGCAGGATTAAACGGTGACGTTCCAGCGGTAACATAGGTGCCTCCTGAAGTGCAAAATCAGATTACTGGTTTCCGGCATCGCCGATTGCGAGCCAGGCTCTGTCGGCTAATAGCGGCCTATTGCCTCGATGAAAATGTGCTCTGGCTCGCATTTTTAATGCCAGCCGACCCGGCTCTCCCTTCGCTCAATCACGCATTCGGTCAAAAACAAAAATAAACGGAAATGAATGCAACCAACCGTTTTTGCCCGTTTATGACCGTTTACGCCCGACGCACTTTATTCCGCGCTAACTGCCCGCCAATAATTAAAAACAAATGAAAATAAAATAATGTTCAATTGATCACATTATTTTCACTTAATAGCCTTTTTAATCTATTGAGCGCAATAAATCGTGAAATATGAAACCAATTGAAAGCAAAAACAGGATTAAGAGATGAATGAGACAACCCGCCGTTTTGCCCGCCTGATCGACCTGAGCGCCGTGCAGGCAACCAACACAGAAGCAGACGTTCGCGCCTGTGCGGAGCTGGCCAGCCGCTACAACATTATTTCGGTGCATGTTTTGCCGTGCTGGACGCGTTTTCTTAGCACCCTGCTGCCAGAGCAAGGACGCGGCGAAGTGATGATTGGCGGCCCCGTTGGCTTCCCCGGTGGCGGCCACGCGACCGACATCAAAGTGCAGGAAGTTCGCCAGCTGATTACCGACGGCGCGAGGGAAGTCGACATGGTGGTGAACATCGGCAAAGTGCTGTCCGGGGACTTCGATTATGTTCGCGAAGACCTGCGCCGCGTGGTGGAAGCCGCCGCCCCGATCCCGGCGAAAGTGATCCTTGAGACCCATTACCTGAACGAAGAGCAAATCCGCAAAGTGTGTGACATCGCGGTGGAAGTCGGCATGAAGTGGGTGAAAACCTCCACCGGCTGGGCCCCCACCGGCGCTACGCCTGAAAAAGTCAGCATCATTGCGGACCAGCTCAAAGGCCGCATTGAGATAAAAGGCGCAGGCGGCATACGCGACCTGGACACCGTCCGCGCGCTTTATCGCCTGGGCGTACGCCGCTTCGGCATGAGCCAGAGCGCGGTCAGCAAAGTCCTGGCCCAGCTTGAACAGGATCCAGGCCTGTTCCCGGAATTAAACGATAACTAAAAAATCGCGGGCGGGAAGCCCGCCTTCTCCCGTTCACGGAGCCCAACATGAAAGACAGAATACTGACGATTGACGTCGGCACAGGCAGCGCCAGGGCCGCCCTGCTGGCTCAGACCGGCGAGCTGATTGGCTTTGCTCAGCGTGAATATGACCAGACCACCCCGCAGGCTGGCTGGTCGGAACAGGCCCCGTCGCTGTGGTGGCGTTCAGCATGTGAATGCCTCCACGAAGTCCTGCACCGCTTCGCGGATCAGCGTTCACGCATCGCCGCCATCGGTGTCTGCGGCCAGATGCACGGCACGGTCTTACTGGATGCCGACGGCGAACTGGTCGCGGATAAAGCCCTGCTCTGGAACGACAAGCGCAGCCAGCCACAGGTTGACGCTTTTATCGCCCGTGATGGGGAAGAGAAATGGCTCACCCGGCTAAACAACCCGCCCACCGCGGCCTGGCCCGCTTTCAAACTAGCCTGGTGGCGGGAAAACTGCCCGGAAAGCTGGGCGCGGGTAGCCATGGTGCTGATGCCGAAAGATTACATCAACTTCATGCTGACCGGCGTTTATGCCACCGACTACAGCGAAGCCTCCTGCTACTACCTGATGGACAGCGCCACCCTCAGTTGGTCCTCGCAAGCGCTGGAACGCTTCGGGCTGAAGGCTGGCCAGCTGCCACCGCTTTACCTGTCCAGCGACGTGATTGGCGAGGTTAGCCCTCAGGCGGCGGCGCTTACCGGCTTACCTGCTGGCATACCTGTCGTTGCCGGTACCTCGGACATGGCCGCCACGCTGCTGGGCTCCGGTGTTTACCAGCCGGGAACAGCCTCGGATTCCACCGGCACCTCAACATTGTTAACGGTCGTTGCCAGACAGCCGCTGCTTCACACCCGCATCAATAATCTGCACCTGGCCAATCCGGCCTGGGGCGGTTTTACCATTCTGGATGCGGGCGGGGATGCCGTGCGGTGGGCCAGACAGGCGATCGCGCAGAACCAGCTTTCACACGCCGATCTGCTGGCCGAGGCGGCAACGGTTAAGCCCGGTGCCGAAGGCCTGTTGTTCCTGCCTTACCTGACGGGAGAACGCCTGGCCGACCACACCAACTCAAGGGCGCAATTCTTTGGCCTGCAGCGCAAGCACCACCGCGGCCACCTCTTCCGTGCGGTGCTGGAAGGGGTCGCCTTTGCCTCTACGCGTAATCTCAACCAGTTGCGCCAGTGCGGTCAGCACCCGGAACGGATGATTGCCTCCGGTGGCGGCGCGCGCAGCGAATTGTGGCTAAAAATTAAAGCCTCGGCCTATAACCTGCCTATTTTAAGTACACGTAACCAGGAGAATGGCATAACAGGATGCGGTATTATCGCGGGCACCGGCGTGGGTCTGTATACCGATTTTGCCGCCGGCGTGCGTCAGGCCGTTCATTTTGAAAAGGAAATTATCCCTGACTCACGGCTTCGGGACTACTATGCGGCGTGCTTTGAGGTGTTTGATACACTTTACCAACAGGCTGCGCCGCTGTATGACCGGCTGGATGGGCTCAGCGAAGGGCCAGCGCCCGATAGCGGGTCGCCGCAGCTTTAGGCCAGGGGAAAATAAGGCGTGATGCTCCGCAGAGAGCGGGAACAAGAGAGGTCGAATGTTTGCAGAAGAGCGTCAGGAAAAATTACTGAGTATCCTCAGGGAAAAACGGAAAGTTGCGGTGTCCGAGATGTGCGAGGTTTTCAACGTCTCCGGGGCAACGATCAGGGCCGACCTCCGCCAGCTGGAAGAAACGGGCATGTTGACCCGCACCCACGGCGGCGCCATGTTGCGCACCCGCGCCAGCTTTGAGCAGGCATCGGACGACCGTGAAGTCGTGAACCAGAGCGCAAAAGAGCGCATCGGCCAGCGCGCGGCGCAGCTGGTAGAAGATGGCGACATCATCGTGCTGGATACCGGTACCACCACGCTGCACATCGCCCGCCACATCCGCGACCGCAAGAACGTGACCGTGGTGACCAACGACTACCAGATTGCCCGCGAACTCGAAGCCAGCCCGTCTATCCAGACCATCCTGCTGGGCGGTATCGTGAAGAAAGGCTATCACTGCGTGGTGGCGATTAACGGCCGCTCGCTGCTGGATACCCTGAACGTGGATAAAGCGTTTATGGGGGTGAATTCGCTGTCGCTAAAACAGGGTGCCTGCGTGGCCGACGTGATGCTGGCCGAGACAAAGCGCGGCATGATAGAGCATGCCAGTCAGGTGATTGTCGTCTGTGACCACAGCAAGCTGGATAACACCTCGCTCGCGCAATTTACCCCTGCGGCACGCATTGATACGCTGGTGATTGACCGTCTGCCGGACAACGCCGAAGCCTGGTGTAACGCCGGGATCCACCTGATTGCGCTGGAAGAATAGCGACCCGGCTAAAAGTTAAAGCGCCGGTCGATCGGCGCTTTTCTATCTCGATCAGCCGCGCTTAATCATCTGCACCACCTGATCGTTTTGGATCTGATGCTCCACGCCCTGGGCGTCGTAATAGCGCGTCAGCCCCGTCTGCTTATCCAGCTCCGGCTTGCCTTTGGTTACGATCATTTCGCCCGTCTTAGTCGACATCACGTAGCTGCTGGAGCAAGCCACCGCCGACAGAGCAACAACGCCCACCCACATCATCCCGAACAGTTTTTTCACTTTTGCCAACCCTTTATTGTTTTAGACGCCGGATTGTAGCTGGATGAAATGCAACCGGGTGTTAATGTGTATTGCGAAGGGAGACTGGAGCTAAGTTTGGGCAAGCAGGGGATGAAGTGTTTCAGCCGCAGGCCGGGCCACCGCACAATCTGCCCCATCCTTTCATTAGACATTTTCCATCCGGCAAGAGATTCTGTCCTCGCACACAACAACCACACTTTGACAGCCCACCAGTTTCTCTTATCAGGATACTTTTATGTCAGTCACAGACCCCGTCATCCGCCAGTTCGAGGCTTACAACGCCCACGATCTAGAGGCTTTCGCCGCCTGCTTTAGCGAAGACTTCATCGCTTACCGCCCGCCAGCCGTAACGCCTTCCCTGGAAGGACGCGATGCCCTTTATACCTTCTATAAAGAGCACCGCTTCAACAACCCGGCCCTGCGAGCAGAAATCATTTCCCGCACCGCAATGGGTAACAAGGTTTTCGACCACGAGAAGATCCACGGCCTGAGCGATGAACCGATTGAAAGCATGGCGGTTTTCGAAGTAGAAAACGGGCTGATAAAAACCGCGTGGTTCTTTTTTGGCTGAATTGCCGTAGCCCGATCACGTACTTACCGGCGGATTTCTGATGCAGGTTGTGCAGAATGAAGCCCGGAAACCCTGCCGGGACGAGCAGCTTATGGGCCGTTAGATTGATTTGGTGAATAATTTCACTTTAGGCGCAGCATATATTCTTACTGACCCATTGGGTAGCAGCAGGAAACCCGGTATACTGCGCCCCGCCTCCATGTAGCAATGCAGGCGCGGAAGGTCGTCGTCTCCGGTGAGGCGGCTGGACTTCAACTCCAGTTGGTGCCGCCAGCGGCGCCGGGCAGGTTCGACTCCTGTGACTTTCCGCCAAGTTTTAAATTATTCCAATTCCCGGCTATACCCGCTTTTCTTTCACCTCCCTGTAGATCTGAGTCTGTTCGCGCCCAAGATTATTTTTCCTTTATCACGCATAGCATAATTAATTTTTTTTAATTGAATTATTCTAAAAACACATTTCATTTATGTATTACCCGAATAATTATCGAATTAAATTAAAAAACTTACTACATATCTAGCTGAGCATAAATAATTCATAGGTTATTTTTCACTTACTGTTGAATGAGATAACCCAGCTAAATTTATTTTAAATAAAATTAAAAGATTAAGTTCTGCTATATTGAATGCTAAGGAAGGCAAAGCTGTCGTGGGAAGCACACCTCTTACGGTTAATATTAAAAATATATTATCTCAGGCCAGAAGCTGTAATGCACACCATAAAAACGGACGCCGTAAACGTTGCGATGAGCATTAATTAAAAATGAACAAATAGCTACATCAGGTACAGTAACCACATTCAATCCTCACTCATATATTGTCTTAATAGCCTAATACGTGGCCCTTACCCTCTTAATTTCGTTTAATTAAAACACTTTGTATTGAATCATACTAGTGGGGATTCTACATTTCATCTCGTTCTGAGAAGAACTGTTTTACCATTAAATCCAATTTAATTAAAGGGAACTGAAGATGTTTAAATCCACAGCATTAGATGCAAAAGAAAGTTTAGCGGTTATTGGTGGCGCACTCTGGGATGATACTCACAAACAAGGTCCATACGGTTTGTGCCATCGTAAGGTCAGCGGCACTATCACCAATGGCAATTACGGCGATAATGTGACTTTTGGACCATGGAAACGCTATGATAAGAGAAAAGATGGTTCCTATAAGGACTGCAACGAGAAGTAATCCGTAGCATTATTTTTTAAACATTTAGATAAAGGCCAGACCCTGGCCTTTTATAACGGTTACTATTTTGAACGCAAAAACTCTTTTTTTGATATGTCTGATCGCTCTATCTGCTGTCTATACGGTAAATAGCCTATTTTTTTCAGCAGATAACGCGATTGAAACTGCGAAGAAAGAGCCCTATCGCGTTGCATATGCAGATATCGATCAGCTACTCACCACCACCGGCGTATTAAAACCCAAAGAGCAAGTCAGCGTTGGGGCGCAGGTTAATGGGCAGCTCAACAAGCTTCATGTCAAAGAAGGTGATTCGGTTAAAAAGGGACAGCTGCTGGCAGAAATAGACCCTACGCTGGCACAAAATGATGTCGATAACGCTAAAGCTGAACTGAATACTGCGCTGGTGCAAAAAAAGATAACGTCGTTATCACTTAAGCAGTCGCTGAGCGATTATAACCGCCAAAAGAAAATGTCGGCAGAGGATGCGACGACCTTAAGCGATCTTGAAACGGCCAGAACTAAATACGAAAGTGATAAACAGCAGCTTGAGGTCAACGACATTCAAATTGCACAGGCAAAAGTCAAATTAAACACCGCCGAGACCAACTTAGAGTACACAAGAATCTCCTCACCCATAGATGGTGTTGTCCTGGGCATACTGATCCGGGAAGGGCAGACCATTGTTTCATCTCAGAGCGCCCCCACGATTCTCGTTGTCGCCAATCTTGATACGATGAACGTTAATATCAAGATATCTGAAATGGATATTTTAAAAGCTCGCGTTGATATGCCTCTGTGGTTCACGGTCACCGCTGCACCTGGCACTCGCTATAAAGGGGTGCTCAAAAGCATACAGCAAATACCTGAAGAAATGCTTCAAACTATGCAGAGCAATTCTGTTGATCCCTCTGTAGGGAAAAACAGTGCGGTTTACTATAACGCCAGTTTTGATGTGAAAAATGAAAATCATTTTCTAAAATCAGCCATGTCAGTTCAGGTCTATTTGATCGTCAGTGAAAAGAAAAACGTCAAAGTTATCCCGACAGATTATCTCGGAGAAAAGATTAATAAGGATCACTATCTTATAAAGGTGCTTCACGATAATAAAGTCGAACAAAGAAAGGTGAAAGCCGGAATTAAAACCGCCACAACCACTGAAATTATAGAAGGCATCGAAGTCGGCGATGTCATTATCAGAGGTAATGGATAAATGCATAACGTTGATGAATATATCATCTTAACCGATGTGTATAAAAAGTATCAAAGTGGTGGAGAAGTCGTTTCTGCACTACAGGGGATCTCGCTAACGATAAAAAAAGGTGAGTTTGTCGCCATCGTTGGGCCTTCGGGATCCGGAAAAACTACGTTGATGAATACGATTGGCTGCCTGGATGATATCAGTTTAGGGCAGATGTTATTCTATGGTGTCGATGTTTCAACGTTAAATGAAGATGGCGTCGCTGAACTACGAAATAAACACATTGGCTTTGTTTTTCAGAAATACAACCTATTACCTTATTTAACCGCCAAAGAGAATGTCGCTTTACCCGCGCAGTACACCCAAAAAAACTATAAAGGGAGAAATGAGCGTGCAGAAAAGATACTGAGCGCCATAGGCTTGAGCGATCGCGTTAACTTCACCCCTAATCAACTCTCTGGCGGGCAACAACAGCGCGTCAGTATCGCCAGAGCGCTGATGAATGACGCCGACATAATTCTGGCCGATGAACCAACTGGCGCCCTGGATAGCGCGACGGGTCATCAGGTCATGGGCATATTCAAAGAGCTTAATAAACAGGGTAAAACCATTATTCTCGTGACGCATGATAAAGACATCGCCTCACAAGCCGACCGTATCATATCCATGAATGATGGCCGGATAGTTAAAGACAAAAAAAGTATCTCAATCAATGAATTCTCTGAGGTCAGCGCCAGGGCGTTTGAAACAGATCCATTGAGCATCGTGTTTGGTATCGTCGAAGCATTCAGAACAGCCTTCAGAGCATTAAATGGTCATAGAATACGCTCTTTCCTCTCCATGCTGGGCATTATTATTGGCGTATTCGCTGTTCTTATGTCAATTGCCATAAGCGAAGGTACCCACCATCGCATTATGAAGGAAATGAACTTATTAGATACAAACACCATTGAAATCAGGCCAGGAACCGGCTGGAAGTCAATGCCAGAGCCTGGGAGCAAAAATCTAAATAAAGATGATGTTGATACTCTCACTGAACTATTACCTACAAGCAATATTTCGCCGATCATGACATCAACATCGACAGTCAATGCTGTTGATAGTGATATTGATATTACCCTGTCAGGTATAAGCAGAGAGTATCTGGATAAAAAAATTATAATAGAGGGCCACCTGTTTGATAGCGATAACCTGATAAACAGTGATGCCGTTGTTGTGATCGAATCAAAGCTTGCAGAAACGATTTTCGGCTCATCAGTTGATGCCATCGGGAAATATTTGAACATTTCTGGTCGCCCATTTGAAATTCTGGGCGTGATTAAAGATACCGCCAGGGTGTCTGATATGGTGGCGCTAAAAGTCTGGATGCCCTGGACTTCATACATAAACAGAATCACGGGTCTGATGCCGTATGAAGCCATTCAGGTCCGGGCTAAAGATCAAGCTGAAGTCGAGGCAATAAAGGACAAAGTCGAAAAAGCTCTTGAATCCACGCGCGGTAAAAAGGACTTCTTTACCGTGACAAATGAATCCGTTGCCGAAATGATCGCCAACGTTTCTACTTCGATGAAACTGTTAACGACGGGGATTTCGGCAATCTCACTACTGGTCGGTGGCGTAGGTGTTATGAATATTATGTTCGTCTCCGTCACGGAACGCATTCATGAGATTGGCATTCGTCTTTCAGTCGGCGCAAGCCCTGCTGATATAAGAAGACAATTTCTGATTGAGTCCGTATTTATTTGTTTCTTGGGCGGCACTCTGGGTATTGTTTTGACTGGTTTAGTCAGCGTCATATTTCCTTATATGACTACCCAATTTGAAATGATTTTGACTACCACACCGATTGTCATTGCATGTGCATTTTCGTGTTTCATTGGCATCGTATTTGGTTACGTACCAGCGAAAAAAGCATCGTCCTATACGCCAGCTAAAGCATTAGGTTACAAATGAACTTTAAAAAACCTGCATTCTTATTGCTTTGTTTATTATGCGCTGGCTGCGGTAGCATGCTGAGAACAGAATATCATACACCAGTGATAAATTTTTCATCGTCAGAGGTTGGCAAAAAAACGGATACTGAAAGTGTTCCCGTTGAAGAAAAGTGGTGGGGAATATTTAATGACAAATTACTGTCCTCTATTATCTATACCACATTGCAAAATAATAATGATTTGCATGCGGCCGCCCTGAGGCTACAGCAAAGCAAACTGGATTCAGGGGAGATAAATACGAATCTTGTCCCCGACTTTAATATGTCTCTGGGTGCGAATAGTAGTCGCATGATATCTCAGAGTGCGCAGACCTCAGAAAGCTATAGCTCATCTTTGTCGATGAGTTATGAACTCGATCTGTGGGGAAAGCTTGCCAGGACGCGGGAGCGAGGTCAATGGAACGTTGAAGCCAGTGCAGAAGATTTACATAATACAGAACTGGTTATTATTGAATCTATTTCCAAAAGCTACTGGAGCATTGCTAAACTCAATGAGCAGATTGAATTTAACAAACAGCGGCTCGATATCGCGAAATCAACCTATGAAATAGTCAAAGCTAAATATAACAGTGGTGCAGGCACAAAGTCTGACGTTATATTAGCTGAAAAATCAATTTATTCCAGCGAGCTACAGCTCAGAAATATTCTCAGCCAAAGAGAAACTGAGCGAAACACAATGTTAACAATCTATAACAAGGACGGTGTTGATCTCCCTAAAGAAAAAACGAGGCTGGATGAGTTCCAGGATATTAAACTACCGCTTTATCAGTCGGTTGACATTATATCTTTGCGCCCTGATATCAGATCAGCAGAACTCAAAATAAAAATGGCTGTTGCAGGCTATGACTTGGCTAAAATCAATTTCTTTCCGTCAGTATCGCTGGGGGCAACAATCAGTGCAGGAAGCAGTATTTTCACACAATGGTTTAGCGATCAAACATTACTGCAATCAATATCAGCCACTTTCCCCCCGCTACAGTGGAGAAAGTTAAATTTTCAATTACAGAAAGAAAAAATCTCGGTTGATTTAGCGGTAAACGATTTCAGAAAGGCCGTTCTTAATGCTTTGACTGAGGTAAAAAATGCATTGGAGACAAGAAATAACTCTCAATATGCATTTGACGTACAAAAAAAGACACTCTCTATTTCTCAAGACTTAATGAGAATGAACACCGTTAAGTATAAATCAGGTTATATTTCTTTTCAGACTCTATTAGATTCTCAGGATGATGTTCTTAATCAAAAAAGTTCATATCTTGATTGTCAATATGATTACCTTGTATCTACGATGAAGTTTTTACTGTCCGTTGGCGGTGGCGAATTTAATAAAAAGGTAAATGATGAACATGGAACATAAACGCGTTGTTATTACAGGTTATGGGGCAATTACACCCTTAGGAAATTCTGCTGAAGAAAGCTGGCAATCTATTATGGATTATCAGACAGGCTATCGATATGTTGATAAAACAGATGCCGGTGTTAACGCAAAATTTTATGGTCTGATTGACAATGAGCCTAAGCTAAAAGGCGTTCCTGCATCTATTAGAAGGAAATTACCGCGTTTTGCTCGTCTTGGCCTCGCTGCGGCGCAGGAGGCCGTCACGATGGCGTTTAATCACTCGCAACCTAATGATCTATATGATCCACTGAGATGCGGAGTGATTTTGGGCACAGGGTGGGGAGGCCTGGATGATGCCAATCAAAACTATGATGATTACAAACAGGCCGGCGTTGGGTCTCCATTCAGCTGTTTTCATTGCATGCCGAGTATAGCCACCGCCGCTTGCAGCCTTCTGTGGGGATTAAGAGGTTATCAAAATACGCCAATAGCGGCCTGCGCCACTGGCAGTATTGCTATCGGTGATGCTTATGAATTAATTAAGAATGGGAAAATGTCCATGATGCTTGCCGGCGGGAGCGAATCGCTTCTCTCGGATGAGTCCGTCTGGATGATTGATGTCCTGCAGGCGTTATCGCATGAACAGCAGGATATTCATAAAGCCTCATGCCCTTTCAGCCTCGATCGCTCTGGTTTTGTTCTCTCCGAAGGTGCCGCAATTTTATGTCTGGAGGAACGAGAGTCCGCCCTTTCAAGGGGCGCAACCATCCTCGGTGAAATCAAGGGGTATGGCAGTTTCTCAGATGCTTTCGATTTCACGGCTCCAGCCCAGGATAAGCTTTCCCGCATTTCTACAATAAAAAAAGCAATCTCTGACTCAGGTTTAACGTTGTCTGAGATTGGCTATATAAATGCGCATGGCACGTCAACAATGCTCAACGACCTCAATGAAACTGAGTCTATTAAGAATGCTTTTGGACACCATGCCTATAAAGTTCCCATTTCGAGTACAAAATCATACAGTGGGCATTTGATCGCCGCTGCGGGTAGCTTTGAAAGTATTATCTGCCTTAAAGCCTTGGAAAATAATATTCTTCCGGCCACGCTCAATCTAAATAATCCAGATCCAGACTGCGACCTTGATTTTATCCCAAACCAACATCTCCATACTGTTGTGGATAATGTACTGAATCTAAGCTTTGGCTTCGGTGGCACTAACGCTGCGCTGATAATCGGTCGTTCTTTATGAAAAAAATGATATACGATTGCGGGCATGGGCAGCGTTGGGCTAATTTCTCTGGAGATTACAACCCAATACACTTTGACCTGACTGCTGCCGCGGAGTTGAACCAGGCAGCTTTAATTGCACACGGCATGCGTGTTATCGCGGATGTAAAAAACCATCTTTTCTTCCAGGAAGAAAAACCAAATCATCAATATGATGGAACGATACGGTTTTCAGCAAAATTTGAAAAGCCGGTATTATGTGGCACACAATACAAGCTGATAAATAATGCAGACAACACAAAAACAACGTTCAAATTAGTTGATTGTTCAACCGACATATCTCGTATTCGCGGGTCGGTTTCTCAGGCAACTCTTCCTGAGATAAGTGATTTAATTGCTGAAGAGATCGTAACCAGTGACTGCCAAAATGATGCTGCAGAGCGTTGGCCAGCAGAAATTGAACGGCGCTTTACTACATTTTTATCTTCTGTCATGTTCAGAGCTTTATTCAACACTCCGGATCTATTCCATGAACACATGCCTGTTCATTCATTATCGGAATTATTGTCAAAAGAAAAAGTCCTTCAGACACATTATGAACTGTATTGTAATGCTTTGCTGCTTCACAGAAAAGAACAAAGCATTGAAGGTTTAAGCATCTGTATTGGTAAACCATTCATTACCGGTGATGCCAATTATGGATGGGTAATTCAGGTTCAGGTTGCAGCAAAAGAAGACGAAACTACACTAATGCACATTTCGGTGACGCTTAAAGTTACCACTAACTAATAGGTGAAATAATTATGTACGCAAAACTTTATACTGCTATTGCAAATACTATTGCTGATGCAAAAGATCTTTCTTTAGAAGATGTTACTGAAGAAACCACGCTTTCCGAACTGGAATTAGACAGTCTTGACTATGTAGAGATTACTGTTTTGGTTAAGAGAGAATTTGGCATCACCATTAATTTTGCCAAATCAGTAAAATCAACAGATATAACTCTAAAAGAGTTTTGTTCATCTATCTTATCGGTTTAATCGTAGGAGGTAATAAATAATGAATGATTCATGGATTCTTGTTACCGGTGGGAATCGTGGTATTGGCTCTGCCATCGTAAAGGAGTTACGCATTGACCATAACGTAGTGTTCACCTCACGTACACCAAAAAGTAGCCATGACGAAAACCCTCAGTCTGGTGAAACTTTCGTAGAGCATATTGTTTGCGACAACTGTCAGGTAGAACAAGTGGAAACAGTCGCTAAAGATTTATTAGACCGCTATGGTCCGCCCAAAGCCGTTATACATAATGCCGGTGTGACGCTTGACGATCTTCATATTCGTCAATCCGTTGAGCAATGGCGGAATGTCATCGACACCAACCTGAATGCCATTTTCTACTGGAATAAATATTTACTCCCCGAAATGATGGCTAACGGTGAAGGAACTATTTTGCTTATCAGTTCAGTCACAGGTCTTAAAGGTAATATTGGTCAAACGGCTTATGGAGCGAGTAAAGCCGCACTTTTCGGGCTGGCCCGTTCGCTGGCTCTGGAGGTAGCCAGATTCGGCATCCGCATTAACTGCTTAGCCCCAGGCGTAATAGACAGCGATATGACTCAAAGCTTGTCGCCTGAGGCCCTAAAAAAACTGCGTTTACAAATCCCGCTGCGCCGGATTGGCACAGCAGAAGAGGTAGCAAAGGTTGCACGGTTTATGATTAGTGAGTCTTGTGAATATATGACAGGACAAACAATTGTGCTTGATGGTGGCATGACGGCCTAGTATTTAAACCGTTTTCACACAACCAACCAGTAGAGATTGTTATGTCAGGCTTAGAATTTTATATTTTATTATTATCAGGTCATTTTCGTAAGTTTTACAAAAAAAGAAGACTTATTAGGTCAGTAAAAGACAAAGCTCATTCTTTGCTCTTTAAATATATAGATTACAGATTATTAATTTACTTTGCTAAAAAGTACTCTTGGCTATTCAATAGAAGCTATGGCATGAATGATAGCTTCAGGCAGACGCATTATAATATCCTTGGATATGATAGCGACATAACACATCACGTTTGTGTTATTCAGCAACGGATTTTAAAAAATGCCTTAATTTACGAAAATAAACAACTGCTCAATCAGTTGGAAAACTGCGCAAAAGAAATAAGAAATTATATTTATGAGAATAAAATCTCTTCGCAAATAATATTTGCACCTTTGCATACTGTGTCTGACATTATACAAACTACCATTGCCGCTCTTGTCACAAAGAAACCTACCATTGTTGTTTCTGTATATGACTCAATGGCAGCTCTTGATGCAAAACAGAACAATAACTCTCAGGGTATATCTATTGAACAATTCAATCCAGAATCCATGACGGGAAATTCAGGCAGTGAATTTCATAATATAGTCAGCTCTCTCTTAGAGAATCAAAAAAATCTGGTTATATTCCCCGATGCAATACCGGAATGCACGACAAGATTTACAAATAAAAAGATGAAAACCTATTCCGTCAAGATGTTTGGGAATAGCTGTGAACTGCACACTGGCCTGCCAGTATTTAGTCGTTTGCTGAAACAAAAGGCTCTATTTTTTAGCATCAATTTTGATCAAAAAAACAATCTAAAAATGAATGTTATAGATTGTATGGGTCATAAAGAAATGGAGCAGAGAATGCCCCAACTGGTTGAAGATTGCATTCGAAAATACAACAACGAGTGGACCTTATGGCATTACACTTCGTTCTTTAGCTACAACTATTAGGTTCTATTTTACATGATAAATAAAAAATCTTTTTCTACACCAGAAATGGTTTATCAAGGAGAAGTTGCAGAATGCGGTCTGGCCTGCGCTTCTATGATGCTAAACACATTAGGCCAAAATGTCACATTGAGTGAACTGCGGGATAAATGGGGTGGCGGCTATGGCTCTTCTCTTAATCTCCTGGTTAGCTTGTTAAAATCCTACGGGCATGAAGCCCTACCTGTTAAATTCGATATCGCCAGTATTCAGTACTTACCGACGCCATGCATTTTGCATTATGGTGGCAATCATTATGTCTATGTTTATAGCCAGCATGGAGATTTCTTTCAGGTCTTAAACCCGGCTTCCGGCAGGCTAATGATATCTGCTGAAGAACTTGCGCAGTCGGCAACGGGGTACGCACTGATTCTCGATGAATCATTATATAAAGAGAAAAAAAACTCTGGGAAGGTCAAAAGCGACAGCGGCTGGTTGGATAAACTCACCTTCCCAGGATTAATGAAAAGATGCTTGCTGGCCATTTTTCTTTCGCTCTTCGCTTTAATTACACCGATGCTTTTCACATCCATATCCAGCGATCAGAACTTTTTCAAAAACGAACAAATTGACATTATGTTCGTAGGCATGTTATTGCTTTTTTCCTTCATTTCATTTTTGCAATATATTAGCAGTAAATATAGCCTGATGGCATCGATCAATGCTGTAACAAAATATAAGCCATCGCTCTTTAAAAAGCTATTAAAGAAAGATATCTCATATTTTGAAAGACGCACCACAGGTGATATTAACCAAAGGCTTAACTCCATTGAAGCGGCTATCCTTAACCGAGAATCAATACTCAATGGAAAATATATATCTCTGATTAGTACTGTGGTGACCCTGGGCATCATGTTCTGGTTGAACATTACTTTATCAATCCTTTCAGTCACAACAATGGCCATTTTTGGTTTCATTAGCTACTACTATGCTGGTATTAAAAAAACGTATTCAAAACGCGTAGAAGAAAGCGTATCAGACATGGAGACATTCAACCTTGAAACTATTAATGGTATTCAGACAGTAAGATCGGGTGAACTCACCACGAGCATCCTCGGGCAGTATAATAGACTGCTTGACAACTTCTTCACTCAATACAAAAAACTCGGCTTTACGGACATTAGACAAAGTACAATTTTTTCATTTTTAAGCAATATAGATTTAGTCCTATTTTTATGGATATCATTCTATAGCATAAGCGAATTAAAAATCTCTTACAGTACTATCATAGCGTTTTGGTTCTTTAGAAAAATAGCCCTTGATAGCATAAATCAGTATTACCAATGTTGTGTTACCATTAAACTTCAAAAGGTTTCAGAGGAGCGATTGAAGGATATGTTATCCTATAAAGAGGTTGACATCACCAGTGAACACTCCGAAATTAAAAATTCAGTCTGCCTCCAGAATATTGAGTTCGGATACGGGCCGGAAAGTACTATTTTTGATAATTTTTCAATTGATATACCATTGCGCACAAAGACGGCAATCATTGGCACATCGGGTGCAGGAAAAAGCACGTTATTAAAAATATTATCTGGGTTATACACACCAAGAAAATCAAATTTTATTCTAGACAATCAGAACGTAGAAAAAGAAAGCCTGCACTTATTGTTCTCTAATATGTACTATCTTCCGCAAGGTTCTATCGTCTTTAATGCAACGCTGTATGATAACATCGTCTTATATAGCGGTGGTGAAGCTAACGAGCACGACTGTCGTGAAATGTTGAAAAAATTTGACCTGCTTGATGTGATCAATTCTTTGCCCGCGGGATTAAATACAAAAATATCGCCGAGCAACCCCGTTCTCTCTTCCGGTCAGCTCCAGAGATTAATGCTTTGCAGGGCATTACTCTCATCGAAAGAGATTATTTTGCTTGATGAGCCCACCGCTAACCTTGATGATAAAAATGCCAGCCTGACGTTAAACGCTTTACTTGCCAGCGATAAGACGATTGTTTTATCCACACACGATGTTACCGCACTAGAGCAGTTTGATCAGGTTATTGATCTGGATAAAAACTAACTGCTGCGCATATTTGTCAAAAAGAAGCTGGTTAATAACCAGCTTCTTTTTGATAGCCTTAACCCCATTACATCGGCGGCGTCAGCCCGTTAACCCCGACGGAAATCCCGCGCGCGACGGCCTGGCCTTTGTCGTCTTTGGTGGCGAACAGCACCACTTTCGCGCCCGGCTTCAGCACGGATTTGTCGGCGGGGCTGATCAGCACCACCGGCACGTCGTCCGGCACCTGCACGGTTTTCTGTTGGCCGTGGAATTTCACCGTCATCGTTCGCCCGTGGCTGTTCACCAGGGTGCCGACGGTGCCGTTGGTCATGGTGTTCACCTGGCCGTTGGCGGATTCAAACGGATTAAACCCTTCCCCGGAACCGCGCAGGCTCGGGGCAAAAACGTGCACTTCCAGCGCCTTCAGCGTGCCGTCCGCCTGCGGCACGGCGGCGGTGCCGATGAAGCTGTCGGGCTTGATGTCGCTCATCTTCGCTTCGCTCACGCCGTTGATTCGGGTCTTGTCCGTCAGGCCAACGGAGAGCTTTTCGCCCTGCCGGGTGGTGATTTGCAGCGAGGAATCATTGACCGCGTCAATGGTGCCGCGCACCGGGGTAATGACATTGTCCGCCGCCGCGGCGCCAACGCTCAGCAGCAGCAGGCTTAAGGCCGGGATAAACAAACGAGGCTTGATCATGCTTTCTCCAGAATCAGGTCAGGGTAAGGACTGCTCTGGATCTAGCGTAACCGCCAAATGAATCCCGGGGGTGAAAGAGTGTGTTCAAACGTTTCCTGAACTACCCGAAACGTGCTCTTTTGCGAAGCGGATAAGGCGTTTAATCAGCGGTGTGCGCTCCCGCTTGCGGTACAACATCCATATTGCTGAGGGGATTTCTGCCCCGGCAATCGGGCGATAGACCACTTCCGGCACGCCGATGGTTTTCGCCATGATCTCCGGGATAACCGCGATGCCGTTGCCCAAGGCGATATGCGCCAACACTTCGGTCAGAGTGCTGGAGCGGATGGCATCGTTGAGCACAAACCCGCCGCGCCGCGCGACTTCGTGCGAGCCGGAAGTTTGCTCCGGCAAAATAAAGGCCTCCCCGGCCAGAACGGCAGGATCGATAGCTTCCTGGCTGGCGGCCAGGCGGTGGGAGGCAGGCAGCGCCAGGCAAAAACAGTCGCTCTGCACCAGCAGGTGTCCAACCTCTGACGACAGCGCCACCGGCGCCCGGACAAAACCAACGTCGATTTTGCCTTCCACCAGCGCCGCCGCCATGCTGTCCATCAGCACTTCTCGCGCGCCAAGCGAAACATCAGGATATCGCCCCCGAAACGCCCCCATCACCGAGCTAAGCGTGCCCGACCAAAGCGAAGACGCTACATAGCCGACGCGAATGTAGCCCTGTTCGCCGCGGGCGGCGCTCAGCACCCGCTCGCGCGTCAGTTCTGCCTGGCGTAGCGTGGCCTCCGCTTCTTCGCGGAAAATCTCCCCGGCCTGGGTCAGCTGCACGCGCCTTTTGGTACGCAAAAATAGCGGCGTGCCGAACTCACGCTCAAGCTGGCTTATCTGCACCGAGAGCGTCGGCGTGGAGATATTCAGCGTTTCCGCCGCCGCGCCAAAATGAAGCGTTCTGGCGACTTCAAGGAAATAACGCAGGTGGCGAAGCTCCATTTTTACTCCTGACTATTAGCTATTAACTAATAATAATGCCGAACGTGGAAATTGAATACCGCACCCCGGATCGCGAAGCTTAAGACGTGTTATTCCCGCGTTTTCGGAGCTTTTATGTCTACTGTGCTGGCCGCGCCCGTGGCCAAAAACGACACCACCGTGCTGCTGGTTGCCTCCATGGGCTGCGCGATGACGGTCATCGACACGAATATTGTTGGCGTCGTGCTGCCCACCATCGCCCGCGTGCTGGACGCCAGCTTCGCCGATATGGAGTGGGTGATTGGCGCGTACGTGCTTTGTTTTTCTTCCCTGCTGCTGCCTGCTGGTTCGCTGGCGGACCGCTTCGGCAGACGGCGCATCTTTTTATTCGGCATCGCCCTGTTTGCGCTGGCCTCTCTCGCCTGCGGGGCGGCAACCACCATTCTGATGCTGAACGTTGCCCGCGCGCTGCAGGGCGTCGGTTCGGCATTTTTGCTAGCTCCGGCGCTGGCGATCATCGGCCACACCTTCCGGGAACCGCAGGCCAGAGGCCGCGCCTGGGCCATCTGGGGCGGCATGATGGGCATTACCATGGTGCTCGCACCTTTAGCGGGCGGCATCATCAGCGCGTATCTCGGCTGGCGCTGGGCGTTCTACATCAACATCCCCATCTGCCTGCTGCTGGCGATGGCGGTGCTGCGCACCATTGAAGAATCCAGCAATCCTGCCGCCGGTAAGCCGGACGTGCACGGCATCTCGCTGTTTATCGCCGCTATGTTCTCCCTGACATGGGCGCTGATCCTCGCCCCGGAACACGGCTGGAGCAGCTTCGAAGTGATGAGCCGCTTTATTGCCGCCGCCTGGTTCTTTCTGTTTTTTGCGCTGGTCGAGCGTTACAAAACCCAGCCGATGCTCGATCTGCGTCTGTTCCGTTCGCTGCCGTTTATTGGCGCAGTGCTGGCGATGTTTACCTACGCGGCCACGGCGCAGGTAATGACTTCCCTGCTGCCGCTGATGCTGCAAAACGTCGAGGGGAAAACCGCGCTGGCGTCCGGGGTCGGCATGCTGCCGTTCGCGCTCGCCATGCTGCTGTTCCCGATGGTGGCACGCTGGATGGCTCACCGCATGGCTGCCCGCTGGATCCTCGCGGCAGGGTTGATGCTGGTTGGCGTCGGCAACCTGATTATCGCCTGCAGCGTGCTTGAACAGTGGCCAGGGCTGGTTATCGCCGGCATGGCCGTGCTGGGCAGCGGCGGCGGCATTCTTAACGGCGAAACGCAGAAGGCGATCATGGGCACAGTGTCTCATGAGCGGGCGGGCATGGCTTCAGGCATCAGCACCACGGCGCGCTTCTCCGGCATTCTGCAAGGTTTTGCGCTGCTGGGGGCCATTCTGGCCGGGCACACGCGCCATACGCTGACCTCCGCCATGCAGGCAAACAACCTGCCGGTACACGACGATTTTACTACTCAGGTTGTGGCCGGAGACGTGCAGCGCGCGCTTGCCCTGTGGCCGGAGCATCAGGCTCAAACGTTAAGCACGCTGATCCGCCACAGCTACGCCAGCGGCTTCTCGCTGATGCTGGTTTGCGCCGCGCTGTTCGCTTTCTTCGTTGCGTTGATCGTCGTTTTCACCCTGCGTGAACGCACCGGGAGTCAGCCCAAATGAACACTGCCCACATCGATTTCCGCTTTGCAATTTTCAGCGACGTTCACGCCAACTTACCGGCACTTGAGGCCGTTTTACGGGATATTGTTCGCCATAACATCAGCCAAATCTGGTGCCTGGGCGATCTGGTGGATTTTGCGCCGTGGCCGAATGAAGTGATAGACCTGATTCGCAGCCGCAATATCCCGGTGGTGATGGGCAACCACGATCGCCGCGTGGCAATGGACGAGCCGGTCACGCCGCTGGCTAAGCACTCCGCTCAGGAGCAGCACGCCCGTGCACAGGCCATTGCCTTAAGCAAACGTACGCTGACGGAGGAGAACCGCCGCTGGCTCGGCGCCCTGCCCAGGTCGATAGCGTTCAACGCCGGGCCGCTCAGAGTTTTGCTGGTTCACGCCAGCCCGGACTCGCTTTCCGAATATGTGCATTGCCAGTTTTCCTGCAGCCAGCTAATGAAGTGGCAAACCGAACATCAGTTCGACGTGATGGTTTCCGGGCATACGCACTACGCGGATATCCGCGAATTAGTGCGCAGCGATGGCCGCAGGTTGACCGTCGCCAATACCGGCGCGGTTGGGCGAATCAAAGCCGGTGAGCCGCAGGCCACCTGGCTGATGGGCCATTACCATCACGGGAAGCTAAAACTGGCCGTACAGACGGTAAATTACGATGTCGCCGCCGTGGCCCAGGCGATTAAAGACAGCCAGATTCCTGACTTTTACGCAGACGAGCTTTATCAGCATGGCATGTCCTGCTCGCAGGCGTTATCGGCATTCTGAGCGGCTCACTATTTCGTGATAAGCTGCGCAATATTGGCGACAGATAAAGCACATCACCAGGTTGATGCGCGATACTGCCTCACTTTTATTACTTGCCGCTTCAGGAAGAAAAATGGCCTATAAATATGCGCTTGTACTGCTGGCCCCGCTGCTGCTTGCGGCCTGCTCATCATCGGACAATTCAGGGATGGATCGCCAGGACAGGCAGCGGCTGGACGACAGTTTTATGCGCTCGCCGTGGCCCGACCCTTACTACAACAGCCGCTACCTCACCCCGGAACAGCGCCAGGACATCCGCGACAGGATCCGCGCCGACCAGTTGGAAGCCAGAGGCCGCCGGGATAACAGCACCGACAGCGGCGACGGCTTTGGTCAGCCGGTGCATTTCTAAACGGTTGGCACCGTCCCGCCGTCAATAATGTACTCCGTGCCGGTGATCGCGGCGGCACGCTCTGAGGCCAGGAAGGCTATCAGATTAGCCACTTCTTCAGGCTTTGCCGGGCGGCCAAGCGGAATTCCGCCCAGCGAATCCATAATGATCTGCTTCCCACCTTCATAATCCGTGCCCGCCTGCAGCGCCAGCCGCTCCGCCAGGCGAACAGAAGCCTCGGTTTCAATCCAGCCCGGTGCCACGCGCAGCACCCGCACGCCCTGCGGGGACACCTCTTTCGACAGGCTTTTGCTGTAGGCGGAAAGCGCCGCTTTGGCCGCCGCATAGGCCGTGGTAGCCTCCGGCAGCGGTAAAATCCGCTGAATGGAAGATACGTGGATAATCACGCCTGATCCCTGCGCCGTCATGCCCGGCAGCAGCGCCCTGTCCAGCCGCACCGCCGGGAAAAGGTTAAGCGCCAGCTCGCGCTGCCACTGTTCTTCGTCCAGCGCCGCGTAACCTCCGGCCGGGGAGGATGAGCCGCCGAGCATATGCACGATGATATCCACGCCGCCGAGCCGCGCCTGCACGGCTTTTACCAGCTGCTCGCAGCCCTCACGCGTGGCGAGATCCGCCGCCACAAACTCTTCATCACGAACATTTTCAGGCGCATGGCGAGCCACGGTCATCACCTGTGCGCCCAGCTCGCGGAACAGCGCTACGGTCGCCGCGCCAGCGCCCTTCGTGCCGGACGTCACCAGCGCTCTCTTGCCCTTCAGCGTCAAAAAGTCAGTCATTTTACGTTCTCCAGAAAGTCGATTTACCTGCCGTATCACTACTCTAAGAACGCGGTATAATTTAAACAATTGGGACAAACCGGGATGAAATGATGAAGGAATCGGGACAATGTCGCGCATAGCCCTCGGCGATATCGAAGCCGTGCAGGCCATCGCTCGCCGGGGATCTTTCCGTGCGGCAGCTATCGATCTGGGCGTTTCAACCACGGCGCTCAGCCATACGCTGGCAAAATTTGAGGCCGAGCTTGGCGTGCGCCTGTTCAACCGCACCACCCGCAGCGTGTCGCTGACGGAGGCCGGCAGGCTCTTTATCGAGAGAGTCAGCCCGTCTCTTCAGGGGCTGAACGACGCCCTGGAGAGCGTGCGGGCGCACCGAGATACTCCGTCCGGCGTGCTGCGCATCAACGCGCCGCCGTTTGCCGCTCGCCAGGTGCTTTCGTCGCTGGTTTTTGAGTTTTTACGCCGCTATCCGGAGATGCAGGTCGACCTTGTGACCGAAGGAAAACTGGTTGATATCGTTGCGGAAGGGTTCGATCTTGGCGTGCGCGTCGCCGGGCTGGTGCCTGCCGATATGATTGCACTTTCGCTTGGACAGCCGCAGCGCTTCGCCGTCGTTGCCTCCCCGGCTTATCTGGCGGAGCACGGCGCACCACTAACGCCGGGCGACCTGCTGAATCACGCCTGTATTCGCGTCCGGCTGCCGGACGGTTCCCTCTACCGCTGGCATCTGGAAAAACAGGGTGAAGTCGCGCCCATTGATGTGCGCGGCCCGCTGACGCTGGACGAAGCCTCGCTGGCGCGGGAGGCGGTGCTGGAAGGCATCGGGATTGGCTTTTTCATGGAGCAAAACGTCGCCGACGAAATCCGCGCCGGCAAGCTGGTTCGCCTGCTGGAAGCCTGGACGCCGCCCTTCCCGGGGCTTTGCCTTTACTATTCCGGCAGGCGGCATCCTTCCGCCGGGCTGGCCGCCTTCCTGGCGCTGGCGCGGGAAAGAAGTCAGGGAGGTCATTGACCTCCCCGTAACGCTTAGAAGCTGTAGTTTGCCGTCAGCGAGAAGCTGCGCGGCGCGCCGTAAACCACATAATCGGACAGCCAGGATTCATATTCTTTGTCGAACAGGTTGTTGATGTTGCCCTGTACGGCGAAGTTTTTCGTCACCTGGTAGCGGGTGAAGAGATCCACCAGCGCGTAGCTGCCCTGCTTAATACGCGTATTGCCGTTCGGGCCGTAGGCATCCTGCCAGGTTTTACCCTGCCAGTTCACGCCGCCGCCCACGGTCACTTCCGGCAGCATCGGCAGCTGGTAGCGGGTAAACAGCTTCATAGTAGTGCGCGGCTGGTCCGGGTTCACCGCCTCGCCATTATTGTCATCCGCCACGTAGCGAGAAGCCCCGAAGGTGAGCTGCCAGTTATCGGTCAGCGCGCCGTTCAGCTCGAACTCCACGCCGCGGCTCACGGTGCCGTCCACGGATTTATACGCCGTTTCGCCAGGGTTGCCGTTAACCGGCGTGCCGAGCGACTGGGCCACTTTATCCTGTTCGATGCGGAATACCGCCAATGAGGTGGTAAGGCGGGTGTTAAACCAGTCCGCCTTCACGCCCGCTTCATAGCTCTTCCCGGTGGTCGGGTCGAGATAATCGCCGTTAACGTCGCGCTTGTCGGTCGGCTGGAAGATGGAGGTGTAGCTGGTGTAGGCCGACCAGGTATCGTTGATGTCGTAAACCAGGCCCGCGTAAGGCGTCACGTCATGCTTTTTGCTGCTCAGACTGGTTTGCGGCGCGGTGGACGGATTGTAGTCCGCGTCCCATTCGGTATAGCGGGCCCCCACAATCAGGTGCAGCGGGTCAGCCAGCGAGAAACGTGCCGCGGTATAGGCGGATTGCTGGCGCACCACGTCTTTGCTGTAGAGCGAGAAGGCAGACCAGCTCGGGTCCGCGACGTTGCTGTAGAAGCTGTCCATCGCGATGCCGCCGTAAGGCAAGCCGGTGTTCGGCATGGCGTTGTCGTAGTGGTTACGCTGGCGGCTATAGCTGCCGCCGAACATCAGCTCGTGCTGGCGGCCAAACAGCTCAAAACCGCCGCGCACAAACGCATCCACCGAATCCTGTTTACGCTCGCCCCGGTTCCAGCCGCCATAGGCGCTGGTGCCCGCCCCGGTCACTTTATCCGGGAAGCCGGTGACGTACATCAACTTAGAGTCGAAGTTGGTTTCGGCGTGCAGCGTGTTAATGCGCGCTTCCCAGCCGTTATCAAAGCGCTGGACCAGGTTAGC
This sequence comes from Cedecea neteri NBRC 105707 = ATCC 33855, assembly GCF_001571265.1. Classification (GTDB taxonomy): domain Bacteria; phylum Pseudomonadota; class Gammaproteobacteria; order Enterobacterales; family Enterobacteriaceae; genus Cedecea; species Cedecea neteri. Next base: position 130,417 of record NZ_BCTL01000006.1, on the reverse strand, counting down.
GAACACTTTGGTGGCGTCTTTGTTGGAGTAAGCCCAGTCAGGCGCGGTGGTGGCGCTGCGGCTAAAGTGCGTCCGGCTGCCGTCGGCATACCAGGTGGGCAGGCCGCCCCAGGTCGGGCTGTCGTCATTGCTTTCCTGGTAGTCGTAGCCGACAGAAAGCGTGGTGGAGTCGGTCAAATCGGCGTCCACTACGCCATAGATGAATTTCTTGCGGTAGTGGCTTTTGTCCAGCCAGGTGTCGTTGTCCTGGTAGCCGGTGACCACGCGGCCCCGCACGTTGCCGGACTCGCTCAGCGGCGCGGAGAGATCGGCCACATAGCGCTGCTTGTCCCAACTGCCGTAGCTGGCGGAAACGTTGCCTTTAAACTCACGGCTGTCGGCATGCTTGCGAACCATATTGATGTACGCCGATGGGTTGCCGCTGCCGCTCATCAATCCTGCCGCGCCGCGTACCACTTCGATATTTTCGTACACGGCGGTATCCGAGCCGGTATCGCCGAAGTCCCAGACGTCGCTAACCTGCGTGGGCATGTCGTCGTAGGCATAGTTGCTGATGAAGAAGCCACGCGCGAAGTAGGTGGCGCGGCTGCTGTCTACCAGCTTGGTGCTGATGCCGGTGGTGTTATCCAGCACGTCGCCGATGGTTTGCAGGTTTTGATCCTGCATGCGCTGCTGGCTGATGACGCTGACGGACTGGGGAATATCGCGCGGGACCAGCAGCAGTTTGGTGCCGGTGGTGGTGGTTTTGACGCTGTAATCCTGCGCCTGCCCAGCCAGCGGATCCTCCGCCTGAGTATTCACCGTGATGGTGTCTTCTGCCCGCGCAGAAGGGAGCAGCGCCAGCGCAACGGCCGCCGCCAGCAATGATGGGCCGCCTGCCCGTAACGTGAACCGTTCCCTGGAGAAGTTAACCAATGCCATGTTAAACCCTCATTTTGAATTTTTATGGTGCGGCGGCGTTTTCCGTGGCCGGCACTTTTTTGATTTTTATAAAAACGCGCACGATTAAATGCGGATGAGAAATATACGCATTTGTATTTAACCTGTAAACAAATGTAATTCCCTGAGGGTTAACGAAGATTGCACCGTTGCGGGGCAAAAAAGGGCGTTTGGTGGCAATAAAAATTGCCGCTTTCGCTTTACAAACCAACACGTAAATCTGTTGTTAAAACAGCCTCATCATCTGGCTTATTGCCTAGGTTGTGATAGATTCCTCTCGCTTTCAAAACATACACAGCAAAATACGCTGCGAAGCATTTCTCTCTTTACAGGTAAACGATCGGACGCCATGAGAAAGTTAGCCAATATCCACCTGCTGATGATGTTGATTCTGCTGGTTGCTGTCGGGCAGATGACCCAGACGATTTATATTCCTTCGATTCCCGATATGGCTCATGAAATGGGCGTGCGCAGCGGCGCAATCCAGCGCGTGATGGCGGCCTATTTGTTTACCTACGGCGTGTCGCAGCTGTTTTATGGCCCACTTTCCGACCGCATTGGCCGCCGCCCGGTGATCCTCGCCGGCATGGTGATTTTCATGCTGGCCACGCTCGGCGCGTTGTTTACCACTAATTTGTATATTCTGGTGCTGGCGAGCGCCCTGCAGGGCATGGGCACCGGCGTGGTCGGGGTGATGGCGAGAACCATGCCGCGCGACCTCTACGAAGGCGGCGATTTACGCCAGGCCAACAGCCTGCTGAACATGGGTATTCTGGTCAGCCCGCTGCTGGCGCCGGTTATCGGCGGGATGCTGGACAGCGTCTGGGGCTGGCGCGCCTGCTACGGCTTCCTGCTGCTGCTGTGCGCCATTGTGGCGTTTTCTATGTGGCGCTGGCTGCCGGAAACCCGCCCGGCGGACGCCGCGCCGCCGCGCCTGATGCGCAGCTACAAAATGCTGCTCGGCAATATCTCCTTCAACTGCTATCTGCTGATGCTGGTCGGTGGGCTGGCGGGCGTGGCGGTGTTTGAAGCCTGCTCCGGCGTGCTGATGGGCGGTGTACTGGGCCTGAACGGCGTGGTGGTCAGCATTCTGTTTATTCTGCCTATTCCGGCGGCGTTTTTTGGCTCCTGGTATGCGGGCCGCCAGAACGTGCGCTTCTCCAGCCTGATGTGGCAGGCCGTATTGAGCTGCCTGTTCGCCGGTATTTTGATGTGGATCCCCGGCTGGTTCGGCATCATGAATATCTGGACGCTGCTGGTACCTGCGGCGCTGTTCTTCTTCGGCGCAGGCATGCTGTTCCCGCTGGCGACCAGCGGCGCGATGGAGCCGTTCCCGTTCCTCGCCGGTACCGCAGGCGCGCTGGTTGGCGGCCTGCAAAACATCGGCTCCGGCGTGATGGCCTGGTTCTCCGCGCTGATGCCGCAAACCGGGCAATACAGCATCGGGATGCTAATGACGGCAATGGGCGTGCTGATCCTGTGCTGCTGGCTGCCGCTGGCGCAGCGATTCCAGCATCACGGCGAGGCGGTGTAAGTTATTTTGCCTCTTCGGCCAGGGCTTTAAGCCAGCTGATAAAAGCGTCAATCTTCGGCCATTGTCGGTCAGCAAGGGTCGAAATGTAGTAATGCTGATGGCATTTCAACGTGTTATCCCCAAAAGGGGCGATGAGTTCGCCCCGCTCCAGCCGCTTCTGTACCAGCCTTTTTCGTCCCATCGCCACGCCAACGTGGTTCATCGCGGCAATCACCGCCAGGTCAGAGCGATCGAAGCCTATGCCCGTCGAAGCGGGCAGCTCAATGCCAAACTGCTGCGCCCAGCTGTACCACTCGTCGGTGCCGGAATCATTGCTCCACGCCTGCCGATCGTGCAGCAAAGTGCAGTGGCGCAGCTGAGAAGGCCGCGAATGAAGCTCAAAGCGGCGGGCATATTCCGGGCTGCAAACCGGCAAAATCGCCTCATCCATCAGGAAATGGTGGCTCAGCTGTGAGGAAGGCGCATCGTCAAAATAGAGCGCCAGATCGATGCCTGCACGCTGTAAATTCAGGTTGTCGTTCCCGGTCAGAATGGTTAACGAAATAGAAGGGTAGCGCTGGGTAAAATCCTCCAGCGCAGGCACCAGCCAGCACTGGGCAATTGACGGCCTTGAGTACACGGTCAGCGTGCCAGAGAGTTCCTGATTTTTGATATCCAGAATCTCCTGGTTCAGCGTATCCAGAGACGATTTCAGCGCCCAGAACACCCGCTTGCCTTCATGCGTCAGCTCCACTTTACGGTGCGAGCGAACAAAAAGCTGGATCCCCAGCTCCTCTTCCAGCTGGTTTATCCGGTGGCTAACGGCGCTGGGACTCAGCGACAGTTCATCCGCCGCCAGCGCAAAAGATTGATGGCGCGCCGCCACCTCAAAGGTGTACAGCTTCGACAGCTGCCAGCCGTTTAATAACCGATTGCGCCCTTCGCGTGACGTTTCCATCGTGACCTCCTTCTCAATTCCAGCAGCCAAGTTTAAAAAATCCACGGCTAACCAGCAGCATTTAGTTGAAGAAAACCGAACCTGAAACACACTTCATCGCCTTATCTCGACGTAAATCACTCTGTTGGTTCAATTTAGCTCATGCGAAAGGCCAGTTTTATCGTTTGTCAGCCCAGGCGCATTTTTATCCAATACCCCGCAATGATGCACAGGAGGATAACTAATGGGATCGCAAATCTGGGTGGTGGGTACGCTGCTTGCCAGCATAATTTTAATCGTGCTGACCATCGTAAAACTGAAGCTTCATCCTTTCCTCGCGCTGCTGCTGGCGAGCTTTTTCGTCGGCGTGATGATGGGCATGGGCCCGCTGGAGATGGTTAACGCGGTGGAAAGCGGCATCGGCGGCACGCTGGGCTTTTTAGCCGCGGTCATCGGACTGGGCACCATTCTGGGAAAAATGATGGAAGTCTCCGGTGCCGCCGAGCGTATTGGCCTGGCGCTGCAGCGCTGCCGCTGGCTCTCCGCCGACGTGATTATGGTACTGGTCGGGCTGATTTGCGGCATTACGCTGTTCGTTGAGGTTGGCGTGGTACTGCTGATCCCGCTGGCCTTTTCCATCGCCAAAAAGACCCACATTTCTTTGCTGAAACTGGCGATCCCGCTGTGTACCGCGCTGATGGCGGTTCACTGCGTGGTGCCCCCCCACCCGGCGGCGCTGTTCGTGACCAACAAACTCGGCGCTGACGTAGGCACCGTGATTGTGTATGGCCTGGCGGTTGGCCTGCTGGCGTCTCTGGTAGGTGGCCCGCTCTTCCTGAAGTGCCTGGGCAATCGCCTGCCGTTTAAATCCGTTCCCGCTGAATTTTCGGATCTGCAAACGCGAGACGCGGCTTCTCTGCCGTCCCTGAGCGCCACGCTGTTTACCGTGCTGCTGCCTATTTTCCTGATGCTGGCGAAAACGCTCGCGGAACTAAACATGACGCCGGGCAGCACGACGTATACCGCGCTGGAGTTTATCGGCAACCCGATTACCGCCATGTTTATCGCCGTTTTCGTGGCCTATTATCTGCTGGGCCTGCGCCAGCACATGAGTATCGCGACGCTGCTGAGCCACACCGAAAATGGCTTTGGCTCCATTGCGAATATCCTGATGATTATCGGCGCCGGCGGCGCGTTTAACGCCATTCTCAAGGCCAGCGGCATGGCCGACAGCCTCGCGCTGAGCCTTTCCAGCCTGCATCTACACCCGATCCTGCTCGCCTGGCTGGTTGCGCTTATTCTTCACGCCGCCGTCGGCTCCGCCACCGTGGCGATGATGGGCGCCACGGCTATCGTTGCCCCGCTGCTGCCGCTCTATCCCAACGTCAGCCCCGAGATTGTGACGCTCGCCATCGGCTCCGGCGCTATCGGCTGCACCATTGTGACCGACTCGCTGTTCTGGCTGGTGAAGCAATACTGCGGCGCCACGCTCCATGAAACCTTTAAGTACTACACCACGGCGACATTCATCGCTTCTTTAGTTGCACTGGCTGGCACATTCCTGCTTTCCTTTATCATCTGAGCGCCAAGAGGCTTGTTATGAAATCGACAGAAATAAACGCATTAACCGAAAAATTCCCGCTGCTCAGCGAGCTTACCGCCCTGAACGAAACGACCTGGTTTAACCCAGGAACGACCTCTCTTGCCGAAGGTTTACCGCATGTTGGCCTGACAGAGCAGGACGTGAAAGAAGCGCACGCCCGGCTGGCTCGCTTTGCGCCTTATCTGGCGAAAGCCTTCCCGGAAACCGCAGCAACCGGCGGTATTATCGAGTCAGAGCTGGCTGCCATTCCGGCGATGCAAAAGCGGCTGGAAAAAGAAAATGGGCAGAAACTCTGCGGCAATCTGTGGCTGAAAAAAGACAGTCACCTGCCTATTTCCGGCTCGATTAAGGCTCGCGGGGGCATTTATGAAGTCCTGACTCACGCGGAAAAGCTGGCTATCGAGGCCGGGCTACTTAACCTCGAAGATGATTACAGCAAGCTGCTGTCTCCTGAATTACGTGAGTTTTTCAGCCGCTACAGTATTGCCGTTGGCTCTACCGGCAACCTGGGTCTGTCGATTGGTATCATCAGCGCCCGAATTGGCTTCCTCGTCACGGTGCATATGTCCGCCGACGCCCGCGAATGGAAAAAAGCCAAACTGCGCAGCCACGGCGTTGAGGTGGTTGAATACGCCGAAGATTACGGCGTCGCCGTTGAGCAGGGGCGAAAAGCCGCCGAGGCGGACGCCAACTGTTTCTTTATCGATGATGAAAACTCCCGCACGCTGTTCCTGGGTTACGCCGTCGCCGGTCAACGGCTGAAAGACCAATTCTCACGGCAGGCGATTACCGTTGATGAACAGCATCCTTTGTTCGTCTATCTGCCCTGCGGCGTCGGCGGCGGCCCCGGTGGTGTAGCATTTGGGCTGAAGCTGGCCTTCGGCGATCACGTTCACTGTATTTTTGCCGAGCCCACTCACTCCCCCTGCATGCTGTTAGGCGTTTACACCGGCCTGCATGATGCGCTTTCCGTGCAGGATATCGGCATCGATAACCTGACCGCCGCCGACGGCCTGGCCGTGGGACGAGCTTCCGGCTTTGTCGGCAGAGCAATGCAAAGGCTGCTGGACGGCTTCTATACCGTGGACGATCAAACGCTGTACAACATGCTCGGCTGGCTGGCGGAAGAAGAAAATATTCGCCTGGAGCCTTCGGCCCTGGCAGGCATGGCCGGGCCGCAGCGGGTTTGTGCCACGGCCTCTTACCACGAGATGCAGGGCTTTAGCGCCCAACAGATTAATAACGCGACGCATCTGGTCTGGGCCACCGGGGGCGGTATGGTGCCTGAGGCTGAGATGGCACAGTATTTAGCGAAGGCTCGCTGATATCTCCCCTCCCCCCGGCCCTCTCCCCAAAGGGGCGAGGGAGAAAACTCACGCCTTGCCCTGGCCGCCGTTCTGTCCCCTCTCCCTTCCAGGGAGAGGGTTAGGGTGAGGGTCATTCCTTTCGTCATATTTCTGTCATTTAGTTACCTTACTCTCACTTTCGGTTTAATAAGTTGATCAATCTACGCGCGTAGATACACTGCGGGAAATGATTAAAAAATGGCATCATCGCCGACAGATAACGTTCGATCTCTGTGAGAATTCTAATGACGACAAGCACTTTCTCTCCCCCTCCGGCCGACGAACAGCACGCTGCTGAGGAACGCCTGGCCACGCCGGAAGGTAAACGCGATTTTGTTCGCGCGACTTTCTCCTGCTGGCTTGGTACCACCATGGAATACGCCGACTTCGCGCTTTATGGCCTGGCGGCCGGGATCATTTTTGGTGACGTCTTCTTCCCGGATGCCACGCCGGTCATGGCGCTGCTTTCAAGCTTTGCCGCTTACTCCGTCGGGTTCGTTGCCCGGCCAATTGGCGCCCTGCTGTTTGGCAGGCTGGGCGACCGCTACGGCAGAAAGATGGTGATGATCATTACTATTGCGCTGATGGGCTGCTCCACCACGCTTATTGGCCTGATCCCGAGCTACGCGCAAATTGGCGTCTGGGCGCCAACCTGCCTGGTTATTCTGCGTTTTGCTCAAGGGCTGGGCGCAGGCGCTGAGCTGTCCGGCGGCACCGTGATGCTGGGTGAATATGCCCCGGTGAAACGTCGCGGTCTGGTCTCTTCTATCATCGGGCTCGGCTCCAACAGCGGCACGCTGCTGGCCTCTCTGACCTGGCTGCTGGTGCTGCAGATGGATAAAGAAACGCTGCTCTCCTGGGGCTGGCGTATTCCTTTCCTGTGCAGCATGCTGATTGCCGTTGTTGCCCTGATCATCCGTCAGCATCTGCGTGAAACGCCGGTCTTTGAGCGTCAGAAAGCGCTGCTGGAAGCCGAGCGCAAACAGAGCCTGGAAAAAGGGCTGGCCCAGCAGCAGAAAGACCCGCGCAGCTTCTGGCGACGCACTCGTGCTTTCTGGACGATGGTCGGACTACGCATTGGCGAAAACGGTCCGTCTTATCTCGCTCAGGGGTTTATCATCGGCTACGTCGCCAAAGTGCTGGCGGTAGATAAATCCGTCCCCACGCTGGCGGTGCTGATCGCCTCGGTGCTGGGCTTCGCGATTATTCCTTTTGCCGGTTGGCTTTCCGATCGCTTTGGCCGCCGTATCGTTTACCGCTGGTTCTGCCTGCTGCTGATCATCTACGCCTTCCCGGCCTTTATGCTGCTGGACTCCCGTGAGCCGATGATTGTTATACCGACCATCGTCGTCGGGATGGGGCTGGCTTCGCTGGGGATTTTCGGCGTGCAGGCGGCCTGGGGCGTAGAGCTGTTCGGGGTCACCAACCGCTACACCAAAATGGCGTTTGCGAAGGAGCTTGGGTCGATACTTTCCGGCGGAACCGCACCGCTGGTTGCCGCCGCGCTGTTGTCCTGGACCGGGCACTGGTGGCCGATTGCACTCTACTTCGCGGTGATGGCGGGGATTGGCCTGGTGACAACCTTCTTTGCCCCGGAAACCCGAGGTCGCGACCTCAATCTGCCGGAAGACGCTATTTGATTTGTCACAGAGTTGACGGCGATTTTTACGGAGCAAAGCTTTATGCTGTGGCTCCGTATATCGCCCGCCAAATAAAGCAGGTATTCAGTGACTAAGCCTCATGTGCACCGCGTTACCCGCGCTGAAGTCGCCAAAGAAGCAGGCACTTCCGTTGCGGTCGTCAGCTACGTGATTAACAACGGCCCGCGCCCGGTTGCGCAGGCCACACGCGAGCGCGTGCTCGCCGCTATCAAGAAAACCGGCTATCGCCCGAACGGCATTGCCAGGGCTTTAGCCAGCGGCACCACGCGCACCTACGGCTTAGTCGTGCCCAATATCGCCAACCCGTTTATCTCGTCCATGGCGCACGCGCTCCAGCAGGAGGCCTTTGCCGATGGCCGGGTGCTGCTGCTGGGCGATTCCGGTGATGACCGCGCCCGCGAGCTGGAGCTTATCAACAACCTGCTGCATCGCCAGGTTGACGGGCTGATTTATACCAGCGTCGACAGGCATCCTTATATCGATCTTATCCAGGCCAGCGGCACGCCTTGCGTCATGCTGGACAGGGTCGAACCGGAGCTGAACGTCTGCTCAATTCAGGTTAACGAGCAGTACGCCGCCCGACGAGCAACCCGCCATTTGATTGAGCATGGCTATCGCGATATCGCCATTATTTGCGGGCCGCAGGAGATGCTGAACACTCAGGATCGTATCAGCGGCTGGCGGCTGGCGCTGGAAGAAGCGGGCCTTGCCGTTCGCCCGGAATGGATTTTTTCAACGGATTACACCCGCCAGGGCGGCTACGATGCAACACAGCAAATGCTGGCGGGCGAACTGCCTCGCGCGCTGTTTGCCACCAATGAACAACAGGCCTTTGGCTGCCTGAGAGCGCTGTCGGAACACGGGCTTTCCGCGCCGAAAGATCTGGCGCTGGTGTGCTTTAACGGCACCCTGGAGTCAGCCTTTAACGTCCCGTCGTTGACCACCGTCCGCCAGCCGGTCACGCAGATGGCGAAGAAAGCCATCGAGATGCTGAAAAAGTGGGACGGGCAGCCGCATAAATATGAATTCGATTTTGAGCTGGAGATTGGCGAGTCCTGCGGCTGCCGCTCCCTCACTACAAGCAGGAAGTCACAGGTAACATGAAGCGTTTAATTATCGATTGCGATCCGGGTAACGGCGTTGCCGGGGCTAACGTAGACGATGGTCTGGCCCTCGCTCTGGCGCTGGCGGCACCGGAGATTTCTCTGGAGCTTATCACCACCGTGTCCGGCAATACGCCAAGCGAAGTGGGCTATGCCGTGGCGTCTGATTTAGTCGCCCGACTCGGCGTGCCCGTTGAGGTTGCCAGGGGCGCCTCGCGCGCGTTGATTGAGCCGTCGGCACCGTGGCGCGAACACCTGGATCATAAGGTCGATAAAGTGGGCCTGCGCCATCTCTGGAAGGACGTAATTGCCCCGAAAATGCTGGCCGAAGTGGCCCCACTGGCGGTGCATAAGATGGGCGAGCTTATCTGCGCCAACCCCGGTGAAATTTCGCTGATTGCCATTGGGCCGTTGACCAACGTGGCGCTGGCTTTGCAGCTGTATCCGCAGATGGCGAATGCGGTAAAAGAGATTGTGATCATGGGCGGCGTGTTTAACGTTGACGGCTACCTGAAGGACACCAATTTTGGCGTTGACCCGGAGGCCGCGCACGCCGTGCTGATCAGCGGCGCAAACATCGTTCTGGTGCCGATGGATGTCACCACCCAAACCATGATGACGCACGAGGATTTGGCTGCGCTGGCCACCTGCGATAACCGCCTGAGCCGTTTTCTCGTCGAAACCATTCGTCCGTGGATGGATTTTTCCATGCAGACACGCCAGCTACCGGGCTGTTGGATCCACGATGTGCTGACCGTCGCCTGGCTGCTTGAGCCGGAGCTGGTGAGCTGGACGGAGGATTATGTGGATGTGTCCCTGAGCGGGCTGAGCCGGGGCAGAACGTTGCGCTATGGCCCGGAACATTTGCGGCTGGCGGTGAACGTTGACGCTCCGCAGGGCAAGCCGGTCACGCTGCTACAAACCGTGGATAACCAGAAGCTGCTGGCGCTTATCGACCGGCATATCCGCCAGTTTGTATAAATAAAAAAGGCGCTTTCGCGCCTTTTTTCACAGTACCTTGCTGAGGAAGGCCTGAGTTCGCGGGTTTTGCGGCGCGCTAAAGAGCTGCGCTGGCACACCCTGTTCCTGAATCACGCCCTGGTCGATAAAGATAACCCGGTCCGCCACTTCGCGGGCAAAGCCCATTTCGTGGGTCACGATGATCATCGTCATCCCTTCCTGCGCGAGCTGTTTCATGACCGCCAGCACTTCGCCGACCAGTTCAGGATCCAGCGCCGAAGTCGGCTCATCGAACAGGATAATCGACGGTTCCATCGCCAGCGCACGGGCAATCGCCACGCGCTGCTGCTGGCCGCCGGACAGGCTTGAAGGCCAGGCGTCGATTTTGTCCAACAGCCCCACCTTTTGCAGCAGCTTCTCGGCCTGGTTTACCGCTTCCGCTTTTGACAGCCCTTTCAGCGACATCGGCGCCATAATCAGGTTTTCCAGCACCGTCATGTGCGGGAACAGGTTAAAGCGCTGGAACACCATGCCCACACCTTCACGCAGCGTGTTGAGGTTGGTTTTTGGGTCATGTACCGCGAAACCATTCACCACCACTTCGCCGCCGTCCGGTTTTTCCAGCGCGTTCAGGCAGCGCAGAAACGTACTTTTGCCGGAGCCCGAAGGGCCAATCACGCAAACCACTTCCTGAGGCGCGATATCGCAGGAGATGCCGCGCAGCACGTGAGTTTTGCCAAATTGTTTCTGTAAATCCTTAACGTGAATCACTTTTGCCAAGCCTCTTTTCCATATGTTGCACCAGCAGCGATAGCAGGAACGTCAGAACCCAGTACACCACGGAGATGGTCAGGTACGGTTCCCAGTAAGTCGCGTAAGCGCCGGAAACGGTACGCGCCGCGTAGGCCAGGTCGGCAAGGCCGATGGCGGAAGCCAGCGACGAGTCTTTCACAATAGCAATTGCGTTGTTGCCCAGCGGCGGCAGGATGCGGCGGAAAGCCTGCGGCAGGATAACCTTGCGCATCGTTTTGCCCCAGCCCATGCCGAGGGCACGCGAAGCTTCCATCTGCCCTTTATCGATGGACTGAATACCGGCGCGGAAAATCTCTGACACATAGGCCCCGGCGTTCAGGGTGATCGCCACCACGCAGGAGAGAAATGCGCCGTACTCGGAGCGAAGGTCACGGGCAAAGTCCACGGACATCATCCCGCTGGTGATCATGATCCCGTCGCGCGGGTTAATAAACAGCGGTACCAGCGCAAAGTGAACCACCATGATCTGCACGAACAAAGGCGTGCCGCGAAACGCACTGACGTAAACGCGCACCGGCCACTGCACGGCATAACGCAGCACGTGCTTCCACGGGCCGTCATCAGCGTGAGCCATACGGCCAAGCCCCAGCAGCAGCCCCCAGGTTGTGCCTAAAATCACGCAGATAATGGTGCACTTGATGGTCATCAGCGCGCCCTGCATAAATAACGGCGCGTATTCTGAGATTATCTCCCAGCGAAATCCGGTCATACCTGTCCTTGTTGGGGCCGGAGCGGCCCCGATTGAAAATTACTCTGCCGGGAGGGTTGGAACGTTGTTGTCGAACCAGGTGGCGTAAATTTTAGCGTAGGTGCCGTCGGCGATGATTTTCTTCAGGCCAGCGTCGATTTTACCCTTCAGCTCGGCGTTGCCTTTAGCGACCGCGATGCCGAAGTACTGGCGTTCAAACTTGCTGTCCGGCACCAGCTTCAGCGGTTTCTCCGGGTGGGATTTGATGTAGTACTTCACCACGCCGACGTCGCCAACTGCGGCGTCAATGCCGTCTTCGGTCAGCTCCTGCAGCATCAGCGGCGTGTTATCAAAACGCTTGATATCAGTGCTGTTTTTACCCAGGACGTCGGACACAACGATGTCGCCGGTGCTGGAGTTAACCACGCCCACTTTTTTGCCTTTCAGGGCGGTAACGGAGTCTACTTTAGAGTCGGTCGGGACCACGATAGACTGCTCGGCCGGGAAGTACGGCGTGGAGAAATCGACCATCGCTTTACGCTTGTCGGTAATGGTGATGCCGGAAATGATGATGTCGCGGTCGCCGGAGTTCAGCGTGGCGAAAATGCCTTCCCACGGGGTGTTAACCAGCTTGATATCAAACCCTTCCGCCTTAGCGACGGCTTTGATGATGTCGATATCGAAACCTTCCAGCTGTTTCTGGCTGTTTTCGTATTCAAACGGACGGTAGGTGCCGCCGGAACCCACCACGTAGGTTTGCGCCAGCGCCTGAGCAGAACTGAACAATGCCGCGAGCAAACACCCGCCAGCCACTACTGATTTTATCGCTTTAGTTAACATAGAAGCCCTGGATATATGATGTTTTTATGCAGTTAATGTGCATAAAAATACATAATTACCCGGAAAGCAGCAACAGATAATTCACGATGAGCGACAATTACTGGCACTGAGGCTTCAGAATGGCGTCCAGCACCGGCGCCATATCAGGCCGCCAGGCGCCCTCTTCTCCATCGTAGAATTTTTCATCCCCGTTGATTGCATACGGAATCTGCGCTTTTTGCAATTCACAGGCGACAAACGTCGCCATCGCAACCTGCTGATCGAGCGGTAATTTGCTGCCTGGCGACCAGTTACCCACCCAGGAAAGGTGGCCGGTTTTCTGCTGCCAGCGCACGGCCGTTTCTATGCGGGCATGAATCACGGCTTTTTCAGCCTCCGTGCCGGTGGTCCACTGATTTTTTCCATTCCAGGTTTTGCCATTCCAGTTTTTTGGGCCGCCCGGCATCAGATGCCAGTCAGCCATCACCAGTCCGTGGCGGGATTCTGGAATTTTAAGCGTAGCCAATGCTTCCGGAGAGGCATGATTGCGGGGTGCAACAAAGATATGGCGCTGAGGGCTGATTTTATGAATCGCCTTCACGGTTTTGTCGTAAATCTGGTTAAGCAGTTGAGGATTGGCGCTGAGTTTTTCCTCCGGCTGCCCGATAATATCGAACACCAGCGAGTCGTCATTTTTGGCGAAGAACCGCGCCACGGTCGCCCACCACTCAACGATATCTTCTGCATTTTCAGCAGTCGGCTTCGCTTTCAGCTCCGCCGCCCGGTAGCTTATCACCGGCACGATATGGTACTGCTCGCAGGCATCAACAATGCGCCGTAAATGCACCAGTTTCTGATGGGTTATCGGCCCCGCAACGCGAATACGGACATGGCCAAAGCCTCGCTGCTGGAAGTCACGTACCGTCAGAGGGTCAAATTCGCGGATCCCTCGCTCCGTTACCGCCCAGTCAACGTTCATCCCCACCCCAAGCTGGCTAGTCCAGGTAGGCGGCAGGGCTTCCTGTTGCGCAGCAAACGAACTGGCACAGAATGAGAGGGCAACCAGAATAAGAGTCGGCTTTAACATCGGCGGCACGTTACTTAGCGAAGGAAAACTAATATTTAGCATGCTTTTACCGTTTGCGGGGAGTGAGGATTGCAATAAAAAATGAATGGTGATGCAGAGTGTGAAGGATTGCCCAAGAGAACGACTCGTCGCTAAGCACAATGCCGGGCCTGTCAGCCATAAAAAAGCGCGACGTCTCCGCCGCGCTCCGTAATGTCTCAAGGAAACTTATTTCAGTTCAGGCCAGTAGTCTTTGTTCGCCTCAACCAGGTCGTCCAGGATAGCTTTGGCGACGGACGCGCTCGGCACGGTTTTCGACAGGGTGATCGCCTGCCACAGTTTCTGGTAAGAGCGGTGCTCCCAGGCATCCACCACCAGTTTTTCCACCGCAACCTGCTGACTCATCAACCCTTTCTGGAACTGAGGGATGTTTCCCACCACCAGCGGTTCCGGCCCGTCTTTGCCGACCAGGCAAGGAATTTCAACCATCGCTTCCGGGTCAAAGTTATTGATGGCCCCGTTGTTCGGCACAATCAGCAGCATCCGCGCCTGCGTGTTAAAGGCAATCGCCGTCGCCAGGTCAACGATGTAGGAGGCGTGTTCATCAATTTCCAGCTCGCCTGCAGAGGATTTCCCCGCGCTGATAATGGCGTTGCAGGAGCCAAATACGTGCTTCTCACGGTGATCCATCACCTCATTCGCCCGGGTACGCTGCGGGTTGGAGTGCTGCACCACGTAGTCAGGATAGAGATAGTATTTCAGGTAGGTGTTCGGCAGCGTATCGGGGTCAAGCGCCCAGACATCCTTCGCTTTGGCAAAGGTGTCGTTCCAGCTTGCTTCTGTGCCATGCTCGTCCGTTGGCGGCACATAACCATGTTTAGCAACATGTTCGCGAATTTTCGGCATCAAATCGTTGCCGTCTTTATCTTCAACGTGGGTCCACCAGCCAAAGTGGTTCAGGCCGTAGTAACGCACCTTCATCTCTTTGCGGTCCTTCAGGCCCACAATCTGCGCCATGCGGCTTTCAATGCCGATAGGCATATCGCAGATATTGAGGATTTTTGAATTCGGCCGCAGGCGACGCGTCGCTTCCGCCACGATAGCCGCCGGGTTGGAGTAGTTGAGCATCCAGGCGTTTGGCGAATATTTTTCCATGTAATCCACCAGCTCCAGCACGCCGCCGATTGAGCGCATGCCGTAGGCTATCCCGCCAGGGCCGCAGGTTTCCTGCCCAAGAACGCCGTGGCGCAGAGGAATTTTCTCGTCTTTTTCACGCATCGGATATTTGCCCACGCGGATGTGCGCCATCACAAAATCCACGTCACTGAACGCTTCCTGCGGGTCGGTGGTATAGCTGAAATCGATATCCGGTGCCTGCTCTTTCAGGATGATTTTGCAGGCTTCGGCGATGGTTTCCTGACGCGACCCGTCGTTATCGTAGAACTTCAGCGCACGCAGCGGGAAGCGGTTCTGGTTAGCCAACAGCATCAGCACGATGCCTGGAGTAAAAGTACTGCCGCCGCCTGCTACAACTACCGAGAATTTTTTCATGATACTGCCTCCGTCATGGATGGATGTTCGTCTGAGACTTGCTGCTTAATAAGGGTTTCAATCTGGTCGCGAATTTGCGGGACATGCAGCCCGACTATCACCTGAATGCCGTTGCCGCTGCGCACCACGCCGTGGGCGCCAAGGGCTTTAAACACTTCGTCGGCTTCGGTCAGCGCCATATCGGCGAGCGTGATACGCAGGCGAGTGGCGCAGTTGTTAAGGCTGGCGATGTTCGCCGCGCCGCCAAGCGCCTGCAGGAAGCCATAGGCCTGGCCGTGTTTTGCGTCCTGGCTCACCGCCGCACTGGTTTGCTGGCGAGCGGCCTGGTAATCAGCCTTGCTGTAGAGTTTGATTTCGCTGTCTTCCCGGCCCGGTGTTTTCAGGTTGAAGCGCAGGATTAAGGCGCGGAAAACCACGAAGTAGACGCCGGTAAAGGCGATGCCGATGCCTATCTGGGTAAAGACCATCGACGCGTGGTTATGGAACATGGGGATCCAGTTTTGCGGCAGGAACTGGTCAAGCAGGCCGCCGCCCATGTTGCCCACCACGCCCGCCATGTACATCACCGTTGCCATCGAGGCCGCCAGGAAGGCATGCACCGCGAACAGCAGCGGGGAGATAAACAGGAAGGTGAATTCCAACGGTTCGGTAATACCGACCAGCATGGCGGTTAGCGTCGCGGGGATCAGCAGCCCGGCAACCTTCACGCGGTTCTGCGGCGAGGCGGTGTAATAGAGCGCCAGCGCGATACCCACGGAACCAAAGACTTTCGAGTTACCGTGCAGGGCAAAACCACCTTCCGGGAACAGGGATTTCAGCGAAGCGGTGCTCTGGCTGAACTCCTGCAGATGCTGCGCCCAGTACACCTGAATGCCACCTTCAACCGCCGCCGGGCCGAAGATGAACGGGCCGTAGACAAAGTGGTGCAGTCCGGTTGGGATCAGGATGCGCTCAAGGAAGGTGTATACCCAGACGCCAAGCGCCCCGGCACCGCGTAAAAATGCCTGCAGCGATTCGATGCCGAGCTGCACTTTTGGCCAGCCGAGCAGCGTCAACCAGGCGCAGGGGATCATCACCAGGAAAGCCACAATCACCACGAACGAGCTGCCCTGGAAAATCCCCAGGAACACCGGAAGCTGTTTGTCGAAGTAGCGGTTGTGAATGGCGGTGACGATACCGGAGATAACAATCGCCCCGATGATGCTGGTGTCGAGCGTTTTAATCCCGGCCATCATCGTCAGGCCGCTGCCTGCCGTAGGCTCGAGGCTAAAGTCGACGCCGAAGTAATGCCCCCACGTCATCCCCATCGCGTTGATGAAATAGTTCCAGGTCAGGAAACTGACCAGCACCGCCAGGCAGGCGCGTCCCTGGGCCTGTTTCGCCAGGCCAATGGGCAAACCCACGGCGAAAATCAGCGGCATATTGCGGAACACCGTCCAGCCGCCTTCTTCGATGATATGAACAATTTGAGCAAACAGGGTGTCAGGTGCGGTGAGCGCTTCGCCGACAAATAGCGGGTTGCGCAGCATGATGGCGAGCCCGACCACGATCCCGGCAAAGGGGAACAGCAGAACCGGGGTAAACATTGCACCACCAAAGCGTTGTATTTGACTGAGCATTTTTAAATCCTCATGTAACAACTTCGTAGAGTAAGAGGCGGCCTTATTTTTTTAGTCTGGCCTGAAGCTGAGAATATGAGGGCGGGCTGTTTCTCGCCGCGTCAGGCGCAGCGATTCGTGATCGTATTCATGGTTTTTATTTGGTCAAAGTTGTCTACTTTTAATCTTAAAACTAGACAATTCATCGAAATACAACGGCGAGATAAAGCCTGGAGATGTCCAGAGATGATCTACAAATCCATTGCCGACCGACTGCGGCTGAGGCTTAACTCCGCCGACTACACCATCGGCAGCCCGCTGCCCGGTGAGAAAAAACTCGCCGAGGAGTTTGGCGTCTCAAGAATGACCATCCGCAAAGCGGTGGCGTTGCTTATCGGCTGGGGGCTGGTCACGCGTCGCCAGGGCAGCGGCACGTGGGTGACGAAAAAAGACGTTCACCACGAAACGACCAACCTGACGGGGTTTGTGGAAGTGATGCGCAGCCAGGGCAAAGAGGTGCTGAGCGAGGTGCTGGAGTTTAACGTGATGCCTGCGCCACCGGCGATTGCCAGCCTGCTGCGCATTAAAATAGACGAGAAAATTTACTACTCCCGCCGCGTGCGTGCCGTCGGCGGTAAGCCGCTGATGGTGGAAGACAGCTACATGCCGGTTAAACTCTTCCGTAACCTGTCGTTGGCCCACCTTGAAGGGTCAAAATTCAGCTATATCGAAGACGAATGCCAGATAATCATCAGCGGCAACTACGAAACGCTGACGCCGGTGCTCGCCGACGCCAAAACGGCCAGGTTGTTGAACATCGCCGAGGTGACGCCGATTCTGCGCATCACGTCGCTCTCTTACAGCGATAAAGGCGAGTTTCTTAACTATTCGGTGATGTTCAGAAATGCCAGCGAATACCAGGTGGATTACCACCTGCGCAGGGATCATTCGAGGATGCCGCCCGAACAGCCGGGCGGCGATGAGCTATAGCCCCCAGAACAGCAGCGCCAGCAGTTGGGGAGTAATAATGCGCAGGAACATCACCAGCGGGTAAACCGTGGCATAAGAAAGCGCGGCCGCACCGCTGGTCGCATGCAGCCCGTTGGCAAAGGCCAGCGCAGGCGGGTCGGTCATCGAGCCCGCCAGCATGCCGCACAGCGTCAGGTAGTTCATCTTCGCCAGCAGGCGAGCAAGCAGGCCGACGGTAATCAGCGGAATCGCCGTGATCAGAATGCCATAGCCAATCCAGCTTACGCCGTCGCCCACCAGCAGCGTGTCGATAAAATCCCCACCGGACTTGAGCCCGACCACAGCCAGGAAGAGCACGATGCCCAGCTCGCGCAGCGCCAGGTTAGCGCTCGGCGGCATAAACCAGTACAGCTTGCCGATACTGCCAATGCGACCAAGGATCAATGCCATAATGAGCGGCCCGCCCGCCAGCCCAAGGCGCAACGCGGCCGGGAAACCGGGGATAAACAGCGGAATGGAGCCCAGCAGTACGCCAAGCCCGATGCCGATAAACACCGGCAGCATTTGTACCTGCTGCAGCTTGTGCTGCGCGTTACCGACTTCTGCCGCCACCGCGTCTATCGATTGAGGGCGGCCCACGAGGTTGAGGATGTCGCCAAACTGCAGGCTGGCGTTGCTGCTGGCTACCAGCTCAACTCCAGCGCGGTTAAGCCGTGAGATCACCACGTCATATTTCTGTTTTAAGTGCAGATCGCGGATCTTCTTGCCTAAAACCTTCTCGTTGGTCACCACTACGCGCTCAACGCGCAGATCCGTGCCTCGCGTTGAAAGCGAGGTATCCACCTCGGTGCCGATCACCAGCAGCGCTTTGTGCAAATCCTTTTCCGCCCCGACCAGGTGCAGCAGGTCGCCGGTCTGAACCAGAGTGCCTGGGGAAGGCACCATCAGCAATTCATCACGCTTAAGGCGGGAGCAAATTATCTCGTCACTGTTAAGAATAGGGATGTCCTGAATCGCCAGGCCATTCAGGTTGGGGTTGGCAACGCAGATATTGATGGTCTGCAGCTGAGCGTGATTTTGGCCGCTGCTGGCCTCAAACTGCTGCGCTTCTTTGTCGACGCTGACGCGAAATGCTATGCGCAGCAGCCACATGGTCATCAGGATGCCGCAAATCCCAAACGGGTACGCCATCGCGTAGCTCATCCCCATTTGGTCAACCAATTGTGCAGGCGTACCGAGATCGGTAAGGATCTGCTGCCCCGCCCCCAGCGCGGGAGTATTGGTGACCGCACCGGAGAAGATCCCCAGCACCACCGGCAGCGGTACATCAAACAGCTTGTAGACCACGGCGGTGACCAGCGCGCCGAGCACGACGATCAGAATAGCGAACAGGTTAAGCCGCAGGCCGGACACGCGAAGCGAAGAGAAGAAGCCAGGCCCCACCTGAATACCGATGGTATAGACAAACAGGATCAGCCCAAACTCCTGGATAAAGTGCAGCATGTCGCCGTTCAGGCCAATCCCGGCCTGATTAACGAAGTGGCCGACAATAATGCCGCCAAACAGCACGCCTCCGATCCCGAATCCTACGCCACGGATCTTGATGTTGCCGATCCACAGACCTACCACGGCGACCAGCGCCAGCATGCTGACGGTTAACGCTATTCCACTCATATATCATCCCTGTGAATAACATTATTGTTATTATGGATTCTGGCAGAGCTACGGGCAGGATAATGGGGCGCGGAGCACAAAAAAGGCCCCATTTTCAGGGGCCTTAATGCTTAATAAGAGAAACTTAATTAACTGTTAAGCGCGGGGCGTTCGCTAATGGCGATCCGCTGTGGCGCAATCTCTTCTGGGATTTCACGCACCAGGTCAATGTGCAGCAGGCCGTTAGTGAACGTTGCCCCTGAAACCTGCATATGCTCGGCCAGGGTGAAGCTCAGGCTGAACGGCTGAGTCACCAGCCCCTGATGCAGCCAGTTGACCTCTTTTTCCGGTTTAACCGGCGTGCCCTTCACGCTCAGACGGGTGCCTTCCAGCTCGATATCAAGATCTTCCTGGCGGAAACCGGCCAAAGCCAGCGTGATGCGGTAATGGTTATCGTCGCTCTTCTCGATGTTGTAAGGCGGGAAGCTCTGGCTTTCACTGCTGGACTGCAGCGCGTTAGCCAGTTTATCGAAGCCGATCCATTGACGCAGAAGTGGGGATAAATCGTAGTTACGCATAGTGTTTTCTCCTTCTTTGAAGCAAGAAATAACCTGCCCGCATGCGAACGGGCATTGGCTCCCTGACGGCAAGCCAGCTTGATGACGGGCCGCGCGAGGCGCGACCCCACGAATTAGTTGATTTCGATGCGGCGAGGCTTCATCGACTCTGGAATTTCGCGCTCCAGGCTGATGTACAGCAGGCCGTTGACCAGGTTCGCACCGCGAACGTGGATGTTTTCCGCCAGCTGGAATTTGCGCTCGAAATTGCGTTCGGCAATGCCCTGGTAGAGGTAAGTACGCTCTTGCTGCTCGTCCGCGTGCGCGCCTTTAACAATCAGCAGATTGTCCTGGGCGGTGATCTCAAGTTCGCTTTCGGCGAAACCGGCGACGGCAATAGCAATGCGATAGTGGTTTTCATCCACTAATTCAACGTTGTACGGAGGGTAGCCGCCGTTGCTTTGGCTCTGGTTGTTTTCCAGCAGATTAAACAGACGGTCAAAACCGATGGCGGACCGATACAGCGGAGAAAGATCGAAGTTACGCATAATAAAAAGCTCATGAAATCAGCGAGTAAGATGTAAAAGCCTTCCCTTTGGACAGGCCATGAACCTGAGCACCCAATCGGCGTACTCGTTTTGGTTACTCTACTAAAATGTGGCTCGCTTAAAATTTTTCAAGGCGCCTGAACGCAAATTTTTTGCGTGAATGGCTTTCCTTACTTAGACTGGCAAACAGCATAAAAGGTTAAAAATATGCGATAGCCGCCACAGAGCGGAACAACGGGCATTTTTATACCACGGGCGGATGCTATAACTCCGCAGGTGCTGGTACTTCGCCAGCCATTAAAGATGACAGCAAGATGATGATGAGAAACTGGTTTCCAACTCTGGTGATTAGCAGCGGGCTGTTATTACTGACCGGCTGCTCCAGCATGATGTCACACAGCGGCGGCAAAGAAGGTTTGTACCCGGGCACACGAGCCAGCACAGCGACGCTTGGCGACGACGAAACAAGCTGGGCGATAAAACCACTGGTTGCGCTGGATCTGCCGTTTACCGCCGTGCTGGATACGGTGCTTTTACCGTGGGATATGTTCCGTAAGGACAACTCAGTGAGATCGCGCGTGGAGGCCAGCGAGAAACAGAATCTGGCCACCAACGCCGTTATCCCACCGGCAGAACTTCCTCATTAAGCGGCTTAAAGCCCGGTTTCCGCGCTCCACAGCTGGCGGAAACCGTCGATGTCCTGCATCCAGGCGACTTGCTTGCCGTCCGGTGAAAAGACGATAGCGTCACCGGAAGGCGCTTCCCCTTCCGCTGCGCCTAATGGCGTAACTTCCCCACTTTGCGCGTCACACAGCACCACACGTCCCTGCTGCACAAACCCAAGAGCTTTGCCTGAAGGATGCCAGTTGAAGGCCGACTGAATGTCATGTTCGCCGTGGGTGACCTGCCGTGGCTCACCGCCGTTCGGGGAAAGCATCCAAAGCTGCACCACGCCGCTGTCATCCCGCATCAGGAAGGCAAGCTGGCTGCCGTCCGGGCTGCTGCGGATCCAATGCCGAGGCTGATTCACCAGGCCCGGATGACGGCGTTCGTGGGTAAAGGTCAGCCTGCGCTGCATCACGCCTTTTGGCGGCGCGGGCAGCGAGGTTTCGGTGCCGCACAGCGGTTCGCCTCCGGCCTGCTGATAAGCCTGTGCTTCGTCAGGCAAATCCACGATAAACAGCTCAGGCACTTTTTCGCCGCTTGTTGAGAGCGTATCGCCGATAAACGCCAGCGCCCAGCGCTGGAGGCTGCCGTCTGGCTTGCGGTAACCTTGCTCACCTATCCAGCCTTCTTCGTAGGCGCGGTTAATCTCATCGCTGCCGGGCTGTGGCTCTGCCGTTGTCCGACTCACCAGCACACAATAATGGCTGCCGTCATATTCGCGAGGATGCTGTCTGGTTGGCGTTACGGGGCCAAAAGGCAGCGCGACGCCGACGTTGCGCAGATCTAAGCGCTCATCAAGCTCGTGCATCACATGGTCGTTGTAGGTGAAGCTCAGACGGCTGCCGTCCGGGCTCCAGACGTGAACGTGGCTGCCGCCGCGCAGCGCGCCAGGGGTATAAGGCGAGGTAATGTCCATCGCATCAAGATTGCTGGCTTCGCCCTGGTCCACAACCACGCCACGGCGGTGGTGGAAGTCATAATGCCAGTCGGCGTCCGGGTTTTCCGGGCCGTGGATGAAAACGTAACGCTCCGGCAGCTGTGGATTCACGGTCACCACGCCAACGTGGGCACCTTCAGGCGCGCGATACACCACTTCAATATCGCCGTTCAGAATATTGACTCGCTCAATGGTTGCGCCGGTAAAAGAGGCACCCGATGGCCGCACGTCGAAGGCCAGCCACTGGCTGTCCGGCGTCCAGGTGTTAACATTGGTAAGCTGATGATGACGCGGTGCGAAGGTGAGTTGTTTAATCACGGTTTTGCCCTGAAGCGCTGAGTACGCTTCAGGGTAAAAGAATTAGTCCGGCCTTTCCACTTTGCCCCGCAGCCAAGTACAAAACTGGCGGGTTAGCGGGTCATTTTCGCTTTCACGATGGATAAGCCACGCCCAGTCTGCGCCGCGCACGGTTTGCTCCGCCAGCGGGATGAGCTGCTCGCTTGCTCTTTTTCTTCCAGCCAGCAGCTGGCTAACAAGCGCGATACCCAGCCCGTCTGTGGCCGCATCCAGTAATAATCCTGGGTCAGAGAAGTTCAGGCCCTGACTTTGCTGGCCGACGTCCGCGCCTCCGGCCACGCTCCAATGCTCCCAGCTCATTTCGCGCTCGCCATGCAGCGTGATGCGCAGCTCTTTGGGCGTCGCCAGCACATTGGGGTGGCAGGCCGGATAAAGTCTATCCTTGTACAACACCTCGAAAATGCATTCCGCCTGCTGGCTGACGTCGTCCCGAATAGCCACGTCGATGGTTTCGCCGGCCATATCCGGCGGGTCAAAGCTGGTAAACAGCCACAAATCCGTTTCCGGGTGCTGGCGGTTAAAGTCCGCCAGGTTGGGCAGCAGCCAGTGCCTGGCGAAGGCTGGCGTGGTGTTCACGATAAGCTGGTTCGGCTTGCGGTACTGATCGAGGCGGCGGATGCCCACGGCCAGCTGTTGCAGCATAACCTGCGCGGTGCTGTAGAGATCCTGTCCGGCGTCCGTCAGGCTGACGCTGCGCCCGCTGCGAAAGAACAGCGGTTGCTCCAGATAAGCCTCCAGGCTGCGGATCTGCTGGCTGATGGCCGACTGGGTGAGATGCAGTTCAGACGCAGCCTGGTGAAAGCTTCCCAGGCGCGCGGCGGCTTCAAACCCGCGCAGGGCATTTAACGGTGGCCAGTGTTTTAACATTTCGATAAGTCAGGCTAATCAGACGTGCACTAAATATATCGTTGGAAGCCGAATTCAGCCAGTGGTGAAATATCCATCTGCCACACTGAGCAGAATTTCTTAAGTGAAAACAGCTATACGGGAGTCCGATATGTCAACACGTCGTGAATTTATTAAATGTGCTTCGGTGCTGGCCGGGATGGGCATGGCGGGCTCTCTGGGGCTACCGTTATCAGCCCTCGCGGCGGCGAGCGCAGACTGGTGCATGCCGGACGAAGGAGAACAGCAGCAGCGGGCGTTTATCGCGTTTGGCGCCCAGCGAGCCATCTGGAAAGATTTTACCCCTGGCGTGCAGGATGCTCTGGGCCGCATCGCGCACGCTATCGCCGGCTACCAGCCGCTGACGGTCTTTTGCCGCGAACACGAACGCGAGCTGGCGGAGGAAAAATGTGGCAGCCACAACGTGACCTACGTGGTGACCGAGCTGGACGACATCTGGATGCGGGATACCGGGGCATGCTTTGTCACTTCGCCGGAAGGAAAGCTCGGCGCGGTGGGCTTCAACTTCAACGGCTGGGGCAATAAACAGCGGCACAGCAAGGACACTTTGCTGGCGGCGTTTATGGCAGAAAAATACGGCGCGACGCCGTTTATCCGCAGCGCCCTGGTGGGCGAAGGCGGCGGGATTGAGGTGGACGGACACGGAACCGGCATCATGACCGAAAGCAGCTGGGTCAACGGCAACCGCAATCCGGGCTGGAGCCGCGACAGAGTCGAACAGGAGCTGAAAACACAGCTTGGCCTGAGAAAAATCATCTGGCTGCCGGGCATAAAAGGGAAAGATATCACCGACGCCCACGTCGATTTTTACGCCCGTTTTGTTGAGCCAGGGGTGGTGATCGCCAACCTCGATCCCGACCCGGATTCCTGGGACCACAAGGTGACCCAGGCGCATCTGGCGATCCTCAGGCAGGCAACCGACGCCGATGGCCGCAGGCTACAGGTGCATAGCGTCACGCCGCCACAGGAACCGCGCGAGAGCCGCTTTAGCGAAGAGAACCCGGATTTTGCCGCCGGGTACATCAACTACTTCGTGATCAACGGCGCGATTATCGCCCCGGAATTTGGCGATGAAGAAACGGATGAGGCGGCGTTTCGCCTGCTGTCGACGCTTTACCCAGACCGTGAGGTCGTGCAGCTGAACATCGACGCGATTGCCGCCGGAGGCGGGGGTATTCACTGCGTTACCAATCAGTTACCCGCAGTGAAATAACAAAAGGGAGCGCACCCGGCGCTCCCCTTTCTCTCATTAACCGACCCTTTCCACTTTCCCCACCAGCAGGATATAAGAAAGCGCACCCAGCAGCGCTACCACGGAGATATAAACCAGCGCCGGAGCGAAGCCGTAGCTTTGTGCGAGATAGCCAATCACCAGCGGCACGGTGATCCCGCCGAGGCCGCCGACAAAGTTAAACACGCCGCCCGTGAGACCAATCAGGCGCATTGGCGCCAGGGAAGACACCAGCGACCAGGTGATGGACGCAAAGCCGTTGCCGAAGAAGGCAATCGCCATCAGCGTCATGATCCACACCGGATCGTTGGTGTAGTTGGCGCCCATAATGCAGGTGGAAATCAGCAGCCCGCAGATGATGGGCGCTTTACGCGCGATGCCCAACGAGTAACCTTTGCGCACCAGGCGATCCGCTACCCAGCCGGAGAGCAACACCCCGAAGAACGCCGCCAGGAACGGCACCGTGGTCATAAATCCGGCCTTCAGCGCGGTAATGCCTTTTTCCTGCGTCAGGTAGTTCGGGAACCAGGTCAGGAAGAACCACAGGGTGGACGTGACGGCAAATTGCCCGAGGTAAACGCCTACTAGCTTACGGTGGAACACCAGTTTCCAGTCGGCGGCGCTGAGCGGCTTACGCGTTTTCTTTTCGGCCGGTGCGTCGCCGTCCACCAGGCCGCCGCCTTCACGAATGTAGTCCAGCTCGGCGGTGTTGATGCCTTTGCTTTTACGCGGCGGCTGATAAACCTTGAACCAAATCAGCGACCAAATAATGCCGATCCCGCCGGTCACGATAAATACCCAATGCCAGCTTAAAAGCTCCTGAATCCAGATCAGCAGCGGCGTTAAAAACGCCAGGCCCACAAACTGCCCGGAGGTGTAAAACCCTACCGCAGAAGCACGCTCATGTTCCGGGAACCAGCTCGTCACCATACGGTTATTGGTCGGGAACGCCGGTGCCTCAAAGATACCGGTGATAGCGCGCAGGCCAATCAACGACATCAACCCGGTGGCGAATCCCTGAAACAGCGTAGCGACGGACCAGCCGAAAATAGCAATAAAG
Source organism: Cedecea neteri NBRC 105707 = ATCC 33855 (assembly GCF_001571265.1). Taxonomy (GTDB): domain Bacteria; phylum Pseudomonadota; class Gammaproteobacteria; order Enterobacterales; family Enterobacteriaceae; genus Cedecea; species Cedecea neteri. The sequence goes on along the minus strand of NZ_BCTL01000006.1, from coordinate 104,936 downwards.
TAGGTCAGACGGGAGCCCACGCGGTCGAGGAACCAGCCGCCCGGGATCTGGCACAGGGTATAAAGCCAGGCAAAGGCCGAGAAGATATAGCCCATTTCCGTTTTGGTGATGCCAAATTCTGCCTGAATATGGGCCGACGCGACCGCGAGGTTGGCGCGGTCCACGTAGCAAATCACCACCGTAATAAAGATCATCACCAGCGTTAAATAACGGCGGCGCGTAGGTTTCACCGCAGTTGCAGAAATATCCATGATATTTCGTCTCCAAAAAATGGCATGGCGAAGCTGCTCACCATGCCCTGTTATACAGAGGGTGTTTATAATGTTTTATTTTTTACTGCTGATTTCAGGCGTTATTTATTTACCATTCGGCCACGGAACCGTCGGCGTGACGCCATAAAGGGTTTCGCCAGTCGGTGACATTTTTACTGCGGGCAATCACCTGTTCTTCGTCAATTTCAACCCCAAGACCCGGCTTCATTAGCGGCAGGAAATAGCCTCCGTCCATTTTGAAGTCATCTTTATTCTTAACAAAGTCGAGCAGCTCGGCACCTTTGTTATAGTGAATGCCCATGCTTTGCTCCTGGAATACCGCATTGCGGGAAACAAAGTCGATGTGCAGGCAGGCCGCGAGCGCAATTGGCCCCAGCGGGCAGTGCGGTGCCAGAGAAACATCATAAGCTTCTGCCATTCCTGCAATTTTATAGCATTCGGTGATACCGCCTGCGTGAGAGAGATCGGGCTGCAGAATGGCAATCCCGCCCGCTTCCAGCACGCGTTTAAATTCGAAGCGAGAGAACATGCGTTCCCCGGCCGCAATAGGAATATGCGTTTGTGCCGCCAGACGCGGATAATATTCAGCCTGCTCTGCCAGAACCGGCTCTTCAATAAACAGAGGGCGATACGGCTCAAGCTCTTTAATTAATACTTTTGCCATCGGGGCGCTCACTCGCCCGTGGAAATCGAGGCCAAACTCAATTTCATTGCCGAAGGTTTCGCGAATTTGAGCCACGGTATTTACGGCGGCATCCACGGCACGGGAATTATCAATAATGCCCATTTCCTCGCAGCCGTTTAATTTAAAAGTATCAAAACCAATTTTGCGTAAAGATTTAATCCCGTCTATCACTTCCGCCGGACGGTCGCCGCCTACCCAGCTGTAGGCTTTAATTTTATCCCGCACCAGGCCGCCCATCAGCTGCCACACCGGCGCGTTGAGCACCTTACCTTTAATATCCCACAGCGCCTGATCGATCCCGGCAATCGCGCTCATCAGAATCGGGCCGCCGCGATAAAACCCACCGCGATACATCACCTGCCACAGGTCGTTAATGCGGGCCGGATCCTGGCCAATCAGGTATTCACTTAGCTCATGAACCGCCGCCTCAACGCTACGGGCGCGGCCTTCTATAACCGGCTCACCCCAGCCCACTACGCCTTCGTCAGTCTCAATTTTCAGGAACATCCAGCGCGGCGGTAAACGGTACGTTGTCAGTTTAGTAATTTTCATTGCATGGCCTCTTGATACGCTTTAACAAATGCTTTTGCCCTTTCGCTGGTGCGGCTCACCGGCTGCCCGGCGCGGTATAAATCGCTGCCCAGTCCTGCTCCGGCACAGCCTGCCTGCAGCCAGATATGCAGGTTTTCCGGCGTAACGCCGCCGACAGCAAATACCGGCACCTCCGGCGGAAGCACGGCTTTCAGCGCCTTAATGTAATCAGGCCCGAAGGCGGAGGAAGGGAAAATTTTTAGCGTCTGGGCGCCCGCATCCAGCGCGGAGAAAGCCTCGGAGGCCGTCGCGCAGCCCGCGCAAACCGTCATACCGTTTGCTACGGCGCGGCGGATCACCTCGGGCTGGGTATTCGGCGTGACCATCAGTTTGCTGCCCATTGCCGCCAGCTCGTCCACCTGCTCCGTCTTGAGCACCGTGCCCGCCCCGATTAGCGCTTTATCGCCAAACTCCGCGACCATAGAGGCGATGCTTTGCTGCCACTGCGGGGAGTTGAGGGGGATTTCCACCGCGTCAAAACCGGCGGCCAGCAACGCGATCACGTGCGCCTGAACCTCCTGCGGGGTGATGCCGCGTAAAATCGCGATCAGCGGAAGCTTAGTTTGCCACTGCATTTGCAATACTCCTTATTCCAGCCTGGAAAGCACTGTCGCCATCCACTACCTGGCTGCTAAAGCCGAGCAGGGATAAGGCCGCCTGGTAGCGGGCGCTGAGTGCAGGGTTGGCGACAATAGTGACGGGCTGCCCGGTTGAACAGGCGAAGCGGCGCGTCATCGTTGCGGCTTCGCTGCCAATCAGCAGCCCGGAAAGGAAATCGCTAACCTGCTCTCGCGGTAGCTTGCCCAGCACGTGCGCGGCGCGCACTTCAAACAGCTGCGGCAGCAGGTCGCCTCCGTGGATCCCGTGCTCAAGCCCGGCGTTGAACGCCTCGGGGCTGGCATGTTGCTCTGGCAGGCCGGTGCCAATCAGGGAGTGCTGAAGCAGCAGGTGGTGCAATTCGCCGGTCAATACGGTGCGGAAATCGAGCACCGCCTGTTCATCGGTCTGCACCCATTTGCAGTGGGTGCCGGGCATAATATAAAGCGGAGCTGGATGCAGTGAACGGGCGCCCAGCAGCTGGGTTTCTTCGCCGCGCATCACGTTTTGATTATCTTCGCGCTGCACGCACAGGCCAGGAATGATCCACGCCTGTTCGGCTACCGCCGTCATCTGTTCACTGAAAGTGGCAAAACGAGCAGGGCACGGCAGGTACGGGGCAATTTTCCAGCCCGCGTTGCTGCCCACCATCCCTGCCATCAGCACCGGCGTGGGCGTCTCTCGCCAGCCTGCAACAACCTCGCTAAACACCGCCTCCGGGGACCTGCCGCCCAGGCGCGTGACGCCTGAAGTACTTTTGCGGCTGTCGATACGCGCTCCGTCCTGGTAGAGCCAGGCGCGAAGGTTGGTCGATCCCCAGTCAATGGCGATGTAGCGAGATGTCATGTAATGTCCTTCAGTCGTTTGGTGGAGCTGGCGATCATGGTGAGCGCCGCCTGCTCCGCTGCCGCGCTGTCCTGATGACGGATAGCGTCATACAGCGCTTTATGCTCCTGGAGGGTTCTCGGCATGTTGGCCTCATCGCCCATCCAGGTGCGTTCAAAAACGGCCCGCTGCAGGGAGCTGATTGCAATGCTCAGCTGCTGCAGCACCGGGTTATGCACGGACTCCAGCACCGCTTCGTGGTAGCGGATATCCGCCTCGTTAAACGCATCACGGTGCTGGTTATTCGCCACCATGTCGTTCAGGGCGCTTTCTATCCGGGCCAGGTCATTCGACGTGGCGCGCTCCGCCGCCCAGCGGGCAATGGCGGGCTCCACCAGATTTCGTACTTCGCTCATCGCGGCTATCAGGCGCGGGTCGTAATCGTTGGCAAGCACCCACTGCAGCACCTCGGTATCGAGGTAGTTCCACTGGTTCCGGGGCTGCACGAACGCGCCACGGTAGCGCTTCATTTCAATCAGCCGCTTCGCCATCAGTGAGCGAAACACTTCCCGAATGATGTTGCGCGAAGTTTCAAACTCTTCGCACAGCTCGGCTTCTGCCGGTAATGCCGCGCCCGGCGCGTATTTACCACTAACGATTTGCTGCCCCAGCGTGACGATGATGCGGTCGGTTTTATTGAGGGTCATAACGGGTTCCTTGTGAACAAAGTCTTACCCGCTACTTTACCGCTCCCGCTGAATTTCACCGCATTTTTGAAGTACAAATGTGAGGGCAAATGCCGTTTCAATGCGCTCAATGTAGTACAATATATTGATGTTGTACTACAATATGGATCACATAATAGGCAATTGATGAGTGAAAGGATAAAAAAAGCCCCGGCAGAGCCAGGGCAGCAGGAGAGAGAAGAAGGGGTTAATTCAGCACAAACTTCTCGATAGCGTAGGCAACGCCGTCCTCCAGGTTGGATTTGGTCACGAAGTTGCTGACGGCTTTTACTTTGTCGATAGCGTTGTCCATCGCCACGCCCATGCCCGCATATTCCAGCATCGCGATGTCGTTTTCCTGATCGCCGATGGTCATCACTTCTTCAGGCTTAATGCCCAGTTTCTCCGCCAGTGACTTCACGCCGGTGCCTTTGTTGACGCGCTTGTCGAGAATTTCCAGGAAGTAAGGCGAGCTTTTCAGCAGCGTGTAGCGTTCAAAAACTTCGGCAGGAATTTTGGCGATGGCCTTGTCGAGGATGGCCGGTTCGTCAATCATCATGACCTTCAGGAACTCGCCGTTTTTATCCATGTTTTCCGCTTCGCAGAACATCAGAGGAATACTGGCGATAAAGGATTCATGCACCGTGTAATAGCTAATATCGCGGTTTGCGGTATACAGCGTGTGACGGTCAAGCGCGTGGAAGTGTGAGCCCACTTCGCGGGACAGGTTTTCCAGGTAGCGATAGTCGTCATAGTTCAGCGCCGTCTGGGCCACCGTGCTGCCATCGCTCGCCTTCTGCACCAGCGCACCGTTGTAGGTAATGCAGTAGTCGCCGGGCTTATCCATATGCAGCTCGCGCAGATAGCTTTCAACGCCAGCAAACGGACGACCAGTACAGATTACGACGTTCACGCCGCGCTCACGCGCCGCCGCAACGGCCTGTTTTACCGCCGGGGAGATGGTGTGGTCTGGCAGCAGCAGCGTGCCATCCATATCAATTGCAATCAGTTTTATGGCCATGGGATCTTCAGAGGTAATGGATTTACCTCATGCTAACGCGATTCCGCTCAAAAAACAGCAGCAAACACCGGGGAAAAGGAGGATGAAAGGCGGCGGGCAAACTCCTCTTTTAAAAGCCCCGGACATAGAGCCGGGGCCAACAAAAAGGTCAGCTGAACAACTTACCTTTCAACAGGTTAACGCCCGCGCTGAGCAGGTCATTATGGGCCTCCGGCGTGACTTCGCCATTTGGCGACAGCGCGTCGATCACCTTCGGCAGGTATTCGGCCAGCAAAGCGGAAGCCGAGCCGGTATCCACACCCAGTTTTTCCCCCAGCGCCGCAACGGACGGCGAACCAAGCGCCTGGGTTACCTGGTCGCCGCTCAGCGACTGATTTGTACTGTTACTGCTGAGCCACGAGGAGACGATTTCGCTTAAACCTCCCTGGCGCAGCTTGTCCAACAGCGCCTGAATACCGCCCTGCTGTTCTACCCAGCTTAGAATGGCCTGATATTTACCGGCGTCGCCGTTCAACAGCGAGCCCGCAACCTGATCAAAAAGCCCCATGATGTTTCCCTCTGTGATGTAGAAATTCGACAACGCAAAGTATAGCGCCCATAAAAAAAGCCGTGCTAAAAGCACGGCCTTCTTAATCGCGAGCGTTCAATATTAGATATCGATATTCGCCGCTTTCAGGGCGTTCTCTTCGATAAACGCACGGCGTGGTTCTACCGCGTCGCCCATCAGGGTGGTGAACAGCTGGTCTGCTGCAATCGCGTCTTTAACGGTAACGCGCAGCATGCGGCGGCTGTCCGGATCCATGGTGGTTTCCCACAGCTGTTCCGGGTTCATTTCGCCCAGACCTTTATAACGCTGGATAGCCAGACCACGGCGGGACTCTTTCTGCAGCCATTCCAGCGCCTGCTCGAAGCTGGTTACCGGCTGACGACGTTCGCCACGTTCGATAAACGCATCTTCTTCAATCAGGCCACGCAGCTTCTCACCGAGTGTGCAAAGACGGCCATATTCGCCCCCTTCGACAAACTCTTTTTCCAGCACGTAGTCGGTGTCCACGCCGTGAGTACGCACGCGTACAATCGGCTCAAACACGTTCAGCTCGCTGTTGTGGTGGATAGCGTATTTCCAGGTGCTGCCGTGCTGCTCTTTCTCGTTCAGCGTTACGGTCAGCGCAGAAATCCACTGCGTCACTTTCGCTTCATCAGTCAGGTCTGCAGCCTGCAGCGTCGGATGATAAACTAGGTTATTCAGCAGGTTGCGCGGGTAACGACGCTCCATGCGGCCAATCATTTTCTGCGCGGTGTTGTACTCGGCCACCAGCTTCTCAAGCGGCTCACCGGCCAGAGCAGGTGCGCTTGCGTTGGTGTGCAGGGTTGCGCCGTCAAGCGCGATGGAGATCTGATACTGGTCCATCGCCTCATCGTCTTTGATGTACTGTTCCTGCTTGCCTTTCTTCACTTTGTACAGCGGCGGCTGCGCGATGTAGACGTGACCACGCTCAACGATTTCCGGCATCTGACGGTAGAAGAAGGTCAGCAGCAGCGTACGGATGTGCGAACCATCCACGTCGGCATCGGTCATGATGATGATGTGGTGATAGCGCAGCTTGTCCGGGTTGTATTCGTCACGGCCGATACCGCAGCCCAGGGCTGTGATAAGCGTCGCCACTTCCTGAGAGGAGAGCATCTTGTCGAAGCGCGCCTTCTCAACGTTCAGGATTTTCCCTTTCAGCGGCAGGATCGCCTGGTTCTTACGGTTACGCCCCTGTTTTGCAGAGCCGCCCGCAGAGTCCCCTTCCACAAGGTACAGTTCAGACAGCGCCGGGTCGCGTTCCTGGCAGTCCGCCAGCTTGCCCGGCAGGCCTGCAAGATCAAGCGCGCCTTTACGACGGGTCATTTCACGTGCGCGACGTGCGGCTTCACGGGCACGCGCAGCATCGATAATTTTGCCGACAACGATTTTCGCGTCGCCAGGATGTTCAAGCAGGTATTCGGCCAGCAGTTCGTTCATCTGCTGCTCAACCGCAGATTTCACTTCCGAAGAAACCAGTTTGTCTTTGGTCTGGGAAGAGAATTTAGGATCCGGTACCTTCACGGAAACCACGGCAATCAGGCCTTCACGCGCATCGTCACCGGTAGCGCTGACTTTGGCTTTTTTGCTGTAGCCTTCTTTGTCCATGTAGGCATTCAGGGTACGGGTCATCGCCGCACGGAAGCCCGCAAGGTGAGTCCCGCCGTCGCGCTGAGGAATGTTGTTGGTGAAGCAGTAAATGTTTTCCTGGAAACCGTCGTTCCACTGCAGCGCCACTTCCACGCCGATACCGTCTTTTTCAGTGCTGAAATAGAACACGTTCGGGTGAATAGGCGTTTTGTTCTTGTTGAGGTACTCAACAAACGCCTTGATGCCGCCTTCGTAGTGGAAGTGATCCTGCTTGCCGTCGCGCTTGTCGTTCAGGCGAATAGACACGCCGGAGTTCAGGAACGAAAGCTCACGCAGGCGCTTAGCCAGGATGTCGTACTCAAATTCCACCACGTTGGTGAAAGTTTCATGGCTCGGCCAGAAACGCACCTGGGTGCCGGTCAGTTCGGTTTCGCCAGTGACCGCCAGCGGAGCCTGCGGCACGCCGTGCACGTAGGTTTGCTGATGGGTTTTGCCTTCGCGGCGGATCAACAGTTCCAGCTTCTGGGACAGGGCGTTAACAACAGAAACGCCTACGCCGTGCAGGCCGCCAGAAACTTTATAGGAGTTATCGTCAAATTTACCGCCGGCGTGCAGTACGGTCATGATAACTTCCGCAGCCGAGACGCCCTCTTCCGGGTGAATACCGGTTGGAATACCACGGCCGTCATCGGTTACCGAAACGGAGTTATCCGCGTGGATAGTGACCACGATGTCTTTACAGTGGCCCGCGAGCGCTTCGTCGATAGCGTTATCCACGACCTCAAATACCATGTGGTGCAGACCGGTGCCGTCATCCGTATCGCCGATATACATGCCCGGGCGTTTACGTACCGCATCCAGCCCCTTAAGGACTTTGATACTGGAGGAGTCATAAGAATTCGACATCAACGTTTCTCGCTCATTTAATCTTGGGTTAATCCGCTATTTTACCCTGATCCACGGCGAACATCTTTGAATTTTTGTCCGCCATATCCATCACATGTTCGGCGCTGATCGCGCTAACAAAAACCTGTGATTCCGTGGCCTTTAACCGGCTGGCCAACAGGCCACGCCTGGCATCATCCAGTTCAGAGGCAAAATCATCTATCAGATACAGGCAACGCCGCCCGTTCTGCCGGGTGAGAAACTCACCCTGCGCCAGTCGTAAGGCGCACATCAGTAATTTAAGCTGCCCGCGCGAGAGCGTGTCTTCTACCGGCGCCCCGTCGGCACGGATACGAAAATCCGCTTTATGCGGGCCGTGTGCGGTATAGGTCAGCATCCGGTCGCGTTCGAAATTACGCTCCAGCACTTCGCTGTAGTCGCTCTCTTTCTCCCAGCCGCGCTGGAAGGAAAAGCTCAGTGCGAATTCCGGCAGAAATTGCGCACAGGTATCGGCCATATCTTCCGCAATGGCGGCGCTATAATCGGCGCGCCAGCGGCTGATCTGCTCGGCCAGCGGAATCAGTTCCTGATCCCAAGGGCGCAGCTGTGCGTAGCGTGTCACCTGGCGCAACGCGGCGTTGCGTTGCTTCAGCAGGCGTTTGAGGTTACTCCAGGCCACAAAAAAGCCGGGTTCATTGTGAAAACAGCCCCAATCAAGGAAAGCTCTACGGTATTTGGGGCCGCCGCCCAGCAAAGTAAACCCCTCTGGGGTAATCAGCTGCATCGGCATCATCATCGCCAGTTCGGCGATTTTGTGGCCGTCGCTGCCGTCAATGCGCACTTTGCTGTCGCCGGTGCGGTCTTTGGTCAGGCCGATTGAGGTTTCCCTTTCACCGTCCTGCAGCCGCCCGTGCAAAACAAAAGCGTTCTGCTCATGGCGGATCACGCGTTCAATTTTCAGGCTGCGAAAAGCGCGGCCGTGCCCGAGGGTATAAATTGCCTCAAGCACGCTGGTTTTGCCGCTGCCGTTAGCACCGACCAGAAAATTAAAGCCAGGAGAAAGAGCGAGATCCGCGTTTTCGATGTTGCGAAAGTCTTTAATCAGCAAACGCGTAAGTGACATCTACAGTCTCATTGGCATAACAACATAGGCCGCCGCCTGGCTGGCCGCGTCTTCAATCTGCACGCTGGAAACGGAGTCGGTCAGCAGGATGCGGACGTTCTCGCACTTCAGGGCGTTCAGCACGTCCAGCACATAGCTGACGTTGAAGCCGATTTCCATCTCGGTACCGTCGTAGGAAACGTCCAGAATTTCTTCTGCTTCTTCCTGCTCCGGGTTGTTTGCCGTGATTTTCAGCTGGTTTGCGCTGACGAACAGGCGCACGCCGCGGAATTTCTCGTTCGACAAGATAGCCGCCCGGGCAAACGCCTGTTTCAGCAGGTCACAGCCTGCATCGAGGTGTTTATCCGGGTTCTTCGGCAGCACGCGGCGATAGTCCGGGAAGCGGCCGTCCACCAGTTTAGAGGTGAAGATGAAGTCACCGACGTGAGCGCGAATGTTATTGCTGCCGATCTGCACGCGCAGCGGGGTTTCGCCGCCGTCAAGCATGCGCATCAGCTCAATCACGCCTTTACGCGGCACGATGACGGAATGATTTGGCAAAGGCTGCCCAACCGGCATCGAACAGACCGCCAGGCGGTGGCCGTCCGTTGCGACGGTACGCAGGTCTTCACCTTCGGTTTCGAACAGCATGCCGTTCAGGTAATAGCGAACGTCCTGATGCGCCATCGAGAACTGTGTGGCTTCTATCAGGCGCTTCATGGTCGCCTGCGGCAGGGTAAATTCTACCTCGCTCTGCCAGTCGTCCAGGTTAGGGAAGTCCGCCGCCGGCAGCGTGGAAAGCGAAAAGCGGCTACGCCCGGAGCGCACCAGCATGCGGTCACCCTCCAGCTGTACCGCAATTTCAGCCCCTTCCGGCAGGCCACGGCAGATATCGAAGAATTTACGTGCCGGTACGGTCGTGGCCCCAGGTTCATGAGGCTGTACCAGCGCCACGCGCGCCACCATCTCCATTTCCAGATCGGTACCGGTTAAAGAGAGTGCACCTTCAGCCACCTGCAGCAGCAGGTTGCCCAGGATAGGCAGGGTCGGGCGGCCTCCGAGGGGGCCACTTACCTGCTGCAGCGGTTTTAATAAATGTTCACGTTCAACGGTAAATTTCATAGCGTCACGAAGATAATGTTCTGATTAAATTGGAGAAATCTTCTTTGATATCGTGGCTTTCTTCACGCAACTGCTCAATCTTACGGCAGGCATGCAAAACCGTGGTGTGGTCGCGTCCACCAAAAGCATCGCCAATTTCCGGCAGGCTATGGTTGGTCAGCTCTTTTGCCAGCGCCATCGCCATCTGGCGCGGGCGGGCAACGGAACGAGAGCGACGCTTGGACAGCAGGTCAGCGACCTTAATTTTATAATACTCGGCCACCGTTTTCTGAATATTATCGATGGTGACCAGCTTCTCCTGAAGCGCCAGCAGATCGCGCAGCGCTTCACGAACGAAGTCGATAGTGATCGCCCGGCCGGTAAAGTTGGCGTTGGCAATCACGCGGTTCAGCGCCCCTTCCAGCTCGCGGACGTTAGAGCGCAGTCGCTTGGCAATAAAGAAGGCCACTTCGCCCGGCAGACGGATATCGTTCTCGTCGGCCTTTTTCATCAGGATCGCCACACGCGTTTCAAGTTCAGGTGGTTCGATCGCCACCGTCAGCCCCCAGCCGAAACGGGATTTCAAACGATCCTCAACGCCGTTGATCTCTTTTGGATAGCGATCCGACGTCAGAATGATCTGTTGATTACCTTCCAGCAGGGCATTAAAGGTGTGGAAAAACTCTTCCTGAGAACGTTCTTTATTGGCAAAAAACTGAATGTCATCGATAAGCAGCGCATCCACCGAGCGGTAGTAGCGTTTGAACTCTTCGATGGCGTTGTTCTGCAACGCTTTAACCATGTCCTGAACAAAGCGCTCAGAGTGCATGTACACCACTTTGGCATTCGGCTTGCGCGCCATGATGCCGTTACCCACCGCATGTAAAAGGTGCGTTTTACCTAAACCGGTGCCGCCATAAAGGAAGAGTGGATTATACGCGCCGCCTGGGTTATCGGCCACCTGGCGTGCCGCTGCGCGGGCCAGCTGGTTCGATTTACCTTCAACGAAGTTATCAAAGGTGTGTTTCTGGTTAACGTTAGAACGGTAGGACGGCTCAGCGGGCGCAGGCATGTTATCCCAGCTTGGGCGCATCGGCGCCGCAGCGCGCGCAACCTGAGCAGGTGCCGCCGTAGTTGCCAGTTCGGCAACGGGCTGAGTCACGGGCTTACTGCCGACTTCGAAGCGCAGCAAAGGCGCGTCGGTGCCGCAGAAGTCATTGAGCAGTCCATTGATATTATTAAGGTACTTATCACGCACCCAGTCGAGCACAAAACGATTAGGCGCGTACAAAGCCAGCGTGTTATCGCTCAGTTCCGCCTGTAGGGGGCGTATCCACATACTGAATTCTGTGGCTGGTAACTCATCCTGCAATCGGGCAAGACACTGCTGCCAAAGCGAAAGTGACACGGCGGACTCCACTCGAACAAAGTCGATAAAAAGACGAAGACTGAAAGTTATACATTCATGATTGTTGACACGCGCTCTCAGGCTGTGGGAGGCGCGCGAACCGCTATTTGCGGTTTCCCCGGTGAAGGCTGGATCACGATCGGGACCGCGGATCATAGCCTAAAGCGCGGCAGAGATCTTCTGTTTCTCACAGATTCTTCACGAATTATCCACAGGGAAGTTTTGAGCGGGTTAAGTGTAATCGATCCTGGCACACGTGCAGTGTATAACCGTCTCATATTGGAAAATTTAATGACTAGCGCACAAATATCGCTAAAGGGATCTGATGAAGATCCGTGCGGATCCTTGCGCTTTCGCCGCAAGCCCGTATAATTCTCCACCCGTCGCGTAATGCCGCTGTACTTCAGCGGAGATCCGGGCCTCTTTTCGGGGTCAAAAAGGGCGCAGCAGTAAGGGAATTGAATTGACTCCGGAGTGTACAATTATTACAATCCGGCCTCTTTAATCAGCCACACTGAAGCGTAAGTCGTTCGCAGACCCTGTAGGGCATTACGCAAATCCAGTGAAATTTAATAGTTTAGGTAGAAATCGCCATGAAACGCACTTTTCAACCGTCCGTACTGAAGCGCAACCGTTCTCACGGCTTCCGTGCTCGTATGGCTACTAAAAATGGTCGTCAGGTTCTGGCACGTCGTCGTGCTAAAGGCCGCTCCCGTCTGACCGTTTCTAAGTAATAAAAGCTAACCCCTGCGTGGTTAAGCTAGCTTTTCCCAGGGAGTTACGTTTGTTAACTCCCCATCATTTCACATTCGTCTTCCAGCAGCCTCAACGGGCTGGCACGCCGCAAATCACCATCCTCGGCCGCCTGAATACGCTGGGGCATCCCCGCATCGGTCTCACCGTCGCTAAGAAAAACGTTAAACGCGCCCATGAACGCAATCGGATTAAACGTCTGACGCGTGAAAGCTTCCGTCTACGTCAACACGAACTGCCATCAATGGATTTCGTGGTAGTAGCGAAAAAAGGGGTTGCCGACCTGGATAACCGGGCTTTATCGGAAGCATTGGAAAAGTTATGGCGCCGCCATTGTCGCCAGGCTCACGGGTCCTGATAGCCCTCATCAGGGTCTATCAACGCCTGATTAGTCCGCTTCTCGGGCCGCATTGTCGTTTCACCCCAACCTGTTCTCACTACGGAATTGAGGCCTTGCGCAGGTTTGGAGTGTTAAAAGGCAGTTGGTTAACGATGAAACGCGTACTAAAATGCCACCCTTTGAACCCTGGTGGAGACGATCCCGTTCCGCCCGGACCTTTTGATACCAGAGAACACTAACGATGGATTCGCAACGCAATCTTTTTCTCATCGCTTTGTTGTTCGTGTCTTTCATGATCTGGCAAGCCTGGGAGCAGGACCACGCTCCTCAACCTCAGGTGCAGCAGACCACGCAGACCACGAACAGCCAGGGTAACGCCGCTAACCAAGGTGTGCCGGCCAGTGGCCAGGGAAAACTCATTACGGTTAAAACTGACGTTCTTGAACTGACCATCAACACCCGCGGTGGTGATGTAGAACAAGCGCTGTTGCCAACCTACCCGAAAGAGTTGAAATCCGCAGAGCCTTTCCAGCTGCTGGAAACCACGCCTGAATTTATCTACCAGGCGCAGAGCGGCCTGACCGGTCGTGATGGCCCGGATAACCCGGCGAACGGCGATCGTCCACTGTATAACGTCACTGCCGATACCTTCGCGCTGGCGGAAGGCCAGAACGAGCTGGTTGTTCCGCTGACCTTTACCGATGCGGCAGGCAACACCTTCACCAAGACCTTCACCCTGAAACGCGGTGAGTTCTCCGTGGGTGTCGACTACAACGTGAAGAACGTGGGCGAGAAACCGCTGGAGCTGGCAACCTTTGGTCAGCTGAAGCAGTCCATCAATCTGCCTTCTCATCGCGATACCGGCAGCAGCAACTTTGCACTGCACACCTTCCGTGGTGCGGCGTACTCCACTCCGGACGCGAAATACGAAAAAGTTAAGTTCGACAACATCGCTGACGGTGAAAACCTGAACGTCAACGCTAACAGCGGTTGGGTGGCGATGCTGCAGCAATACTTTGCTACCGCATGGGTGCCACATACTCAGGGCGCGAACAACTTCTATACCACCAAGCTGAACAACAACGTGGCGGCGATTGGCTACAAATCTGCTTCTCAGATCGTGCAGCCAGGCCAGACGGCTCAGATGGGCAGCACCCTGTGGGTCGGCCCAGAGATTCAGGACAAAATGGCGGCCGTTGCGCCACACCTTGACCTGACCGTGGATTACGGCTGGCTGTGGTTCATCTCTCAGCCGCTGTTTAAGCTGCTGAAATTTATCCACAGCTTCATCGGTAACTGGGGCTTCTCCATTATCGTTATCACCTTTATCGTTCGTGGCATCATGTACCCGCTGACCAAAGCGCAGTACACCTCGATGGCCAAAATGCGTATGCTGCAGCCAAAACTGGCGGCCATGCGTGAGCGTATCGGTGACGACAAGCAGCGTATGAGCCAGGAAATGATGGCGCTGTACAAAGCTGAGAAGGTTAACCCGCTGGGCGGCTGCTTCCCGCTGATCATCCAGATGCCAATCTTCCTGGCGCTGTACTACATGCTGATGGGCTCCGTTGAACTGCGCCACGCGCCGTTTGCACTGTGGATCCACGACTTGTCTGCACAGGACCCGTACTACATCCTGCCGATTCTGATGGGCGCCACGATGTTCTTCATCCAGAAGATGTCGCCGACCACCGTAACCGACCCGATGCAGCAGAAGATCATGACCTTTATGCCGGTCATCTTCACCGTGTTCTTCCTGTGGTTCCCGTCAGGTCTGGTGCTGTACTATATCGTCAGCAACCTGGTGACCATCCTTCAGCAGCAGCTGATTTATCGCGGTCTGGAAAAGCGTGGCCTGCATAGCCGCGACAAAAAAAAGACCTGATAACATCTGGCGTTAAGCTTACGAAAGGCGGTCTATTGACCGCCTTTTTCTTTTTGATTCAAGGTCTGAGATAAACGATGAGCAATCATGACACTATCATTGCCCAGGCTACTCCGCCGGGGCGTGGCGGCGTAGGTATCCTGCGTATTTCCGGCCGTCAGGCGCGCGAGGTCGCAGAAGCGGTTCTCGGTAAGCTGCCGAAACCGCGCTACGCGGATTACCTTCCCTTCCGCGATGCCGACGGCAGCGCGCTGGATCAGGGCATTGCGCTGTGGTTTCCTGGCCCGAACTCCTTCACCGGTGAAGATGTTCTCGAGCTACAGGGGCACGGCGGCCCAGTCATCCTCGACCTGCTGTTAAAACGCATCCTGACGCTGCCTGGCCTGCGTATTGCCAACCCCGGTGAGTTTTCTGAACGCGCTTTCCTGAACGATAAGCTCGACCTGGCGCAGGCAGAAGCCATTGCTGACCTGATCGACGCCAGCTCCGAACAGGCCGCTCGCTCGGCGCTCAACTCGCTTCAGGGCGCTTTCTCTTCGCGTATTAACCATCTGGTAGAAGCGCTGACTCACCTGCGTATTTACGTGGAAGCGGCTATCGACTTCCCGGACGAAGAGATCGACTTCCTCTCTGACGGTAAAATCGAAGCCCAGCTGCATCGGGTCATTGGCGACCTCGATGCGGTGCGCGCCGAAGCTCGTCAGGGCAGCCTGCTGCGCGAAGGCATGAAGGTGGTTATCGCCGGGCGTCCTAATGCCGGTAAATCCAGCCTGCTGAACGCGCTGGCCGGGCGCGAGGCCGCTATCGTCACCGACATCGCTGGCACCACGCGTGACGTCCTGCGCGAACATATCCACATCGACGGCATGCCGCTGCATATCATCGATACCGCAGGCCTGCGTGAAGCCAGCGATGAAGTCGAACGCATCGGGATTGAACGCGCCTGGCAAGAGATTGAGCAGGCCGATCGCGTGCTGTTCATGGTGGATGGCACCACCACCGATGCCGTTGACCCGGCCGCCATCTGGCCAGATTTTATCGCTCGTCTGCCGGAGCGTTTGCCGATTACCGTGGTGCGCAATAAAGCTGACGTGACCGGCGAGACGCTTGGCCTGAGCGAAGTAAATGGTCACTCACTTGTTCGCCTTTCCGCACGTACCGGGGAAGGTGTCGACGTGCTGCGCGCGCATCTGAAAGAGAGCATGGGCTTTGAAACCAACATGGAAGGTGGCTTCCTCGCCCGTCGCCGTCACCTGCAGGCGCTTGAGCAATCCGCTGAACACCTGCAACAGGGCAAAGCCCAGCTGCTGGGTGCCTGGGCCGGAGAATTGCTGGCAGAAGAGCTGCGCCTGGCGCAGCAGAACTTAAGTGAAATCACCGGCGAATTCAGCTCTGACGATCTGTTAGGGCGCATCTTCTCGAGCTTCTGTATCGGGAAATAAACCCTTACCACCGCCCCGTGTCACACTTCCGGAAACGGGGCGTTTCCTTATTTTTAAAATACTTCATCATTTCAATACGATGTCTTCAGATAGACATTTTTAAGTGCTCTACTGACGCAAACCACTAAGAATTTTCCCAGGATTGAATATATAATATATTGCTCAAAAAATAGGTCACTGTATTGAAGAGCATCAATGACAACGCATTGAGCCAGGGACTACTATTCGATCCCTGACAAGATTCAGGATCGGAAGCGGAGCGCTGTTTCAGCCACCCGAAACAGCATGACATCGACTGACCATTATCAAGGAGCGACAAATGGCGACGCATTTTGCAAGATGGGCTCTGAACCCTCCCAACCTCACCTCACCCCGACTGAACGACGAAGTCCTTAACGCCGCCAGCCTGATGCCGGAACATCGCCGCACGCGCTATCTCGCGTCCCGGACGCTGGTCGCCGAGATGATGTTTATGCTGTACGGCACCCAACGCCTGCCGCAAATCATCACCTCTACCGCCGGGCGCCCGCGCTTTGCCGACGCGGAACTGCCGGACTTCAGCCTCGCCTATGCCGGTAACATGGTGGGCGTGCTGCTGGCCACCGAAGGGCGCTGCGGTCTGGACATGGAGCTTCGCCGCAGTTTCCAGGCACCGTCCCCGGTTGTGCCGCCTTCTCAGTCCAGCAGCAGCGAAATCACCTGGATCAACAACCAAAACGATCCCAACGAAGCCCGCACCCAGCTGCATACCCTGCGCCGCAGCGTACTGAAACTAACGGACAATCCCCAGACCAGCCTGAGCACGCTACAATTGTTGCCGGGTTCTGGTCGTCTGCGCGTCATAAACGAGCCGCATATTGAAGCTATCAGCGATGCGGAAGATATCCTTATCTGGGGTTGTGCCGTTGCGCCAGGCGTGGAGCGCCTGAAGCTGTGGGAATTCGATGGCCAACAGGGCTGGAACGCCCTGCCAGATGCCGAAGCCCGCAGCCGAAGCGCTCAGGCGCGCATCATTCGCCTGACGGGTATATCATCAGAGATCGCTACGCCGCATAACACATTTTCCCGAACGTCCTGACACATAAAGGAGTACCAATGTCTGATTCGTTGAAGATAGTGACTTTACTGGGGAGCCTGCGTAAGGGTTCATTTAACGCGATGGTCGCCCGCACGCTGCCGAACATCGCCCCGGCAGGCATGCAGATAGATGCCCTGCCTTCCATCGGCGACATCCCGCTGTACGATGCCGATATCCAACAAGAAGAAGGTTTCCCGCAGAGCGTAGAAGCCATTGCCGAGCAGATTCGCCAGGCGGACGGCGTGGTGATTGTCACGCCGGAATACAACTATTCCGTGCCGGGCGGCCTGAAGAACACCATTGACTGGCTCTCCCGCCTGCCTGAGCAGCCGCTGGCCGGCAAGCCTGTGCTGATTCAAACCAGCTCCATGGGCGCCATCGGCGGCGCGCGCTGCCAGTATCATCTGCGCCAAATCCTCGTATTCCTCGACGCGATGGTCATGAACAAACCAGAGTTTATGGGCGGCGTTATCCAGAACAAAGTTGACCCGCAGAGCGGCGAAGTGGTCGATCAAAGCACCCTCGACCATCTGACCGGGCAGCTCACCGCCTTTGGCGACTATATCAAGCGCGTGAAAGCCTGATTCCGGGCCAAAAAAAACGCCAGTCGCATGACTGGCGTTTTTATTTCTGCTGTCGCTTTAGTCAACAAACACGATTTTCAGCACAAACAGCAGCGCGACGATGATCACGCACGGGCTCAGCTCGCGCCAGCGGCCGGTGCCCAACTTCATGACACAGTAGGAAATAAAGCCGAGCGCGATGCCTTCGGTTATGGAGAAGCTGAACGGCATCATCACGGCGGTAACAAACGCCGGCACCGCTTCGGTCAGATCATCCCACTTCACCCTAGCCAGGCTTGAGGTCATCAGGACGCCAACATAAATCAGCGCACCAGCGGCCGCGTATGCCGGCACCATGCCCGCCAGCGGTGACAGGAAGATAACCAGCAGGAACAGCAGGCCAACCACGATAGCAGTCAGGCCGGTGCGGCCCCCAACGGAAACGCCGGAAGAGCTTTCGATGTAGGCGGTAACGGAAGAGGTGCCGAAGAACGAGCCGGTCACGGAAGAAATGCTGTCCACGAACAGCGCCTGCTTCATACGCGGGAATTTGCCCTTTTCGTCGGTTAATCCGGCTTTATCCGTCACGCCAATCAGGGTACCAGAGGAGTCAAACAGGTTG
The DNA here is from genome assembly GCF_001571265.1 of Cedecea neteri NBRC 105707 = ATCC 33855. Taxonomy (GTDB): domain Bacteria; phylum Pseudomonadota; class Gammaproteobacteria; order Enterobacterales; family Enterobacteriaceae; genus Cedecea; species Cedecea neteri. The sequence goes on along the minus strand of NZ_BCTL01000006.1, from coordinate 86,883 downwards.
ACCAGCATAAAGGAGAAGATCACGCCCGCCAGGCCCAAATTCAGGGAGCCCGCCAGATCAACCTGCCCGACAACGCTGCTCACGCTTGGTGGCGCGGACACGATGCCGTGGTACTGCACGTCGCCCAGCAGCCAGCCCAGCAGCGTGGTCACCACGATAGAGACCAGCACGGCCGCGTGGATGTTACGGGAAGCAAGAACCGCGATGATAAAGAAGCCCAACGCGCCGAGCAGCACGCTGTGGGAAGTCAGGTTCCCGATGCTGACCAGCGTTTCTTTATTGGCCACGATGATTCCGGCGTTTTTCAGCCCCATCATGCCGATAAACAGGCCGATGCCGCTGGTGATGCCTACGCGCAGGCCAAGCGGGATATTCGCTATCATCCAGTAGCGGACGCGGAAAATGGTCAGCAGCAGCAGGCCAACGGCGCCCCAGAAGATAGCGCCCATACCGACTTGCCAGGACAGGCCCATCGCACCAACAACCACGAAGGCGAAGAAGGCGTTCAGGCCCATCGCCGGTGCCAGCGCAACCGGCAGGTTAGCGAAAATGCCCATCAGGATGCTGCCAAAGGCCGCAATCAGGCAGGTGGTGACGAATACCGCCTGAGTATCCATCCCGGCCGCGCCGAGGATCTGTGGGTTAACAAAAACGATATACACCATCGTCAGGAAGGTGGTGAACCCGGCGATCACCTCGGTGCGGGCGTTAGTACCGTGTTCGCGTAATTTGAACGCGCGTTCGAGCAGCCCCGGGGTTGTTTCCGGAGTGGACTGTGGTTGGCTCATTATCGGTTTCCGAACTAAAAGAGGAAAAAATACGCCGCTATCCTATACCAAAATTGGCGGGGGATAACGCAAATCATCCACTTTTTTCGCTGAAATTACCGCAACGGGATCGATTGCGTTGCGCAAAAAGCATAGAGTAAACGTTAAACCAGAGAGAAAGGAAATGGCATGTCCCGGATAGAAGCGGTGTTTTTTGACTGCGATGGAACGCTGGTCGACAGCGAAGTCATCTGCTCCAAAGCCTACGTGCACATGTTTGCGCAACACGGCATTCAGCTTGCGCTCGAAGATGTCTTCAAGACCTTCAAAGGCGTCAAACTCTACGAAATTATCGACACAATCAACGCCGAGTACGGCACCAGCCTGCCGAAGCCAGAGCTTGAGGCGATTTACCGAACCGAAGTTGCCCGCCTGTTCGACAGCGAGCTTCAGGCAATCGCCGGGGCGAACACCCTGCTGGCGCAAATCAAAAAGCCGATGTGCGTGGTGTCCAACGGCCCGGTCAGCAAGATGCAGCATTCTCTCGGCAAAACCGGGATGCTCGACTATTTCCCGGAGACGCTTTACAGCGGCTACGATATTCAGCGCTGGAAGCCGGACCCGGCGCTGATGTTCCACGCGGCAGAACAGATGAAGGTGGGCGTGGAGCACTGCATTCTGGTGGATGATTCTATGGCGGGTGCGCAATCGGGCATTGCGGCGGGCATGGAGGTGTTTTATTTCTGTGCCGATCCACATAACAAACCGATCGATCATCCAAAGGTAACGACGTTTACCGATTTGGCGGAACTGCCTGCGCTGTGGAAAGCACGCGGCTGGGAAATTACGGCGTAGGTTTTTTAATCCCCTCTCCCTTTTAGGGAGAGGGTTAGGGTGAGGGTCACCAGCCGAGAGCGGTCAAAAAACTAAAGGAACATCCCGCCGGACACTTCAATCCGCTGCGCATTCATCCAGCCGGTCTCATCGCTGAGGATCGCCGCAATCGCATCGCCGATATCATCCGGCCGCCCTACTCGCCCCAGCGCGGTTTGCGCGGCGATAGCTTTCGACACATGCTCGCTATCCCGCACGATACCGCCGCTGAAATCAGTAGCAATAGCACCTGGCGCAATAATATTCACCGCAATCCCGCGTGAGCCCAGCTCTTTGGCCTGATACTTGGTCAGCACTTCCATCGCCCCTTTCATCGTGGCGTAGGCGGCTTTACCCGGCAGCGAGAAACGGGTCAGTCCGGTAGACACATTCAGAATACGGCCGCCGTCTTTAATCAGCTGCAGAAGGCGCTGGGTCAGGAAAAAAGGCCCTTTCAAATGGATGTTCATTATTTCATCGAACTGCGCTTCGGTGGTCTCGGCAAACGACGCTTCAAGACCGACCCCTGCGTTGTTCAATAAATAATCAAACGTATCTCGCTGCCAGACGTTACTCAGCGTCTCTTTCACCTGCTCAACGAATCCTGCAAAGGTGGATGAATCACCGACGTTGAGCTGAATTGCTGCGGCTTTCACGCCCTTTTGCTCAATTTCGCGCACAACATCTTCCGCTTCCTGACGCTGGCTATTATAGGTCAGCAGAATACCGATTCCGCGTGCGGCCAGCTTCAGCGCTGCGTTTTTGCCTAAACCACGGCTGCCGCCGGTCACTAAAGCGATACGTTGACTCATGATAAACCCCTTATTTGGCTGTCAGGTAATTGAGATACAGCTTATTAGCTGATACAAAATCAATAAATACGGCCAGATACGTCTCACTGTTTCATTTCAAACAACAATTCGGTGATGAGATGGATAAAATACACGCAATGCAGCTTTTCGTGCGGGTCGCCGAGCTGGAGAGTTTTACCCGCGCCGCAGACACCCTTGGGCTGCCGAAGGGCAGCGTTTCGCGCCAGGTTCAGGCGCTGGAAACCTCACTCGGCACACGCCTGCTGCACCGCACCACGCGCCGAGTTCAGCTCACCCAGGATGGCATGGTTTATTACGAACGCTGCCGCGACCTGTTAACTAACCTCGATGAACTAGACGGTCTGTTCCAGACCGATCCCGCCAGCGTCAGCGGGCGCATCAGAATCGATATGCCAGTTACGCTGGCGCGCGGCTTGATCATTCCGAAGCTGCCGGGATTTCTGCAGCAGTATCCAGGCATAGAGCTAGAGCTTAGCAGCAGCGACAGAATGGTGGATGTCGTCCGGGAAGGGTTTGACTGCGTAGTGCGCGTAGGTCACCTCAAAGACTCAGGTCTGGTGGCCAGGCCGCTGGGAAAATTCACCATGATCAACTGCGCCAGTCCGGATTACCTCAGCCGCTTCGGCTACCCTGAGAACCTGGACGACCTGGCTTCACACGCGCTGGTGCATTACGCCCAAAACCTCGGCACTCGCCCGCAGGGCTTTGAAGTCTGGCTGGATAAAACAACGCAGTGGGTGAAAACCGGTGGCCTGATTACCGTTAACAGCACGGAAACCTACCAGGCCGCCTGCGTTGCCGGACTGGGTATTATCCAGGTTCCGCGCGTGGGCGTGAAAGCCCAGCTCAAAGAAGGCAGTCTCGTCGAAATTTTGCCTCAGTATCGCGCTGAGCCAATGCCAATTTCGCTGCTTTATCCGCATCGCCGCAACCTCTCCCGGCGAGTGCATTTGTTTATGGAATGGCTAACCGGCGTACTCAAAGCCTATGTAGATTAGCGTTATGGCTATAATTTCCTTAAGATCCTGCCACAGCAAAAGGAAAATTGACCCGATGACGACGCCGGATAACCGTGAAAAACGCCCAACCCACGAGCTCGAATACGAGCCTGTTGTACCTATCGAAACTCAGCAGGATGAAGCGCAAAGCGAACCTGCAGAGAATGAACCGCTGGTGAAGCTTAAAACCAGCAACGCCGCAGTGAACAGCACCATATCCGCGGTCAACAAAACGGTCAGGCAGCCGATGGTTGCCCATCTGCTCCGCGCCGCAGAACGCTTTAATGACCGGCTTGGGAACCAGTTTGGCGCCGCCATTACCTACTTCTCGTTTCTGTCGCTGATCCCCATCATGATGGTGGCCTTCGCGGCGGGCGGCTACGTGCTTGCCTCGCACCCCACGCTGCTCGAAGACATTTTTGCCAAAATCCTTGAGAACGTCAGCGACCCGACGCTTGCCGCCACGCTAAAAAACACCATCAACACTGCGGTTCAGCAGCGCACCACCGTTGGGCTGGTCGGGCTGCTCATTGCCCTCTATTCCGGCATTAACTGGATGGGCAACCTGCGTGAAGCGGTGCGCGCCCAGTCGCGGGATAAGTGGGAACGCAGCCCGCAGGATCAGGAAAAATTCTGGGTAAAATACCTGCGTGATTTTATCTCATTGATTGGCTTACTGATTGCACTGATCGTGACGCTGTCGATAACTTCGATTTCCGGGTCGGCCCAGACGCTGCTGATTGGCCTGCTGCACCTGGGCGATATCGAATGGCTAAAACCGGTCTGGCATCTGGTCGGTCTGGCGATTTCAATTTTTGCTAACTACCTGCTGTTCTTCTGGATCTTCTGGCGGCTGCCGCGCCATCGTCCGCGCCGCAAGGCACTTATTCGCGGTACGCTGATTGCGGCCATCGGCTTTGAGGTGATTAAAATCATCATGACCTACAGCCTGCCGAAGCTCGTCAGTTCTCCTTCCGGGGCCGCTTTTGGTTCGGTGCTGGGGCTGATGGCCTTCTTCTACTTCTTCGCTCGCCTGACGCTGTTTTGCGCGGCCTGGATTGCCACCGCGGAATACAAAGACGACCCGAGGATGCCCGGCAAAACACATAAATAATCCTGTCATGATTTCCGGTCAGGATAGGTGGCCTGCCGACCTTCAGGTTAGCAGGCCCACTTGTCTAAACCTCCGACCAGAGAACATGCCATGACAACTGCCTCCGTTCCCAAACTTCAGAAAACCGTTATTGACCCCAGCGTTCGCCTGCGGGAAACACACGTCGGCGACCAGTGCGAAATACTCGCCCACAGCGTGCTGGAATACAGCATCCTCGGAGACTTCTCCTACCTCGGCGAACACTGCTGCGTGGCGGATAGCGTTATCGGCAAATTCACCGCTATTGCCAACCACGTCCGGCTTGGCGCCCCCAATCACCCGATGGACCGCCCGTCACAGCACCGCTTTACCTACTGCCCGGAGTACTACGCGCCCGACGTTGGCCGCGACACTTCATTCTTTGCCCATCGCCGTGAGGATCGGGTGGTAATTGGCAACGACGTGTGGATTGGTCACGGGGTGATTGTGCTGCCCGGCGTAACGGTTGGCGACGGCGCAGTGCTTGCCGCCGGGGCGGTGGTCAGCAAAGACGTGCCGCCGTACACCATCGTCGGTGGCGTGCCGGCCAAACCCATTCGTAGCCGCTTCCCTCAGGAGATAGCGGAAAGCCTGCAGCGCATCGCCTGGTGGGACTGGCCGCTGGAGAAATTAATGGCGCACCTGCCGGAATTTCAGTCAGGGGAGACAGCAAGTTTTTGCGCTCGCTGGGACAAGTCGGCCAACTTAGCAGATAAATCTAACTGGTAACTTTTATTTAACCTGAAACCAGTTTTATTCACTGTTTTGAAATTTTTGTGAAGCATTTCATGGAAGCTTACGCGCAGGCTTAAAAATTATTCACTTAATGCCTGTTTTTTGAGCTAAACCGCCCGCCGTAGCGCGTTGAAATGCTTCTTTTGCTATGCGTAAATGGACTTTCGTTCGCCATAAATAAGAAAAAACTATGCAAGCATCCGTTGCCACAACTCTCGATACCGGGGCTGACGCCACGCCCGTAAACTCACGCGGAAAAGTCGTTGTCGCTTCGCTGGTCGGCACGGCCATCGAATTCTTCGACTTCTATATCTATGCCACCGCGGCGGTAATCGTTTTCCCACACATCTTCTTCCCGCAGGGTGACCCGACGGCTGCCACGCTACAGTCTCTCGCCACGTTCGCTATCGCTTTTGTTGCCCGCCCGATTGGTTCGGCGCTGTTCGGCCACTTCGGCGATCGCGTCGGCCGTAAAGTCACGCTGGTTGCTTCTCTGCTAACGATGGGGATTTCAACCGTCGTCATCGGCCTGCTGCCGGGTTATGCCTCCATCGGCATTTTTGCTCCGATGCTGCTGGCGCTGGCCCGTTTTGGTCAGGGCGGTGAATGGGGTGGCGCGGCGCTGCTGGCTACGGAAAACGCCCCGCCGCGCAAGCGCGCGCTGTATGGCTCGTTCCCGCAGCTGGGTGCCCCAATCGGCTTCTTCTTCGCCAACGGCACCTTCCTGCTGCTCTCCTGGCTGCTGACCGACGAACAGTTCATGTCCTGGGGCTGGCGTGTGCCGTTTATTCTTTCGGCGGTTCTGGTCATTATCGGGCTTTATGTCCGCGTTTCGCTGCATGAAACGCCGGTATTCGCGAAGATTGCTAAAGCCGGGAAGCAAGTTAAAGTGCCACTGGGTACGCTGCTGACCAAACACCTGAAGGCGACCATCCTCGGCACCTTCATCATGCTGGCAACCTATACGCTGTTCTACATCATGACGGTCTATTCCATGACCTTCAGTACCGCGCCGGTTCCGGCAGGCCTCGGCTTCTCGCGCAATGACGTGCTGTGGATGCTGATGATGGCGGTGATTGGCTTTGGCGTGATGGTGCCGATTGCGGGCTACCTGGCGGATGCCTTTGGCCGCCGTAAGAGCATGATTGTAATCACCAGCCTGATGATTCTGTTTGCGCTGTTCGTCTTCCCGCCGCTGCTGGGTTCAGGCAGCCAGGCGCTGGTGATGGCTTACCTGCTGATCGGCCTGAGCCTGATGGGGCTGACCTTTGGCCCGATGGGCGCTCTGCTGCCGGAGATGTTCCCGACGGAAGTGCGCTATACCGGCGCTTCTTTCTCCTACAACGTCGCGTCTATACTTGGCGCTTCCGTCGCACCTTATATCGCGACCTGGCTGCAGGCTAACTATGGTCTGTTCTACGTCGGCGTGTATCTGGCCGCGATGTCCGCGCTGACGCTGATTGCGCTGCTGCTGAGTAAAGAGACCCGCCACCAGTCGCTGTAAATTTTACCCTCACCCTGACCCTCTCCCTAAAAGGGAGAGGGGAAACGTTCACTCACTTCTTCATCTGCCCCAAAATCGTCCGGCACTGATTATCGCTGCCTTCAGAAGTCGAGATCAGCGCAGCCAGCGCCGCGGCCGGCGTGACCAGCGTCGCAAGCGCAGCGGCCACCGCGCCACGAACGATCAGCGGCCCCGGCTTCACGCCCGCATCCGGATTTTTGAACGTACCGCGTACGTAAAGCGGTGAACGCAGGGTAATAATACGAATCCCTTTACTCTCAGGATCGATGGTCAAATCCAGACGCTCGCTGGCAAAGTTGGTGCTGCCGGTCACGTTGATCAGGGCATTTTCGGTATCAAAGGCAAAAATCCTCGGCGTCGCGATGCCGTTACGCAAATCCAGGTTCGCCGCGGCGCAGTTTATCCGCACTTCATCGTCGCCAAAAATCTTCCCGACAATGTAGTTCCCAACGTTCAGGCCTACTATTTCCATCAGGTTGCGGCTGATAAGCCCGTCGTTCATCAGCAGCTTCAGGCTGCCGTTGCTGGTACCCAATAATGCGGCAACGGAGTTACCACGCCCGCTCAGGTTAGCGTCACCGTTCAGCTCGCCGAGCGTTTTCTGCATCGACTCCACTTTGGGCATAAGCTGCTTCAGCTGCAGTCGGCGAGCCTGAATATCCGCTGTCCCCTGCATCGGCTTTTTATCGCCTTCAAGGTGGATATTGGCATTGATAGAACCTCCCGCCATGCCGAATTTCAGCGGCTGCAGGCGCAGGTCGGCGTTATTCAGAATCACGTGGGTGGTCAGGTCGCTAAGCGGCAGCGTACCGCTATGCTCAATGCGCTGTCCTTTAAAGCGCACATCGGCGTCCATCACGTTCCATTTGTCCGTTTCAAATCGATCGTAAGGCAGCACTTTGTCGGCGGGCTGTGCCGTACTTTCGCCGCGCTGCTGTTTAGCTTTTTTCGTCTTCTCTGCGCCATTCCCTGAGTCGACGCCAATCAGCGGCCCTAAATCGGCCAGCCGCAGCTGTTTAGAGGCCAAATCACCTTCAAGCTTAGGCCATGGTTTACCCTGGCTGTAGGTCAGGGAGCCGTGAATATCGCTGTCGCCAATACGCCCGTTAAAATCCTGGTAACGGAAGACCGAGCCTTTATCCGTGTCGATTTTCGCCAACAGATGGCCGTCCGTTTCAAACGGTGGAGTATCCGGCAGCAGCACGCCGGTCAGCGCATAAAGATTGCCGAGAGAATCACCGGAGAATTTAAGCCTGAGGTCAACCCCGCCCATTTTCATTGGGTCGTTGACGGTGCCCACGAAGGCCACACGAGAGGTGCCAGAGCGCACATCGGCCTGCACCGGGAACGCGCTATCGCTTTCACTGCGCAGCGCCAGCATGCCGCCGATTTTACCGCTGCCTTCCACCGGCTGGCCGTTGTAGCGGCCACTCACTTTCAGGCCGAAAACGTAATCTGCCGCCTTCGCCGCGTCTTTGCCCTGTGGCTTTTGGCCGGACACTTCGCTGAACGGCAGCGGTTTACCCAGCGGATCGACGAGGAGAGTCAGCTCGGCCTTCGTCACCTTGTCATCCACCGCAATCCGGCCTTTATCGAACAAAATGTTGTCCAGTCGGAAAGACCAGCCGGACGGTTTTTGATTGGGATCGCTGTCGCCTGAGCTGGCAAGGTTAAAGGTCCAGTTATTACTTTTTTCCGACAGCCTGATAATTCGGGCATCGGGCTCAACCAGCTTTATCCAGGGGATGTAGACCGTTTTGGTGAGCAGCGAGAGCGGCGCAAGCGTCGCATCCACCCTTGGCAGATGAACCATGGTCACTTCGGGGATTTCAGGTGGGTTACCAAGGAGAATATCTTCGGCATGAACGTGTGGCCACGGCACCCAACTGCGCCAGCCGGACTCGTCTTTATTGCGCTCCCAAACCACCCCTAAATCACCGCGAATGGCAAAGGGGCGGTTCAGCTCTGCCGAGACTTTTTGGTTGATGGTTGGTTTTAGTCGGTTCCAGTCAAATGTGGCAATTACGACGATCGCCACCACAACCAACAACAAGAAAATCCCGGCGATTACACTGCTAATTTTACCTGTTTTTGTCATCCTTATTACCTCTCCTGATGCCGGCCTGCCTGACTAAAAGATAGTCCAGCATGACCGAAACGGCATCAGGGGAGGTGAATCAGCACATGTTCAAGGTTTTCGAAAGGAACCGGACGGGAAAGAAAATAGCCCTGCGCTGCATAGGCAGGCGAAGACTGAACGTCTCTCCATTCTTCAACCGTTTCAATACCTTCCACAATCACGCCCTTGCAGTAACGGTTCATTAATTGCAGCAGCATGGTGAACAAATTACGCCCTTCATCGCTTTTTCGCAGCATGATGAAAAGTTCACGCGCCACTTTGATGTAGTCATAACGAACTTCGCTCAGCGCGGAGAAGTTAGCCAGGCCGGTGCCAAAATCATCAAGCCAAAGCGGGCCAAACTCGTGCATACCCGCCAGAGTCGCCGCCTGCGGCAAGTTGATATGTTCCACCAGTTCAAAACGTACCCACGGCAGTTTGGCGATAAGGTCGAGAATCGGCTGATGCTGCTTCATGGCAATCAAAGTTGGGCCATCAACGTTGACCGACGCCAGGATGCCGTGGCCAATAAAGGTCTGCTCCCAGGCTTCCAGCAGGCGCAGTTGCTCTTCCACCACCGAAAGTCGCTGGCGGCTGGGGATCGAAGAAAAATAGCGGTCGGGAGGGATGCGCACATCTGCCTCCACTGGATGCGTGACCACCGTGAGCAGCTCAACTGCCATCAATTTTCCGTCTGTTCTGTAAATCGGCTGAAAGGTGTAGCGGCGCTGGCATTGCAGCCAAAATCGTCGCTCCTGCAAACTTTCAACGCTCGCCTCAAGCGTATGCAGCCGGTGAGTGATCTGCTTCAACTTCATCTGTACATCCTGTTTGCCCTGATGACTCTACATGGCTCGTCGAAAGGTTATCGGCGTCGGAATAGAGAACTTTATGCTCGCTTTCGCAGCAAAATCGGCGATGGCGATTTTTGTCACAATCACAATAACCTGGCGCACCTCAAAAGTTTTCGAAACGGCGTTTTAAAATGTTTGACTCACTTTTCACCCAGACGGAGAATGCAAAAAAACAGCATTTTTGTTCATTTCATCATCAGGTTTCTTATGCTCACTCAGAAAATTGCCGTGATCGGCGAATGCATGATCGAACTGTCTCAGAATGGCGCTCAGGTACAGCGCGGCTTTGGGGGCGATACCCTAAATACCTCGGTTTATCTCGCCCGCCAGGTCAGCGAAAGCGCGCTGGAAGTGCATTATGTCACCGCCCTGGGCGAGGACAGCTTTAGCCAGCAAATGCTGGACAGCTGGCGCCAGGAGCGCCTGCACACGGCATTGATTCAGCGCCTGGAGCATCGCCTTCCGGGGCTGTATTACATCGAGACGGATAGCCACGGCGAGCGCACCTTCTACTACTGGCGCAACGAAGCGGCGGCGCGGTTCTGGCTGGAGAGCGAGCGTTCAGAGGAAATTTGCGCCGAACTGGCACAGTTCGATTATCTCTACCTGAGCGGTATTAGCCTGGCTATTCTCAACGAAACCAGCCGCGAGAAGCTGCTGGCAATGCTAAAGCAGGCGAGAGCCAACGGCTGCAAGGTGATCTTCGACAACAATTATCGCCCACGCCTCTGGGCCAGCCCCGAAGAGACACAGCGCGTTTACCAGCAGATGCTGGCCTGCACGGATATCGCCTTCCTGACGCTGGATGATGAAGACTTGCTGTGGGGCACCGTCCCGGCAGGCGAGGTGATTCGCCGGACGCACGCTGCAGGCGTAGGAGAAGTGGTGATCAAGCGGGGCGCAGAGTCTTGCCTGGTGTCGGTCATAGGTGAAAGCACTCTCGAGGTTCCCGCCCTTCGCCTGCCAAAAGAAAAAGTCGTGGATACCACCGCGGCTGGGGATTCGTTTAGCGCAGGCTATCTGGCGGTACGTTTAACCGGAGGAACGGCGGAAGCGGCCGCGAAGCGCGGCCATCTGACGGCAGGGACAGTGATTCAGTATCGCGGGGCGATTATTCCGTTGGATGCAATGCCCAAATAAGTTGACCCTCACCCTAACCCTCTCCCTGAAAGGGAGAGGGGACGCAAAGAAAACTTTTACACTAATTCCCCCTCTCCCCTATGGGGAGAGGCTCGGGGTGAGGGGCTTTTCAGGCACTATGACGCCGGAGGAATATCCGAAACATCCTGCTTAGGATCGTCGGTCACAGGCGGCACAGCGGCCGGCACCATCACCTTATCCCACGTCTCTTTCAGCTCTTTCATGTTGTACTCAGGCTCGCCTTTAGGCTGCAACAACACCATAGACATATCCTGAGACAGCTGCTGACGCAGGTCCTGGTTGAGCATTGAGACGGTCAGGCTGTCGAGGAAGTCCTGACGCAGCTTCTGGTACTGCTCCGGCGCAATATCAACCACCTGGTTTTGCAGCGAACGCAAACGCTGGCTTATCAGCACGTCGGTGTTGGTGCGTGCGTAGGTGGCAAACAGCTTCGTCAGTTCATTCTTTTTCTGCGCAATCAGCGCATCGAATTCTTCCTGAGACAGCCCTTTATCGCGCACTCGCAGCAGTTCACGCCCGACGCTGGTGAGACTGACGTTCAGCTTATCGTTCGGGGATTCAATATTGATCCCGCACTGGGCACGCAGATAAAGCACGCGGCAGTCAAAGCTCAGATTAAGATCTTTAACGCCGTTTTTGCTCAGGCTTTGCTGCACATTCCAGAACAGCGCTTCACGGGCCAGATCGGCACGCCAGTAGCGCAGCAGCGCCGCGGATTCACGAATCGGCTGCCAGGTGTTATCCCACATCAGAGACAGCCTGTCCTGACGCACGCTGTCGGTCATCAGGCTAACCGGCTCAGGGTTAAGCGGGGAAAGCGTCGGCACCGGTGCAGGGGTATCGCGCTTACCTTTTAGCTCGCCGAAGGTTTTGTTGATTTGCTCCGCCACGCTGCGGCTGTCCACGTTGCCGACCACAATAAGGGTCATCGCATCCGGGGTGTACCACTTGTCGTAAAACGCTTTCAACTGCACGGCATCTACCGGACGCTTGAGATTATCAGCCGGATCGTGGCCAAGCAGCGTGGAACCTTTCAGACGGTAGCGCCACCAGCTGTCTTTGGTATTCATCGGCCAGGTCGCAACCATATCCGGCACATGTAAGGCCGCAGTTACGGTTGCCGGCGTCACGGCCAGCGACCCGATATTGGTCGACATAAATGCCAGCGCTTCTTTCAGCAAATCATTGCGGTTGTTAGGCAAGCTTAAGTTAAAAAGCGTGAAGTCATAGGAGACGATAGCCGGAGGAAGTGGACGCTCCGGATCGCTGCTTTGGTGCCATAACGAACGTGCCTGGCTCGTCGGCAGACCGCCAGTCTGCGTCAGCAGCATGCGCGGTAGAAAGTGGCTGTAACCGCTTTGCTGGGCGGTTTCGGTGAGCGAACCGTTATTCACCATCAGGCGAATTTCAACGCGATCGCTTGGGCGCTGGGGGGTGGCCAAAACCTGCCACTGGAAGCCGTTAGAGAGCGTTCCCTGTTGCCAGGCCGGGTCCGGCTGGAGCGCTTCTGCCTGCACGTTGCCGGCCGTTGCGGCTAATAGCAACCCGCCAGCTAAAAGTCGAATCTTGGTGCCCTGCATGTGAACCCCTAAAAACAATCCTGGTTAAAAGTAGCACATCGGCGCGGCATTCGACGTCCGCAGACCGACATAGGTGACGTTTCACCAATCCGTTTGACCGCATTTCTACGAAAACGTCACGTAAGAAAGTGAAAAATAGAGAATAAAGACCCTAAATAATTCGAGCTGCAGGCAGGCGACAATTAGCGCATCTGCAGTCTGAAGTATGACGGGTATTAGGGGGATTATGCAGAGTCGCCCACAGCGAGGGCAAGTCGCTGTGGGCAATTGGTCGGATTAGTGGGAGACTTCGGTCACTTTTTTGTCAGATTGTGGGTTATCCAACTGCTGATGAAGTTGCTTTTCATCCAGCTGTTTTACCCACTTCGCGACAACAACGGTCGCCACGCCGTTACCGACCAGGTTAGTCAGCGCACGCGCTTCGGACATAAAGCGGTCGATACCCAGAATCAGCGCCAGGCCTGCGACCGGCAGATGGCCTACCGCAGAAATGGTGGCCGCCAGCACGATAAAGCCGCTTCCCGTCACGCCTGCCGCCCCTTTAGAGGAGAGCAGTAGCACCACCAGCAGCGTGATCTGGTGGAAGATATCCATATGGCTGTTGGTCGCCTGGGCGATAAACACCGCCGCCATCGTCAGGTAAATCGAGGTGCCGTCCAGGTTGAAGGAGTAGCCGGTTGGAATGACCAGACCGACAACGGATTTACGGCAGCCCAGCTTCTCCATCTTATCTAGCATACGCGGCAGCACGGACTCGGAAGAGGACGTTCCCAGCACGATCAGCAGCTCTTCCTTGATGTAGCGAATGAACTTGAAAATGCTGAAGCCGGTGACGCGCGCAATAGAGCCCAGCACCAGAATCACAAACAGCAGGCAGGTAATGTAGAAGCAGATAATCAGCTGGCCCAGCTGAACCAGAGAGCCGACGCCGTATTTACCGATGGTGAACGCCATCGCACCAAACGCCCCGATAGGCGCCAGACGCATGATCATGTTAATGATGCCGAAAATCACCTGAGAGAAGCTTTCGATGACGTTAAAGATCATCTGACCTTTGTGGCCCAGGCGATGCAGCGCGAAGCCAAACAGGACGGCAAAGAGCAGCACCTGCAGGATGTTACCGCTGGCAAACGCACCAATCACGCTGCCTGGGATCACATCCAGCAAGAAGGCAATCACGCCCTGCTGCTGAGCTTGTTCAGCGTAAACCGCTACCGCTTTGGCATCCAGCGTCGCCGGGTCCACGTTCATCCCGGCACCAGGCTGCAGCACGTTGACCACGATAAGCCCGATAATCAGCGCGATGGTACTGACAATCTCGAAATAGAGTAACGCTACCGCGCCGGTACGGCCCACGGCTTTCATGCTTTCCATGCCGGCGATCCCGGTCACCACGGTACAGAAGATGACGGGCGCAATAATCATTTTAATCAGTTTAACGAACGCGTCGCCAAACGGTTTCATTTGGGCACCCAATTCCGGGTAAAAGTGACCCAGCAAAATGCCGATGGCAATTGCGGTCAGCACCTGAAAATACAGACTTTTGAAGAGTGAGGTTTTCATTAGAGTATCCTTGGACGGAGAGTAACCGCAGCCCCGGCTCAGGAACCGGTATGACTGCGGCACTCAACATAGCACCCTAAAAAAAACGCAGAAGTGGCGTGGATCGATTTTGTTAACGGGATTGTTAAAAACTTGAACTGAACCGATCCAGCTCGTAACATTTGTAACTATTGTTTTTCATTTATGCAGTAAGAAATTCACGTTCAAACTGCTCAAGAGTGCGTGCTTTGGCATACAGGAAGCCCTGGGCGTAGATAACGCCCTGCTGCACTAGCCACTCGCGCTGGGCTTCTTGCTCCACGCCCTCCGCCACCACTTTCAGATCCAGGGCTTTGGCCATCGCGATAATCACGCTAACCATCGCGTTGTCTTCCGGTAGCCCTTCGATAAAACTTTTGTCTATCTTCAACACGTCAATCGGCAGCGCTTTCATATGATGCAGGTGATGAAGGCTGGCGTAGCCCATGCCAAAATCATCCAGGGCAATGCGCACTCCGGCCTGACGAAGCGGCCGCAGAATATTGACCGCCGCCTGCGGATCTTCAATGCGGCGACTTTCGGTCACTTCAAGAATCAGCGTGCCGGGCTGGATTCTGTAACGCCCGAGTAGCTCTAGCAGTGAAGGCACCATTGCTTCGTGCAGCAATTGGAGCGCGGAGAGATTGACGCACAGCGGCAGCGTAATGCCCCGGCTTTGCCAGGCTGACAGGGTGCGGCAGGACTCTTCAAGGATCCAATTGCCAACGGTAATCATCAACCCGCAGGCCTCGATACGCTCAATCAACCCTTCCGGCAGACTCCAGCTACCGTCCTGCTGGCGCTGGCGCAGCAGGACTTCGGCACTGACTACGCTTCCATCTCGCATATCCACCTGAGGCTGCAGCCAGACGGCAAAATGATGCTTCTCAAGCGCGTTCAAAATATCGTGCTCTTCGGTCAGGCGGCGCTGGGCTTTTTCCATTTGATCGGGGTCGAAGAACTGAATTTGATTTTTCCCGCAGCGGCGAGCCGAAAGCGTTGCCGAAGCCGCGCGGCGATAAAGCTGTTCTGCGCTGAGCTCCCCCTTGAACATCGCAATGCCGATGCTGGCGGTCGGTTTCAGCTGCAATGCCTGAACCGGCAAACGGGCATTGAGCGTTTCCATGATTTTCTGCGCCAGCGTCATGGCATACCACGGGTCGCTGACGCCATAGAGCAGCAGCCCAAAATCATTCTGGCTAAGCTGGGCCAGCACCGCATTGGTCGGCAACACGGGCTTAACTTTCTCGACCAGCGTCAGCAGCAGCATCTCACGCTGTTCGTCATTGAGCACCCCGGCCGCATCCTGCAGCGTTTCGCTGCCGATCAGCATTAACGCACCGTGCTTATCGTTCGCCACCATCTGTTCAATCAGCGCCATCAGCAGCGCCTTGTTCGGCAGCTCCGAGACCGGGTTGTGGGTGCTCAACGAATTCATTTGCTGCTGCAGACGCTGGGTAATCTGCTGATTGCGGTTATAGCTACGCACCAGCATGCCAATCTCATCGTCATGATGCAGCGGTGGCAGCGTAAGCTGATGCTCGCCCGCTTGCTGAGGATTAAGGCCATCCAGCTCGCGGCTAAT
The DNA here is from genome assembly GCF_001571265.1 of Cedecea neteri NBRC 105707 = ATCC 33855. Lineage (GTDB taxonomy): Bacteria > Pseudomonadota > Gammaproteobacteria > Enterobacterales > Enterobacteriaceae > Cedecea > Cedecea neteri. Next base: position 71,140 of record NZ_BCTL01000006.1, on the reverse strand, counting down.
CTTACGGATCGGATGCACCACCAGCCGGTTAATACACCAGCTGATCGCCACGGTCAGAATCAACGCCAGCAGCAAATAGGTGGTCAGCAGGGTAGAAATCGTGCTGACGATAATGCGGTACATGCGCCAGGAATCAGCCTGTAACACCAGATAAGCCAGCGGCTGCGGGTTTGCCGGACGCTCCAGAGAGTAAAGCGGCAGGGAAATTTGCACCGGCAGCTCAAACACGCGGGTGATGAGCATCGGGATTTGGTGCTCCGGCATAAAGCTAATGCGAAGCGCCTGGAACTGGTTTGGCAGCACGACATCAGCGCGGCTGATGATGCCCGAGGGTTGGATCTGGTGAAGAATGGCCTCAGCCTGCGGAATGTCGGCACGCAAAATGGCCTCAGACAGCGGAAGACGCACGGAGTGGGCGATTTTCTCCATTTGTGTGGCGGTGTCGTAGCGATTTTGCTGCACAAAATGGAACAGCTGAATGACGATAAAAATAAAAATAAACACCAGGGCCACGGCTGACACCATAGCCATCTGTTTTATCGTTAGGGAACGACTGACTCGCAAACTGACTCTCCGCTTTTGCTTAACCTGCGCCACGCCCGGCATCAGGATATTCTTACGCCCGCAGAGTATACTGCATTGCCACCCTTTTTAATCCTTACCCCAGGAGAATCGGGTAATTCTGCTTATATGGGCAAATTTGCGCCGAATTCTGAGCGAAAAGACGCAAACGGCGGGCTAACCCGCCGTCTTACATCACAGCCGATCAGAAGTCAGCATAAGGCACCAGCGGCTGAGGCGGCATGTCCATATCACCCTGCCAGCCCGCCATAGAGTAGCGCACGAAAATCAGCGCATGGCTTGGGGTGTAGTCCTTGGCCTGCTGAATATCAATTCCGGCGCCGATTGACCAGTGCGAACTGATCCGGCGCTCTACCAGCGCTCTGGCCGTATAACCGAAGCCGTTACTGCTGCTGGCCGAGGTAGGATCGTTGCGGTCCGGATAACCCCCCGGATCGTCCGGGTAATCATTCAGGTTATTTGGCACGAGGTTACGCAGCGGATAGCGCTGGCCCGCATTGCTGTGGGAGTAGGACCAGGAGCCAGAAGCGCCCAATTCCCAGGACCAGTTCTCCGTACGTTTACGCCAGATGACCGGCACGGCAAACGACACATATTTTTGCGGACTGTAATAGCCGCCCTGGCCAAGGAAGTAATCGCTGAGGTCTTTTTCGTAGTGCCAGACCATGTTGGTAAGGCCCACGGTTAACCGCTGGTTATTCTCGTTAATCAGCTTGTAGTAATAGCCCGTCATCCAGCGCACGCGCCAGTTATCGGCCACGTTTTTACCGGTCAGCGTGTCTGCGCTCAGGCTGGACCAGACGCCGTTAGCTTCACCCTTGTCGTAGCTCAGGCTAACGCCACCGCCGGTTGCGCGAACGCCGCCCCACACGGTATTGGTATTAGGATCCCGCTGCCCGCCGAAGGAAAGCAGGGAGCTGGAGATTGGGCGTCGATGTGCATTGACGGTGTAGCCAATTGGCCCGAGATCGTTGCTGTAGCTAACGCCGCCCACGACATCAACCACGTCAAAGCCCAGCGGCGTCGTGCCGATATCCGTCTGCCACGTATCATTTTTCCAGCCAACGGCCAGGCTTGCGCCATTGCCACGCTGTTTTGTGCTGCCGAAACAGTTGTGCTCCGCACAGGTGCCCCAGCGCTCGTTGTAGCCCGCCCCGCTATCTTTGAACGAGCCCGCATCCATATTCACCATATCGGTCCGGAACCACATACGCCCGTCGCTGAGCGGAGCGTCCACTTGCAGCATCGTGGTATGCGCTTTCAGATCGGAGTAACCCGGCGTGCCGCTTGAGCCCCAGTATTCGTGGTCGAGCGTCACGTTCACATCCTGCTGGCGGTATAGATCGGCGGCATCGCTGCGCACGCCGCGCTTCAGCCAGTCGTCTTTCTCATCGTTGCGGGTCAGGCGAGTGAAGGTGTCGTTATCCTGCGGGCGCTGCTGGGTAACGCCCGAGGAGACCATAGCGTCTTTGTAAGTCTCCAGCGCCTGCTGTGGCTGGCCGCTTGCGGCCTGGAAACGCGCGGCATCACGCATCACCAGCGCGCTTTCCATCGACGGCGGCTGGCTTTTCGCCGCGACCAGAATCGGCGCGTAGGTTTGCGCGGCTTTCTCGTTATCGCCCAGGGCGGCCCAGGCGTTCGCGACGCGGCGTTGAGTATTGATGGACGGTGTTTCACCCGCTGGCGCTGTCTGCAGCTTAGCCAGCAGATCGCGAGCCTGAGGTTTGTCCCCCTCGGCAATCAACACCTTGGTTAATCCTAACAGCGCATCTTCGTTACCCGGTGAGCGCTGCAGGACTTTCTGGTATTGCGATTTCGCCATGCTGCGGTCACCGCGTTCGGCGGCCCAGTCGGCCAGCGTTAAGTCTACGCGATCGGACGGCGTCTGCTGCTGAAGCAGCGCAATGGCGTCTTTTTCTTTGCCGCCGTCCCGCAGTCGGTTAGCCGTTTGCATCACTTCGTTAAACTGCAGCCGGTCTGCAAGTTCATGAATATTGTCGGTCCACTGCGCTTTTGGCAGCGTATTGAGGTGGCTTAGCGCCGCCGCATCATGGTTATTGCCTGAGAGATAAAGACCGTAAGCGAAGACCTGCTCCGGATCGCCCGGCTTGCGCTGGGCAAGACCGCGCATCAGGCTGTCCGCCTCACCGTGTTTTCCGGCGGCATACAGATCGTTAGACAGACGGTAGGTTATCCACACGCTGTCGGGATCAAGCTTAAGACGCTGGCGCTGAATCTCTGCCGCTTTTGCCCACTGGCCCTGGCTTTCCAGCGCGGTAGCCTGCTGCTCCAGACGCTCACCGGCCAGGCTACGTTCGATATCATCAATACTTTTGCGTTGGCTGACAGAAAGGCTCTGAATGTAGGCCGTTGCACGCTCTGGCGACTGGCGGCGATAGACGTTCGCCAGCCCACGAATCGCATTGCTGTTGCCACGATCCATGCGCAGCGCTTGCTGATAATAACGTTCCGCGCTGACATCATCTTTTTTGGCAACGGCAACATCGCCAAAGCCCAGCACCGCGTAGCTATCGGTATTATCAATTCTCTGCGCCTGCTGGTACTTCTGCAGCGCGGCATCCGGATTATTGGCTTTGAGCTGAGCATCACCTTGTTCAATCAGCAGCCAGTAGCGGTTGGTTTTTAATAAACTGTCCCACTTGCCCCGGTTATCGCTTTGCGGGTCCATCTGAATGGCTTTCTCGAACTGCTGTACCGCGAGGGCGCGTTTCCCTTGCTGAGAATAAGCCTGCCCCAGCGCACCGACCACTTCGCTGTCGTTTTGCTTCGAGCTTAACGCTTCTTTCAGCTGCGGAATGGCCTGGTTCCCACGCCCACCGCCCACGTCTTCCAGACCTTTAGCCCGGGCGAGGAAAGCCGGGTCAGACAACTGTTTTTGCTGCTGCGCAAGCCTGTCACGCGCGGTGGCTACCGTATCGCCTTCGGTGAAGACATTAAGAAAACGCTGCAGGGCCGCGACGCTTTGTGGTCCTGTCGGTAAGTTGCTGATTTGGCCATACCATAAAGCCGCCGCGTCTTCCCGGCTGCCGTTGGATTTCGCCATTTGCTCAAGCACCTGATATGCCTCCGCGCTGCGGCCGTTGGCAAACATCAGCCGCGCCAGATTGCCACGCAGTTCACCGTTCCCCGGCGCAGCGGCATCCAGCGCTTTCAGTTTATCGATCGCTTGGTTCGTGGTTGCCGGGCGCTTCGCCATCAGCATCCAGTATTCCATCGCTAAGTCCCCTTCAGGCGGATTGCCGTCAAACAACTTTTCATAGGCGGCAATAGCCTGCTCGGTGTGCCCGCTGGCCGCGAATAAACGGGCCTGCTGCAGCTGTTGGCGGCCGTCCGCACCGGTCAGCATTAACGTGGCCTGAGACTGTTTATACTCGGCGGAGCCGGGGGCCAGTTTTGCCAGCCGTTCAAGCTGTGCTTTCGCCCCGGCGTTATCACCCTGTCGCAGCAGGTAGCGCATTCGGGCCGCAATCACGTCCGGATCGTCCGGGGCCATCAGCTCCAGCCTGGACAACGACTGCCGCACGATATCTTCGCGCTTGCTGGCCTCACCCATCCTCACCTGCTCCAGCAGCTGCTGCTGAGGCGTCAATGCGGCCTGAGCCATCGGCATCAGCGCCATGCCCAATGAGAGAGTGACTAAACTTAATGAGAACTTGCGCATACCTGACCCCAGCTCGGGATTAATTCACCCAGAGAATTGAAGCGAAAACGATTTTGATCCCATCCCTGACCAAAGAGCGTTAAAACATAGCTGTAATAGGCGTCTGCCTGGGGGAAATTATCTTTAACCCGCTGACGCTGCACGTCCCGTGCTTCGCTATCCTGTAAAAAGGGCAGCATGGCGGCGGAGAATCCCACCGGCCCCGTGCCCTGAACGCTGCCGGTTTGCACATCAACTTTTTCCGGCGGCAAACCTTGTTTGATGGTGATGTCCGCCATTGGCTGGAAGGCTTTTAGCAGCGCGGCTTTGTGTGGCGAGTCGTCGGCCATCATGCCAATCCACATGTAGACACGTATCGAGTCATAGCTGCCGTTGCGGGCATCGTCGGTCTGAAACTGCCAGCCCTTGCCTTCACGCCAGTCAGCCCAGTTTGGTGAAAACCCTTTGGGCGCGGTTTCAAGCAGTAATCTTTGGTTTGCCACCTGCATGGCCGACCAGGGGCCGCGGTAACGCACCATTCGCTGCAGTACCTGCGGGGGGAGGTAGCTTGGATTCAGGCGCCAGTCAGGGGAATGATTAAAGCCCACTCGTCCCGGCAACAGCGAAAAGCCCAGTCCGGGGATTTTAATCACTTCCTCTTTCGCTACGCGCTTTAACAACTGTTCGCCGAGGCGCTTATAGGCAGGCTCATGCCACAGACGGCCCGCTTCAAGCAGGCTCCAGACTATCCACATATCGGCATCGGAAGCGGAGTTGCTGTCTAAAATCGTCCACTCGTCTTTGTCGTTTTTGCCCCACAGCCAGGCGGGAAGGTGATCTTTGAGCGCCCCCTGAGCGAGGTTGTTTTCCGTCCAGCCCAGCAGCTTGTCGAACATCGCCCGATCGTTGTCTACCAGGGCAAAGAAAAGCGCATAACTCTGCCCTTCCGAGGTGGTGATTTTTCGCTCATCGCTGGGATCGATCACCCGCCCCTGGTCGCTGATATAGCTTGCTTTAAACTGCTCCCAGGCAGGCCAGCTACAGGCGGCCTGCCCGGAAACGGTTGTCAGCATCAGCCCGACCATCAGCAGTACGGTGCCGACCTTCATCACAATTACTCGTCTTCCGGATCGATACGGCGGCGGCTAATAATGCGCAGGATACGCCATAGCACCCAGGCCAGCAGCACAACGCTTATCGCGGCGAAGATAGCCAGCAGAACCGGATGATTCGACAGCGCGTACCAAATCCGCTCGAACCACGGCAGATGACCAACATAGTAAATATCACCGACGCGCAGGCTATCGACACCAGATTCACGAATCACCGCTACCGAGCCAGAGATCGCCGCCCGTTTGCCGCTGTCGTTGAGCGCATTGTTTAACAGCTCGTAACCTCGCGGGCTGTCGGCCAGTAAAGCAAGGATGCTACGCTGGTCGTTATACGGCGACTGGAAGCCCACAATGGCGGCCATCGCACCCTGGGAAGTGATCGCCGTTTGCGTATCCGCCGCGCGATCTTTTGGATCGGAAACGCTGTTCAGCAGCGGGGTCTGGCGAACCGGGGTTTTCACCCAGCTTTGGGCCGCATCAACCAGGAGATCGATGCGTTTGTCATCTTTCATCGTTGGCGGAATAGTGCCGATGATCATGATGTCCGCATCTTTGCCCTGAATGGTGCTGCCATCATCCGTTAAATTAACGCTCAACGCCGGGAAGCCGGTTTGCGAGCCAATGGTGCCCAGCGCATCCAGCAGCGCGGTTACCTGAGCGGGTTTAGGTTCCTTGCTGACCACCACAATAGTTTGTGAAAGGTCGGCCATGCGGCTGAACGGGAAGCCCGCATTCGCGAAGGTACGCAAATCCGGCATGGCAATAAAGTGGTGATAGTTTGAGAAGTCGATGGTGGACTCGTCTTCCACCACAACGTGGTTTTGAATTGGCTGGTAGGTAATACAGTTCTCAAGCGAACCGCCAGGCATCGGGTTCATATATGAGAAGTCAAAACGCAGCTGGTTGGCCGCGCCCAGACGCAGCGCAGGGATCGCCACATCCGTTTTGCCGTCCAGCAGGCCTTGCAGCACCGGCAGGCGCAGCAGCAGCTTATTATTCTCTTCGCTCGGCGTCAGGTTGAACGACTGCAGGAACTGGTTGTTCAGGCTAATGTCCATACGCGAGCTGTCTTTCATCGCCGGCGCGGTGTAACGATACTTCAGATTGAGATCGATGCCGTTACTGCGCAGCAGATAGAGGTCAGGCGGCAGATTCATCGTCACGCTGATGGCACTCGGCTCCTGGCCACTGGACTGCAGCTGCTCCTGGTAAGTTTTCATCTCGCCCAGGGTTACCGGTCGGTCTGTTCTCACCCAGTTTGGCGCATCGTAAGGTTCGCGCGGCAGCAGGGGCTTCACGTCATCCACGGTAACGCTGCTGCCGCGGAACAGGATATTGCCCTGGGCGATGCCTTTTGCAGCCTGCACAAGGTCTTTATCATCACGGCCCATCACCACCAGCAGTTTGACGTACGGATTATCCGGGTGGCTCATCATCTCAACGGTTGGCGCCTGCACGGCCGGATGGTCCCGAAGAAAATCCGGACGCTTATCGTTTGTCGCAAACACAATCCCGTTGCTGGTCGGCAACTGGTTAAAGAGTACCGGGAAGTTCTGCCCGCGCCATGCGGTACGGGAACCAAACCATGAAGCGACAATCCCTGCGGCACGCTGCTGTTCAATATCCGGGCTGGCAGCAAAAACGACAGGCAGCGTCAGCGGGCGATTGTCACGCGAATCGAAGAAAGGCACCGGGAAATGCGACAGATCGTTTTGAACCGGCAGACGCTGGTAGGTCAGCGCCAGCGAGCTGCTACGCCCGACGTCCATCCACAGCGTGGTGCTGGCCGGGTTTTCACAGATGTCGCGGTAATGGCCGACGAATTCCAGCCGCACGCGGTTAAAGTCGGTGATATAGAGCGGGTCAACCGGCACCTGTGCAAAGGTTTTTTTACCCAGTTGCTCTTTGGTCACCGGCAGAACGCCCATCAGCTCGTCGTTGAGATAGACTTTTAGCTGCGACTGCACCGGCAGCAGCGAAGGCGAAGGGGTATATTCAAGGTTCAGCAGCGCTTTCGAGACGATTTCATCCCGGCGCATACCAAACTCCACCCCGCCATTCGGGTTCACGCCGGTCAGCACCATGCTCCCCGGCGGGGGCGCAATTTGCGCGAAATTCAGCTTAACATCGCGAGAAGGCACATTTTCGGCGACGATAGGCGCATTTGCACCTTGAACGCCCGGTAAAACTTGCCCAACCGTAGGCGCATTGTCCGCAGGCGCGGCGGGTACCACCGCCTCCGCTGCACCCGGCGCAGGCGTAATCACTGCCTGATTTGCCGTAGCCACGGCAGGAACCGTCGGAGCCGGCGTTGTATCAGCCGAATTTGCCACCGTAACAGGCAGGGCGCTGATACCTACCGCCGCTGCATAAAACCAGGATATTTTTCTTTTCATCGCGTTTTCATCAAATTAATCAGGCTGTTGATAAACCTCAGGCGAAGGAAGAAACACCAGAGAACATCAATTCGTGATTTCAGTTGCCGACTACAAAGAGGGAAAAACCACGCTTCTTCCCTTTTCATAAGCAATCTCGTTAAGCCAATGCAGACAAGGTCCGCCGTTTTGCTGATTCGGTCGTCGGGCTGTGCGGAATAAACGACACAATCCAGTCCACCAGCACGGTGATCGCGTGGAAAACAAACTTCAATGACGGTGGAGCGAACTCCGCAAGGTGCCGGTAGCCCCGGAATCCAAGCTTGAGAATATCCACCAGACTTTCCAGCGGCTTATCCTCAGGGAAACTGTCTTGCCACAGCGCCCAGGTGTCGGCGCGGGCAAAAGTACATTGAATAAAGTCGATGTGTTGCTTGGTGGTCATCTGAGCCAGCTGTAGGCCAACTTCGTCGCCAAAGACCCTCACGACCTGTGCCGGGAAGTAGAACTCTTGCGCCCCGCGCTTCAGCAACAGATTCACTTTCTGCCCTTCCAGCACTTGAGTTGGGCCATGAATCTTGATCCCTACCCCGCCATCGGAGTAATCATGTACGGTGCATGGGAAGAGGTGACCATCTTCACGCGCCAGCGCTGCCGGCATGGCGATTTCAACGCGATGCGCGCGCCGGACCTGCTTACTCTCAACGGAAACGGCCACTGCACCGCCCAGTATTATCAAGTTGTAGAACACCCACAGCAGGCTCACTACCACCGTTAGCGCTTCGTTTTCCGGGCCATAGAAGAAGCGCCATGCCCCGAAGGCAACGCCCAGAAGGTTAATCAGCACTAAAATCAGGTACGGACGCGTGATGACCCAATCCACATACTCGTTTTCAACCAGCCCGCCTTTCGCGGTCACGTTGAATTTCCCTTTGTGCGGATTAAACAATGCCACCAGCGTCGGCTGGGCGATGTACCAGGCCAGCACCGTTTCGTAAATTTCGCTCCAGAACGAGTGGCGATATTTGCCCTGAATTTTGGAGTTAGTCAGGCTGGCATGAATCATATGCGGCAAAACAAACAGCGCAATCATGATGGCCGGGGCGTAAATGATATAGGCATGGAACAGCAAGAACGCCAGCGGTGCCGTCAGGAAGATAAGCCGCGGTATCCCCGACAGGAAGTGGAACATGGCGTTGGCATAACAGAGCCGCTGGGCAAACTTCAGCCCTTTGCCGAAGAACGGGTTGTCGAGACGGAATATCTGCGTCATCCCCCGCGCCCAGCGAATACGCTGCCCGATATGTGCCGAAAGGCTTTCCGTTGCCAGCCCGGCAGCCTGCGGAATACGCAGGTACGCTGAGGTATAACCTCTCCGGTGCAGACGCAGCGAAGTGTGCGCATCTTCGGTCACCGTTTCAACGGCAATACCGCCGATTTCATCCAGCGGACCGCGGCGAATCACCGCACAAGAGCCGCAGAAGAACGTGGCATCCCACATATCATTCCCGTCCTGTACCAGCCCGTAAAACAGCGTGCCTTCGTTAGGCGTTTTACGAAAACGGCCAAGGTTGCGCTCGAACGGATCGGGTGAGAAGAAATGGTGCGGGGTCTGCATCATGGCCAGCGACTTCTCTTTGAAGAACCAGCCCATGGTCAACTGCAGGAAGGATCGCGTGGGCACGTGGTCGCAGTCGAAGATGGCGACGAAGTCACCTTTGGCATGCTTCAGCGCGTTATTGATGTTCCCCGCTTTGGCGTGCTCATGCGTTGGGCGAGCGATGTAATTCACTCCGACCATATTGGCAAACTGCTTAAATTCGTCACGCCCGCCGTCATCAAGAATCCAGATATTCAGCTTGTCCTTCGGCCAGTCTATGCCCAATGAGGCGTAGATTGTCCCTTTCACGACGTGAAGTTCTTCGTTGTAGGTCGGTACAAAAATATCGACCACCGGCCAGGTATCCATGTCTTTTGGCATAGGCACCGGCTGGCGGTTAAGCGGCCACACCACCTGGAAATACCCCATCACCAGCACCAGCCAGGCATACGTCTCAGCAAACAGCAGCCCCAGGCCGAAGGCAAGACTGAGCGGGTCGTTCCAGTTCAGGGTTGAGGTGTAGCGCCACCAGATGTAGCGGCAAGACACGGTGAGCGACAGCACAATCAGCATCAGTGCGGCAAAACGCCCAGGCAACCGGCGAACCAACAGCGCCACGCCCCATAGAAGCATCAGGAAGATGAACTGCGATAATGGGTTAAACGGCTGAGTAATACACAGCAGTGCCAGAATGGCCGAAAAGACAACAATCACGCCCAGAAGGATCCGCCGGGCGGTATGGCTAATATGACCCAGCTCTTTCTTCTGGTCTAAATGCTGCGTCCGATGGCTAAAGTTTTCCGGCAGCTTATCCAGCCAGCCATGCCAGCTCTCGCGCCAGGCCTGTATCTGGCCAAAGGAGCGCATACGCGGCCGCCCGGCTTGCCCGCCTGCGCGAAGCAATAACCACAGGCTTTGGATACCGTAACGGACAACATCCAGCGGGCGCGGCCTGTCCGGATTAATGTGCGGATAAAATCGATCGTGTCCGTCACGTATACGCTGCCAGCGGGGGCCTTCAAGCGGCAGAAAAATCCAGGCCAGAATAAAGGTGATGCAGCCCAGCATCGCGCTGAATATCGGCGCGCCGTTACGGCGGAAAGTATGATAACGCTCTCCCAACCGCTGGCTGGCAGCAGGGAGTAACAGCCAGGAGGCCAGATGACTCATGCCTTTTTCCCTGAAAGGTTCAACAGGATCCAATTGGCGAGCGTCATGATTTCCTCAGCAATCAGCGAATCCGGACGGTACTCACCAAGTGGCTGTTTTACCGCAGCACTTTCGGCCATCGCCTCATCGCGGTGGAGAACAATCGGGATCATCGTGCGCTGGCTCTGAAGCCAAACCTGGTAGATATCATCCTGCAGCTGGCTCGCCACCAGCAGATAGTTCACCAGGATATACGCCCCTTGTGGCAAGGCCTGCTGATGCAAACGGATGTGGCAGTTGGTGTCCGGTTTAACCACCGTCACCACGCTGTCGGTTTGCGCCAGAATCTGACGGGTCAGGGCGTTAAAGCCGTGGGGGAGATCCAGCAAAATCCACTGATACTGCTGGCTTGCTTTCAAGTCGGCAAGAAAATGACTGAACTGCCCAAGGGCCTTTTCCACCGTATCGAACGTTTCATGCTCGGCCGGGCTAAGCTGACCAAACGGCAACACGTCAAGGTGGCTGGTATAGCGCCAAGCGCTTTTACGCCAGTCTTCGTTATCCAGCATGGCGCGCGCCCAGCCCTTGGGCTCTGCAAAATCAATGTTATAAAAAAGGCGCAGCAGATTATCTGGTGAAATATCTATCACCAGTACCGATTCCCCAAGTTGCTGCAACGACCAACCAAGCGCCGCGGTGATAGATGTCGTCCCTACGCCACCACGCAGCCCCTGCAACCCAATGACAGCCATCAGGCCTACTCCCTATTGTTGCGTTAATTCAGCCAGCAGCGGCCAACGTTTAATTGCCGCCGCCAGTTGTTCTCGCTGCGATATATCGGTGTAATCTATTTCCGGCAGTGAAAATGCTTTACTTAGCGCCAGAAAATCATTTTGGAAGGCATAAACAAGCTTGTTTTCCTGAGCATTGCCAGTCTCTTCATCTTGCATTTTGGTTATCATCCCTCGGTCAGGTTTCGTCACCAGTGATAACGGCAAATGTCCGGAAAACGAAAAATGTTTTACAATGCTAAAACTGATGCTGTTTATTTTCAATGGTAGGTTTCTTTCTGAGCTTACGCTAGTAAACTGACATACATACTAATTTATCTCCAGGGGACGCCATGGAACCCATATTTTCGCTTGGCATCCGTTCGTTGTGGAACGAATTGAACCATATGCCCACAGGTGGCGTCTGGTGGCTAAACGTAGAAAGTCAGGGTGATGCAATAAATCTGGTTAATCAAACAGTTGCCGCCCAACAGCCGGAGGCAAAAGTTGCCGTCGTTTCAATGTCGGCAAAGCTTAAACAGGCGATAAAGCTCGATTCGGCTGAAGGGCCGGAAAAAATACGTCTTTTTACTATGCCTTCGTCCATCAATGGGCTCAATGCGCTGCGCCGGGATTTGATGTGCAGCATTAATCCCGAACACTACTTTTTTATACTCTTAAGCTCAGATAACGTCTGGGAGAATATCCCCCCGGCAGATTTACGTCATTGGCTCACCGCAATGGGAAAATGGACCGAACGCAATAAGTGCAGCCTGCTTTTTGTCAATGTCGGAAATAATAATGACAAACAATTCTCATTATTAGTCAGTGAGCACCGAAGCCTGTCCGGGCTTGCCAGTCTGCGAGCGCAAAGCGATATTCATCGTTATGACATCGCCTTTTGGTGTAACGAGAAAGGCGTCACGGCCGATCAGCAGCTTAACGTCCACTGGCAAAACGGGAAATGGCAAATTGTAGAAGATGCCGAAAGCTCACCGCAGCCGCGTAGCGATGAAAAGCGCGTCCTCAGCCACATTGCCGTTCTGGAAGGTGCCCCTGCCCTTTCGGAAAACTGGCAGCTCTTCGAAAACAATGAGCAACTGTTGATGCCGCGCGAACCGCGCAGGCCGCGACGATCATTTTCTCGCTAGCCCAGAATAGCCAAATTAACAGTATCGCTCGCCAGATTCATTCGCTTCGCCGCCAGCGCGGCAGTGCACTGAAACTGATTGTGCGAGAAAACCAGGCCAGCCTGCGAGCCACCGATGAACGACTTTTGCTGGGCTGCGGCGCAACGCTAATTATTCCGTGGAATGCCCCGCTTTCGCGCTGCCTGACCATGATAGAAAGCGTGCAGGGCGTGAAGTTTACCCGCCACGTTCCGGAAGATATTACCGTGCTGATCGACCAGATGCAGCCGCTGAAGCTGCGCGGCTACCAGAAGTGGGACGTCTTCTGCAGCGGCATCAGCACGCTGATGAACAATGCACTGCTGCCGGCAGACGGCAAAGGCGTTATGGTCGCGCTGCGCCCTGTGCCGGGGCTGCGAGTTGAGCAAGCGCTTACGCTGTGCCGGCCGAACCGCATGGGTGATATCGTGACTATCGGAGAAAACCGGCTGATGCTGTTCCTCTCGTTCTGCCGCATTAACGATCTCGATACCGCGCTGAACCACATTTTCCCGCTGCCGGTGAACGACATCTTCACCAACCGCATGGTGTGGTTTGAAGACAGCCAAATCGCCGCCGAAATACTCCAAATGCAGGCCCTGAGCCCGGAAAAATGGGTGAAACCGCTGGCCGCCACGCTCGACCTGAATAGCGTTCGCCATGTAAGCCGCGAAGGGCATAGCTGGCGCCGACAGCCAACGCCTGTCACGCTGCTTGATGATACTCCGAGGGAGCAGACACAATGATGAACCTCACCGACATCATTCAGCTCGTCGTGCTTTGCGCGATCGTTTTTATTCCGCTGGGCTACACCGCTCACCGCTGGCTTCCCCGCCTTACCGCCTCGGTACGGCTGATGTTTTTAAAACCACGCTATGTAAAATCGGCCGGCACGCTGCGCCGAACTTCCGCCAGGGCAGACCATCAACATGACTAATCACTCTCAAACGGCAAAGTCGCCAGCTTATTTCCTGCAATACTGGCGTGGTCTGGGTGGCTGGAACTACTACTTCCTGTTGAAGTTCGGGCTGCTGTGGACCGGCTATCTAAATTTTCACCCGCTGGCGAACCTGGTCTTTGTTGCCTTTTTATTGTTCCCGCTGCCACCGCTTAAGTTACACAAGCTGCGTAACTGGATTGCCCTCCCCGTGGGGATAGGCCTGTTCTGGCACGATACCTGGCTACCCGGCATCGACAGCATGATGAGCCAGGGCTCGCAGGTCGTCGGCTTCAGCGCGGACTACCTTCTCGACCTGGTAACCCGCTTTGTTAACTGGCAAATGATCGGCGCAGCGTTTGTCCTGCTGGTCGCATGGCTTTTTGTTTCCCAGTGGCTTCGCGTCACGGTGTTTGTCGTGGCTATCCTGGTTTGGCTCAACGTATTAACGGTGGCAGGCCCGGCTATCTCTTTACTGCCTTCCACGTCTCAAACAACGGCGTCCGTCAGTACTGGCAATACGGTCGGATCAACGGCTTCCGGCACAGCGCTGGCGCCTGTTCCTGGTGATATCCCGGCACAAACGGCCCCACCGACAAGCGACAATATTACCGCCTGGCTGAGCAGTTTCTACGCCAGCGAAGCCAAACGTCAGACCAAATTCCCGGACGCGTTGCCGGCCGACGCGCAGCCATTTGAACTGCTGATTATCAATATTTGTTCCCTCTCATGGTCCGACATCGAGGCAGTTGGCCTCAGTTCGCACCCGCTGTGGAAACACTTTGATATTCTGTTTAAAAACTTCAACTCGGCAACCTCCTACAGCGGCCCGGCGGCTATCCGTCTGCTTCGCGCGAGCTGCGGGCAGTCGTCCCACAAAGGGCTTTATGAGCCTGCGGGCAATCAATGCTATCTGTTTGATGATTTGGCCCGTCTCGGCTTCAAACAGCAGCTTATGATGGATCACAACGGCGTATTCGGTAACTTCCTGAAAGAAGTGCGTGAATACGGCGGCGTTCAGGTTCCGCTGATGGATCAAAGCGGGCTGCCGAGCGATCTGCTGGCATTTGATAATTCGCCAATCTACGACGATACCGCAGTACTGCAGCGCTGGCTGCAGGGTGAGCAAAATGACGGCGCGAATCCACGTACGGCCACCTTCTACAACCTGGTGCCGCTGCACGACGGTAACCATTACCCAGGCAACAGCAAAACGGCCGACTATAAAGCACGGGCGCAGAAGCTGTTTGATGAGCTAGATTCGTTCTTGACCGAGCTTGAGAAGTCGAACCGCAAAGTGATGGTGGTGATTGTGCCGGAGCACGGTGCGGCGCTGAAAGGCGACAAAATGCAGGTTTCCGGGCTGCGTGACATCCCAAGCCCTGACATCACCCACGTACCGGCGGGCGTGAAGTTCATCGGTATGAAAGCCCCGCACAACGGCGACGCCATTGAAATCAACCAGCCAAGCAGCTATCTGGCGATTTCTGAGCTAGTTTCACGCTCGGTGGACGGCAAGAACTTTGTCGCCGACCAGGTCGACTGGAGCACGCTGACCGGCAACCTGCCGCAAACCGCCCCGGTTTCTGAAAATGCTACGGCGGTGGTACTGAAGTACCAGGATAAGCCTTATGTCCGCCTGAGCGGCGGCGACTGGGTGCCTTATCCACAATAAGGTTTGCGTTTAGACGATTAAAAACCGGTGCCTTGAGCGCCGGTTTTTTTTACGCGGTTATCGGAAAATCTGAACCGCTGTGAGCAAGATTAACCCAAAGGACTCAGAGTAATTGCTACGCGACGATTCTGTGCTTTACCGCCCGCGGTGCTGTTGCTGGCAATCGGATTCGCCGGGCCTGCGCCGGTGGTGCGAATCCGGCGATTGATTATGGCGGCAAATCGTGTAGAAAATTCCGGTAAGTATTCTTTATCGTTGTCATAAATGTGTGGGCATAGAACCCACCGCCTGCCATCGCGGAGCCCAAATTGGCCAATACATCACCTACACGCAAACAGATCCTCACTGCCGCACACTGGGGCCCCATGCTGGTCGAAACCGACGGGGAACGGGTTTACCGCTCTCGCGGCGCGCTTGAAACCGGTCATCAAAACTCGCTGCAAAGCGCGGTACCAGACCAGGTCCATAGCAAGGCCCGCGTTGCGTTTCCTATGGCTCGTAAAGGGTTTCTGGCCTCGCCCGAGAACCCACAGGGCACTCGCGGGAAAGATGACTATGTCCGCATCAGCTGGGATGACGCCCTGACGCTTATCCACCAGCAGCACAAACGTATTCGCGAAAGCTACGGCCCGGCGGCCATTTTCGCGGGTTCCTACGGCTGGCGCTCCAACGGCGTGCTGCACAAAGCCTCCACGCTGCTTCAACGCTACATGAGCCTGGCGGGCGGCTATACCGGGCATTCCGGCGACTACTCGACCGGTGCCGCGCAGGTGATCATGCCCTACGTGGTGGGCTCCAATGAGGTTTATCAGCAACAGACCAGCTGGCCGCTGCTGCTTGAGCACAGCGACGTGGTGGTGCTGTGGAGCGCGAACCCGCTCAACACGCTGAAAATCGCCTGGAATGCCAGCGACGAGCAGGGCGTGAAGTACTTCGAGCAGCTAAAAAATAGCGGCAAAACGATTATTGCCATCGACCCGATGCGCTCTGAAACGGTGGATTTCTTCGGTGAACGTGCCGAATGGATCGCGCCGCATATGGGTACCGACGTAGCGCTGATGCTCGGCATTGCCCACACGCTGGTTATTCACGGCAGGCACGATAGTGATTTCCTTGCCCGCTGCACCTACGGCTACGAGAAGTTTGAGGCCTATCTGCTCGGCAAAGCCGACGGCATTTCGAAAAACGCGGCCTGGGCCGCTGAGATCTGCGGTATTCCGGCGGTAACCATCGAAAAACTGGCAGACCTTTTCAGCCACAAGCGCACCATGCTGATGGCAGGCTGGGGCATGCAGCGCCAGCAGTACGGCGAACAAAAACACTGGATGCTGGTTACGCTGGCCGCCATGCTGGGGCAGATTGGCACCCCAGGCGGCGGCTTTGGTCTCTCTTACCATTTTGCCAACGGCGGCAACCCGACCCGCAGCGCAGCGGTTCTCGGTTCCCTGCAGGGATCTCTTAAGGGCGGAACGGATGCCGTGGAGAAAATTCCCGTGGCGCGCATCGTCGAAGCGCTGGAAAACCCAGGCATGGAGTATCAGCACAACGGGCAGCAGCACACCTTCCCGGATATTCGTATGCTTTGGTGGGCGGGTGGCAGTAACTTCACCCATCATCAGGACACCAATCGCCTTGCCGCAGCCTGGCAAAAACCTGAGCTGATCGTTATCTCCGAATGTTTCTGGACGGCGGCGGCAAAACACGCCGATATCGTTCTGCCGGTGACCACGTCGTTCGAGCGGAACGACATGACGATGACCGGTGATTACAGCAATCAGCATCTGGTTCCCATGAAACAGGTCGTTGCCCCGCAGGGGGAAGCGTGGAACGATTTTGATATTTTTGCTGAACTGAGTGAAAAATGGGAAGCAGGCGGTAAAGAGCGATTCAGTGAAGGGAAAAGCGAACTTGAATGGCTCGAGGCTTTTTATAACATCGCCCGTCAACGTGGTGCTACGCAGCAGATCGCGCTCCCGGATTTTAAAGAATTCTGGGCAGCTAACCAGCTGATAGAAATGCCAGAAAATGCGAAAAATGCCAAATTCATTCGCTTCTCGGATTTTCGTGATAATCCTCAGGAAAACCCACTCAAAACGCCGAGCGGTAAAATTGAGATTTACTCCGAACGCATCGCCAGCTTTGGTTATGCCGACTGCCCGCCGCACCCAAGCTGGCTGGCGCCGGACGAATGGCAGGGCAATGCCGCTTCCGGACAGTTGCAGTTGCTCTCATCTCATCCGGCCCACCGCCTGCACAGCCAGCTGAACTATGCCGGACTTCGCGACCAGTACGCCATTGCCGGGCGAGAGCCCATTACGCTTCACCCGATTGACGCCAAAGCGCGCGGCATCGCTCACGGTGATTTAGTGCGGGTATGGAACGCTCGCGGCCAGGTATTGGTCGGCGCTCAGGTGACCGACGGTATCAGGCCCGGCGTGGTTTGCATCCACCAGGGCGCATGGCCCGATCTGGATGAAAACAGGCTGTGTAAAAACGGCGCGGTTAACGTACTCACCATGGATATCCCGTCTTCCCGGCTGGCCAACGGCTGTGCGGCAAATAACTCCCTCGTCTGGGCAGAGAAATTTACCGGCCCGGCACCTGCTGTGACGGCGTTTGATCCGCCTGCCAGCCCATAATCCACGTCGGGTGCTGCGTTTCTTCCTGCCACGCGCCCTCTTCAATATGAAAACCGTGGCGGTGATAGAAATGCACCGCCCGGCGGTTTTTCTGATACACCTCGAGACTTAAGGCCGGGTATTCCGCTTTCACCTTCTCCAGCAGTTCACCGCCGACCCCTTGCCCGGTAAAAGAAGGGGACACAAACAACGCGCCGATAAACTGCCGATCCATCACGCTGATAAACCCCACCATTTTTTGCTGGTGGAGATAAACCCACGTTTTTGACTGAGGGATATAGACATTACGCACCAGGTTCAGGCTATCGTACCAGTAGCTTTCCGGGATAAACGGATGGCCGCCGATGGTACTTTCAAGCCAGAGCGCCATCAGCACATCCATCTCCCCAACGTTAAACGGCTGGATCATTGGCGAAAATCTGGGTGGCAGAAGCAGCCCGTCACATGGTCATTGACCAGACCGCAGGCCTGCATAAACGAATAGCAGATTGTCGACCCCACAAACTTAAATCCGCGTTTCTTGAGTGCCTTAGACAGCGCATCTGACGTCGGCGTAAAGGCGGGAACTTCGCTGAGTGAAGCGGCATGCGACACCTGCGGTTTATGCTCCACAAAGGCCCAGACGAACTCGGGGAATTTCTCACCGTTGGCCTCCATCGCCAGAAAGGCTTTGGCGTTATTGATAATGGCCTCAATTTTCCCTCGGTGGCGGATAATCCCGGCGTCCTGCATCAGCTCATCCACCTCTTCCGGCTGAATCAGCGCCACGGCATAAGGGTCAAAATTCCTGAAACGCCGGCGGTAATTTTCGCGTTTTTTCAACACGGTTATCCACGACAGCCCGGCCTGCTGGCCTTCCAGACAAATCATCTCAAAGAGCTTCTGCCCGTCGGTGACCGGCACGCCCCATTCTTTGTCGTGATACTCCAGATACAGCGGATCCTGAGTGACCCAGCCACAACGTTCCATTTTGCTCTCCCTGATTACCTGCCAAGCGTGGGCAAATTTTACGATCTGACAATAGTGAATACGGGGCATTTCGCAACCCTGTATGAGATCAAAGAAAGGGTTGTTAATACCGGTAAATTTGCAAAATGTTAACTATGTCTCATTTATGATTTAACATTTGATATACAGCAAAGACGCACACCACAATGATAGCGAGCACTAACCAACAGAATATAAAGTGCAGCGTGAAGGCCGTTCATACCGTCTGAGAGGCATTTCATTCCGTTCTTCATGCATTTCATGCCGTTTTTTCCTGGAATAAACGGCGCTTCGCTATCGTAGGCGGCAGATAACTTCCCTTAGATTCGCAGGACATCTGCCATGAACACTGCCACCTACAACCGTACTCGCTGGTTAACCCTCATCGGGACCATCATTACTCAGTTCGCGCTGGGATCCGTTTATACCTGGAGCCTGTTTAACAGCGCGTTGTCACAGAAGCTGGATGCGCCAATCAGCCAGGTCGCTTTCTCCTTCGGGCTGCTGAGTCTGGGCCTCGCCATCTCTTCTTCCGTAGCGGGCAAACTGCAGGACCGCTTTGGCGTGCGTAAGGTCACCATGGCGGCGGGCGTGCTGCTCGGTGCCGGGCTGTTCTTCACCGCACATGCCAATAACCTGATGATGCTGTGGCTCACGGCTGGCGTCCTGGTTGGCCTGGCCGACGGTGCAGGTTACCTGCTAACGCTGTCTAACTGCGTGAAGTGGTTCCCGGAACGTAAGGGCCTGATTTCTGCCTTTTCTATTGGCGCCTATGGCCTCGGTAGCCTCGGTTTTAAATACATCGATACCCATTTGCTGGCGGCCTACGGTCTGGAAAACACCTTTATGATTTGGGGTGGACTGGCGATGGTGATGGTGCTGTTTGGCGCCACCATGATGAAAGACGCTCCGCTGCAGGAAACCAAAACCGCAAACGGCGCAGCGAAAACAGACTTCACCCTGGCAGAGTCTATGCGTCAGCCACAGTACTGGATGCTGGCATTGATGTTCCTCACCGCCTGCATGAGCGGCCTGTACGTCATCGGCGTAGCAAAAGATATCGCGCAGGGCATGGTGCACCTGGATGCGATGTCCGCCGCCAACGCGGTTACCGTTATCTCGATTGCTAACCTGAGCGGCCGCCTTATCCTCGGTATTCTGTCCGATAAAATCGCCCGTATTCGCGTTATCACGATTGGCCAGGTGATTTCTCTGGTCGGTATGGCGGCCCTGCTGTTTGCCCCGCTGAACGAAATGACGTTCTTTGCGGCCATCGCCTGCGTTGCCTTTAACTTTGGCGGCACCATCACCGTTTATCCTTCGCTGGTCAGCGAATTCTTTGGCCTGAACAACCTGACCAAAAACTACGGCGTGATTTACCTGGGCTTTGGGATCGGCAGCATCTGCGGCTCCATCATCGCCTCGCTGTTCGGCGGCTTCTACGTCACCTTCTGCGTTATCTTCGCCCTGCTGATTCTATCCCTGGCGATTTCCACCACCATTCGTCAGCCGGTACGTGCCGTACTCAGTCACAAACACGCCCACGCCTGATAGTCTTCGCAATACCCACGTTAAGGCCGCCAAATAGGGCGGCTTTGGCGTAACCCATCATCACCTCGCTTACTCTGTTCAAATAAAAACACAATCTCAGCAATGAAATAACAGTCTTTGGCAAGACTTTTTCGCCACAAGCTGTATTATCCCGGCCAGGATAAATCTCCCTTCTCATCGCCTTATCCTCTTTTCACTCGTCAGGCCAGCAGAGGGATGTCTTTCCTAAGACAGCATTCGCTATCCAGAACAGTTCCACAGAGAAAACGAGCATCATGGTACAAAAAACCAGCCGGAAATCGCTCTGGACATACATTTATGTCTCATTGCTATTTATTGCAGCCCTGATCATCATTGCGGGTAACTCGCCGCGTGATATCTACCCCGTTGTTATCGCTGCTAGTGTCTTCATTTTTGCATGCGGATTGCTTTATTTACTCTCCGCCAGAGTCATTTTTGCCGTGGGTACCAGCAGCCTGCTGGTGATTCTGCTGCAATTTTGTAACCAGCTTAAGGTCCACTATTACAAAGACCAGCTGCTGTTTAGCGATTTTTACTTGATGGCCGATCCGTCCAATGCGAGCACGCTGCTGCATTATCCCTCTGCCGGGATCGCGGTTGCGGCGATGATAACCCTGCTTATCCTGACGATTATCATCAGTTGGCGCACAGCGCCGCGCCGCAGAGGGATGCTCGCCCCGCTGATAGCCCTCGGCGTGATGCTGGGTTCGGCGTCACTGCTTAGCCACAGCGTACTGAAGAATCAGCGCAACTGGGTCACTATGCTGCCTGGCGGTACCGGCGTACTGTCGAACCTGGCGTTATCCGGCATTCAGACCCAGTACGACGCACCAACGTTCCCACAGGCAACGTCGCTGGAATTTGCTTCTCGCGCGGCGGCGCTGAATAACAAAACCGCCGCATCAGCAAGCGTGAAACCTGATATCGTTCTGCTGCTGCAGGAATCGACGGTGGATCCGCGCCTGTATAAGGTGCCTGACCCTAAATTACTGCCACATTTTTCTATGTTTGAGCAGGACAGCAAGGTAAAAGCCCACACACCGATGCGCGTGCAAACCTTCGGCGGAGGCACCTGGCTGTCTGAATTCGCGGTCTTAACTGGAATGCGTAGCGATGATTTTGGGGCGCTGAAAAGCTCCGTCTTTTATTCAGCTATCGATCACGTCAATGACAGCCTGTTTAAGCAGATGAAAAATAACGGCTACTACACCGTTGTGCTGACGCCATTCAACAAATCGGCCTATAACGCCGGTCACGCCTATACCATGATGGGCGTGGATAAAATCATTCAGCCGCAGGAGTTGGGCTACCCAGGTGATTTGTCGGACAACCTTTGGCACATCACGACCGGTGACGTCCTGGGCTATGTGAAAAAGATCCTTGCCGGCCATACCGATAAGCCCGTGTTTGTTTATGCGTTAACGATGTACGAGCACGGCCCCTATGACGCAGGGCATTCTGATGATTACCAGCTGGCTTCAGTCGTGAAAAATGAAGATTCAGCCGGTAAATTTAGCCATTATGTCGAGAAGATTAAAAACTCCGAAACTGCGCTGGCCGACTTCTTCCAGTTCGTTGATCGGCGCCAACGGCCAACCATGTTTATGTACTTTGGCGATCACCAGCCCGGCATAGGCTGGGAAAACGGCTACGCCACTGCGCAGAAAAAACCGTCCCTCCTCACGCAATTTAGCCTGCGTGACAATTATAACGCGCCACCGGTGGCGGACCTCGGCTCCATCACCGATATCGCCTTCCTTGGTGGAATGTTACTCGAACAGGCTCAGCTAAAAGTGTCACCGTTCTATCAGGCCAATATCGATATGCGCCATTTATGCCAGGGCAGACTGAATGATTGCCCGGACACAACGCTGTTTAATAGTTACCGGCATTATGTCTACGATGAACTGCAAGCGGCATCGAAGCCCTGATCCTCTTTGCTAGCAGATCAAAAAAAGACCCCGCCCTAATACGGGGTCTTTTTTGTTAAAAAACGGCCATGCCCTTCGAATTTTGATGCATCGCCAGGAATCCTCTTCGTTTCACACGCTATTCAGAACTAGCTGGCTACTCTACGGTCTGAATAGCGCTCATTTTTTTATATCGCCTGGATGCCTGAATGAATTACATAAAAACACTCTCTCAGCAAAAACTGTGTCTTTTGCTGGGGGTATACATCGGCTGGTTTTTGAATATCTCTGTTTTCTACCAACGTTTTGATAGCCGCGCCCAGGTCTTCATCGCCTGGAAAGGCATGGCCGCAGCTGCCGAGTTTTTTGCCTGCCTGCTGGTAACATTTTTCCTGTTACGCCTGCTGTCGATTTTTGGCCGTCATCTCTGGCGAGTGCTGGCCTCCTTCGTGGTGCTGTGTTCCGTGGCCGCCAGCTACTATATGACCTTCTTCAACGTGGTCATCGGCTACGGCATCATTGCCTCGGTGATGACTACGGATATCGACCTCTCTAAAGAAGTTGTAGGCTACCACTTTGCGATCTGGATGGTTCTGGTCAGCGCTATCCCGCTTTTCCTTATCTGGGTAAACAGATCGCAAGACACGTTGCTTCAGCAGTTGAAAACCCCGGGTCAACGCATCAAAAACATCGCCATCCTTCTCTGTGCGGGGCTGCTGGTTTGGGCGCCGCTGCGAATGCTGGGGGAAATGCAGTCCGACGATGAGCAGGGGTCGACGACGGATATGGCAAGTTACGGCGGCGTGGTAGCCAGCTCTTATGTGCCGGTCAACTGGGTCTCTTCCCTGGGGCTTTTTGCCTGGGCGAACGCCGACGAATCCACCGGCAACGGCGCGCTGATGAACCCCACGAAAAAGTTCACCTACGTTACGCCTCCAGGCATGAATGATACTTATGTGGTGTTTATTATTGGCGAAACCACGCGCTGGGATCATATGGGAATATTTGGCTATGACCGTGACACCACGCCAAACCTCGCCAAAGAGAAAAACCTGGTCGCCTTCCGCGGGGAGTCTTGCGACACCGCCACCAAACTCTCGCTGCGCTGTATGTTCGTCCGCGAAGGCGGGGCAGAAGATAACCCTCAGCGTACGCTGAAGGAACAAAACATCTTCGCGGTATTAAAACAGCTGGGGTTTAGTTCCGACCTTTACGCTATGCAGAGCGAAATTTGGTTCTACAAAAACGCCATGCCGGATACCCTGGCCTTCCGCGAACAAATCGCCGCTGAACCCCGCAACCGCGGTAAAACCGTGGACGACATGCTGCTGATTGACGAGATGAAGCAATCTCTCGAGCAGAATCCTGACGGCAAACATCTGATAATTCTGCATACCAAAGGCTCCCACTTCTCCTACGCCCAGCGCTACCCGCGCAGCTTTGCGAAATGGACACCAGAATGCATCGATATTGGCAAAGGCTGTTCAAAGGAGATGCTGATTAACGCCTTTGATAATTCGGTGCTTTATGTCGATACGATGATAGACAGCGTGTTCGACCAGCTTCGCGATAAGAAGGCGATTGTCTTCTATGCCGCTGACCACGGTGAATCCATCAGCGATTCCATGCACCTGCACGGCACACCGAGAAAAATGGCACCGCCGGAACAATTCCGCGTCCCACTGCTGGTTTGGGCATCGGATAAGTACCTGGAAAATCCAACGGCTGCCGACGCCTTTAAGCATATGCAAGAGCAGGCAAAAATGAAGGTGCCGCATCGCCACGTTGAGCTGTTTGACACCATCCTTGGCTGCCTGGGCTACACCTCGCCCAACGGTGGAATTAATCAGAATAACAACTGGTGCCACGTGCCGGATAAAGACATGAATTAATATTCTGACCGCATCCAACATTGGCATAGAATGCCCGACTTGAAATAAAACACTCCGTATCGCGGGGTGTTTTTCTCTTTTTAGCCCCGCCGTTTATTCGCATCATGATCTGCCATTTTTGCTTCTGCCAGGCCACATTAATTCATCGTATTTGGTTATGGAAAAGCGTGGTTTTTTGCGCGGCCGCTTATGATGAGGGACAGCATTTTCCGCTGTGAGCGATGCAGATCACAAAATAAATCGTGCAACAATTCATCATTTAACACAAAATTTTACCTATTCCGGACAATCGGTTCTCGCTATAGGTTGCAAATTAAGCAGTGCAATATTCTGGTAACAAGCCTGTAGCATAAATTTCCCTGCTGGAAATGTCCCCGGAAGGTTTTTTTAATCTTTGCCCACCGAATCTCACCTTGCTTGTAAATCCCCGTGACCTGTATTGACGTTTCCTTAATCTGTTGACAGATTGTAGGACGAGAGGGGCTATTTACGGACCGTCTGTGCTACCTCCATGCATGACTCGCGAAAGGAACTGCTAGCCTCACCATCGCCTCCGGGCACACCGTACCGACCACCCACAAATAACAATGGTCAGACGGTTACAAAACACAACACGACACATAATTGGAGCAGAATAATGAGTATTTCCTTGAAGAAGTCAGGGATGCTGAAATTTGGTCTGAGCCTGGTTGCCATGACCGTTGCAGCAAGCGTACAAGCCAAAACCCTGGTTTACTGTTCAGAAGGTTCCCCAGAGGGCTTTAACCCACAGCTGTTCACTTCCGGCACAACTTACGATGCCAGCTCCGTACCGATTTATAACCGTCTGGTAGAATTCAAAACCGGCACCACCGAAATCATCCCAGGTCTGGCTGAGAAATGGGACGTTAGCCCGGACGGCAAAACCTACACCTTCCACCTGCGTAAGGGCGTGAAGTGGCAGGATAATAAAGACTTCAAACCGACTCGTGATTTTAACGCCGACGACGTTGTATTCTCCTTTGACCGTCAGAAAAACAAAGATAACCCGTATCACAAAGTCTCTGGCGGCAGCTACGAATACTTCGAAGGTATGGGCCTGCCTGACCTGATCACCGACATCAAGAAAGTCGACGACAACACCGTGCAGTTCGTGCTGGCTCGTCCAGAAGCGCCGTTCCTCGCGGACATGGCCATGGACTTCGCCTCTATTCTTTCTAAAGAATATGCCGACAACATGATGAAAGCCGGCACCCCGGAAAAAACCGACCTGAACCCAATCGGTACCGGTCCATTCCAACTGCTGCAGTACCAGAAAGACTCCCGTATTCTGTATAAAGCCTTCGAAGGCTACTGGGGCACCAAGCCGAAGATCGATCGCCTGGTCTTCTCCATCACCCCAGACGCTTCCGTACGTTACGCCAAGCTGCAGAAAAACGAATGTCAGGTGATGCCGTTCCCGAACCCGGCCGACATCGCCCGCATGAAAGAAGACAAGAACATCAATCTGATGGAACAGGCTGGCCTGAACGTGGGTTACCTCTCCTTCAACACCGAGAAGAAACCGTTTGATGACGTGAAAGTGCGTCAGGCGCTGACCTACGCGGTGAACAAAGAAGCGATCATCAAAGCCGTTTATCAGGGCGCGGGCACCGCGGCTAAAAACCTGATCCCACCAACCATGTGGGGCTACAACGATGACGTGAAGGACTACACCTACGATCCTGAAAAAGCGAAAGCGCTACTGAAAGAAGCGGGCCAGGATAAAGGCTTCACCGTTGACCTGTGGGCTATGCCGGTACAGCGTCCATACAACCCGAACGCTCGCCGCATGGCAGAGATGATTCAGGCTGACTGGGCGAAAGTCGGCGTGACCGCCAAAATCGTGACCTACGAGTGGGGCGAGTACCTGAAGCGTGCTAAAGCGGGTGAACACCAGGCCGTGATGATGGGCTGGACCGGCGACAATGGGGATCCGGATAACTTCTTCGCGACCCTGTTCAGCTGCGCCGCGGCGAAAGACGGTTCCAACTACTCTCGCTGGTGCTACAAGCCGTTTGAAGATCTGATTCAGCCGGCTCGCGCCACCGACGACCATAACAAACGTGTTGAACTGTACAAACAGGCTCAGGTTGTGATGCACGATCAGGCACCAGCGCTGATCATCGCTCACTCCACCGTGTTCGAGCCAGTACGTAAAGAAGTTAAAGGCTACGTGGTTGATCCACTGGGCAAACACCACTTCGAAAACGTGTCC
This sequence comes from Cedecea neteri NBRC 105707 = ATCC 33855, assembly GCF_001571265.1. Lineage (GTDB taxonomy): Bacteria > Pseudomonadota > Gammaproteobacteria > Enterobacterales > Enterobacteriaceae > Cedecea > Cedecea neteri. Next base: position 44,874 of record NZ_BCTL01000006.1, on the reverse strand, counting down.
GTCGAATAATAAGTAGAGATCCCCCCTCTCCCTTGAGGGAGAGGGCCGGGGTGAGGGTGTTTTAATTTCCCCCCACACCCTAACCCTCTCCCCTCAGGGGAGAGGGAATTTATATTCATTATTTGTGAGCAATACAGACGGGACAGTTACCAGGCTTTCCGTCACTACAGAGAATCCGGGATATGCTGCAGTTCATCCTCCGACGACTGGGGTTAGTCATCCCCACGTTTATAGGTATTACCCTACTCACCTTCGCTTTCGTGCATATGATCCCCGGAGACCCGGTAATGATCATGGCCGGAGAGCGCGGTATTTCTCCTGAGCGCCATGCCCAACTGCTGGCCGAGCTGGGTCTCGACAAGCCAATGTGGCAGCAATACCTCCATTACATTTGGGGCGTAATGCATGGCGATCTGGGTATTTCATTAAAGAGCCGCCTCCCGGTCTGGGACGAGTTCGTGCCGCGCTTTAAAGCGACGCTGGAACTCGGCATCTGCGCGATGATTTTCGCCGTTGCCGTCGGTATTCCGGTAGGCGTACTTGCCGCCGTGAAGCGTGGTTCAATCTTCGACCACACCGCCGTTGGCCTCGCGCTGACCGGCTATTCCATGCCAATTTTCTGGTGGGGCATGATGCTCATCATGCTGGTCTCGGTACACTGGAACCTGACCCCGGTTTCCGGGCGCGTCAGCGACACCGTGTTCCTTGATGACTCCCTGCCGCTCACCGGGTTTGCGCTGATAGATACCGCTATCTGGGGCCAGCCGGGTGATTTTATTGACGCCGTTGCCCACATGATTTTGCCTGCCGTCGTGCTAGGCACTATCCCGCTGGCGGTTATCGTGCGTATGACCCGCTCTTCGATGCTGGAAGTGCTGGGCGAAGACTACATCCGTACCGCTCGCGCCAAGGGCCTGACCCGCATGCGCGTTATCGTGGTTCACGCCCTGCGCAACGCGATGCTGCCGGTCGTCACGGTTATCGGCCTGCAGGTCGGTACTCTGCTGGCAGGCGCCATCCTGACGGAAACCATCTTCTCCTGGCCGGGCCTTGGCCGCTGGCTCATCGACGCCCTGCAGCGTCGTGACTACCCGGTAGTCCAGGGCGGCGTGCTGCTGGTGGCGACGATGATTATCCTCGTCAACCTGCTAGTAGACCTGCTGTACGGCGTGGTGAACCCGCGTATACGCCATAAGAAATAAGGGGCCATCATGACGCAACTGACTGAAAACAAAGTGGTGGCAGCACCCAAGCCGATGACGCCTTTCCAGGAGTTCTGGCACTACTTCAAACGTAATAAAGGGGCGGTGATCGGCCTGGTGTACGTCGCCGTAATGATCTTCATCGCCGTGTTCGCTAACTTCATCGCGCCTCACGCGCCAGCGGAGCAGTTCCGCGACGCGCTGCTGCACCCGCCGGTCTGGCAGGAAGGCGGCAGCTGGAGCTACATCCTCGGCACGGATGACGTAGGCCGCGATGTGCTTTCTCGCCTGATGTACGGCGCACGCCTTTCGCTGCTGGTCGGCTGCCTGGTGGTCGTCCTGTCGCTGGTAATGGGCATCGTGCTGGGCCTGGTCGCCGGTTACTTTGGCGGCGTGGTCGACAACATCATCATGCGCGTGGTCGATATCATGCTGGCGCTGCCAAGCCTGCTGCTGGCGCTGGTGCTGGTGGCTATCTTCGGGCCGTCTATCGGTAACGCCGCGCTGGCGCTGACCTTCGTTGCGCTGCCGCACTATGTGCGTTTAACCCGCGCCGCGGTGCTGGTGGAAGTTAACCGCGACTACGTCACCGCTTCCCGCGTGGCGGGTGCTGGCCCGGTTCGCCAGATGTTTGTGAATATCTTCCCGAATACCCTTGCGCCGCTGATTGTTCAGGCGTCGCTCGGCTTCTCGAACGCCATTCTCGATATGGCCGCCCTTGGCTTCCTCGGCATGGGTGCGCAGCCGCCAACACCGGAGTGGGGCACCATGCTCGCCGACGTGTTGCAGTTCGCGCAGAGTGCCTGGTGGGTTGTGACCTTCCCTGGTCTGGCAATCCTGCTGACGGTGCTGGCATTTAACCTGATGGGTGACGGTCTGCGTGACGCGCTCGATCCCAAACTGAAGCAGTAAGAGGTTCGAGATGGCGTTATTAAATGTAGATAAATTATCGGTGCATTTCGGCGACGAAGACGCACCGTTCCGTGCCGTGGACCGCATCAGCTATAGCGTGGATCAGGGGCAAGTTGTCGGCATCGTGGGCGAGTCCGGCTCCGGTAAATCCGTCAGCTCGCTGGCGATTATGGGGCTTATCGACTTCCCAGGCCGCGTAATGCCGGAAAAACTGGAATTCAACGGCAGGGATCTGAAGCGCATTTCTGAGAAAGAGCGCCGCAACCTGGTGGGCGCCGAAGTGGCGATGATCTTCCAGGACCCGATGACCAGCCTGAACCCGTGCTACACCGTCGGTTTCCAGATTATGGAAGCCATTAAGGTGCATCAGGGCGGCAACAAGAAAACCCGCCGCCAGCGCGCTATCGACCTGCTGACCCAGGTAGGTATTCCTGACCCGGCTTCACGTCTCGACGTTTACCCGCACCAGCTTTCCGGCGGGATGAGCCAGCGCGTGATGATCGCCATGGCGATTGCCTGTCGGCCTAAGCTGCTGATCGCCGATGAGCCAACCACCGCGCTCGACGTGACCATTCAGGCGCAGATCATCGAGCTGCTGCTGGAGCTGCAGCAAAAAGAGAACATGGCGCTGATCCTGATCACCCATGACCTCGCGCTGGTTGCCGAAGCCGCCCATAAAATCATCGTGATGTACGCGGGCCAGGTTGTGGAAGCGGGCTCGTCCCACGATATCTTCCGCGCGCCTCGCCACCCGTACACCCAGGCTCTGCTCCGCGCGCTGCCGGAATTTGCGCAGGATAAAGCGCGCCTGGCTTCGCTGCCGGGCGTGGTACCGGGCAAATACGACCGCCCGAACGGCTGCCTGCTGAACCCGCGCTGCCCGTATGCGACCGACAAATGCCGCAGCGAAGAGCCGGAATTAACCCTGCTGGCAGATGGACGTCAGTCCAAATGCCACTACCCACTCGATGATGCCGGGAGGCCAACCCTATGAGTACCCCACAGGCCACCGCGCAACCGCTGTTGCAGGCCATCGACCTGAAAAAACACTACCCGGTGAAGAAGGGCTTTTTCGCCCCTGAACGCCTGGTGAAAGCGCTGGACGGCGTGAGCTTCACCCTCGAGCGCGGCAAAACGCTGGCGGTCGTCGGCGAATCCGGCTGTGGGAAATCCACCCTTGGCCGCCTGCTGACCATGATCGAAGTCCCGACCGGCGGGGAGCTGTACTACCAGGGCCAGGATCTGCTGGTCCCGGACGTTTCAGCGGAAAAACTGCGCCGGCAGAAAATCCAGATCGTCTTCCAGAACCCGTATGGCTCGCTGAACCCGCGTAAAAAAGTGGGGCAGATCCTGGAAGAGCCGCTGCAAATCAACACCAGCCTGAGCAAAGCCGAGCGCCGCGAAAAAGCGCTGGAAATGATGGCGAAAGTGGGTCTGAAAACCGAGCACTACGACCGCTATCCGCACATGTTCTCCGGCGGCCAGCGCCAGCGTATCGCTATCGCTCGCGGCCTGATGCTTGACCCGGACGTGGTGATTGCCGATGAACCGGTCTCTGCGCTCGACGTGTCGGTGCGTGCGCAGGTGCTGAACCTGATGATGGACCTGCAGCAGGATCTGGGGCTGTCCTACGTGTTCATCTCCCATGACCTGTCGGTAGTGGAGCACATCGCCGATGAAGTGATGGTGATGTACCTGGGCCGCTGCGTGGAGAAAGGCAGCAAAAAGCAGATATTCTCTAATCCGCTGCACCCGTACACCCAGGCGCTGCTGTCCGCTACGCCACGGCTGAACCCGGACGAACGCCGCGAACGCATCAAGCTGACCGGCGAGCTGCCAAGCCCGCTGAACCCACCGCCGGGCTGCGCCTTTAACGCCCGCTGCAGCCGTCGCTTTGGGCCATGCACCCAGCTTCAGCCGCAGCTGAAAGACTACGGCAACGGTCAGCTGGTCGCCTGTTTCGCTGTGGACCAGGATGTGAACGGGGAACTGCGTTAATTTTTATAAAAGATGGCCCTTTGCGAAAAGGGCCTTCAATACTCTAAATATCTAACCGTTCATGGTGTTGGTATTTTTTTTCTATCAACCCTTCGGCTCAATCCCTTTTGCCTTCAAAGCCTCACGCGCCAGATTCTTTAGCCAATTAGCCAGGCTCATTCCCTGTTCCGTTGCTTCCACATCGAGTTGCTCACGTAAAGCGGGATCGATACGCATTTTAAAATGAGGTGACTTGCCACCACCTTTCGGTTTTTTGTCTCGACTAACGATTGGCATGGGGCCCCATATTGCGTAAGTTTTGTTCTGTATAGGGGGGCACATTAACATAGCCGCGCTATAACGAACAACGCCCCGAAGTGCTGTAACACTGCCGGGGCGTCTAACCACAAACGTTAACTGATTAGGAGTAACGCTATGGCTAACGCCGATAGTACCACAACCGCTAATGCCGAAAATCTGGTCTTTCAACCAGTTACCGAATCCGCAATAGTGAGGTTAATAAAAGCCCCGCTCGGCGCTTCCCACGATCTGTTCGAGGTGCTGGAGACTTGTCAGGCCTATGTTGATGAGCTGGTTGAGAGCAAAGATGCTACCGATTGCATGGCGCTTTGTGGCCGCCTGCTGGCGGGGCTGGAAGTGCTGAAAAGTGCGCTGGAAGCGCCTTTACCGAAGCACCTTATTCAGCAGCTCACGGTTGAAGATAATAATTTCGAGAACAATACCCACCCGATTTGCGATGACTCAGAGTCGATACGTGAATATTGCAGGGCATTAACTGTCGTTTTGCTGACCAGGCAAAGCTCAATGGAAACTCAGCGGCAGATTACCGGTTTGCTGTTTGAGCTCATTCACCTGCTGGCTGAAGATTTAAAAACACCGCGTTTTGTCAGAACAATCGATGGGTTGGCAAGGATAAATAGTGAGGTACTGCCAGGCTGGCGCTGATTTTCACTTACGCACAACCTGCACTCCTGTTTACCGCGAAACCGGCGTGAGAACGTCGGTTTTTTAGTTCATACAGACGACGTTACTGCACCGTCCAGTCTTCCAGCCTTAGCCCCGGTACACGCTCAAATTCCCGAAGATTATTGGTCACGACAACTAAGCCAAGAGAGCGTGCATGCCCGGCTATCATGCTGTCATAAGGCCCAATCGACGTCCCTTTTTTTGCCAGTTCAGCCCGAGCCTGCCCGGTGTGTATTGCCGCATCAGTACCGTACGGAAGAACTTCCAGGCGGGCCGCAAATCCTTCAATAACGGCCAGATTCTTTTCTGGATAAAGTGACTTTTCAGCACCATAAATCAGCTCCATCAACGTGACCGAGCTGATGCACATTTGTCCGTAATATCGATTAAAGGCTTCGCGGACGACCTGCGGCTTATTCTTTATGGTAAAGATGCAAATATTGGTATCCAGCATATATTTAAGCATCAAAATTCTTCCCTGAGTTGTTCGCCCGGTTGCTCTCTATCTGCCATAAAATCAGCCGTCACGCTGTCGCCATTGAACCAGCTATCCCAGCCTTCACCCGCCGGTGTGATCACCCGTGTTCTGCCGATAGCGACAATATCGACATGTTTCACATCTTCCGGTAACGCAACCGCTTTAGGCAGGCGAACGGCCTGGCTACGGTTACTTTTAAATACGGTAGTTTTTTCCATCGCAGGCCTCCTGAAACGTTCAATTATTAGTCACACCAGAATACCCTCAAAGAGGGATATGTCAACGGGATATACAATACCATTGCACCTCCCTGTTAACGCATTCTCTTTCCGATAAGAATTTTCATTAAAAGAAGACAGAAAACTCATCACTTACTGATATTTTGACTTAAGATTCTCATCAATGGCGTCGCCAATCACTGGTGGCTGAAGCGTTACTCTTTCATTAAAACACTCGGCCAAAAGTGAACAGATAGAGATTTACGCTCGTTTATGCGTAACACACCGTGAAACAAGCTGCTGTAGCTTTGCATAAATTCATAAAAATATTGTAAATCATGAGCATACCTATGAAACATTATGATGATTTGCAGCGTTTCAAGGATAAGACACGCACAGGCGCAATCAATTTTAAGGATATGTCGGCGCAAACTCAGACAGCGGACAGCGGCCGCTGGGCGATTATTAAACAATTAAACCAAAACCCGGACGATGATAATGCGCTTTCCCATGCGGACAGCGTTTCCGTTCCCGCGCCGCAATCTGTCAAAGCCGATGAGTTCGATATTCGTCATGCTAAGCCTGCTCCCGCGCCAGCCGTAGCGCCGGCCGCTGCCGGGCAAAGCACCATTATGGCAAGCGTGGCCTCCTCTGTAGCATCAACGCCGGTTGAACCCGCGGCGGCGCCTGAACCGGCTGTCAGGCCACAACCGGCGGCCCCAACGCTGTTTGAACAACTATCTCCAGCGCCAGCCGCTCAGCCACGGGCGCCGGCCCCCGTTCCACCTCCATCTCCACCGCCACGCCAGCAGGCGGAAGCGGTTCCCTTTAATAAACTATTCGCCGCCAAAGCCGCTCCCGCCGCGCCGCATGCCGGTAAAGATTTACCGCTACAACCTCTGCTGGAGATGATTGCCTCATGCCATTAGTTTGTGTTTGCTCGCCAAAGGGCGGCGTGGGAAAAACCACCGTCACCGCGAACCTGGCCTGGGCGCTGGCCCGTGCTGGCAGCAAGGTGCTGGCCATTGATTTTGACGTTCAGAACGCGCTCCGCCTGCATTTCGGCGTGCCGCTGTCGGATGGCAGAGGCTACGTGGCGAAAGCCGGCGAGTCCTCCGACTGGAGCCAGTCCGTCCTGACCGCAGGCGGCAATATCTTTGTGCTGCCTTATGGCGATGCCACCGAAGCGCAGCGTCTCGACTTCGAGCAGCGCCTGGCAAACGACAGCCACTTTCTGACCCGTGGCCTCAGCACGCTGCTGAACTATCCCGGCCTTGTTATCATTGCCGATTTCCCTCCAGGCCCCAACCCGGCGCTGAAAGCCGTATCGCGGCTTGCGGATCTACACCTGATAACGCTGCTGGCGGATACCGCCTCGCTGTCTCTGCTGCCGCAAATTGAGAATCAGCGCCTGACCGGCGAGCCGCTTAATCACCGGCTGGGGCACTATTTCCTAATTAATCAGAGCGACAGCCGCCGCCATATCAGCCGTGACGTAACCGCCTTTATGCAGCAACGGCTTGGCGACAGCCTGCTCGGGGTAATTAACCGGGACGAAAGCGTGGCGGAAGCCAATGCCTCACAGCAGTCCATTTTCGATTTTAGCCCTGCGTCCGCCGCCGCGTTCGACATTGAATTAATCAGTAAACGCGTGGCGGGCCTGCTGGGTATTCACGTGGGTGACGGGGCTGTTCATACCGGCTTGAAAACATCAAACTTCTGACATCTCAGGAAGTCCTATGAAAAAGGCTTTGTTTTATTTACTGCTGCTGGTCCTGGCGCCGGTAGCGGTGCTGGTGATCATTACGCCTATGGACAGCCAGAAGCAGTATATTTTTGGCTTAATCAGCATCGGGATTTTGCTGCTTTTGGGCCTGAGCAAAAAACGCAGCGTTTCCATTGTGATGGTTATCGTGTCGGGGCTGATGTCGACGCGCTATATCTGGTTTCGCACCACCCAGACGCTGCATTTTAATTCCGATATTGAAGCTATTCTCGGCATCGGACTTTATCTGGCGGAGCTGTATATCTGGATCCTGCTGCTGCTCAGCCACCTCCAGACTTTATTCCCGTTAAAGCGCGAAATCGTTCCGCTGCCGGACGACACCACGCTCTGGCCGACCGTTGACGTTTATATTCCTACCTATAACGAAAGTCTGGACGTTGTGCGTGACACGGTGCTGGCTGCTCAATGCATTGATTATCCGCAGGATAAAATGAAAATTTACCTGCTGGATGACGGCAAGCGCAGCGAGTTTGCCGTTTTCGCCGCCAACGTGGGTGTCGGTTATATTACCCGCAACGACAACGCACACGCCAAAGCGGGCAACCTCAACCACGCCATGAAGCTCACCAGCGGCGAGCTGATCACCGTCTTTGACTGCGACCACGTCGCCACGCGTATTTTCCTGCAGGCCACGGTAGGTGCATTTTTGCAGGACCCTAAGCTGGCGCTGATTCAGACCCCGCACTACTTTTATTCGCCCGATCCGTTTGAACGTAACCTGTCGGTAGGCCGCGACATTCCGAACGAAGGTGCGCTGTTCTATGGCCCGATTCAGCGCGGGAACGACTTCTGGAACGCCACCTTCTTCTGCGGCTCATGCGCGGTTATTCGCCGCAGCGCGCTGGAAGAAATTGGTGGATTTGCGGTAGAAACGGTCACCGAAGATGCCCATACGGCGCTGAAAATGCAGCGTCGTGGCTGGAAATCCGCGTTTCTCGACATTCCGCTGGCCGCTGGACTTGCCACCGAGCGCCTGGTGCTGCACGTTATTCAGCGAACCCGCTGGGCACGCGGTATGACGCAAATCTTCCGGACCGATAACCCGCTGCTGGGGCGCGGACTCACCTGGCAGCAGCGCCTGTGCTACCTGAGCGCGATGCTTTACTACCAGTTTGCCCTGCCACGCGTGGCGTTTCTTACCGCGCCGCTGGCTTATCTGCTGTTCAACCTGAACATCATCCACTCTTCCGCCAGCATGCTGTTTGCCTACGCGCTGCCGCACCTGTTCCTCGCCATCTGGCTGAACTCGCGGCTCAATGGCCGCTATCGCTACAGCTTCTGGGGGGAAATCTACGACCTGGTGATGGCTTTCCACCTGGTGTTGCCGACGGCGATCACCATGCTGTTCCCCAAGCGCGGCAAATTTAACGTTACCGACAAAGGCGACCTGCTGGACGTCGGCTACTTTGACTTCCGCGTCGTTCGCCCGCACGTGGTTATCGCCGTGCTGCTCGGCGTGGCGGTTATTGCCGGGATCGTCCGCGCCTGTGCCCATGACTATTTTGGCGTCGACCCAAAAGTTATCGCCCTCAACGTCGGCTGGGGCCTGTATAGCCTGATTTTCCTGCTGGCCGCCATTGCCGTTGCACGGGAAACGCGTCAAACGCGCAAAACTATCCGTATTGAAGTCGATGTGCCGGTCGTTATTCATTACGCCAGCGGCATCTCTTCACGCAGCCATACGCTTGACCTGTCGATGGGCGGCTGCCGCATTAAAGTGCCGGACGACCGCCACCTGAGCGACGAAATCGAAGAAATTGAGCTTCAGCTGCACTCCGGGGCCATCAGTATCCCGGTTAAGATGATTTCCGCCGACGAGTCCACTATTCGCCTGATGTTCGACGAAATCCCCCTCGCCCGTCGCCGCGAGCTGGTCAGGGTCGTACTGGCCCGCGCCGATGCCTGGATCCAGCCGCCAAAACCGCAGGACAATCCGTTCCGCTCGCTGCTCACAATCATTCGCTGCGTCTTCGAACTGTTCTGGCTGACCTGGAAAGACAAGCGGGCCGCACGCCGCGCCCGTAGTGAAGAAGCACGTCGGGTGAACGGTTCCGGGGAGGACAACGCCATATGAAAAGGATGACCAGAACGGCGGCCAGCATCCTGTTGGCGCTGAGCGCGCTAACCGGCCCGGCAATCGCGGATGACCTTGCCACAGTAGACAACCTGCTGCCGATTAACCTGCCGCCGCCGGTAACAGAGGAAGCGCCGTCAGTGGCTCCGCCTGCCGTCAACCCCGGTACCGTCAGCAGCATCACGGTTGCCCAGATGGGGCAGCCAAACGGCATCGTCCTGAACGGCGGACAGCTGCAGACCGGCATCGACTTTACGATCCCCACTAACCAGGTGATCACCAACGCCCAACTGACGCTGAACCTGAAAGTGTCTCCGGCGATGGCCGCACGCAACACCACGATGCAGCTAATGATGAACGGCCAGCCCCTGGGCAGCGTGCCGCTAGGTGCCGCTGACAGCAACGTCACCAGCTATCAGCTGGATATTCCGGCGGCGCTGGTGGTTTCCAGCAACAACATTAACCTCAAAATAAACGACGCCGACGCCCTGCTGTGCCAGCGCGATTTGACCGACAGCAACCAGGTCACCATCATGCCCGGCACCCGGCTCGACCTCGAAGGGCAGCAGTTGAACATCGGCTCGGATCTCAGCCACTTCCCGCGCCCGTTCTTCGATGCGATGCAGATGACGCCCACCACGCTCAGCTTCGCTTTCCCGGCGAAAACGCAGCCTGAGCAGGTCAGCGCCGCCGCGCTGGTGGCATCCTGGCTGGGTATTGCGGCGGACTATCGCGGCATCTCCTTTGAAGCGTTAAATGACCGCCTGCCGGAGAAAAACGGCATCCTTATCGGGAAACCGGGTGAGGCCATTGGCGGTGTTACGCTCCCGGCAAGCAACGGGCCGCTGCTGCAGGTGATTGATAACCCCGGCAACCCGGTATACAAACTGCTGCTGATCGTCGGCAACAATGAATCCCAGCTGCGCATGGCCGCCTGGCGTCTGACTCGCGGCCAGTTCGCGCCGCAAACCGCCAGCCTGCCCGTCGGGCCTCAAACCATTCCGGTCAGCGCCCCTTACGATGCGCCTCGCTGGATCCGCACGGACCGCCCGGTGCGCCTGAGCGAACTGCTGCGTAAAGATCAGAGCCTGACTTCGCCGGGCATCTGGCACGACGCGCTAAACGTGGCGTTCCGCGCCGCGCCGGATCTGTTCTTATGGGACGGCGAAGCTATTCCGCTAAAAATTGGCTACCGCTTCCCGTCAGAAAGCTGGATCGACGAGCAGCGTTCTCTGCTGTCGATGACGCTTAACGGCACCTTCCTGCACAACCTGCCGGTGAACAAACAGGGCGCGCTGGAAAGGCTTTGGCACAAGATTGGCGGCGATGCGCGGCAGGAAAACTACGACATGCCGCTCGAGCCGTATCTGATCTACGGCGATAACCAGCTGGCGCTCTATTTTAAAATCGTGCCGAAAGAAGACGCGCCCTGCAGCGTGCTGCTGAACAACAATATTAAGAGCCGCATTGATGAAGACTCGTGGATTGATTTGAGCAAAACCCGCCACTTCACGCTGCTGCCGAACCTCTCTTATTTTGTCGGGGCCTCGTTCCCGTTCAGCCGCCTGGCCGACTATTCACAGACCGTGCTGCTGCTGCCTGAGCGCCCGAGTGAAACGGAAATAGCGACGCTTCTCGACCTCTCGGCTCGCTCGGGGAACGCCACCGGCACCGCACTGAACAATAACCGCGTGATGTTCGGCCTGCCGACCGCGGGCGCCAACCTGCTGCATTTATCGCAAAGCGACGTGCTGGCGGTTTCCACCGTGGAGCAAAGTGCATTTAACCGCATGCTGCTTGTCGACTCTCCTTTCGTCAGCAACGATCGCAGCTTCGGCGTGCGAGAACCGACGACGTGGGAAAAAGCCCAGCGGCTACTGGCGGGCGACTGGAACGCTTCCGGCGTTGACGCTGACCGCTATTTTTCCTCGAACGAAGCATGGCGAGGGTTTGTGAGCTTCCGCTCCCGCTGGAATGCTTCCCGCGTGGTCGTGCTGGCGATTGGCAGCAACGATAGCCAGCTGGCTCGCCTGCACGGTGACCTGGCTTCCGCGAAGATTAACGCCAGCGTGCGCGGCGACGCGGCCATTATTACGGACGAAAACAGCGTTCGCAGCTTCCGGGTCGGGCCACAGTTCCCTAGTGGGCAAATGCCGTGGTACATGATGGTCGTCTGGTACGCCAACCAGCATTCCGCGCTGCTGGCTATTCTGGGCCTGCTGTTTGCCGCGCTCGTCGGCTTCAGCCTCTATCCTCTGCTGAAGCGCAGGGCGAAAGCTCGCCTTAATCCGCAGGCAAAAACGGATGAGCAAAAGGGTGATGATAATGAAAAATAAAAAAAACACCGGCCGCTGGTCAACGCTCTGCCTGTCCGGCGCGCTCACGCTTGCGGCGGCGAGCGCTCAGGCTGCGGATAACAACCCCGCGCTCAAGGCGCTGTTTGATCAGGCTAACTACTGGCACGACAAATCTCACGACGAGCTGGCCAGAGAAGCGCTAAAAAAAGTGCTGATGGTCGATGCCAATAATACCCAGGCGTTTTACCTGATGTCGCTCTGGGCGCAGCAGGCGGGCGACCTGAAAACCGCCGCCGAGTGGCGGGCTCGCCTTGTAGCCGTCTCGCCGCAGGATCCTAATTTACAGGCGCTCGATAACGCTAAACAGGTGCAGCAAATCCCTCGGGGACAGCTGGCTCTCGCTCGCCAGCAGGCGCGCAGCGGCAACGTCAGCGCCGCGCTCTCGACCTGGCGAACTATGTTTACCGGCGACCAGCCTCCCTCCGGGCTTGCGCCAGAATACTATCTCACCATGGCGGGGGATAAGTCCCTGTATCCGCAGGCCGTTAACGGTCTCAGGCAGTTTATCGCCCAGAACCCACAGGACAACGGTGCCCGCATCGCGCTCGGTAAAATTTTGACCTTCCAGGAGTCAACGCGCCGGGAAGGCATCGGCATGCTGCAGGAGATGGCAAGCGGCAGCCCGGATGCGGATAAAGCGCTTCGTCAGGCGCTGCTGTGGCTGGGGCCGACCGCCGGGGATGAGCAGTTCTACCAAACCTGGCTCCAGCGGCACCCGGACGACAAAGACATACAGAACCATTATCGCGATGCCATCGGCGGCGTGGCCAAAGGGGCGGGCTTTAACGAGCTGAACAGCGGCAATACCGACGCGGCGCGCAGCCAGTTCGAGCAGGTGCTGCAAACGAACCCGCAGGATGCCGACGCGCTGGCGGGCATGGGCTACATCGCCCAGAAACGTGGCGACTATGCGGCGGCGGCGCAGTACCTCAACCGGGCGGCCAATATGGGCGGCGACCAGTCCGCCGAGCGTAAACAGCAGGCGGATGACGCCGCGTTTTACGGCCAGTTGGCAGCCGCGCAGGCCGCGTATAAACAGGGCAACGTAAGCCAGGCGCTGGCGCTCAGCGCGCCATTGGCTGACCAAAGCGGCGAACACGGAACGGCGGCTAAACTCTTCCGCGCCGATGTTTTACGCCACAACAAAGATTACCCGCAGGCGGAGCAGACGCTGCGCAACCTGCTGGCAGAGCAACCTAATAATGGCCCGGCTCGCGAGAATCTCTATTACGTCCTACGCGATGCCAACAAAGCAGCCGAGGCACAGTCGATTCTACAAACCCTGCCCGCAGAACTTCAGGCCAGACTCCAGCCTCGCAGCGGCGGCGGAAACCCGGCAGATCCGATTCGTCGTCAGGCTCAGCAGGCGGCGGCCAGCGGCAATATTCCTCAGGCAATTGCTATCCTGCGGCAGGGCATGGGGCGCATGCCTTCTGACCCCTGGCTGCGCCTTGATTTAGCCAGGCTGCTGCAAAAACAGGGCAATACAGCTGAAGCGGCAGACCTGATGCAGCCTGCTTTTCGGCCAGGCGCCACCAGCAGCGAAATCTATGCTGCGGCGCTGTTTGCCAGTGAAAACAACGCGTGGCCGCAGGCACAAAGCCTGCTGTCCCGCATTCCGGCAGGCTCGCGGAACAGCGACATACGCGAGCTGGGCCAGCGCGTAAACTACAACCTGCAAATAGGCGTTGCCGGGCGCTATCTGGCTCAGGGCGATAACGTGGCCGCCGCGAACACGCTAAAAGCGCTCGCGGTTACCCCGCCACAGAACCCGGACGACGCAGGTAAGCTCGCCCGCATGCTGGCCCAAAGCGGAGATATCAACGGCGCCGTTGCCGTGGTGCGAAGCAACATGCGCCGTGGCGTGCAGGGTAACGCCGGGGATTATGCCGATCAGATTTCGGTGCTCAATCAGGCAGGGCTGAACGGCGAAGCGCAGGCGTTTCTCGCCAACCCGGAACTGCAAGCGCACAGCACGTCGGCGCAGCTCGCCAGCATTCGTAACGGCTACGTGATCAACGAGGTGGACCAGCTTCGTACTCAGGGCAATTACGCCGCGGCTTACGACAAACTGATTCGCGCCATGCAGAGCGACCCACAAAATACGGATCTGATGTTTGCCATGGCGAGGCTTTACCAGTCCGGCAAAATGAACAAAGAAGCGGGCGTGGTTTACGACTATCTGATGACCCGCGACACGCCTAATCAGGACGCACGCTCCGGGGCAATCGACGTCGCGCTGGCTGGCAACGATGTCGACAAAGCGAAGCAGCTTGCCGCCGGGCTGCGCGCCCATGACACGCCAGATCGCCTGATCCTGCTGGCTCGCGTGGCCGAAGCTGAAGGCAACCACCAGCAGGCCATGAGCTACCTGCGCACCGCGCGCGGCAAACTGACCGGCATTGAGGGCAGCGACAGCGGCGTCACGCCAACCATCGGCGGGCTGGCGCTGGCGGATAACCCGTTCATGACGACCAGCCCCGGCCACGGCGCGAGCACCAACGTCTACGGCCAGACGGCTATGCCGTGGCAGGTCACACAGCAAACACGCAGCCCGGAAGCGTCCCCCCCAGGCATCGCGCGCCAGGATCTGCCGGTAGAAAACGCCAATGCGGGTATGTTGCGCCAGGTGAACAGCATGATGGAGCAGCTCACCGATAAAACCGCCACCTGGGCGCTGGGGTCTGTCTCGGTCCGCAGCCGGGATGGGGAAAGCGGCCTCAGTAAAATGACCGAGGCCAGGGCTCCGCTGCAGTGGTCCACCGTGCCGTTTGGCGACTCCCGGTTCGACATTAACATTACGCCAGTGACGCTTAACGCGGGCAATTCGTCGGATGAGGCAAGCACCCGCTTCGGCACCGGCGCGTTGATTCAGGGGCTGGTGGCAGAAAGCCTTTCTTCCACGCCGCCAACTATTTTGCCGACCGTGCCCTCGCAGGGCTCGCAAAGTGCTTCCGGCGTAGAAGTGGGGATGGCGCTGACGGGGAACCAATATAAGCTTGATGTGGGCTCCACGCCGCTGGGCCAGGACTTGAACACGCTGGTCGGCGGCGTGCAGTGGTCTCCGCAGCTCACCGATTACCTGAAGCTTATCCTGACCGGGGAACGGCGCGCGGTGGTCGACAGCCTTCTCTCCTACGTCGGGGTGAAGGATAAATACAGCGGCGAGAAATGGGGCCAGGTGACCAAAAACGGCGGCAATGCGTTGCTCAGCTATGATAATGGCGACGCCGGTTTCTATGCGGGAATGGGGCTGTACAACTACATCGGCAGCAACGTCCCGAGCAACCAAAGCGTCTCCGGCTCGGCGGGCGTTTACCTGCGTCCTTACCACTTTGATGACCGCGAGCTGAAAGCCGGGGTCAGCATGAGCTACATGGACTTCTCGAAAAACCTGAGCTATTTCAGCTACGGGCAGGGCGGCTACTTTAGCCCGCAAAACTACATCAGCGTGTCGTTCCCGGTGGATTACACCCAGAAATACGACAATTGGAAGATGTCCGTCGGCGCCTCCGTTGGCTACCAGTCTTACAGCCAGGACCAAAGCGCATACTTCCCGAACGATCCGGAACTGCAGGGCGCACTGGAAGACTATGTGGCGCGTGGAATGGCGAAGGAAGCCTTCTACCAGGGCGGCAGCCAGAACGGACTGGGCTATACGCTGCGCGCCTCCGCCGACTATAACGTCAATAAAGACATGACCATCGGGGGTCGCGTGGGCTATGACACCTTTGGCAACTATAACGAAAGTACCGCTCAGCTTTACCTGCGCTACCTGCTTGGGGATCACTAATGATGCAAGAAAAGCAGCTTTTACACTATTTTCAGGCCCAGCAGACGCCGCCGGGCTGGTTCGATCTGCTCAATATTATGATTGAGGGCATGGTCAGTAATGCGGGCTACCACGACAGCCGCCCGTTTCTGAACCAGATGGGAGAGGAGCTGGCGGACCGCTACCCGCTCCCTATCGCCGCCACGGTGGGTGAACTCGAACAACAGATGAACAGCCAGTTGGCGCGATTTAACTGGGGCTACGTCGACATTGAAGCCAGCGAAAAAATGATGATTATTCACCACCAGGCGCTGCCGCTGCCGGGTGAATCACGCCAGCAGCAAAGCTGGAGCCAGGCGTTCAGCGCCGTGCTGGAAGGGCTTTATGCCCGCTGGCTACTGGCGCAGGGCGGCCAGCCTCATGTAGCCTTGTGGCAGGAGCCATCGCCCAACGCCTCGACGGTTAACTTTCGCTATCAAAACAGGGCGTAACACGGAGAGAAGTGATGAGGAACCGCTTAACAGCGCTGCTATTAATGGGAATGACGTGGATGCTGGCCAGCCTGCCAGCCCACGCGGCCAGCGAATGGGATACCTATAAATCCCGTTTTCTGATGAGCGACGGCAGGATAATCGACACTGGCAATAACAGCGTCAGCCATACCGAAGGCCAGGGCTTTGCCATGATGATGGCGGTGGAGAATAACGACCGGGCAAGCTTCGATAAAATCTGGGGCTGGACCAACGCCACCCTGCGCAACCCGAAAAATGGCCTGTTTTACTGGCGCTATAATCCGGTTGAACCCGACCCTATCGCCGACAAAAACAACGCCACCGACGGCGATACGTTTATCGCCTGGGCGCTGCTCAAAGCGGGGCAAAAATGGCACAGTAACGACTACCTGAAAGCCTCCGACGCGATAACAAAAGCGCTGGTCACCCATAACGTCATCCAGTTTGCCGGCAAGCGCGTAATGCTGCCCGGCGTCGACGGGTTTAACCTGAACAGTTCGGTCACCCTCAATCCCTCTTATTTCATCTTCCCGGCGTGGCAGGACTTCGCCCAGCGCAGTCATTTAGCGGTGTGGAAACAGCTGATCGCCGACGGCAAAACGCTGCTCGGCAAAATGCGCTGGGGCAACGGTCAGCTGCCAACGGACTGGGTGTCGCTTGCCGCAGATGGCAGCATGAAACCGGCCCCGGACAAGCCACCACGCTTTAGCTACGACGCCATCCGCGTCCCGCTTTATCTGGCCTGGTACAACCCTGCAAGCCCGGAACTCGCGCCGTTTAAAACCTTCTGGAGCCGCTACCCGCGAATGCAAACGCCGGCCTG
Source organism: Cedecea neteri NBRC 105707 = ATCC 33855 (assembly GCF_001571265.1). Taxonomy (GTDB): domain Bacteria; phylum Pseudomonadota; class Gammaproteobacteria; order Enterobacterales; family Enterobacteriaceae; genus Cedecea; species Cedecea neteri. The sequence continues at coordinate 27,776 of NZ_BCTL01000006.1, read as the reverse complement.
GGTGAACGTCGTGAACAATGAACCCGCGCCGTACATGATGCAGGGCGGTTTGTTGGCGGTAAGAGACCTGACGCTGGGCGATAACGGCCAGCCGCTGAGCCTCACCCCACAGGATGACTACTACTCTGCGAGCCTGAAAATGCTGGTGATCATGGCGAAGCAGTAGCGATTGCAGGCGGGTTGCGCTCAGCGACCCGTCTTTCCCCGCATAAAAATATGTTACTCTCCGCAGGGTTACCCCTCTGGAGACGGCTATGAACGGCAAGGCAGCGCGCCCTACGATAAGCGATGTCGCAAAAGCGGCGAAGACCGGGAAGACCAGCGTCTCCCGCTACCTTAACGGCGAGCAAAACGCGCTGTCCGATGACCTCCGTGGCCGCATTGAGCGCGCTATTGCCGAACTCGATTACCGCCCAAGCCAGATGGCGCGTGGCCTGAAACGAGGCCGCAACCACCGCCACCGAACACCTCATCGAGCAGGGCTTCGAGGCGATACTGTTCCTGAGTGAGCCGCTGGGCATGGTGAATACCCGCCATGAACGCTTACGTGCATTTCGCAGCACGCTGGAGCGCTATCCCGGCGTGATCGCCGAAAATGCCGAAACGCCGCTGCACGAAGCAGAGTTAATCGACAACTCGTTACGCCAGTTCCACACCCGCCACCGTGGGATGCGCAAAGCGGTTATCTCCGCCAACGGGGCGCTCACCCTGCAGGTTGCCCGCTCTCTGCGCCGCATCGGCCTGATCTGGGGCAGCGATATCGGCCTGCTGGGCTTTGACGAGCTGGAATGGGCAGAGCTTGCCGGCGTTGGCATTACCACCCTGAAGCAGCCGACCTGGCAGATAGGCTACGCCGCGCTGGAGCAGGTCGTGAGGCGCATTGAAGGCACCGCTGAAACCGTGCGTGAACAGCTCTTTTCCGGCGAGCTTATCGTGCGCGGCTCCACCTCCCGCTAAATCTTTTGTTCGTGATGGCGCTCAAAAATTAGCACTGGCGTTCTTTTCTTTGGAACCGGTTCCATCTAGCGTAATAACATCGTTAGTTAGCTGTTATCGCCCTGGAGACCGCCATGTCGCGAAAAATTATCGTCGTCACCGCCGCCTATGGCCACGACCGCATTGCCGCCCTCGGCGGGCAGCAGGCTTTACTGCCCATTATTGCCGAAGCAGGTGCCGACGGCGTGGAGATCCGCCGTGAACTGTTTACCTCCGCGCAGTTAGATTTTCTGTCAACGATGGCCGGTGAAATCACCCAGCACGGGCTGGAAGCCTGCTATTCCGCGCCGGAGCCGTTGTTCACGGGCGACGGCAAGCTTAACCCGCTGATCCCTTCGCTGTTACAGGAGGCTCATCAGCTGAACGCCCGCTGGCTCAAGCTCTCTCTCGGGCAGTTTAACCACGCCCGGATGTTCGACACGCTAAAGCAGTGGCTCAGCGAAAGCCCCGTCGCACTGGTGGTAGAAAACGACCAAACCGACAGCGGCAAACTCGCGCCGATGCAGCGCTTCCAGGCCGCCTGTGGCGTTCACAACCTGCCGGTCACGCTCACTTTCGACATGGCTAACTGGCTGTGGGTGGATGATTCCCCACAGCAGGCCGCGCGCGCGCTGGCGCCTTCCGTAAGCTATATCCATGTGAAAACGGCTGTTGCCCACCATAACCACTACCGCGCCGTGGCGCTGGATGACGCCAGTTCTGACTGGAAAGGGCTGCTGAACATGCTGCCGGTGGATGCCCCACGCGGCATTGAGTTTCCGCTGGAAGGGCGAGACCTGGTTGCGGTCACCCGACATTACGTCAATCTTTTACGCGAGGAATAACCATGCATCAGCTGGATGTCATCACAATTGGTGAAGCGATGGCGATGTTCGTCGCCAGCGAAACCGGCGATCTGGCCGCCGCCGAACACTTTGTTAAACGCGCCGCAGGTGCCGAGCTGAACGTCGCCACAGGGCTGGCTCGCCTGGGCTTAAGCGTCGGCTGGGTGAGCCGCGTAGGCAATGACTCCTTTGGTAGCTACGTGCTGCAACAGCTGGCGAAGGAAAACATCGACGCCCGCGCCGTCACCGTAGACGAGCAATACCGCACCGGCTTTCAGCTTAAATCCAAAGTCGAAGATGGAACCGATCCCATTGTGGAATATTTCCGTAAGGACTCCGCCGCCAGTCATCTTTCGGTGGCTGACTTCAATACCGAATACTTTCTCTCGGCGCGCCACCTGCACCTGAGCGGCGTGGCGGCAGCGCTGTCAGGCACCTCGCTAGAGCTGCTGAATCACGCGGCAAAAACGATGAAGCATCAGGGCAAAACGCTCTCCTTCGATCCTAACCTGCGTCCGGTGCTGTGGCGCAGCGAAGCCGAAATGGTGCAGCAGCTTAACCAGCTGGCCTTCCAGGCCGACTGGGTGCTGCCCGGCGTGAAGGAAGGCATCGTGCTTACCGGGCAGAACACCCCGGAAGGGATCGCCGATTTTTATCTTCATCATGGCGTAAAAGTCGTGGTGCTAAAAACCGGCGCGGACGGCGCCTGGTATAAAACCGCAGACGGCGAGAAAGGCGCGGTCGCGGCGGTAAAAGTAGACAACGTCGTGGATACCGTGGGGGCCGGAGACGGCTTTGCGGTCGGGGTGATAAGCGCCCTGCTGGAAGGGAAATCTTTGCATCAGGCCGTCTGCCGGGGCAACAAAATCGGCTCACTGGCGATACAGGTCATCGGTGACAGCGAAGGGCTACCGACCCGAAGCGCACTGGGCGAATAAACCCGACACCCTCGCTCTGTACCCTACAGACAAAGCGAGACGGTTAACCTCAAGATAGAGGCACTCTCATGAAAAACCAGACAATCGCGCCAAAGCGCTGGTGGTACATCATGCCTATCGTGTTTATCACGTATAGCCTGGCTTACCTCGACCGCGCCAACTTCAGCTTCGCCTCCGCCGCAGGCATCAACGATGACCTCGGTATTACCAAAGGGATTTCATCCCTGCTGGGCGCGCTGTTCTTCCTCGGCTACTTCTTCTTCCAGATCCCAGGGGCGATGTACGCCGAGCGCCGCAGCGTGCGCAAACTTATCTTCGTCTGCCTTATCTTATGGGGCGGCTGTGCCTCGCTGACCGGCATGGTGAGCAACATTCCGATGCTGGCCGCCATTCGTTTTGTGCTCGGCGTGGTTGAGGCGGCGGTGATGCCGGCAATGCTGATTTATATCAGCAACTGGTTTACCAAGTCCGAACGTTCCCGCGCCAATACCTTCCTGATCCTCGGCAACCCGGTCACCGTGCTGTGGATGTCGGTGGTGTCCGGCTACCTGATTCAGGCCTTCGGCTGGCGCGAAATGTTCATATTCGAAGGGATCCCGGCGGTTATCTGGGCGTTTGCCTGGTGGGTGCTGGTAAAAGATAAACCGGCCCAGGTGGGCTGGCTGTCAGACGGTGAAAAATCTGCACTGCAGGCGCAGTTACAGAAAGAGCAGGAAGGCATCAAAGCCGTGCGTAACTATGGTGAAGCCTTCCGGTCACGTAACGTGGTTATTCTGTGTATGCAGTATTTTGCCTGGAGCATCGGCGTGTACGGCTTCGTGCTGTGGCTGCCGTCGATTATCCGCAGCGCGGGTGCGGCAGGCATGGGAATGGTGGAGGTCGGCTGGCTCTCTTCCGTGCCTTACCTGGCCGCGACTATCGCGATGATCGCCGTCTCCTGGGCGTCGGACAAAATGCAAAACCGCAAGCTGTTCGTCTGGCCGCTGCTGCTGATTGGCGCGCTGGCGTTCCTGGGCTCATGGCTGGTCGGGGCCAACCATTTCTGGGTGTCCTATACGCTGCTGGTGATTGCCGGGGCGGCAATGTACGCCCCGTACGGCCCGTTCTTCGCCATTATCCCGGAGATGCTGCCGAAGAACGTGGCTGGCGGCGCGATGGCTTTAATCAACAGCATGGGTGCGCTGGGTTCTTTCGTCGGCTCCTGGTTTGTGGGCTACCTGAACGGCGCCACGGGCAGCCCGGCGGCGTCCTATGTCTTTATGGGGCTGGCGCTGCTCGCCTCAGTATGGCTTACTCTGATTGTTAAGCCTGCTAACCATCAACAAATACCGTCCGGCGCACATCACGCCTGACCCCGCGCCGGGCGCTTCGTCGCCCGGTTCGCGTTTAACCGAAAACGGAGAATCTCATGAAGCCGTCCGTCATCCTCTACAAGGCGCTGCCTGACAACCTGCTATCCCGGCTTGAAAGCCACTTTATCGTCACCCAGCTTGACGATATCAGCCCGGAAACCGTACAAGCGAACGCGGATCTGTTTGCCAACGCGGAAGGTATCCTGGGCTCCGGCGGCAAAGTCGATGCTGCGTTTCTGACCAATACGCCCAAGCTGCGCGCGGCTTCTACCGTTTCTGTCGGCTACGACAACTTCAACGTGGAGGCCCTGAACGAGCGCGGCGTGGTGCTGATGCATACGCCGACGGTGTTGACCGAAACCGTCGCCGATACCGCAATGGCGCTGATCCTTTCCAGCGCACGCCGCGTGGTGGAAGTCGCCGAGCGCGTGAAGGTCGGCGAATGGCAAAGCAGCATCGATGCTGACTGGTTTGGTATCGACGTGCACCATAAAACGCTCGGTATTCTGGGCATGGGACGCATCGGCCTGGCGCTGGCGCAGCGCGCGCATTTCGGCTTCAGCATGCCGATTCTGTACAACGCCCGCCGCCATCATAAAGAAGCTGAAGAGCGTTTTAACGCCCGCTATTGCGACCTGGATACCCTGCTGGCAGAGTCTGATTTCGTTTGTATTCTGCTGCCGTTAAGCGAAGAAACCCGCCACCTGATTGGCGCAGAGCAAATTGCGAAGATGAAATCCTCCGCCATTCTGATCAACGTCGGGCGCGGCCCGGTGGTTGACGAGAAGGCGCTGATTCAGGCGCTGGAAGAGGGCAAAATTCACGCCGCCGGGCTGGATGTTTTTGAGCAGGAACCGCTGCCGCTGGACTCCCCGCTGCTCGGCATGCCAAATGTTGTAGCCTTACCACACATCGGCTCCGCCACCCATGAAACCCGCTACGGCATGGCGGAATGTGCGGTGGAAAACCTGATTACCGCCCTGACCGGTAAAGTGGAAGTGAACTGCGTGAATCCGCAGGTGCTGAAATAGCTCTTTCGGCGGGCCAGAAAACGCTAGCCCGTCGAATAAATGACATTATGCCGGTATAAGGCGGACTCAAAATCCTCCTTCATACTGGCATAAAGCAGTATGACTACCCGGCACGGATCGCTGTCGTCATAAAAGCAGCGGTATTCATTATCTGTATCCAGCCATTCAAGGATACGTATTCCTTTATCGGCCAAAATACCGTTAAACCGATAGCGGGCAGGATCGAGAGAAATGGCCGAAACTGAACGTAGCAACAGGTCATCAATCCGCTTTGCTGCTTCGGTATTACCCATAAACTGCGCTTTAAAAAACTCGAGATCCTGGAGGCTGGTTACCGCCGTTTCAGCAAGAGTAATCGATCGGCTCATCCTTGATAATCCCTCTTATTTCCTGGATTGACGCAGTTTTGCCAGCGCCTCATCAGGAGAGAAAGTAGCACCACTGGCGGCTTCCTGCTTTGCCTTCATAATGAGTTTGAGTAACGCATTATTCTGACGCTCCCTCATCTTCTCCGCTTCTTCAAGCTGGCGCTCTGCGGCCGTTTGAACATATAACTCTGCCACACCGTTTTTGGTGATCCAGGCTCCCCCTTCAAAGACCCCGGGGGTGCTAAAGCTTTCACGCGCCGTTTTTTGCGACATTGTTTTAGGCATGGTTTCGCTCCAATAACACAGGTGCCGTCTATTTTATGAGCAATAAAGTGTGGGGTCAAATTTAGCCTAAATTTGTCACTATTCGTAGCCCATAAAAAAAGCGGAGTCACCGTGAAGCGCTCCGCTTTTTCTTAGCCCATAAAACTTACTGCGTTGCAGTCTGCGCTGCGGCCCAGGCCTGAGTAAACGCCTGATGCTGAGCGGACAGCGGGCCAATCAGCGAGTTGTACTGACTTGCCTGCTGGGAAGTCGGGAACTGAATGCCGCCGTTAGCAAAGCCAACCTGAGTCCCCTGCTGAGCGATAAAATCACCCACCTGTACCAGCTGCTGGGTCAGGATTTGTGCGGCTGGGATCAGCGGCGCCATAGCGTTCGCCGGGCTGGTCACCACTTTCTGGTAAACCTGATAGTAAACGGTTTTCAGATCGTCAGGCTGTTTCAGCGCCGCAAGCGCGCCGTCGGCCTGCATTTTGGCATTCTGAACCTGCTGACCCAAAACGTTCAGCGAGCCGTTAGCCTGGCGCAGCGCGTCGCGCTGGGTCATGTAATCCTGAGGGGTGCGGATGCTGTTCACGCTATCCACGACCGGCTTCATGCCTTCATCCATTGCCTGGCTAACCTGCTGGGAGAAGCCGTACAGAATCGCGTAGTCAGAGACCAGCGGGCCAAACTGTTTTTTCTGATCGGACGTCAGCGTCGGCAGGCGGTCGCCGCTACGCATAGCCGTGTTTTGCAGAAAATCGATGAACGCCTTACGCTGGTCGCCTTCTTTATCGAAGCAACCACTCAGGCTCACCACCATTAATAACGCCGCCAGCGGCGCAAACCAGCGAGACCAGGACTTACCTGTCGCCATCATTTCTACTCCTGTCACCAATGCACTACCTGGCAAATTGCCACCCAATAACGATGCTAAGAATAGTCCAACAGCCCTTAGCAAGATACCCTTTCGCAATAATCTCTTATGCTTCTTCCACGGCGAAAGAAAACGCGCGAAAAGCCCTGTGGGACGGAGGCAGGATTAGCTTGCTAAGGATTTGCATAACTATTTACATATTTATACTAATGCCAGCCATCAGAACCTTTTCAAGCGCTTACTTCGACTGAGCATTCAGCTGAAACGCATAAGCATTTTTTTGCAGCACGTTTGGCCACTAACGTGATCATACGCACGCTTTAAATCCAGCTACAGTTAATAAGCTTCTTTGCGTTCACGTTCTCGCTGTGTGATTTATGAGGAGTTCTCAATGGAATATAAAGATCCAATGATTGAGCTGCTTAGCAGTCTTGAGCAGATTGTTTTTAAAGATAATCAGGCCGTTAGCCTGAGTCAGAAACCCAGCGCCTTCTCGGAGTTTGAGCAGCTACGTAAAAGTACCGGACTAAAAATCGATGATTTTGCTCAGGCGATGGGAGTTAGCGTCACGATGGTGCAGGAATGGGAGTCCAGACGACTCAAACCCTCAAGCACCGAAATGAAATTGATGCGTCTGATTCAGGCCAACCCTGGCCTTAGTAAGCAGTTAATAAGCTAGAAAACCGTTGTGCCGAAAGAAAACAACCCCGCCGTGATGCGGGGTTTGTCATTTCAGAGCCAGATTAAAACGTTTCCCAGTTTGCATCAGAGGCCGAGGCCGTTTGCGGTTTTAAGGTGGCGGGCTGAGGACGGAGTTTTTCCTGCACCGGCTCCACGCGACGCCCTCCCTGGAGCTGGAACACCGCTACCGCCTGACGCAGCTCGCTCGCCTGGTCTTCCAAAGCCGCAGCGGCAGAAGCGGACTCTTCCACCAGCGAGGCGTTTTGCTGCGTCACGCTGTCCATCTCGGACACCGCCTGCGCCACCTGCTCAATGCCTTTGCTTTGCTCTTCAGAGGCTGACGCAATTTCGCCCATAATGTCGGTCACGCGCGTGACCGCCGAAACGATCTCCTTCATGGTGGCGCCAGCCTCACGCACCTGACTGGAGCCGGTATCAATGCGCGACACCGAGTTTTCAATCAGCACTTTAATCTCTTTCGCGGCCTGCGCGCTGCGGCTGGCCAGCGTTCTGACTTCCCCCGCCACAACGGCGAATCCACGGCCTTGCTCGCCCGCACGAGCAGCTTCTACCGCGGCGTTCAGCGCCAGAATATTGGTCTGGAAGGCAATGCTGTCGATAACGCTGGTGATGTCCACGATTTTGCCGGAGCTTTCGGCGATTTCGTTCATCGTGCTGACCACGCTATCCACTACGCGCCCGCCTTTCTGCGCGGTTTCGGAGGCATTTTTCGCCAGACCGGTCGCCTGCCGCGCGTTGTCGGTGTTCTGTTTCACGGTGGCGGTAAGCTGCTCCATGCTGGCCGCCGTCTCTTCCAGCGCCGCCGCCTGCTGCTCCGTGCGGGAGGAGAGATCGCTGCTGCCAGCGGAAATTTCACTCGCACCGGTGTAAATGGAATCGGCATTGTCGCGCACCACGCTCACGGTCTTCGCCAGCGACTGCTGCATAGATTTAAGCCCGGCGGACAAACGGCTCATTTCACTGCGCCCTTCGGCGTCGATCGTGCGGGTTAAATCCCCCTCAGAGATCGCCTGAATATGCCCCATCACGTTTTTCAGCGGGTGCAGCAGCACGCGCTGCAGGCCGAGCCAGATAACCACCAGCGCGGCGATAACAATCAGAAAAATGGTGCCCAGCGTCCATAGCATACCGGTATAGCTGCTTTGGTTCTCCGCGCTGGCGGCCTTCAGCAGCCGGGTGTTCTGGGTCAGCCACTGGCCGTAAACGGCTTTGAAATCGTCCTGAGCCTGCTGGGCATCAAGGTTGCCGTAAGCCTGGTAGTTATCGGCCTTCAGGAACTGAATGGACTGCGCCATGACGTCATGCATTTGCTTAAAGCTGGCGGCCGCTTTGTCATCAATGGCTTTGTCCTGGCCCGGCACATCGTCGGAATCCATGTAGCTGGAAAACTGCTTTTGCGCGTCGGCCAGCAGCACACCAGCATTCGTTAGTAGCTTGTTCATCGCCTCCAGCGAGGCAGGATCGCGCTGATTTTTCAGGACGCGAATCGCCACGCGGTTAATGGTGACGCGGGTTTCAACCAGCGTCTGGAAGCTGCCGCCAAGCTGCTGTTGCTGGTAGTTAAGCAGGCCGGTGTTTTGGAAGTTAAGGCGATCGCTGCTGACGGACGAGTAGAACAGAGCCCCGGTCACCAGCAACAACACGCTGAAAATCCCGAGCGTAGTCACGATGCCGGTAATAACTTTGATATTTTTCATAGCGCCGAACGTTCCTGAAGTAGTGGCCGATATGAAATATATCGGTTCGGCGCAGATTTACCTTATCGCCCCTGGCGCGACTTTTTGTTAATCCATTGATATTTGAAAGTAAAAAAATCAATAAAAAACCCGCCGAAGCGGGTTTAGGGATTTATTCACAACACATAGCCATTACTGCAGCAGGGAGATATCCGCCACCTGCAGGAACAGCTCGCGCAGCTTGGTCAGCAGCGTCAGACGGTTAATACGCAGGTCTTTGTCTTCCGCGTTGACCATCACCTTGTCGAAGAACTCATCCACCGGCTCGCGCAGGTTGGCCAGCTCTTCCAGGGCTTCCTGGTAACGGCCTTCGGCGAAGTACGGCTGCAGCTTATCGCGCAGCACAACCACGTTAGTCGCCAGGCGAATTTCTTCGGCCTCTTTCAGGACAGAAGCATGCACGATGTCGTTCAGCACTTCATCGGACTTGGCAAGAATGTTGGACACACGCTTGTTAGCCGCCGCCAGGGACGCCGCCGCTTCCAGAGTACGGAAGTGGGAAACCGCCTTCATGCGAGCGTCGAAGTCCGCCGGTTTAGTTGGACGACGAGCCAGCACCGCCTGAATGGTGTCAACCGCATGGCCTTCTTCCTGATACCAGGCGCGGAAGCGGCCCAGCATAAAGTCGATAACCTCATCCACCACGTTGGTGTTGGTCAGCTTGCTGCCGTAGAGGCGAACCGCTTCTTCGGTCAGGGTCTGCAGATCCAGCGGCAGGTTTTTCTCAACGATAATACGCAGCACGCCCAGCGCGGCACGGCGCAGCGCGAACGGGTCTTTATCGCCTTTTGGATGCTGACCAATACCGAAGATGCCCGCGAGGGTGTCCATCTTGTCGGCAATCGCCACCGCACAGGCCACCAGGTTAGACGGCAGTTCATCGCCCGCAAAGCGTGGCTGATACTGCTCGTTCAGCGCAACCGCTACGTCTTCCGCTTCGCCGTCGTGACGGGCGTAGTGCATGCCCATGATGCCCTGGGTGTCGGTAAACTCGAACACCATGTTGGTCATCAGGTCACACTTGGACAGCAGGCCAGCGCGTGTCGCGTGGTTCACGTCTGCGCCAATCTGGCCCGCAATCCAGCCGGAAAGCGCTTCGATGCGGTTAGTTTTGTCGCGCAAGGTGCCCAGCTCTTTCTGGAACAATACGGTTTCCAGACGCGGCAGGTTATCTTCCAGACGCTTTTTGCGGTCGGTATTGAAGAAGAATTCGGCGTCCGCCAGGCGCGGGCGAACCACCTTCTCGTTACCGGAAATGATCTGCACCGGGTCTTTCGACTCGATGTTCGTCACGAAGATGAAGTTTGGCAGCAGCTTGCCGCTGTTGTCGTAAACCGGGAAGTACTTCTGGTCACCCTTCATGGTGTAAACCAGCGCTTCGGCAGGCACGGCCAGGAATTTCTCTTCAAACTTCGCGGTCAGCACCACCGGCCATTCCACCAGCGAGGTAACTTCTTCCAGCAGGCTTTCGCTCAGGTCCGCGTTACCGCCAATTTTACGGGCGGCTTCTTCGGCATCACGTTTGATGGTGGCTTTACGCGCTTCGTAATCAGCGATGACCTTCCCGCGCTCCAGCAGGATCTGCGGGTACTGGTCGGCATTGTCGATGGTGAATTCCGGCTCGCCCATAAAGCGGTGGCCGCGAATCACGCGATCTGACTGAATGCCCAGAATAGTGGCAGGGATCAGTTCGTCACCCAGCAGCAGCGTCACGGTGTGAACCGGGCGCACGAACTGAATGTCGGACGCGCCCCAGCGCATCAGCTTAGGAATCGGCAGTTTCGCCAGGGAAGTGGCGATCATGTTCGGCAGCAGAGCCTGCACGCTTTCGCCCTTCACATGGGCGCGGTACATCAGCCATTCGCCTTTGTCGGTCGCCAGACGCTCGGCCTGGTCAACGGTAATTCCGCAGCCACGAGCCCAGCCTTCGGCGGCTTTGCTTGGTTTGCCTTCGGCGTCAAACGCCGCAGACACCGCAGGGCCGCGTTTTTCGACTTCGCGATCCGGCTGAGAAGCCGCCAGATTAGCGATTTTCAGCGCCAGGCGACGCGGAGCAGCAAACCATTTTACTTCGCCGTGGGCGATGTTGGCCGCATCCAGCTCGGCGGTAACGTTGGCAGCGAAGGATTCAGCCAGGCTGCGCAGGGCTTTTGGTGGCAGCTCTTCAGTGCCAATCTCCACCAGAAAAGTTTTTTCAGACATGGCGGCCTCTTAGTTGTTCTTATTGCACATCGGGAAGCCAAGCGCTTCACGAGAAGCGTAGTAGGCTTCGGCCACGGCTTTGGTCAGGGTGCGAATGCGCAGAATGTAGCGCTGGCGCTCGGTCACCGAAATGGCCTTGCGCGCATCCAGCAGGTTAAAGCTGTGAGCGGCTTTCAGAATACGTTCATAGGCCGGCAGCGGCAGCGGAGTTTCCAGCGCCAGCAGCTGCTGCGCTTCTTTCTCGTACTGCTCGAAGCAGGTGAACAGGAAGTCCACGTCGGCATATTCGAAGTTATAGGTGGACTGCTCCACTTCGTTCTGGTGGAACACGTCGCCGTAGGTGGTTTTACCCAGCGGGCCGTCGCTCCACACGAGGTCGTAAACGCTGTCTACGCCCTGAATGTACATGGCAAGACGCTCTAAACCGTAGGTGATTTCGCCGGTCACCGGCTTACACTCCAGGCCGCCAACCTGCTGGAAGTAGGTGAACTGCGTCACTTCCATGCCGTTAAGCCACACTTCCCAGCCCAGGCCCCATGCGCCAAGCGTTGGGTTTTCCCAGTTATCTTCCACGAAGCGAATGTCATGAATCGTTGGATCCATACCCAGCTCTTTCAGCGACCCGAGGTACAGCTCCTGAATGTTGTCCGGGGAAGGCTTAATCACCACCTGGAACTGATAGTAGTGCTGTAAACGGTTCGGGTTTTCGCCATAGCGGCCGTCGGTAGGACGGCGGGACGGCTGCACGTAAGCAGTGGCCATCGGCTCCGGGCCTAAGGCACGCAGGCTGGTCATCGGGTGAGAGGTGCCTGCGCCTACTTCCATGTCCAAAGGTTGAACAATGGTGCAGCCCTGGCGAGCCCAGTAGTCCTGTAAAGTCAGGATCAGGCCTTGAAAGGTCTTGGTATCAAACTTTTGCATGTTGAATTCGCACGCGTTCGGTGGATTTAAGAGAAGCGGCCAGTATATACGCAAACGCGGTCGAGTTGTATCAACACGGCAACGGAACGGCCGTGAGGGAGAAAGGCGTCAGGTTGTTGCCCGTTGATTGAGGTTTTCGCGGCTGGAAAGGTGTGAAAATTGACCACTTTCGTCAAATGAGCAGGTAAAGCCTTCTCTACGGGCGGTGCTGCCCATCAGTTCGTAGCTGGCCTGATACTGCTTAAAGTCTGACAGATTAATGCGCTGTGGCTGGGTGTTGTAGCGGTACGCGGCCTGATTTTTACAGGCAAGTTCCATCGCTTCGGTGTGAACAACGGGACGCAGCTTCTGCGCGGCCTGGCCTTCCTGCGGTGGAGAACTGCAGGCGCTAAGCATCAGCGCGAAAAAAGCGGTTAAGAGGAGTCTATTTTTTCTTTCTGCCATCATCATTCACTACCATTACGTTAAACTCGGTTTCTTATATCTACTCCTCGTGCAGCAGGCATTTTGCGAAGCCGCCACGCGGATAGCAAGATGCGCCGGGCAAACTCAGACATTTCCGGACACGGGTAAGCAAGCGGGTTCAGAGGAACGAATGCAGCAAAAAATAAACTGGATAGATAACCTTCGGGGCATCGCCTGCCTGATGGTGGTCATGATCCACACCACGACCTGGTACATTACCAACCCACACACCGTCACTGCGTTTAGCTGGGATTTTTCAAACGTTTTGAACTCGGCTTCTCGCGTCAGCGTGCCGCTGTTTTTCATGATTTCCGGGTACCTGTTTTTTGGCGAACGCAGCGCACAGCAGCGCCACTTTCTTCGCATAGCCAGCTGCCTGCTGTTTTATAGCGCCATTGCGCTGCTCTATATCTGGCTGTTTACCCCGATAAGCGTCGGCCTTGCACTGCGCTACATCCTGGTAAAACCGGTGTTCTATCACCTGTGGTTCTTCTTCGCGATTATGGTGATTTACCTGCTTTCGCCGCTGATACAGGTGAAGAAGGTCAGCGCCGTAACAATCCTTGGGCTGATGGTGCTGCTCGGCGTGGTGGCCAACCCCAACACGGTACCGCAAACGTTGGGCAATATGCGCTGGCTGCCCGTTAACCTCTATATTAACGGCGATACCTTCTATTACGTGCTTTACGGGCTGTTAGGCCGGGCGATTGGCATGTTCGATACCCAAAGAAAAGGCGTCAGTGGCCTGGCGGGCGGCCTGTTTGTGATTTGCGTTATTTCCATTGCGCTAGGCACTCATCGGCAATTGGAGATTAACCAGAACTTCGCCGAAACCTTCTACGTCTATTGTGGCCCGCTGGTATTTATCGCCGCCATCAGCCTGCTGGTCGTCGCGAAGAACTGCCTGAACCAGCGTCCGCTGCCCGGCCTGACGTTTATCTCACGCTACTCGCTGGGTATTTATGGTTTTCATGCGCTGATTATCCATTACCTGCGCACCCATAATATTGAGCTGACCCACTGGCCGGTGCTGGATATTCTGTGGATCTTCGGCGCAACGCTGGCTGGAAGCCTGCTACTGGCCGTTGGCGTTGGAAAGCTAGACCGCAAAAAACTGGTTAGCTAAGCGCCACGTACTCTGCTCCGCGCCCGATGGAGCTGGCGCGGGGAGGAAAACCCAGCGGCGCTGGCCGCTTGCTCCATGCGTTGCCCTTGCTGCAGACGCTGTTCCGCCACCGCAAGCCGCAACTGTTCCAGATAGTCGCGCACGGATATGCCCAGATGCTGCTGAAAAAGGCGGGATAAGTGCCGGGGGCTGACGTGAACCCGGTCGGCAATTTCCGGTACCGGCCAGGGCGCTTCAGGCGAGGCGGCAAGCAGATCCTGCGCACGGTGCACTGCAGGATGAATATGGTTCCGGTAGCGAAGCCAGGGTGAAAGCTGCGGGTCATCGCCCGAGCGGCGGAACCAGACCACCATCTCTCTGGCTACCTCCAGCGCCACCCTCGGGCCGCAGTAGCGGTTAATCAAATGCAGGGAAAGATCGATCCCGGAGGTGATCCCGGCGCTGGTCCAAATCCCCCGGTCTTCAACAAAAATCCGGTTGTCTTTGACCTGCGCGCCGGGGGCCGCCGATTTCAATCGCTCAAGGACGTCATGATGCGTTGTGCACTGAATGCCGTGCATCAACCCCGCACGAGCTGCCAGCAGCGCCCCGGAACACACGCACATCAGGTTAAGCTGCTGGCTGTGAATTTGCGGCTGCAAGCGGGTTAACCAACGCCGGACTTCTTCCGCCTGCGGTGTGGCAAAAAACCGGTTTGAATCACATACGCCGGGCAGCACCAGCAGGCTCCCGGCGGGAAGGTTTTCAGGTAACGGCTGAATGCCGCTGAAAGTCAGGCCGATAGAGGTTTCAACCTCAGGGTCCGGCCCTATGTAGTGCAGATCAAACGCGTTCCTCGCCAGCCCCAGCGTTTCCGCCGGGCCGCTCAGATCGAGGGATAAAATCCCCGGCAGCACCACAAACCAGACCCCAATACTCATTCCAGCGACTCCAGACACTCGGCTACGGTTTGTATTTCGGCGAACCGCCCGGCCAGCACGGTTTCAGTACGGTGGCGCAGGGTGGCGGCGTCCAGCGTAACGCCTTTCCAGGTCATCGGGAAGGTGAGCATGGCCTCGCTCACGAAAGAAACCCGATAGCCCAGGTCAGAGGCAACGCGTGTGGTGGTTTCACAGCATTGCTCGGTGCGGATCCCGCAGATAATCAGGTGGTTGATGTCTCGGGTACGGAGCCAATGATCCAGCCCGGTATCGGTAAACGCATTGTGGACGTGTTTCTGGAAGCTGACCGCCGCCTGGTGCTGTAAAAACGGCATCGGCGTGACAAACCCGGACGCCAGAGAAAAAACATCGTCTTCATCCACGTGGAAGATATCCACCACCGGCACCCCTTTCTGCTGGCAGCCAGCAATAAGTGCCAGCATCGCCCGCTGAAACGCAGGGACATCGTCCTCTTGCCAGTAATTCCGGTGGAAGAAGGACCGTTGGGTATCGATGTTGATCAGCGCAGTACGTGACATATTCGGACTCCTCATTGGTTTGCTTAAAACCATTCTGACAGGGGATTCCGCAAGCGCTGATACCAAAAACGGACAAAGTTATGTTGGTTTGAGACGATGCCTCTCACCCTGATCCTTCCACGGCTATCAGGACATCAGCGGCAGCAGTTGCTGATAAATCTGGTTAAACACCTGGCGCCGCCCAGCATAGCGCTGGTGGCGAGCCAAATCAGGCTGATGCCTTTGCTCCAAAGGCGGCTGGGGCAGCAGAGCCTGCAAAGGCTGACCCGGTGAGAGCGCGATTTGCGCCAGGCGAGCCGCCCCAAGCGCAGGCCCAACGTCACCGCCTGTCCGGTAATCCAGCACCTGTCCGCTGATATCCGCCAACATTTGCCGCCAGTACGGGCTGCGCGCGCCGCCGCCAATGAGCGTGATACTGCCCGGCGTAATGCCGCATTCATGTACAACATCCATGCCGTCCGCCAGCGCATAGCCCACACCTTCCAGCACCGCGCGGGCAAGTTCTGCTGGGCCGTGCTGATGGGTCAGGCCAAAAAAGGTGCCTTTAGCCTGCGGGTTATTGTGCGGAGTACGCTCCCCGGAAATATAAGGCAGGAACCAAACCACGCCGGCGTCCTGATTTGCCTGTTCCGCCGCCGCCAGCAGGGCCGGAACGCTCCCCAGACCGGTGAGTTTTGCCGCCCAGTCAAGGCAGGAAGCCGCGCTGAGCATGACCGACATCAGGTGCCAGCGGTTGGGTAACGCATGGCAAAAACTGTGTACCGCACTTTCCGGCTTACTGCGGAAGCCGTCGCTGACGGCAAAATAAACCCCGGAGGTACCAAGCGAAAGCATTGCCTGCCCGGCATCGACCATGCCGACACCAATAGCACCAGCGGCGTTGTCGCCCCCGCCCGCCACAACGGGCACCGCAGGCATATTCCAACTTTCGGCGACATCACGCTTCAGCACGCCGGTTATTTCACTGCCCTCAAACAATTCAGGCATGTGCCGCCGGGAAAGACGACAGGCGTCGAGCATCGTTTCGCTCCAGTCACGCTTCGCCACATCCAGCCACATCGTGCCTGCCGCATCGGACATATCGCTGGCGAATTCGCCGGTCATTCTCAGGCGCAGATAGTCCTTCGGCAGCAGTACTTTATTGATTTGTGCAAAAATCTCCGGCTCATGACGCTCGACCCACAAAAGCTTAGGCGCGGTAAAGCCGGGCATCATCAGGTTGCCGGTTATCGCTCTTGCCTCTTCCACGTTGCTCTCCAGCAGCGCACATTCCTCCCCGCTGCGGCCATCGTTCCAAAGAATGGCCGGGCGAAGCACGCGCTGTTTGCTGTCCAGCAAGGTTGCACCATGCATCTGGCCGGCAAGCCCAAGCGCCTTTACGCCGCTAAGCGAGTGTTCCATGCCCAGCGCGCGCATCGCGCGATCGGTTGCCTGCCACCAGTGTTCGGGATCCTGCTCGGACCAAAGAGAATGAGGTCGGGAGACGGCCAGGGACTCACTGCGTGTAGCCACCACCTCGCCTGCTTCGCTAAGCAGGATCACTTTCACGCCCGAAGTGCCAAGATCGATGCCGATATACATGGTAGCTCCTTAATATCGCGCCGCTTTTCAGCGGCGCAGGCAAGTTTAGTTATCGAACAAATAATGATTAATCAGGTTTTCCAGCAGCTCCTGATGCCCGCTTTGATGCTGCGGGGCCAGCTTGTGCTGCTCAGCGTACTGCGCAAGCTGTGCGAGCGATATCTGCCCCTTAAGAATTTGCTGGCCCAGCTCACTATTCCACCCGGCGTAACGTTTGGCGACACGTTTATCGAGCTCTCCGTCTTCAACCATGCGGGCAGCCACTTTCAGCGCCAGCGCCATCGTATCCATGGCACCGATATGACCATAGAACAGGTCATATTTATCGGTGCTCTGACGGCGCACTTTCGCGTCGAAGTTCAGGCCACCAGTGGTAAACCCTCCGGCTTTCAGGATCTCATACATCACCAGCGCATTTTCCTCGACGCTGTTCGGGAACTGATCGGTATCCCAACCCAGTTGTGGATCGCCCCGGTTAGCGTCCACCGAGCCCAAAATCCCCAATGCAATCGCGCTGGCGATTTCGTGGTGGAATGAGTGGCCGGCCAGCGTCGCGTGGTTAGCCTCAATATTGACCTTTATCTCTTTTTCGAGACCAAACTGCTTCAGGAAGCCGTAGACCGTTGCCACATCGTAATCGTACTGATGTTTGGTCGGTTCCTGCGGCTTCGGTTCGATAAGCAACGTGCCGCGGAAGCCAATTTTATGCTTGTGCTCAACGACCATTTGCATGAAACGGCCGATTTGCTCGCGCTCCTGCCGCAGGTCGGTATTCAGCAGTGTTTCATAGCCTTCACGCCCGCCCCATAGCACATAGTTTTCCCCGCCTAATTGATGCGTGGCGTTCATTGCCGTCACAACTTGCGTCGCCGCCCAGGTGAACACTTCGGGATCGGGATTCGTTGCTGCTCCGGCACCGTAGCGAGGGTGGGTAAAGCAGTTAGCCGTCCCCCACAGCAGCTTCACGCCGCTTTCCTGCTGCTTTTGCGCCAGGACTTCCGTCATCTGAGCAAAATTGTTCAGGTATTCCTTCAGCGACGTACCTTCCGGCGACACGTCAACATCATGAAAGCAGTAATATGGCACGCCCAATTTCTGGAAAAACTCAAACGCTACATCAGCCTTGCGCTTCGCAAGCGCCATTTCATCTCCGGCCTGCTGCCACGGGCGTTCAAATGCACCTACGCCGAACATGTCCGCCCCCGTCCAGCAGAATGTGTGCCAGTAACAGGCCGCGAAACGCAGGTGCTCATCCATACGTTTCCCAAGAATTAATGCATCCGGATTGTAGTGGCGAAACGCCAGTGGGTTGGTGGTTTTAGGGCCTTCAAAACGCACGCGATCGAGTTGGTCGAAATAAGCTTGCATAGTTAACTCCGTCATCAGAAAACTGCGGCAGGATAGCTGGTCAACTCATCCTGAATTTTCCCTGACGGTTGCTCAATTACGTTATTTCACACTAGGGTTGAGAGAATACTCAAATGTGCGTCACCTCGCAAAAAACGAATAAAATAATAAAACAACATCGCGTAACCGCCTCCATAAATTAGTGCAACAGAGTAGTCGTTCAATATGAAATCAGATCGCCATCATAATTTTACGATTAAACAAAAAAACATAACGCGAAGATAAAAATCAGTAATTGATGGTTACGCCCATAGAGATAACAATCCACAGGGTCTGCTGATATGAATCATTCTTTACTCCTATAAGCCATTTCCCCTACAGGTAAAATAATATGAAGATAAAGAACCTCTTACTCACGCTATGCGCCTCACTCATTCTTACCAGCGTAAGCGGTATCGCCAAAGAAGTGAAAATCGGTATGGCGATAGACGACCTGCGCCTCGAGCGTTGGCAAAAAGATCGCGATATTTTTGTGAAAAAGGCGGAATCCTTAGGGGCAAAAGTTTTTGTCCAGTCCGCCAATGGCAACGAAGAAACGCAGATGTCGCAAATTGAAAATATGATAAACCGAGGCGTTGATGTATTAGTTATTATCCCTTACAACGGTCAGGTATTAAGCAACGTAGTTGCAGAAGCTAAACGCGAAGGCATTAAAGTACTCGCCTACGATCGCATGATTAATAATGCTGACATTGATTTTTATATTTCTTTCGACAATGAAAAAGTCGGTGAATTACAAGCAAAAAGCATCGTAAGCAAAGTGCCGCAAGGGAACTATTTCTTAATGGGTGGCTCGCCGGTGGATAATAATGCGAAATTATTCCGCGCCGGACAGATGAAAGTATTAAAGCCTTATATCGACGAAGGGAAAATTAAAGTTGTCGGCGATCAGTGGGTTGACGGCTGGCTGCCGGAAAACGCGCTCAAAATTATGGAAAACGCCCTGACGGCGAACAATAACAAGATTGATGCGGTCGTCGCGTCCAACGATGCCACGGCGGGTGGCGCAATTCAGGCGCTCAGCGCGCAAGGACTGGCGGGAAAAGTCGCTATTTCGGGCCAGGATGCTGACCTGGCGGGCATTAAGCGCATTATTGCCGGCACCCAAACGATGACCGTCTATAAACCGATTACCAAACTGGCGGACACCGCCGCTGAAATTGCCGTCGAGCTGGGTGAAGGTAAACAGCCGGCCGCTGACGCCACGTTAAATAATGGCCTCAAAGATGTCCCATCCCGTCTCCTCACGCCTATTGAGGTGGAGAAAACCAATATCGACAGTACCGTTATTGCCGACGGTTTCCACAAAAAGAGCGATCTCTAGCTGCCAGGCCTGCGCATACGCGGGCCTTCTCTTTCACCAGGAGGAGCCTTATGCCTCATTTGTTGGAAATGAAAAACATCACCAAATCCTTTGGGCCGGTGAAAGCCGTGGATAACGTGAGCCTGGCACTTGAAGCTGGAGAAGTGATGTCGCTGTGTGGTGAAAACGGCTCGGGTAAATCCACGCTGATGAAAGTGCTGTGCGGTATTTATCCCCACGGCAGCTATGAAGGTGAAATCTGGTTTGCTGGCGAACCGCTTCAGGCAAGCCATATTCGCGACACCGAACGTAAAGGTATTGCCATCATTCATCAGGAACTGGCGCTGGTGAAGCATCTTACGGTACTGGAAAACATTTTCCTCGGCGTTGAGATTACGCGTCATGGCCTGCTCGACTTCGACACCATGACGCTTCGCTGCCAGAAGCTGCTTGCCCAAGTCAATCTGTCTCTTTCTCCGGATACGCGCGTGGGGGATTTAGGTCTTGGTCAGCAACAGCTGGTGGAGATCGCTAAGGCGCTGAACAAGCAGGTCAGGCTACTGATTCTGGACGAACCCACCGCGTCGCTCACCGAGCAGGAAACCGCCGTGCTGCTCGGGATTATTCGCGACCTGCAGGCCCACGGCATCGCCTGTATTTATATCTCCCACAAGCTCAATGAAGTGAAAGCCATTTCCGACACCATCTGCGTAATTCGCGACGGGCAGCCCATCGGCACCCGTGAAGCGAAGCTGATGAGCGAGGACGACATCATTACGATGATGGTGGGGCGGGAACTGACGGCGCTTTACCCTAACGAGCCGCACCAAACCGGCGACGAGATCCTGCGCGTCGAACATTTGACCGCCTGGCACCCGGTCAACCGGCACATCAAGCGGGTAAACGATGCCTCTTTTTCTCTGCGAAAGGGGGAAATTCTGGGTATTGCCGGGCTGGTCGGCGCCGGAAGAACCGAGGCGGTGCAGTGCCTGTTTGGTGTGTGGCAGGGGCGCTGGGAAGGCAGCGTCTATATCGACGGTCAGCAAGTGCATATCAATAACTGCCAGCAGGCCATCGCTCACGGTATCGCCATGGTGCCGGAAGACCGTAAGAAAGACGGCATCGTACCGGTCATGGCCGTGGGGCAAAACATCACGCTTGCCGCATTAAGCCAGTTCTCTGGGGCATTGAGCAGCCTGGATGAAGCTCAGGAGCAAAACTGTATGCTGCAGTCGCTCAAGCGCCTGAAGGTTAAAACCTCATCGCCTGACCTGGCCATTGGCCGCCTCAGCGGTGGGAACCAGCAGAAAGCGATTCTTGCCCGCTGCCTGTTGCTCAATCCGCGCATCCTGATACTCGATGAACCCACGCGAGGCATCGACATCGGTGCGAAGTACGAGATCTACAAACTTATCAATCAACTGGTACAGCAGGGGATCGCCGTCATTGTCATCTCCTCTGAACTACCGGAAGTGCTCGGCCTGAGCGATCGCGTGCTGGTGATGCATGAAGGCCGCATTAAAGCCGATTTGATTAACCATGATCTGACCCAGGAAAAGGTCATGGAAGCCGCCCTGAGGAGTGACCCCCATGTCGAAAAGCAATTTGTCTGAAATGAAAATGACGGCACCAGGCCGCGCCTCCGTTGGGGCATTAAAATCGCTGAATCTGCAGGTTTTTGTCATGATTGCCGCAATTGCCGTCATTATGCTGTTCTTTACCTGGCAGACGGAAGGGGCTTATTTGAGCGCCCGCAACGTGTCCAACCTGCTGCGGCAAACGGCGATTACCGGCATCCTGGCCGTCGGCATGGTGTTTGTCATTATCTCGGCCGAAATCGACCTCTCTGTGGGTTCAATGATGGGGCTGCTCGGCGGGGTGGCAGCCATTTTTGACGTCTGGCTCGGCTGGCCATTGCCGCTCACGATTGTCGTCACGCTGGCCCTGGGCCTGGTCCTCGGAGCCTGGAACGGATGGTGGGTTGCCTATCGTAAAGTGCCCTCATTTATCGTCACGCTCGCGGGTATGCTGGCGTTTCGCGGCATTCTTATCGGTATTACCAATGGCACCACGGTGTCACCTACCAGTGCAGCCATGTCGCAAATCGGCCAAAGCTATCTGTCAGGCGGCATCGGCTTCACCGCGGGCGTGCTGGGGCTGATGGCCTTTATTGCCTGGCAGTGGCGGCTTCGTATGCGCCGGCAGGCGCTCGGCCTTACTGCGCCAGCATCGGGAGGCGTTGTTGGCCGCCAGGCGATCACTGCCGTGGTCGTGCTCGGCGCAATCTGGCTGCTGAACGATTATCGCGGCGTCCCGACGCCGGTGCTGCTCCTTGCTCTGCTGCTGCTCGCCGGGATGTTTATGGCCACCCGCACCGCGTTTGGTCGCCGTATTTACGCCATCGGCGGCAATATTGACGCGGCGCGGCTGTCGGGAATCAACGTTGAGCGCACCAAGCTGGCCGTATTTGCGATTAACGGCCTGATGGTAGCGATTGCCGGGCTGATCCTAAGCTCACGCCTCGGTGCGGGTTCACCTTCCGCCGGTAACATCGCCGAACTGGATGCCATTGCCGCCTGCGTCATCGGTGGAACCAGCCTGGCGGGCGGCATCGGCAGCGTCGCCGGAGCGGTCATGGGGGCGTTTATTATGGCCTCTTTGGACAACGGCATGAGCATGATGGACGTGCCCACCTTCTGGCAGTACATCGTGAAAGGGGCCATTTTGCTGCTCGCAGTGTGGATGGATTCCGCGACCAAACGCAGGGCGTAATGGGCCTGGCAGGCAAAACGTGCAAACGATCACAATGCCGGGGTGGCGTTCCCCGGCTCGCTCGCGGCTGTGGTATTCAGGCATCTGGCTAGCTACGGGAAACTATCGGCATGTTTGAGAAACGTCATCGCATCACGCTGTTATTCAACGCCAATAAAGTCTATGACCGCCAGGTGGTCGAAGGTGTGGGGGAATATTTGCAGGCGTCTCAATCGGAGTGGGACATTTTTATCGAAGAAGACTTTCGCGCCCGCATCGATAACATCAAAGAATGGCTGGGCGACGGCGTGATTGCCGATTTTGACGATCGAGAGATTGAACGCCTTCTGGAAGGCGCTGAAGTCCCAATTGTCGGCGTTGGCGGCTCCTACCACGCGCCGGACCATTATCCGCCGGTCCACTACATCGCCACCGACAACCACGCGCTGGTAGAAAGTGCCTTCCTGCACCTGAAAGAAAAAGGCGTCCAGCGCTTTGCTTTCTATGGGCTTCCCGGCTCGAGCGGCAAACGCTGGGCCGCAGAGCGCGAGCACGCTTTTCGTCAGCTGGTTGCGAAGGAGAAATACCGGGGTGTGGTTTATCAGGGCATCGAAACGGCACCAGAAAACTGGCAGCACGCCCAGAATCGCCTCGCCGACTGGGTGCAAACGCTGCCGCCACAAACCGGTATTATTGCGGTCACCGACGCACGCGCCCGCCACCTGCTGCAGGTCTGCGAGCATCTGCATATCCCCGTCCCGGAAAAGCTGTGCGTGATCGGCATCGATAACGAGGAGCTAACCCGCTATTTATCGCGGGTGGCGCTTTCTTCGGTGGCGCAGGGTACGCGCCAGATGGGCTATCAGGCCGCCAAACTGCTGCATCGCCTGCTGGATAGCGAAATCCTGCCGCTGCAGCGCGTGCTGGTGCCGCCGGTGAGGGTTGTGGAGCGCAGCTCTACGGATTATCGCTCGCTGCACGATCCGGCGGTTATTCAGGCCATGCATTACATTCGCAATCACGCCTGCAAAGGCATAAAAGTCGAACAGGTGCTGGATGCGGTGGGGATCTCGCGCTCAAACCTGGAGAAACGTTTTAAAGAAGAAGTCGGCGAGACGATTCACGCGGTGATTCATGCGGAGAAACTAGAAAAGGCAAGAAGCCTGCTTATTTCAACTTCTTTATCTATCAACGAAATATCGCAGATGTGCGGCTACCCGTCTTTGCAGTATTTCTACTCGGTATTTAAAAAAGAGTATGACGCCACGCCAAAAGAGCACCGCGAGCGCTTTAGCGAAATTTTGGTTTAAAACCATAAATAACAACGCCCTCCGAAGAGGGCGTTGTTTAATTTCATTCCGACTATAAAAATTAATTCGGCAGCATGAAACGCTGGTTGCTCTGATACATCGCAAACAGGAAATTATTATAGCTTGAGCCTTTCGCCGAATACCCTTTCAGCTTGTGAATCATATTATTAGCCGTCACTTCCTGATCCGCTTTGCGCAGCTTAGCGCGCTCTTTACGGAACGAAGAATAGGCCGGATGGGTATTCAGATTAGCCACGTAAGCATTCACGCCTTCATTCACCGAACCGTAATGCAGGTAGCCTTTCACCTTGCCCGGCTCGCTGTTGCAGTGGCGTTTGGTGCACTTCATGCCAAACAGATTGTTATTGCTACGGGCAAGTTTTGACGTGCCCCAGCCGCTTTCCGCCGCCGCCATTGTCGCCACCATATTGGTAGGAATGATATCGACTTTTTCCAGCAGGCTATTCCACGGTACGCGATTGGTGTTGCCGCGCCATGCCACCTTATACCGCTGGGTGATTTCTTTCAGGCGTGTGCGCTCACTCGGCGACCAACGCTTCTCGTACTGCTTGGAAATCAACCAGTTACGATCGGCAGTTATCGCTGCATTTTGGCGGGTAATATATGGCATGACCGTCCGGAGAAACGCTTTTTTCCTTGGTGTCCCGGAAGGGTATTTTCGCAAATCAGGAAGCGAACCATTTTCACTATTGCGAGAATACTCTTTTTTACTACTTGCCAGTTTACTGCTTACCGCTTTCTTGCTGCTTACTTTCGTTATATGGGCCTTGCTGTGCGATTTAGGCTCATGTTTACTGGCGAACGCGTGACTTGAAAAGCCCACGGTCAGCAACATGAGTATCGCGGCCCCGAATCGTCGGAATGGGGGTGATATCATTAGCTCTCCTGGTCGGATCGATCGTTTCCAGTGCCTTATTTTTTAAAAGGTTTTAGAAAAATAGAGGCGAATTATATCAAAATTAACCGCTCAGAGCACGTTTAGAAATAGTACTATTCCGAAACAATGTCACCTATGAACTTCTTATGGTGATAAAAAGTATTGTAAAATTCGGGGGTTAATCACATTTCGCAGCATGGCAAAAAAATGCACTGCGGAGGATGATTCCCGCGTTTAGAGAGTGAGATTATTGGTTATATTTTTAAGGTGGCGGCGGCAATAGCCTGGCGGCGGAACGACCGGGGTTAAGGCGCTCAAATAACATTTGATACAGGAAAACTGGCAACATGAGCCTGGTGCAGAACCTGATAAAAAAAGCCTTTGCGACGGCGAACGCCAACGAAGCCGCCAGCTTCCTGGCCAGCGCATGCAACCGCATGAAATCGCATAACAAAGAGCAAATTCAGGCCGAGGTTAGCGCGGCATTAGTCAACGTTAATCTTGTTCGCATTAGTGAAAAACCACCGCAAACCAAAACGGTTTACCAGGACTCGCCGGAAACCCTCCGTCGCCTGAAAGACGCTGAATCCCTCTCCGCCAGCCTGCTTGCCCAGCTGCGTGAAGCCCAGCAGCGCTCGGCGCAGGGTGACAGCGTAGAAACCAGCGCCCGTCTGCAAAGATATGAAAAACAGGTCGCAGAGCTCCAGAAAGCACTGAATATCAGCCAGGAAATGCACCTCAAAGAATCAGCCCTGGTACGCAGCGTGATGCAACGGGAAATTGACGAGCTTAAAAGCCTGCTGAACCGCCAAAAAGAGTCCGGTTCCGGGCAGGCGGAGACTCACCAACGCGAAAAAGTCGAGCTACATCAGCGCCTGGAAGCCGCCGACGAACTGATAAAAACCCAGCAGGAAGCACGCTACAAAGCGGAAGCGGAAGTGGCGCTCCTGCAGGAAAAACTCGAAAATCTGCGCGCCGATAATCACTACAGTTTTGAGCAGTGTGAAACCCTGAACGCCAGGCTCACCAAAACTATCGATGAGCTGCTGGCCACCCGCAATACGCTGACCGCGCACTTCGGCCACTGGCTGACGAATAAATAAAAACGTTAACGCCGTCACTCACCCTTGCGGCTCCACCCCGCATAACGCAAGCGCAGGATGAGCGAATGTTCCCAGGGGAATGGCAAACTGCGCAATAAATCCTCACAGGATGTTGCGTATGAAACGACTTTCTCTCTGCCTGTTGTTCACGCCCTGCCTTGCATACGCGAGCTGGAACGCGCCTGGGCTTTCTGCTTTTCAGGCTACCAGTCCGGGCCTGTTTGCCAGCTCGACCCCTCTCAACAAAGGCGCGCTGCCCCTCAGGCTGACGCTGAATAATCAATGCTGGCAGCCCTCAGAAGCCATCAAACTTAATCAGGTTCTGTCCCTGACGCCTTGCGCCGGGGATGCCCCGACGTGGCGGGTTTTCCGCGCCGGAGAGTACCAGGCGCAAATAGATACCCGCAGCGGTACCCCCACGCTGATGCTCAGCATTAATCCCGAGGCCAGCAGCCAGCCTCAACAGGCGGTGGCGCAGTGCCCGAAATGGGATGGAAAGCCGCTCACCGTCGACGTCAGCAGTACCTTCCCGGAAGGTTCACTGGTGCGGGATTTTTACAGCGGGAATACGGCGAAGGTTGAGCAAGGCCACATCACGCTGATGCCCGCCGCCGGAAGCGACGGTTTACTGCTGCTGGAATCCGCCACCGTAGAAAAACCGGCTCCGTTTAGCTGGCAGAATGCGACGGTCTACTTCGTTCTCACCGACCGTTTTGAAAACGGCAACCCGGCGAACGACCACAGCTATGGCCGCCACAAAGACGGTATGCAAGAAATTGGCACCTTCCACGGCGGCGATCTCGCCGGGCTGACTAACAGGCTGGATTACCTGCAGCAGCTTGGCGTTAACGCACTCTGGATAAGCTCCCCGCTGGAGCAAATTCACGGCTGGGTGGGCGGCGGCACCAAAGGCGACTTCCCGCACTACGCTTACCACGGTTATTACACCCAGGACTGGACGCGCCTGGACGCCAATATGGGTAACGAAGCCGATCTCCGCCAACTGGTGGATGAAGCCCACAGACGCGGGATCCGCATTCTCTTTGACGTTGTCATGAACCATACCGGTTATGCGACGCTCGCCGACATGCAGGAATATCAGTTTGGCGCGCTGTATCTCAAAGGGGATGATCTCAGGAAAACGCTCGGCGAGCGCTGGACTGACTGGCAGCCCGCGGCGGGCCAAAGCTGGCACAGCTTTAACGACTACATCAACTTTAGCGACAAAGCCGCGTGGGATAAGTGGTGGGGCAAGGCCTGGATCAGAACGGACATTGGCGATTACGACAATCCAGGCTTCGACGACTTAACTATGTCGCTCGCCTTCTTGCCCGATTTGAAAACCGAAGCGACCGCTCCGGCAGAACTCCCGATATTTTACCGCCACAAGCCGGATACGGCCGCGAAAGCGATAGCAGGCTATACGGTTCGCGATTACCTGACCCACTGGCTTAGCCAATGGGTACGTGACTATGGCATTGATGGATTCAGGGTAGATACCGCAAAACACGTTGAAAAAGCGGCCTGGCAGCAATTAAAAACGCAGTCCAGCGCGGCATTAGCCGAATGGAAGCAGGCCAACCCGGACAAAAAAATCGATGACGCACCGTTCTGGATGACGGGTGAGGCCTGGGGCCACGGCGTGATGAAAAGCGATTACTACGCCAGCGGCTTCGACGCGATGATCAACTTCGACTACCAGGAACAGGCGGCCAAAGCGGTGGATTGCCTGGCAACGATTGACCCGACCTGGCAACAAATGTCGGACAAACTCCAGCAATTCAACGTGCTGAGCTATCTGTCCTCCCACGACACCCGCCTGTTCCGGGAAGGCGGACAAAAAGCGGCGGAGCTGCTGTTGCTCACGCCAGGCGCGGTGCAGATTTTCTACGGCGATGAAACCCAAAGGCCGTTTGGCCCCACGGGTTCTGACCCGCTGCAGGGCACCCGCTCGGACATGAACTGGCAGGATGCCACCGGCAAACAGGCTGCAACACTTGCTCACTGGCAGAAGCTGAGCCAGTTCCGCGCCCGCCATCAGGCTATCGGCGCCGGGAAACAAACGACGTTAAGCGTCAAACAGGGCTATGCCTTTAGCCGGGTCAGCGGCGATGACAAGGTGATGGTGGTGTGGGCGGGGAATCGATAGTCGGAGAGAAAAC